>DASVQC010000082.1:0-96532 GCA_036389335.1 Pyrinomonadaceae bacterium | reverse complement strand
CGGGTATTTCATCACGACCGTCGGCGCGCATGGCAACGAGCAAATGATTAAGAATTACGTGCGACAACAGGGTCAGTTCACAGGTAACGGCCAACTGGATTTATTTTGATACCGCGCTGCTTGCAGCGCGGCAGTTCATTTCTTCGCGGGCGGGCGCATCGTCATCAGCGCGGCGTAGGTGTCGATGCCGTCCCAGAGGTTTTGGAGGCGGATGTTTTCGTTCTCGGCGTGCTGGTTGTTGTCGTAGTTGGCGACGGGGACGGTGATCGTCGGCACATTCAGCGTCTCGCGGATGAGCGAGAGCGGGAGGCTGCCGCCGAGCGTGGGCATCCGCACGATCTTCTCGCCGGAGGTCGCCTGCACGGCCTCGACGACCGAGCGCGAGACGGGCAAGTCCATCGGCGTGCGCTCGGCGTTGTAGCCGCCCGCGCGGTGCGTCACTTTCGCGACGAGCGGGTGGGCCGCGCGCTCGGCGTCGGTCGGATCGTGATCGACGACGTAAAAGCCCTCTCTTTTAATGTGCGCGACGAGGCGCTCGACCTGCCGGCGGTAGTCGTTGCCCTTGACGAGGCGGAGGTCGAGCGCGGCGGTGGCGGTCGTCGGGATGACGTTGCGCGAGAGCGCGCCGGTCTCGGCGCTCGCGAGCCCGTTGACGTTGAGCGAGGGCTGGTTGATCAGTTCGAGCAGAGACTTGCCCGCGCCTTCGGGCCGCGCGACGCCCAGCTCCTTCTTCAGTTGTTCGTCGTAGGCTGGCGCGTCGGCGAGGGCGCGCCGTTCGGCCTCCCCGAGCGGCTCCACGCCGTCGTACCAGCCGGGGATCGTCACGCGCCCGGCGTCGTCTTTCATCGTGGCGAGCAGCTTGGCGAGGATCATCGCGGGGTTCGGCGACCAGTTGCCGTAGTGGCCGCTGTGCAGCGGTCGCTTCGCGCCGTAGACGGTCACGTCCACGTTCGTGTCGCCGCGCACGCCGAAGACGACCTGCTTGCGACCGGACTGGTGGACGGGGCCGTCGCAGATGATCCACGCGTCGGACGCGAGCACGTCTTTGTGGCGCGACATGATCTCGACGATGTGCGGCGAGCCCGCCTCCTCTTCGCCCTCGAAGAAGAATTTTAGATTGACGGTGGGCGCGACGCCGCGGGCCTTGAGCGCGTCGAAGGCGGTGAGGATCGCCATCACGCCCGCCTTGTCGTCCGAGGACGAGCGCGCGTAGAGACGCCATTCGGGGTTGAGCGGATCGGAGGCCGCGGGCGGCGGCAGAATTTTCCCGCCCGACTCGAACGGCGCGTCGCGCAGCGTCGGCTCCCAGGGTCGCGTTCCCACCCACTTCGCGGGGTCGGTCGGCTGGCCGTCGTAGTGCGCGTAGAAGACGACGGTGCGCGTCGCGCCGGGGACTCTCCACTCGCCGTAGACGGCGGGCGGGACGCCCGCGGTCGCGGCTTCGAGCAGGCGCGGGCTGAGGCCGCGGGCGGTCATCATCTCGACGAGGCGCGCGGCGTTCTTGCGGATGTTCTCGCGGTCGGAGGCGACGTTCGGGAGCGAGAGCAGTTGGACGAACTCCGAGAGGATGCGCCGCTCGTTCGCGCGCCGGTACTCGCGCACGGAGTTGACGATCTGCGCGGCGGCGGCAGAGCAGAGCAGGAGCGACGCGATGAAGATGGATGGCAGCCGTCTCGTCATGGCTTACGTGGTCGCCGCCCACGAACGCGAAAACGGCGTCTGCTCGTAGCGCGCGAGGAGGTCGGCGGGGTCGCGGAAGACGGCCACGCAGCCCGCGGCGCGCAGCTCGGCCTCGGGGAAGCCGCCGCAGAGGACGCCGACGGTCTTCAAGTTTATTTTGCCCGCGGCCTTGGCGTCCCACGGCGTGTCGCCGACGACGACGGCGCGCGCGGCGGTGGCGTCGCCGAGGCGCGCGAGCGCGGCGGCGAAGATGTCCGGGTGCGGCTTCGACTTCGCCACGTCGTCCTTGGAAGTCTCCTCCTCGACGAGGTCTGAGATGTTCGCGAGGTCTTTGTAAACTCCGAGTTCGTCCTCCTTCGCCGACGAGGCGAGGGCGACGCGGTTGCCGTCGCGCCGGATGCGCTCGAACAGCTCGCGGACTTTCGGGAACGGGCGCACGTGCGGGAGGTATGCGCGCTTGTAGATTTCGCCGCGGTGCTTCTCCATCTCGTCGCCGAACTTGTCGAGTTCTTCTGCGGAGAAGAAGACGGGCATCAACTGATCGCCGCCCTTGCCGATCTCGTGGCGCACCCTTTCGAACTCGACCTCGCGTCCGAACTTGCGGAACGCCTCCTGCCACGCGCGCGCGTGCAGATCGACCGAATCGACGAGCGTGCCGTCCACGTCGAAGATCACAGCCCTGCTCATTTAAACGCCCTCCCTGATCCCGGTTGCGAACACCTTACAACAATTTCCGGCGGCGTGTCCCGCGCCCGCGCGCGAGTTGATCGGCGGCGGCGCGGGGCGTAGAGTGTGGGAAAATTTTAACGCGGGGTGAGGGGCGAATGGCAAAGCTCGTGACGGGCCTGTTCAAGACGCGCGTGGCGGCGGAGGCGGCGGTGGACGCGCTCATCAAGCGCGGCTACACGCGCGAGGAGATCAGCGTGCTGATGTCTGACGCGACGCGCACCAAGGAGTTCGCCATCGAGACGGGCACGCACGCGGCGGACGGGGCGGGGATCGGAGGGGCGGTCGGCGGCACGCTCGGCGCGGTCATCGCCGCGATCCTCGCGGTCGGGACGAACGTCGTGCTGCCGGGTCTGGGCGTCGTCATCGCGGGGCCACTAGCGGCGGCGCTCGTCGGGGCGGGCGCGGGCGGCGCGGCTGGCGGACTGATCGGCGCGCTCGTCGGCGTCGGCATCCCCGAACACCGCGCGCGCGTTTACGAGGCGGGCCTGCACGTCGGCGGCATCCTGATCGGCGTCGAGGCCAAGTCGGACGAGGACTCCGACGTGCTCGAACGCCTCCTCGCAGACCTCGGCGCGGAGCACGTGAGGCAGGAGTAGCTGTTAGCTGTTAGCTATTAGCCTTTAGCTAAGAGCTATTAACTGATAGCGACCACCCGGTCGGCGATTAGTATTTGGTATGGCTTGGGCCAAAGAGGGAGGGTCGGCGACTGAAGAGTGGCCGACCCTTTCTTGCTGATCATCTGCTGGCTGACAGCTAATAGCTAACAGCTAACAGCTAACAGCTACGAGCTATCTCTTGATCGCGTCGCCGACGTCTTCGATGGCGTCGCCGACTTTGCGGCGCGCGGTGCCGAAGCCCTCTTGGATGTTGCCGCCGGCGCGCTGCGCCTCGCCGCGCTCTTCGAGATCGCGGTCGCCGGTCATCTCGCCGACCTTGTCCTTGATCGCGCCCGACGCCTGATCCATTTTGCCCTTCATCTCGTCTTCATTCGGTAAGCCCATCGGTTGATTCCTCCGTGCAGAAAATTGGCGGCGACCGCCCCGCTCATGTCAGAGACTCGGCAACGCCCGTGCCAACGGGGCGCGCCCCGGTCGCCCGCCGGGGAAGTCTTTAACTGAGAGCCGAATGCGCGCGCGCGGCGTGTGCGCGGGAAGACGCGCGCCGCCCGCGATGTACGGAAACGCACGACGGCTTTGCCCTGTCTTCGGACAACGGCGAGTCGGGGCGAGTTGAGGCGCGGGGTCGGGAAAGGGAGCGCGCCTTCGTCGAAGAAGGCGCTGCGTTCGTGCGTTCGTGTGAGGCGGTAAAAAATCGCGGGGCTCGCTCACGTGCGTGAGCGAGCCCCGCGGTCTGTGGAGTCGGCTCCTGTCTAGAACTCGAAGCGGACGGCAAGCTGAATTTGCCGCTCGCGGAAGAAGAAGCCGTCGGCGCCGGTCGTGGTTCCGAAGGCGGGGTTGAACGTCGCGATCACGTTCGAGCCGGAGGTCGAGATGTTATAGATCGTGGTGTTCACGCTGGTGACCTGCGTGCGGTTGAAGATGTTGAAGCCCTCGGCCAGCACTTCCAGCCGCGACTTTTCCGTGATGCGGAAACGGCGCGAGATACGCAGGTCGGCGTACCAGATGTTCGGCTGCTTGAAGAAGTTGGGCGGCACGAGCGCGAAACGCAGCGAGCCGTTCGAGCCGTTGACGCCGCCCGCCTGGCTGAAGCCGAAGACGCCGCTGACGGCGGAGCCCGACGTGTTGCCGGTGTAGCGCGCGCCGGAGAAGGCGTTGAAGATCGGGGCGATGGTCCAGCCGTTGAAGATCGCGCGGCCCACCTTGTTATCCTTCAGGCCGGCGAAGTCGGTGTTGTAGACGGCGCTCGCCACGAACTTGTGCCGCCGGTCGAAAGCCGACAGGCCGTTCTCGCCCGCCAGATTGAAGGGGTCGAAGGGGCCGGAGAAGCTCGGCGTGAAGGTCGTCGAGGTCTGCCCGTTGTCGGACGCGCGCGAGAGCGTGTAGCTGGTCTGGAACTGGAGCCCGTTGGTCAGGCGGCGGTTCGCCTGCAAGACGAGCGCGTGGTACTTCGACGAGACGTTGCTGCTGATCTGATCGATGAAACCGAAGTTCGGGTTCGGCCTCGCGGCCCCAAGGAAGTAGGGGAACGTCCAGTTCTGACCCGCGAAAGGCCCGTCGACGATGTTGACGGTGCGCGTGGTGGTCGCGGGGCTCAGGTTGACGTCGACGAAGCTCGGCAGGTGCTTCCCGAAGCTGAAGAGGTAAGAGGCCGAGACCACCGTGTTACGCATGATCTGGCGCTCGATGACCACGTCGCCCTGATGGATGAGCGGGTTCTGGAAGTTGTCCTCGAAGAACTGCACCGACGCCGTGCCGGAAGGCGCGGTGGGCAGAAGGTTCGGGAAGATCGGCGCAGCCGGATTACCCAGAGGTATCTGGGCGGTCGCCGTGCCCGAAGGCGCGTTGGCCGCTACCGAGCTGACGACCTGTCCGGACGCAAGGCCGGTGTTGATCAGCGAGTTGATGATGGTCGAGCCGATGACGCGACCGTAGTAGATGCCGTAGCCGCCGCGCAAGGAAGTCTTGGCGTCGCCGTTGATGTCCCACGCGAAGCCGATGCGCGGGCCGAAGTTGTTCTTGTCGCTCGGCCTGTTGGCCGTCTGCGGCACGGCGGGGTTGACGAGGAAGGGCTGCGGGAACTTCTCGTACTCCCAGCGCAGGCCGAGGTTCAGGGTCAGGCGCGGCGTGGTGCGCCAGTCGTCCTGCGCGAAGAAGGCGAAGTCGGTGGTCGCGAGCTGGAAGCGGGGCGGCCCGAAACCCTGCGCGAAGTTGCTGGTGTAGCACTTACCCGCGAGCCGGGTGGACGTGGCCGGGTTCGCGAGCGTGGCGCACTGCCTGCCCGCCGCCCTCAGCGCGCCGTTCGTGGTGAAGTTCACGTAATCGACGATGAAGTCGTTGATGTTGGAGTAGGTGTAGGAGCCGGCCCCGGTGAACAGGTTGTCGTCGATGTCTCTGACGTGGGAGACGTCTGTGCCGAACTTGAAGGTGTGGTTCCCGCTCGTGAGCGTCATCGTGTCGGCGAACTGGAAGCGCCTCTCGTCGGGCAGGGCCTTACGGTCCAAGGAGGTCGATTTGCCGAAGGTGATGCCGTTCGTCAGGGCGACCTGCGGGGAGTTGCCGTCCGCCGTGGTCGGCTCGCCCGGCAAGGGCGGGTTGGCGATCTGCGAGTCGAGCTCGTGCGACCACAGGAAGCGGCCCTCGTTGAGCAGGCTGCTCGAAAGCGTCGAGGTGAGCCGCAGGTTGACGGAGTCGGCGGTGACGAAGTCGTCGCCGAAGCCGGCGCGGTCGCGCGTCACGGTCGCCGCCGTCTGCACGCCCGCGGGCGAAGCCCAGCGCAGGCGGTTGTAGGTCGCCGTGAGCGTGTTCTTGGAGTTGATGTTCCAGTCGAGCTTCGGGAAGAAGAGCTTCTGATTGCCCTTGCGCGGGACCTCGCCCGTCAGGCTGTTGATGAAGTTCAGCGACGTGTCGATCTGATCGGAGGTCAACCCTCTGGCCGTGAGCGTGGTGCGGTTGACCGTGCTCAGGTAGCCGGGGGTGACGAAGCGGGCGATGCCGGGGAAGTTGCGCTTCTGCTGGTCGTAGCTGAAGAAGAAGAATGCCTTGTCCTTGACGATGGGTCCGCCGATGGTGCCGCCGAACTGGTAGCGCACGTCCTTCGCCTTGAGCCCGACGGGCGTGAAGACGCCGTTCACCAGTTGGCTGATCGTGCTCAGGGGGTTTCGCGCGCCCCACTTGTTGTTGCGGTCGTAGAGGAACGCCGACCCGTGTATGTCGTTGGTGCCGGACTTGGTGACGGCGTTGATCACGCCGCCCGCCGAGCGCCCGTACTCAGCCGAGTAGTTCGAGGTGTTGACCTGGAACTCGCGGATCGCGGCCTGGCTGACCGAGTAGCCGATGCGCGTGCGCCCGCGCTCTTCGGAGAAGAACGCCTGATTGTTGTCGCCGCCGTCGACCGTGTTGTTGTTGAGCAGTCCGGAGATGCCGCGGAAGCTTATTAAGCCGAATGTGCCGTCCGGGGTCGTGCCGGGCGTGAGGATGGCGAGGTTCGACCACCGGCGACCGTTAGTCGGCAGGTTGTTGATCGAGACCTGATTGACGTTGGTCGAGAAGTCCTGCTGCGTCGTGTTGATGACGGGGGCTTCGCTCGTCACCTCGACCGTCTCGGTCGAGCCGCCGACGGAGAGGGGGACGTCGAGCGACGTGACGCGCCCGACCTCGACCACCACCTTCGACTGCGTGTAGTTGCCGAAGCCGGACGAGGCGACGGTCACGGTGTAGTTACCGGGATCGAGCTGCACGACGCGGAAGCGGCCCTCGTCGTCCGTGGTCGCCGCCGTCTCCTTGTTCGTCTCTTCGTTCTTGACGGTGACAGCCGCGCCCTGCACGACCGCGCCCTTCGGGTCTTTGACGACGCCGCCGATGGCGCCCTGCGTCGTCGACTGCGCCGCCGCGCGCCCCGCTCCGAAGGCGCAGCAGAGGAGCAGCATCATCAGCGCGGAGGCTGACCGCTGGAGGATTGATCTTGGCATGGTTCTTCCTTTTCTAAAACTTGATTGTTGTGCTGACTTGAACTGGAGACTCCCCGTGATCGCCGTATCCCGAGAAGTGTGCGGCTTACTTCGGCTGCGTGTCTTCGAAGACAGCCTCGCGAGTAAAGCAGACTTATAACATAAACCATCAGCTCTACGCGAGCGTTAAGGCGCGGTTTCGGTCGAGTTAAATACTACAGAAGGGTCTGGGCTGGCAAGGACAATCTCCGAAGCCCCGCGCGCCCGCGAACCGCCTCACGGAAGCGCGCGCCTGCGCGTTCCCTTGCACAAGCGGCTAGGCACAAACCCCGCGAAGGCGCGTCTCATTTAACGAGCGACGCGGCGCGAAAGATTCGTCAAGCCGCGCGCAAAACGAGTGGTGTCCTAATTTGATTTTCCTCCGTGCGCCCTCCGTGTTCTCCGTGTCTCCGTGGTGAGGTAAGAGACTTAAGCACTCACCACGGAGTCACAGAGGCCACGGAGGACGCACGGAGAAATCCCGAAACTAGGACACTACCGCAAAACGTCGCTACCTCCTTCGCAGCGCGCACCTGCTTCGCACCCCGCGTCCACGAGTCAGCTTTCACACGCGCGCGCGCCACGGGGGCCTTTCGGGCGCGTGCCGGCGCGCGCCCGTGCGCGAAGCAAGTATCACGGCGGCGGGATGAAAATTCGTGTGCCCGGCGCGAACACGCGCGCATTGCCGCGCTTTCCGCGCCCGCGCGACGCGCGCCGAGTGGCACGGCAGTTGTCATAGAGAATGGCGCGGTCGGATGTCAGAGGTTGACGCCGATTCCCGCCGATGATTCTCAGTCATCTCAGATTTGCGCCAGAGGGGGGAAAACGTCGGGCGCAAACGTCGGTCGTCCCGGCGGTCTCTTTGAGGAGGGAGGCTGCCGGGCGACCGCATGAACGGACGCGGTCGTTGCCACATCGGTAACTTTACGCCTGCACGCGTACACACTCCGGGCCTCGCGCCTCACCGAGTTTGAGTCGAACAAGAAAGGAACCTACGACCCGATGACCAGCTTAAAAGGATGTGCGCGCGCTACCCTGTTCGTTCTCGCGGCGGCTCTCTGCTGCGCCGCGCAGACGCGCTCGACGCGCACCGCGACCTACGAATTCAAGGGCAGCCAGTCGGCGGCGGGCGAGGTGGCGGCGAGCCCCGGCACGCGCTACGTCACCTTCTCCGGCGAAGCCAAATCGACCAACTCGAAGCTCGCCGCCTCGCTCGACGTGTTCAGCTACACGTTGCAGTACGTCGTCTCTTCGGACGGCACGGGGACGGTCACGGGCGGGCAGTGGTCGGCTACCACCGTCAACAAGGACAGGCCGTCGCAGACCGTCGGCGGCTCGGTCGCGATGGGGGCGCAGCTCACCCTGAAGGCCGACGGCACGCTCGCGCCCGGCAACTTCGCCGTCACGTTCGAACCGGGCGACCCCGACTGGCCGGTCTCCGGCAACCTGATCGGATCGGTCGACAAGAGCCGCCCGCCGCGGGCCGCCGGCCAGCTCACGCTCACCTACCCCGTCATCGTCCAGTAACTTCAAACCGCGCGCCGCGCGACGGCCTTCAAAGAAGACGGCCCCGATCAAACTTTAGAAGTTTGATCGGGGCCGTCGCTTTAACGTCTGATCCGGGCCGACGATCTATCGCGTCGCCGCGCGACTACTTCACGCGCGCTCGCAGACGATGGCGATGCCCTGACCGCCGCCGATGCACGCGGTCGCGAGGCAGTAGCGACCGCCGCGCCGCCGCAGCTCCATCAAGCTGGTGAGCACCAGCCGCGTCCCCGACGCGCCGAGCGGGTGGCCGAGCGCGATGGCCCCGCCGTTGACGTTCGTCTTCGCGCGGTCGAGGCCCAGCTCCTTCTCGACGGCGAGGTACTGCCCGGCGAACGCCTCGTTGACCTCGACGAGATCGATGTCGGCGAGCTTCAACCCGGCCTTCTCAAGCGCCTTGCGCGAGGCGGGCACGGGCCCGATCCCCATCACGTCCGGCTCGACGCCCGCGTAAGCCCACGAGACGATCCGACCGAGCGGCTCGACGTTGCGCTCTTTGACGAACCCTTCGCCCGCGATGACGAGCGCCGCCGCGCCGTCCACGATGCCCGAAGCGTTGCCCGCCGTGACGAACCCGTCCTTGCTGAACGCCGTCGGCAGCTTCGCCAAGACTTCGAGCGTCGTCTCGGGGCGCAGGTGATCGTCTTTGTCCACGACCTTCACGCCCTTGCGCGTCTTCACCTCGACCGGCACGATCTCTTCGGCGAAGACCCCGGCGTCCTGCGCGCGCTTCGCCTCCCGCTGCGAGCGCAGCGCGTACTCGTCCTGCTGCTCGCGCGAGACTTCGTAGCGGCGCGCGAGGTTCTCGGCGGTGCCCGCCATCGTCGTGTTGCAGTAGGTGTCCAGCAGCGCGACCATCAAAGAGTCTTCCATCTTGCCCTGCCCCAGCGCGAAGCCGCTGCGCGCGCCGTAGATGACGTGCGGGGCCATCGACATCGACTCCATCCCGCCGACGAGGGCGGTGCGCGCCTCGTCGAGCATGATCATCTGCGCGCCGGAGATGATCGACTGGATGCCGCTGCCGCAGAGGCGGTTGACGGTCAGCGCCGGTCGGTCGGCGGGCACGCCCGCCTTGAGCGCGACGTGGCGCGCGCCGTAGATGGCGTCGCCCGAAGTCTGGAGGGCGTTGCCGACGACAGTGTGATCGATCTCCCCCGCCGCGACGCCCGTGGCTTCGAGCGCGCCGCGGGCCGCCGCCGCGCCCAGATCAATCGCCTTCACGTCCTTGAGCGCTCCGACGTAGGACGCCATCGGCGTCCGCCTGCCCCCTAAAATGAAGACATCACCAGCCATGATTTTTAGTTAAACCTCTCTGTCTGAAATTTCGTCGCCGGGAGAACCGAGCAGTCTAGCGGACGCCCGCGCGGCGCGTCAATTTCGCCGCCCGGCGCGGCTTTCCGCCCCTTTACGGCGCGACGGCGCGGGTGTTAAATTCCCGCTTCGCTCGCGCCGCGGCGGGCTTCTGCCTCCCCTCGAAGCCCCGGCGGCACCCCAACACATTCGACCTAAGGAGTAGCACCGCAATGAAGTCCCGCCGGCGCACCCACGCGCATAAAATCTTAACCGCGCACGAAACTTTGATGCTGCTCGCGGCCCTGCTGTGCGCCGCCGCCGCCCTCGGGGGCCCGCGCGCGGCGCGCGCGCAGACCCTCAGCTACGAGCGCGAGCGCGGCATCGCGATGCTTGAGGTCATCAAGTCCGACATCAAGAAGAACTACTACGACCCGAACTTCCACGGCATCGACCTCGACGCGCGCTTCAAGGCCGCCGCCGAGAAGATCAAGCAGGCCAACTCGGTCGGGCAGGTGCAGGCCATCATCGCGCAGGTCTTGGTGGACTTCGACGACTCCCACCTCTTCTTCATCGCGCCGGGCAAGGCGTCGCGCACGGAGTACGGCTGGCAGATGCAGATGGTCGGCGACAAGTGCTACGTCTCCGCCGTCCAGCCGAAGTCGGACGCCGAGGCGCAGGGGCTCGCGCCCGGCGACGAGGTCTACTCGCTCGACGGCTACGAGCCGACGCGCGACAACCTGTGGAAGATGAAATACTTCTACTACTCGCTGCGCCCGAGGCCGGTCGTCAAGCTCGTCGTCGTCAAGCCCGACGGGAAGCGGCGCGAGCTGGAAGTGAAGTCGAAGATCACGGAGGGCCGCGTCATCCGCGGCAACGTCGAGAGCAAAGACTTCGGCGACTTCGAGCGCGAGGCGGAAGAGGCGGCGCACCTGAACCGCCACCGCTTCTACGACGGCATCCCCGACCTCTACGTCTGGAAGATGCCGGAGTTCAACCTCGCGGAGGCGGACGTGGACGCCATCATGGACCGGGCGCGCAAGCGCAAGTCGCTCATCCTCGATCTGCGCGGCAACCCCGGCGGCTACATCAAGACGCTCGCGCGGCTCATCGGCAACGTCTTCGATCACGACGTGAAGATCGGCGACAAGAAGGGGCGCAAGGAGATGAAGCCCGACGTGGCGAAGACGCGGGGCGGCGACGCGGTCTTCAAGGGGCAGCTCATCGTCCTCGTCGACAGCAACTCGGCATCGTCGGCGGAGATTTTCGCCCGCGTCGTCCAGTTGGAGAAGCGCGGGACGGTTCTCGGCGACCGCTCGGCGGGCGCGGTGATGGAGGCGATCCAGTACCCGCACGAGGTCGGCGTGGACATCGTCGCCTTCTACGGCGCGAGCATCACGATGGCCGATCTCACGATGGCCGACGGCAAGAGTCTGGAGAAGGTCGGCGTCACGCCGGACGAAGTGCTGCTGCCGACGGCCTCCGACATGGCCGCCGGGCGCGACCCCGTGCTCGCGCGCGCCGCCGCTCTCGCCGGCGCGAAGCTCGACGCCGAGGCCGCCGGCAAGCTCTTCCCCGTCGAGTGGCGGAAGTAAGAACTCGCCCGGACTCGTAAGGAGACTGACGGGATGTCCTCACGGCGAAAGTGGCTACCGACGATGAGTTTAAGAAAAATATCTTCGCCGCTCGGACGCGGGCTCGCCGCGTTGATTCTGCTGGCGTCGGCGTCGCCGCTCGCCCCCCCGCGCGCGCAGACGGGCAACGGCTTCGGGGCACAGGATCGGGAGCGCGGGCGCGAGATGCTGAAGATCGTGCGCGAGGAGCTGGAGAAGAACTACTACGACCCGACCTTCCGCGGGATGGACGTGAAGGCGCGCTTCAAGGCGGCGGAGGAGCGGATCAAGAACGCGAAGTCGAACGGCGAGATCAACAGCGTCATCGCGCAGGTGCTCGTCGAACTCAACGACTCACACACCTACTTCATCCCGCCGGAGAAGCTCGGCGTCGTCGATTACGGCTGGCGGATGCAGGTGATCGGCGACAAGTGCTACGCGGTCGACGTCGAGCCGGGGAGCGACGCCGAGGCGAAGGGGCTGCGCGTCGGCGACGAAGTCTGGTCAATCGACGGCTACGAGCCGACGCGCGAGAACGTCTGGAAGATCGAGTACTCGTACAAGGTGCTGAAGCCGCGCCCCGGCATGCGCGTCGTCGTCGTCGAGGAGCCGAACGGGGGCCAGCGCCAGCTCGACGTGATGGCCAGGATCAGCCTCAACGCTGAGGCCCTCATCGAGCGCGTGCTCAACATCGCGGAGGACAGGGTGAGCGGCGCGTCGCGCTTCTACGAGGCGAAGGACGGGCTGCTCGTCTGGAAGCTGCCGGACTTCGAGACCGACGAGAAGGAGATCGACGAGGGCGTGAAGCGGGCGCTCGGCTTCGAGTCGCTCGTCCTCGATCTGCGGGGCAACGGCGGCGGCTACGAGAAGGCCCTGCTGCGGCTCGTCGGCCAGGTCTTCGACCGCGACGTGAAGATCGGCGACATCAAGCGGCGCGGGGAGACGCGCGCGCTCGTCGCCAAGACGCGCGGCGGCGGCAAGGTTTTCAAGGGGCGGCTCGTCGTGCTCGTCGATAGCAACTCCGGGTCGGCGGCTGAACTGTTCGCGCGCGTCGTGCAACTGGAGAAGCGCGGCGTGGTCGTCGGCGATCGCTCGGCGGGCAAGGTCATGCGCGCGCGCGGCTTCGGCGAGGCGGTCACGCGCAGCCTGCCCGGCGCCTTCCACTTCACGCCGTTCGCCGTGAGCATCACCGACGCCGACGTCGTGATGACGGACGGGCACAGCCTCGAAGGCGCGGGCGTCACGCCCGACGAGCTGCTCCTGCCGACGGGCGAAGACCTGCGTGCCGGGCGGGACCCCGTGCTCGCGCGCGCCGCCGCGCTGGCCGGCGCGAAGCTCGACGCCGAGACCGCGGGCTCCCTCTTCCCCGTCATCCGCCTGAAGGCGGACGACTTGAAAGAAAAGAAGAAGAACGAGAAGAAGGGCGACGGCGGCAAGGGCGAGAAGCCGTAACGCCGTCCGGGCGGCTAGAGCCTGTGCCCGGCGCGGTAGCGGTGGAGGAGTTCTTCGAGGAAGCCTTCGTAGGTGAAAGAGTCGCGGTCGAAGTCGGGCCTGATCTTGTAGAGGATCGGCGTCGAGACGCGCCACGCCATCCACTGCCGCACGCCGTCGCCCAAGTCCCAGCGGCGGCGGAGGAACGTCTCGACCACCTCGATCTCGCGCTCGGTCATCTGCGAGATGTCGCCGGTGAAGACGACCGGCTTGAAGGCGCGGCGCATCGCCACGTCGGAGGTGGGCGCGGCGAAGACCGCGTCGAACGTCGGGGCCTCGACCTCGCGTTCACGCACGACGACGGTGGCCGCGACGAAGTCGCCGACCCGCTGATCGCGGCTGCTGAGGAAGACCGAGAGCAGCCCGACCGAGTAGAAGGGGAACGGCATCATGTCGAAGATGCGGACGAGGTTGCGCGCCGCCGCCTCCCAGAACGTGACGGGCCGCCCGTCCTCGCGGATCACACGCAGGCGCAGCGCGCGCTTGCCCGGCGTCTGCCCGTGCCACAGCCACTCGAAGAGCGCGAAGTAGCCCGACCAGATGAGGAAGCCGATCAGGATGAACGCGGCGATGGCCCACTTCGGGGCCTCGGACAGTTTGTCCTTGTAGTTCGACAGCAGCCCGGCCCACTGGAGCCCGACCAGCACCAGCAGGATGAGGAGGACTTGCACGAAGTGATCCGCCGCGCACGCGAGGAAGCGGTTGCCGATGGACGCCAGCGCGAAGTGCAGCGGGACGCGCTCCGGCGTCTCGATGACGAGGGTCTCTTCGTTGGCCGTGGCGGCGGCTGACATCCCTCGCTAATCTCCCTCCCCGCGAATCTTCCGCGGCAGCACCTGCCGCTCCCAGCGCGCGAACTCCGCCTTCAACTGCTCGAACTCGCGCGGGCGCGACGCCTTCAAGTCGCCGTTCTCCCTGACGTCTGCGCCGAGATCGAAGAGGTGTTCGTCCGTCCCGTCGTGCCAGTATTTCAAGTCGCCGCGGCGCGCCGCGCTCTGGTTGAGGTGACGCCAGAAGAGCGTGCGCGCGGGCTCAGCCGGGCGCGCCCGCGCGCCGCCGCGCATGCCGGGCAGCAGATCGATTCCGTCGAGCCTGTGTCGCGGGTCGGGCCGCGTGCCGGTGGCCGCAAGGATCGTCGCCGTCCAGTCCATCGTGATCGAGACTCTATCGGAGACGCGACCGGCGGGGACTACTCCGGGGAAGCGCGCGATGGCCGGGACGCGAATGCCGCCCTCGAGCAACTCGTCCTTGCCGCCGGTGAAGGGCCAGTTGTAGGAGAAGCGCTCGCCGCCGTTGTCGCTCGTGAAGACGACGAGCGTGTCCCGCTCAAGCCGCGCGTCGCGCAACGCTCGCAGCGCGCGACCGATGCCGGCGTCCATGCTCCGCACCATCTCCGCGTAAATCTTGAGCGAGCCGCCGCCGCGAAACTCTTCGAAGCCGCGCTTGGGCTTGTGCGCCGACGCGGCGTCGGCGGGCGCTTCCCACGGCCAGTGCGGCGCGTTGTAGTGGAGACTCAGGTAGAAGGGGCGCGCTCGCCGGCGCTTGATGTATTCGACGGCGCGCGCGGTGAGCATCTCCGTCAGGTAGCCGTTGCGCTCCGGGGGCACGGGCCGCTCGTTCTCGAAGAAGTCCGGATCGCCGTTGGAGTCGTCGTGCGTGAAGTAGTCCGCGCCGCCGCTCATGATGCCGTAGAACTCGTCGAAGCCGCTCTTCAACGGCCCGTACTTCGGCAGATAACCCAAGTGCCACTTGCCGACGAGCGCCGTCTCGTAGCCGTCATCCCGCAACAGGGACGCGACGGTCGGGAACGCCGGATCGAGTCCCGTGCGCCCGCCCTCCTGCTTCTTCCACGGCAGCGGCTCGATCAATCCGACGGGGTGGCGCGCAGGGTACTGGCCCGTCAGAAACGCGCAGCGCGTCGGCGTGCAGACGGGCGAGGCGGAGTAGGACTGCGTGAAGCGCGTGCCCTCGGCGGCGAGGCGGTCGAGGACGGGCGTGCGGTAGTCGGGGCGACCGTAGCAACTGAGATCGCCCCAGCCGAGATCGTCTGCGAGGATGAACAAAACGTTCGGTCGCGGCGCGGCGCGCCGCCGGGCGGCGAGAGTCTTGGCCGCCCCCGCGGCGAGCGTGCCCGCGACCGCCGCGCCCAAAAACTCGCGGCGGTTAATCCCCTTCGTCCCGCGTCTTGGCATGATCCCTCCGCTGCTGCCGACACATCAGGAGAACCGTGACAGGTGACAGGTGACAGGTGACAGGCAAAACCGTTTTCTTACCTGTCACCTGTCACCGTTTACCCGTCACGGCTATTTTAGTCTTGACGGAGCGAGAGCGCGCCGAGCTGCTGGTGCATCGACATGAAGTCGAAGTGGTTCCACGCCTCGACGATCTTGCCGTCGCGGATGCGCGCGATGGTGATGCCCTCGAACTCGGTCGGCAGCCGCGTCGCGGCGTAGCCGAGCGTGTCGCCATGATGCGAGGCGCGGACGCGGCAGCGCGCCACCACCTTGTCGCCTTCGGCGATGGCGTCTTCGACCGTGACCCGGACGTCGGGGAACGCCTCGCGGAAGGTGCGGAAGAAAGGCTTGAACCCTGCCGAGCCGCGCAGGGGGTCGCCGCCGAGCCCGTGCGCCACGCCGTCCTCCGCGAACATCTCGTCGATGGCCTCCTCCCGCCCCTTGTTCCACACCTCCTCGAACCAACGGCGGACGAAAGCTTTGTTATCCACATCATCTTTCTTCATGGCTGCTCTCCTAACTCGTGAGGTTCGCCCCCCTGTCCCGCCCGAAGCTCACGCGCCGCGCACGCGCAGGAAGCGGCGCTTGCCGACTTGGATCAGGATCGACCGATCCGGTCTCAACTCTAACTCCTCGTCCGCGCGCGAATGCTTTTCGCCTTCGACGCGCACGCCGCCCTGCTCGACGAGGCGACGCGCCTCGGCCATCGACGGCGCGAGGCCGGTCTCGACGAGCAGGCGCGAGAGCTTCCAAGGCCCGGCGGCGGTGGCGCGCTCTTCGATCTCGTCGGGCGTCCCCTTGTTTTTGAAGACGCGGTTGAACTCCTCCTCCGCCGCGTCGGCCTCGCGCGCGGAGTGGAAGTCCGTGATGACGCGCTTGGCGAGCTCGACTTTCACGTCGCGCGGGTTGCGCGCGCCCGACTCCGTTCGGGCGCGCAGGGTTTGAATCTCGTCGGGGCGCAGGTCTGTCAAGAGTTCGTAGTAGCGCCACATCAGGTCGTCGCTGATCGACATCACCTTGCCGAACATCTCTGCGGGCGGCTCGTTGATGCCGACGTAGTTGCCGAGAGACTTCGACATCTTCTGCACGCCGTCCGTGCCTTCGAGGAGCGGCATGACGACGCAGACCTGCGCCTCCTGCGCGTACTCGCGCTGGAGGTTGCGGCCCACCAGCAGGTTGAACTTCTGATCCGTGCCGCCGAGTTCGACGTCCGCTTCGAGCGCGACCGAGTCGTAGCCCTGCGTGAGCGGGTAGAGCAGCTCGTGGAGCGCGATGGGCCGCTCCTCCCTGAGCCGCTTCTGGAAGTCGTCGCGCTCTAAAATCTGCTTGACGGTGACGCGCGAGGCGAGGCGGATGAAGCCGTCGGAGCCGAGCTTGCCCATCCACTCGGAGTTGAAGCGGATTTCGGTCTTCTCGGGATCGAGGAGCTTGAAGATTTGCGCCTTGTAGGTCTCCGCGTTCGCCGCGATCTCTTCGCGCGTGAGCTGCGGGCGCGTGGCCGACTTGCCCGAAGGATCGCCGATGAGCCCGGTGAAGTCGCCGATCAAGAAGATGACCGTGTGGCCCAGCTCCTGAAACGCGCGCAGCTTGCGGATGACGACCGTGTGGCCGAGGTGTATGTCGGGCGCGGTCGGATCGGCCCCGAGCTTGACGCGCAGGGGCACGCCCGTGCGCGCGCTCTTCGCGAGCTTCGCGCGCAGGTCGTCCTCGCGGATGATCTCGACCGCGCCCTTCCTGAGGAAAGCGATCTGCTCGTCAATCGTCATCGCGTCATCGTAAATCTAAAAGCCGTGACAGGTAAACCGTAAACGGTGACGGGGAAGAGGCCGGATTTCTCCCGTCACCTGTCACGGTTTACGGTTCACGGCCTTTAGAGGCCGAGTTCGTACTTGCCGCGGTGTTTGGCGAAGAAGCGTTCGAGGAAGGCGAGGGCGTCGGCGGGGCTGAGGGTGTGGAGGATGTCGACGTCGTGGTTGGACGGGAACTTCTTCCGCCGGTCGGGGCGCTCGACGTAGCCCTCGCGGTAGATCGCCTCGACGCTCCGGGGCTCGGCCCCGTAAAGCTCGCGCGGCGCGAGGAAGGCGTTGTTGTATTCGAGCGACATGATCGCGTAGTCGTGCTCGGCGCAGAGGTCTGCGAGGCTCGCGATGCTGTAGCCGAAGAAGTGGTGGCGCAGGCGGAAGTGCGGGTCGTACTTGACGTGGAAGCGGATCGGCGGCGGTATCTTCTCGTTGATCTCGGTGACGACGATCTGCGGGCGGAAGGCGGCGAGCAGCTCGGCGAGGACGAGGTAGTCGTAGCTGTCGATGTCGAGGCTGAGGACGGCGAACCCGCGCCCGACGCCGTGCTCTCGCAGCAGCGGGGCGACGCCCTCCGGCGTGACGCGGCGGTGGCAGGCCGCGACGCCGCGGAAGCGCGCGTAAGTCTTCGCCAGCTTCTCGGCGCGGCGCGCGTCGCACTCGACGCCCAGACCCTTCCACCCCTCGCTGAAGAGCGCGTAGGTGTTCGAGCCCTTGACGCCGTCGCCCGCGCCGATGTCCACGGCGACCCGGCTGCCGCCCGCGGGCAGCAGCTCCTCGACGTACTTCTTTAGAATCTGCTCTTCGTTGAAGTTCGAGAAATTGCTTTTCTTAATGAGGAGCTTCGCCTCGTGGAGGCGGTGATCGATCTGCGAGAGATAGGACTTGATTTCTCTGGCCACTTAATGAACCTTGCGCGTCGGGGTACAGCCGGGATGAGAAACAAACGGGGCGATATTCGTGCTTGGGCCGCGCCCGTGTCAAACGCGCGGGGGCGTTGGCGGCAGGTCAGTTCATAGTCCGACCTTCAGGTGGCTCCTCCCCGACAAGGCAATCCGAAAGTCGAACCCCGACTGGAGGTTGAACTCTGAACCCCAACCTCACCGGCGGACGAGCACGCGCCGCCCGACGATCTCGCAGCCGCCGCCCGTGACGAGCGCCACCGCCGCGGGGTAAGCCTCGTGCTCTTCGACGAGGATGCGCGCGGCCAAGGTCTCTGTAGTGTCGTCGTCGCGCACGGCGACGACGCGCTGCGCGATGATCGCGCCGCCGTCGAGCGTCTCGTCGACGAAGTGGACGGTGCAGCCGGAGAACTTCACGCCGTGCTCTATCGCCTGACGCTGCGCGTCGAGGCCGGGGAAGGCGGGCAGCAGCGACGGGTGGATGTTCAGTATGCGACCGCGGAACGCGGCGACGAAGGCGGGCGAGAGCAGGCGCATGAACCCCGCGAGGCAGACGAGATCGATCCCGCGTCCGTCGAGCGCCGCCGCGATCTCGCGCTCGTGCGCTTCTCTATCTCGCCCGCGGCGCTCGACGGAGATCGTCTCGATGCCGCGCTCGGTCGCGCGCGCGAGGCCGGGCGCGTCGGCGTGATCGCTTAAGACGAGGCCGATCTCGGCGTCGGGGATGCGACCGTCGCGGACGGCGTCGGCGAGCGCGATCATGTTCGAGCCGCGACCGGAGATGAGGACGGCGAGTCTTTTGCGTTCGTGGTTCAACTAGGTCGGGTGGCGGGGAATGTTCGACTCACCACAGAGGCACAGAGAACACGGAGGATGCACAGAGAAGATTCATAAACTCTGTGCCCCCTTTGTGTTCTCTGTGCCTCTGTGGTGAATCTTGGTTTTTTTTGAATCTCAAGCTACCCGCGCGGGCCGTCACTTGCGAACCTTCGCGAGGACGGCCTGCGCCTCTTTGCGGAGCGCGGCGTTGAGTGAAACGTCCGCGCCGCCCTCCTCCTTGGCGGCGGCGGCGGCTTGCGTGGGCGCGCCGCCCGCGACGGGCACGAGCGTGTAGTCGAGCTTCGCCTCGAAACGCTCCGCCCCGCTCGACGCGCCCGTCGCCCGCCCGAGCATGCCGCCGATCTTGCTCGCCGTCGATTGCTTGAGCCCGCTCACGTCCGTGAAGAGCACGTAGTCGCACTGCTTCTGCTTCGCCTCGGCCTGCGCCGCGTCGGGCACGGTCTCGTCCAGCGGGATCGCCTCGACGCTGCCCTCCATGATCGAGGCGATCAGCGTGCCGCGCAGGTTGCCCGCGTCGAGCGACTGCGTCGTCTTGTTGCCGACCCTCACGACGCCGACGCGGATCGCGCCCGGCTGCTTCGCGCCCGACGCCGCGGGCGCGCCCGTCATGCCGGACGAGTTGGCGCTGCTTTGCGGACGACCGCCGCCGCCGGTCTCGTCCGCGTCGCGGCTGGCGCGCTGCATGGCCTGCGCCATCCCGGCCATGTCGTAAAGCTCCTGCGGGTTCTGCGTCTCGGTGTAACCGGCGGGCACGTCGAAGAGCGCGGCGTCGAGCGTGGCGCGCGAGAGCGAGACGATCTCCTGCGTCATCTCGCTCTGGACTTTGCCGTCCTTGCCGAAGTAGCGCGTGGTGACGAGCACCGGGTAGCCGGGCTTGGCGGTTCCGACGCGGCGGAAGCGCACCGCGTCCTGGCAGCCCGCCGACGGCTGGCCCGTCGGGCGCGCGGCGGGCCGCTGATTCATCATGCACTCGAAGTTGAATTCGAGATCGATGTACCAGCCGTCCGACTCGTAAGCCATGTCGTTTTGATCGCAGGAGTCGGGCGAGTGCTCGGTGCGCACCTTCATGATGAGGTGGCGCGCCGTGTAGCCGAACATCTGTTTGCGCTCGCCCGTGTCGGTCATCGTCTGGACGTAGGTGACGACGCCGCCGCGCGTCGCGGGCGCGGCGGGCGTGCGGGGCGTCGAGGCGGCTGTCGGGGCCGCCGCCGTCTCTTCCGCGCCGCCGAGGGGCGTGACGGTGTACTTGCGCGTGGCGTCGCTCAAGTTGAGCATCCGCTTCATGTCGCACTGCGTGATGCTCACCACCTTCATGCCGGGCGCAAGCTCCTGCTCCGACCTCTGTCGCTGCCCCTTGATCGCCACGTCCGACTCCATGGCGTGCCCTTCGCCGCCCGCCTGCCCGCCGAACGTCATGCGCTGCTTGATGCGGATGTCGGCGCGCGCCGCCCCCGCCGCGCAGGCGAGGGCGAGCGACGCCGCGATGAGACTCAAAAGTTGACGACGCATTTCATTTCACTCCTTGTCGGGTTGTTGCCGTTTCTCGCGCGGCTCAGGCGGACGCGCCTTCGGAAAGTTAACGCGCGAAGCGGCGCGGAAAAGGATCAGGGAAGGATCAGACGAGCCGCACCTCGCGCCCGCCCGCCACGACGCGACCGATCTCGAAACATCTCTCGCCGCGCGCCTCGACGTGCGACTTGACGCGGGCCGCGTCGGCCTCGGCGCAGACGACGACCATGCCGACGCCCATGTTGAACGTGCGGTACATCTCCCGCTCCGAGACGTTGCCGAGCCGCCGCATGAGTTCGAAGATGGGCAGCACCGGCCACGAGCCCCGCACGATTTCAACCGCCGTCCCCTCCGGCAAGATGCGCGGGACGTTTTCGAGGAGCCCGCCGCCCGTGACGTGCGCGAGCCCCTTGATCAGACCCCCGTCGAGCAAGTCTTCGAGCGGGCGGAGGTAACTCGCGTGCGGTTGCAGCAGGGCCTCGCCCGCCGTCATGCCGAGTTCGGCGACGGGCGTTTCGGCGCGGTAGTCCGCGGCCTCGAAGAAGAGTTTGCGGGCGAGCGAGTAGCCGTTCGTGTGCAGGCCGACGGAGGGGAGCGCGAGCAGCGCGTCGCCGGCCCCGATCCGTTTCCCGTCGATCACGCGCTCGCGATCCACGACGCCCACGATGAAGCCCGCGATGTCGTACTCGCCCTCCGAGTAGAAGCCCGGCATCTCGGCGGTCTCGCCGCCCAAAAGCACGCAGCCGTTCTCGCGGCAGCCGCGCGCGCAGCCCGCGACGACCGCGGCGACCACTTCGGGCGCGAGCTTGCCCGTGGCGACGTAGTCGAGGAAGAAGAGCGGGCGCGCGCCCTGCACGAGGATGTCGTTGACGCAGTGGTTGACGAGATCGCGCCCCACGGTGTCGTGCACGCCGGTCTCGAACGCGATCTTCAGCTTCGTCCCGACGCCGTCCGCCGAGGCGACGAGGACGGGCGCGCGCATCTGCGGGAACGCGCCGTCGAACATCCCCCCGAAGCTGCCGATCTCGGAGAGCGTGCGCGCGTTGAAGGTCGTGCGCGCCGACTCGCGGATGCGCTCGACCGCCGCGTTAGCCGCGTCGATGGAGACGCCCGCGTCGGAGTAGGTGATCGATTTAGTCATTGTCTGTTGTCAGTAGTCCGTTGTCCGTTGTCAGTCGTGCGTTGTTCTCAGTTAATAACGATCCGTAAGAAGGCCCGACGAGGTGCGCGCGGAGAACAACTGACAACGGACAACTGACGACGGACGACTGGCGGCTTCACAGTTTGAAATCCTTTTTCTCCGCCGTGCCGCTCAAGTGTTCCAGACGCTCCTGCGTCTTCCTGACGCGGTCTTCCGCCGCCGTGCGCGCCGCGCGGTCGAGCGACGCTTTCGTGAGCGTGCCCGCGGCGGGCTCGCCTTTGAAGGTGAGGCGCAGGTGGTCGCCCTCCGAAGTTCCCTCGGGGAGGTGCGCGAGCGGCACGTCGAGCGTCGGCTTGCGCCCTTCGAGGCTGAGCACGGCGACGCCGCCGTCCTCCAGACGATCCACGACGGCGCGGACTTCGACGCCCTCGGCCCCGCCCTCGCGCGCGTCCCGTCTCTTCCCGCCCTTGCGCGCGCCCTCGCCCGCGTCGTCAGTCTCCGTCATGCGGCCCGCCCTCTTGTTTCGTGGTGCGTGTCACTTGCTGTTGGTCGCCTTCTTATTCGACGACTGATCCTTCTTCTTCGGCGCGGGGCCGAAGTCGCCGTACTGGACGAAGCCGGAGCGCGACGAGTCGTCCTTCTGCGGCTCGCGGCCCGCCCACATCTCCTGCGGCGGGGCCTCGCGCTCGCCCTTGATCTGCTCGTCGCCGCGCTTGCCGCGCGTCGTGATGGTGATCTCGCCCTGCAAGTCGGTGCGGAAGAGTTTGACGCCCGCCGCCTTCAGGCGGTCGAGCGCGTCCTGCGAGGGGTGGCCGTAGCGGTTGTCCGTGCCGCAGGAGATGACCGCCGCCTTGAACTTGCCGACGCGCAGCAGGTCTTCCGAGGAGGCGTACTTCGATCCGTGGTGCCCGACCTTGAGCACGTCGGCTTCGAGGCGCGAGCCCTTCTGGATCATGCGCTGCTCGGTCTGCGCCTCGGCGTCGCCGGTGAGGAGCATCGAGAACTCACCGTAGTCTAACCGCGTGACGACCGAGTTGGCGTTCGGCTCGTTGCCGCCGGAGCGCAGTTGATCCTTGGTGAAGAAGGGCTGGATGGGCGCGAGCACGGTGATGACGGCCCCGCCGCCGAGATCGAACGTCTGATCGGGCGTCGCGCCGACGTAGGTGACGCCCTTCTTCTCGATGGCGTCGAGGAAGTCCTCGTAGTTCTTCGTCGTGTTCGGGACTTTGCTGTCGAGGACGGTCGAGACCTTCGTGCCGTTGATGACTTCGTCAGCCGAGCCGATGTGGTCGGCGTGCGCGTGCGTCGCGATGAAGAGGTCGATGTGATCGACGTTGTTGCGCTGCATCGCGGCGAGAATCTTCTTGCCGTTGCCGGGGTTGCCCGCGTCGACGAGCGCGGTCTTGCCGCCCGGCGCGATGATCAGGATCGAGTCGCCCTGCCCCACGTCGAGCACGTGCACGCTCAGCTCGTCGCCCGAGGGCGGCGGCAGTTGCGGCCCCGTCTTGCGGTGGAGGAAGAGGTAGGCGGCGAGCGCCACGGCGCAGACGATCAGCAGGACGGCCAACGCGCAGCCGCAGCCGCGCCGATTTTGTGCCACTCTCAACCTCCCGGGCGGAAACTGTTAAGCCGCGCCCGCCCGCCGCGCCGTGGTTTCTCGTCCTTACTCGTAAGCCTGCTCGTCCATGAGCCGTGCGAAGTCAGACCACGAAAAAGTCTTGACGCTCTTGCGGCTCTTGCCGCGCCACGTCAGCGAGCCGCGCCCGATGGTGATCGTGCCGAGCTTCTCGCCGCTCGCGAAAATCTCGAAGTCCATCGCGCTCCCCGCGCGCGTGAACTCCAAGACCTGCATGTGCGCCCGCACGGTGTGCTTCTTAACCGGCTGCTGCTTCTTCATGGCTTTCACGGGCCCCGCAACTTTGTGATCAGCCGCGACCTTCGACGAAGCGGCGAACCGTCTCCGCTAAGGAATTCAAGTTGTCGCTGGTGCGGTTCAACCGCTCGTCCGTGCGAGTTTGCGCTTCGGCTAAATTCCGCAAGCTCTCGTTAGTCTGAGACAACTGTGCATCGGTGCGCGCCTGCGCCGAAGATAACTGTCGCAGACTCTCGTCGGTGCGCGCCTGCGCTGAAGATAGTTGTCGCAGACTCTCGTCGGTGCGCGCCTGCGCCGAAGATAGTTGTCGCAGACTCTCGTCGGTGCGCGTCTGCGCCGCGGCCAGCGCGCGGATCGCGGCGCGGAACTCGGCGTTGATCTGCCGCTGCTCTTCCGCGTTTCGCAGGGAGATCTGAATCAACTCGGTCTGCGTCTCCGCGTGCATCCGGAGCCGACCGTTCATCTCCGCGACTTGCTTGCTCGTCTCGGAGACTTGATCGGCTAGCCGATCAAGCTTCGCGTCGAAGCCGGCTTGATTCTTCAGCAAGAACTCGATTGCGCGTTCCATCTCTTCGCCGGTCATGGTGAGTGTGTTCCTTTCTCGGTGAGGTTTTCAGTCGGAAGGCACGGGCTCGTGCTCGCGCGCCCACTGGGTCTCGGCGCGGGGCGTGATCTGAGTGGGGTAGCGGCCCGTCCAGCAGGAGACGCAGGTCGTGCCGCGCTTGAGGCCCGAGGCCGAGAGCATCCCTTCGAGCGAGAGGTAGCCGAGCGAGTCGGCTTCGATGAAGCGGCAAATCTCTTCCGCGGACATCTGCGCCGCGATCAGCTCGTCGCGGTTCGGCGTGTCCACGCCGTAGTAGCAGGGCGAGACGGTCGGCGGGCAACTGATCCTCACGTGGATTTCCGCCGCGCCGGCTTCGCGCACCATCCGCACGATCTTCTTCGAGGTCGTGCCGCGCACGATGGAGTCGTCGATGAGGACGACGCGGCGACCGTTGATGAGGTGGCGCACGGGGTTGAGCTTCACCCGCACGCCGAAGGCGCGGATCGACTGCCGCGGCTCGATGAAGGTGCGGTGGACGTAGTGGTTGCGCACGAGCCCGAAGCGGAAGGGGATGCCGCTCTCGGCGGCGTAGCCGATGGCCGCCGAGACGCCGGAGTCGGGCACGGGCACGACGAGGTCGGCGTGCGCCGGGTGCTCGACGGCGAGCCGCCTGCCCATCTTGTGGCGCGACTCGTTGACCGAGCGCCCGTAGATCAGGGAGTCGGGGCGCGCGAAGTAGACGTGCTCGAAGACGCACATCGAGTGCTCGCGCAGGGGGAGCGGGCGCGACGAGTGCAAGCCTTCGTCGTCGATCACGATCAGCTCGCCCGGCTCCACGTCGCGGACGTAGGCCGCGCCGATGAGATCGAAGGCGCACGTCTCGGAGGCGACGACCCACGCGTCTTCGAGCTTGCCGAGCGCGAGCGGGCGGAAGCCGCGCGGGTCGCGCACGGCGAAGAGGGCGTCGGGCGTGAGGAAGAGCATCGAGAACGCGCCCTCCGTCTCGCACAACACTTCCGGGATCGCCTCGCGCACCGAGAGCGCCCCGGAGCGCGCGATGCCGTGGAGGATGACTTCCGTGTCGGAGGTCGAGGAGAAGATCGCGCCGTCGCGCTCCAAGTCTTTCCGCACCTCGGTGGCGAAGGGGAGGTTGCCGTTGTGGCAGACGGCGACCTGCCCGTACTTGCACTTGATCTGGAACGGCTGCGCCTCGCGGATCGACACCTCCCCGGCGGTCGAGTAGCGGACGTGGCCGATGCCGCTCGTGCCCGTGAGTCGATCCAGACGCTCCTCGTCGAACACGTCGGGGACGAGCCCCATCGCGCGGTCTGGCCGCATCTCTCTACCGTCCGAGGTGACGATGCCGCACGACTCCTGCCCGCGGTGCTGCAAGGCGTAGAGGCCGAGGTAGATGAGGCGCGCCGCGTCCGCGTGCCCGTAGATGCCGAACACGCCACACTCTTCGCCGAGCTTGTCTGAGAGTTGATCGCCCACGCCGGAAATTTTCGCCGACCCTTCGCGCGGCTGCTGCCGTAAGTCCGGCGTTAGCTTATTTCATCGACGGGCGTGCATCAAGCCCGCCGTGTTATCATGCGCGCAAATCGAAGCGGGAGGGCACTGACGATGGAAGTGAAAGTCTACGGCGCGGACTGGTGCGGCGACACGCAGAAGACGCTGGAACACTTGCGGCGGCTCGGCGTCGCGCACCGCTACATCAACGTCGAAGAGGACGAGGCGGCGAGCGCGTGGGTCAAGGAGCACAACGAGGGCAAGGAGCGCAAGCCCACGCTCGACGTCGCCGGGCAGGTGCTCTCCACGCCGACCGACCGCGAGCTAGACAGCGCGCTCCGCGAGAAAGGTCTCATGGCGTGAGCCGCGCGCCGAAGAAATAACTACGCGGGACTGAGGGTAAGATCATGTCGCAAGATTACGACTCTTCGACGGCGCGGCGTCGGGTCTATCGGCTCGGCGACGTGGTGAGGATCAGGACGGGGGCCTTCGCCAGCTTCACCGGCAGGATCGAGGGGATCAACCAGTCGCGCCTGCTGCTCAAGGTGGCGGTCGAAATCTTCGGTCGCCAAGCGCCCGTGAAGCTCTCCTTCAAGGACGTCGAGCAGGTCGGCTTCACGGCGGATCACTGACGCGAGACGGTCGCCGACGCCGGGTTCGACGCGAGCCCCCCGCCCAAACCGATTTGAGCACGCACGATCCGAAACGGATTTTGATCGTTAACGCGCTGCGCGCCGCGCTCGTCGCGTCGCTCGTCTTCGCGGGCCTCGCCGTCTACCGCCGCCTGCCGCAGGACGAGTCGGGCGCGGCGCGCTCCGTGCGCGCGTCGGGGCGGACGCTGCTCAGGATCGTGCTGCGCCGCGAGGGGCTCGACGGCGCGGGGCCGGCGAACACGGCGGTCGAGCTTTACTCGGTTGACGTGGCGGCGGCGCGGCGCGAGTTCGACGACGAGCGGCGCTACGGCCAACGCTTCGAGGACTTCGTGACGCGCCGCATGGGCTCGCGCCAGCCCGTCTCGGCGAAGCTCGACGGGGAGGGGCAGGCCATCGTCGCCGTCGCGCCCGGTCGCTGGTGGGTTCACGCCACGCTCGCGGGCGCGAACGAACTCACCTGGAGGCTCCCCGTCAACGTCTCCGGGCGCGAGCAGACCGTCGAGCTGACGCCCTCGAACGCCTACACGAGAACGAAAAGCTTTTGAGCTTTGTCAGTCGTCCGTGGCCGGTTGTCAGTTGTTCGCGTCAAGCGAGGAGGCCGCCGAGGAATTATCACTCGTGCCGACCGCCGGGAGAACAACTGACCACGGACGACTGACGACGGACAGTTTTTTATGCTAGCCCTCCGCCACGAAAACGGTTCGCTGCGCGTCGCGGAGGTCGGCGTGCCGCGCGCGTGGGGCGAGGCTTTGGTGCGGGTGGCGCTGTCGGGGATTTGCAACACCGATCTTGAGATCGCGCGCGGGTACGCGGGCTTCGCCGGGACGCTGGGGCACGAGTTCGTGGGCGTCTGCGAGGAGGCCCCGGGGGCCGAAGGGCTCGAAGGACGGCGGGTCGTCGGCGAGATCAACGCGGGCTGCGGGCGTTGCGAGTTGTGCGCGGCGAATGACCCGCGCCACTGCGCGGCGCGCACGGTGCTCGGCATCGTCGGGCGCGACGGCGCGCACGCCGAGTACCTGCGCCTGCCCGCGGCGAACCTGCTCGTCGTGCCCGACGAAATCCCGGACGAGCGCGCCGTCTTCACCGAGCCGCTCGCCGCCGCGTGCGGCGTCACCGAGCGCGTGAGGATCGAGGACGGCGCGCGCGTCGCGGTCGTCGGCGACGGCAAGCTCGGGCTGCTCTGCGCGCAGGCGCTCGCCGCGCTGACCTCGGCGGAGATCACGCTCGTCGGCAAGCACGACTCGAAACTCGGGATCGCGCGGCGGCGCGGCGTCGAGACCGTGCGGCTCGACGGGTCGGACGCCGCAAAACCCGCGCGCGCCTTCGACGTGGTCGTCGAGGCGTCGGGCTCGCCCGCGGGCCTCGGCCTCGCGCTCTCGCTCCTGAGGCCGCGCGGCACGCTCGTCCTGAAATCCACCTTCCACGGCCCGACCGCCTTCGACTCGGCGCGCGTCGTCGTCGAAGAGATCGCGGTCGTCGGCTCGCGCTGCGGGCGCTTCGCCCCGGCGCTCGAACTGCTCAAGTCGAACCGCGTTGACGTCGAAAGCCTGATCGCCGAGGAGCGCCCGCTCGCCGACGGCGTCAGCGCGATGGCGCGCGCGGCGGAGCGCGGCGTGCTGAAGGTTCTGCTGCGACCGTAAAAGCCGTGACAGGTGACGGGCGACAGGTGACAAGCAAGAGCATCCGGGTTTGCTTGTCACCTGTCACCCGTCACCTGTCACACTTTCTCTATGAGACTGAAGTCCAATCTCGCCGCCGACGGCGCGCTCGTTTTGACGACGGTCGTGTGGGGCTCGACCTTCTTCATGGCGAAGGACATCCTCGTCAGTTGGTCGCCGCTCTCGTACATGACGTTCCGCTTCGCGGTCGCCTCCGTCATCCTCTTCGCGCTCTTCTACAAACGCATCACGGGCGCGACGCGCGAGGCGCGCGCGGCGGGCGCGCTGCTCGGCGCGCTGATGGGCGCGGGCTTCGCCCTCCAAGCCGCCGGGCAGGTCTACACCACCGCGTCGAAGTCAGCGTTCATCACGGGCCTGACGACGCCGCTCGTGCCGTTCGTCGCCTACGCGCTGTTGCGCGCGCGACCGGGCGTGGAGAACCTGATCGGCGTCGTGCTCGCGACCTGCGGCGGGCTGCTCATCCTCGCGCCGCGCGACGGGGGCGCGGTCAACGTGGGCGATCTGCTGACGCTCGCCTCGATCGCCGCGTTCGCCTTCCACATCACGCTACTGAGCCTCTACGCGCGCCGCTTCGACGCCGTGCAGATCACGTCGTTGCAGCTCGTCTCGACCGCCGCGCTCGTCGTCGCCGCGTGGCTCGCGGTGCGCGCGTGCGGGGCCGCGTTCGAGAGGGGCGCGCTGCCGGAGTTCGTCGCCAGAGAGTCGGCGCCGCTCGCGTGGGACGCGCGCATCGTGTGGCAGCTCGTTTACCTCTCGACGGTGGCGACGGTCGCGGTCTTCTTCCTGTGGACGTGGGGGCAGGCGCGCACGACCGCCGCGCACGCGGCGGTCATCTTCAGCCTTGAGCCGGTCTTCGCCAACGCCTTCGCCGTCGCCTTCCGCGGCGGCCAGGAGTGGCTCGGCGCGCGCGGCTACGCGGGCGCGGGGCTCGTCCTCGCCGGGATCATCGTCTCGGAGCTGCGCTGGGGCGGGGCGCGCAGGAGAGCGCGCGGGGCGGAGGGCTGAGGCGGCGCGCGAGCGCGTTATCTTTGCGGCGCGTGCGCGGTTTCGTTATACTCACTCGACCGATCCAGTCGGCGCGAGACATCTGTGGGGGACTCTCTTAAGAGGAGCAGTCGGGGCGGCGGCGGATTCGGGAACGGGCGCGGCGCGGGCGGCGTTATCCTGTAAGACAAGTCCGAGGGCGCGAGGAGTTTTTATGTACCAGTTACCGAACGGGGCGAACGGCGAGGCGGAGCGGATGATCCTCAAGCGGCTGCGCGTGTGGATCGCGGCGCTGGCGGCGGCGTGCCTGATCGTGGGCGCGTCGGTGGGCGCGATGCTCGCGGGGCGCACCACCGTGGCGCAGGGCGGCACGAGCGCGGCGCAGATCGCGCGCGCGCCCGAGGCCCTGTCGGCGTCCTTCGCCGAGATCGCGAGCCGCGTCGAGCCGGCGGTCGTCAACATCGACACGGTCACGGCGGCGGAGGCGGCGGGCAAGGGCGGCGACGACGACGAGGACAGCAAGGAGGGGAACGACAACAACAGCAACAACCCGCTGATGGACATGTTCCGCCGGCAGATGCGCCGGCCCTCGCGCGGCGTCGGCTCCGGCTTCATCGTCGATCCCAAGGGCTTCATCCTGACGAACAAGCACGTCGTCGAGGACGCGACGCGCATCACGGTGCGCCTCCAGTCGGGCGAAATCCTGCGCGGCGTGGTCGTCGGCGAGGACAGCCTGACAGACCTCGCGGTCATCAAGGTCAACGCCGCGCGCGACCTGCCGACCGTCAAGCTCGGCGACTCCGACTCGGCGCAGGTCGGCGACTGGGTGCTCGCCATCGGCTCGCCCTTCGGCCTCGATCAGACCGTCACCGCCGGCATCATCTCGACCCGCGAGCGGCAGACGCCGCTCTCGACCAACTTCCAACGCTTCCTGCAGACCGACGCGGCGATCAACCGCGGCAACTCGGGCGGCCCCCTCGTCAACATGCGCGGCGAGGTGGTCGGCGTCAACTCGCAGATCGCGACCTCGACGGGCGACTACAACGGCATCGGCTTCGCCCTGCCGTCGAACGAAGCCTCGTTCGTCTACCGCCAGCTCGCCGAGGGCGGCAAGGTCAAGCGCGGCTACCTCGGCGTCTACCTCGACTCGGTGAAGGCCGAGTACGCGCGCGTCTACAACCTCTCGGAGGCGAAGGGCGCGATCATCACAGACCTGCGCGAGGGGCCGGCGCAGAAGGCGGGCGTGCAGGTCGGCGACATCATCGTCGAGCTGAACGGGCAGCCCGTGGCGAACTCGCAAGACCTGATCAACCGCGTCGCCTCGACCCCGGTCGGCCAGACGATCAGCCTCGCCTACCTGCGCGACGTGGGCGGCAAGATGGAGCGGCGCACCGTGAGCGTCGCCGTCGGCGAGCGCCCGCTCACCGCCGCCGAAGGCGCGCCGACGCCGGAGAGCGGCAAGCCCGCCACCGTCAAGAAGCTCGGCGCGAACGAAGCCGACAAGCCGCGGCTCGGGCTCACCCTGAGCGACCTGACGCCGCAGCTCGCCAACGAGCGCGGGTTGAAGAACGTGCGCGGCCTGCTCGTCAAGGAAGTGGATCCGTCGGGGATCGCGGCTGACGCCGAGATTCGCGAGAACATGATCATCCAGAAGGTCAACCGCGTGCCCGTCAACACCATCGCCGACTTCGAGCGCGTGGTCGCCGGCCTGAAGTTCGGCGACGCCGTCGTGATGAACATCGCCGTCTCGCAGGGCGACGGCACGGTGCGACAGTTGATCGTCCAGTTCACATATCAATAGCAAGTAAACGGTGACGGGTGACGGGTGACAAGCAGGCGGCTTACCGCCCTTGTCACCCGTCACCCGTCACCTGTCGCCCGTCACTTTTCTTATGGCACAAGCTCGCAAGGCTCTCACCAAGGCCGCGGCGAAGAAGTCGAACGGCCGCGCCGCGGTCAAGACTTACCACAACTACATCGGCGGCGAGTGGGTCGCCGCCTCTTCGGGCGAGTACTTCGAGAACGCGAACCCGGCGGACACGCGCGACGTGGTGGGGCGCTTCCCCGTCTCGACCGCCGACGACGTGAGCCGCGCGGTCGAGGCCGCGCGCGCGGCTGCCGACCGCTGGCGCAAGACGCCCGCGCCGCGCCGCGCCGAGCTGCTCTTCCGCCTCGGCGAGATTCTCGTCCGCAACAAGGATCGCTTCTCCGCCGACATGACGCGCGAGATGGGCAAGGTCTTGAAGGAGACCGGCGGCGACGTGCAGGAGGCCATCGACTGCACCTACTACACGGCGGGCGAGGGGCGCAGGCTCCACGGCTTCACCACGCCCGCCGAGATGCCCAACAAGTTCGCGATGTGCGTGCGCCAGCCCGTCGGCTTGTGCGGCCTGATCACGCCGTGGAACTTCCCGATGGCGATCCCCTCTTGGAAGCTCGTCCCCGCGCTCGTGTGCGGCAACACCGTCGTCATCAAGCCCGCCGAAGACACGCCGCTCTCGACGTTCAACCTGGTGAAGGCTTGCGAGGAGGCGGGCATCCCGCCGGGCGTCGTCAACCTCGTGACCGGCTACGGCGAGACCGCCGGGCGCGCGCTCGTCGAGCACCGCAACGTGCGCCTCATCTCTTTCACGGGATCGACCGAGACGGGCCGCGTCGTCGCCTCTTCGTGCGCCGACCGAAACGCCATCTGCTCGCTGGAGATGGGCGGCAAGAACGTCATCATCGTGATGGAGGACGCCGATCTCGACCTCGCCGTCGAGGGCGCGGTCTGGGGCGCGTTCGGGACCTCCGGCCAGCGTTGCACGGCCTCGTCGCGCCTCGTCGTCCACAAGAAAGTCTACAAGCAGTTCACGAAGAAGCTGGTCGAGCGCGCACGCGCCCTGCGCGTCGGCGACGGCGCCGACGCCGACGTCGACATGGGGCCGGTCATCAACGCCGACGCCGTGCACAAGATCATGGGCTACGTCGAGGTCGGCGAGCGCGAGGACGGCGCGAAGCTCGCGTGCGGGGGCCGCAGGCTCGACAAGGGCGAGCACGCGCACGGCTACTTCGTCGAGCCGACGGTCTTTACGGACGTGGAGGCCGACATGCGGATCGCGCAGGAGGAGATTTTCGGGCCCGTCACCTGCGTCATCCCGGCGAACTCGCTGGAACAGGCCATCGAGATCGGCAACGGCGTGCGCTACGGCCTCTCGGCCTCGATCTACACGGCGGACGTGAACCGCGCCTTCCACGCGATGGGCGAGATGTACACGGGCATCTTCTACGTCAACTCCTCGACCATCGGCGCGGAAGTGCACCTGCCCTTCGGCGGCACGAAGGCGACCGGCAACGGCCACCGCGAGGCGGGCACGCAGGTTCTCGACATCTTCACCGAGTGGAAGTCGATCTACGTCGATTACAGCGGCAAGCTCCAGCGCGCGCAGATCGACGAAGTGAACTTCGAGTAAGGATGTAAAACCTCTTCAATAAGTATGGATGTACAAAAAGAAAGGGATGCACTCATCGCATCAACAGTAGAAATGCTTATTGCTGAGGCGCGGCAGGAAGCATTTCAAGTCGACAAGGGTGAGGTAGACAGTTTCATTAGGAGTCTATTTGACGAAGCTATTCAGTTTAGCTGCAAGGAGGTTGTGAAACGCCCGATCCCTGTTAAGTTTGATCCTAGTAGGGTATATCATCTAACTTCGTTAATGGGTCAACCTTATAGCATCAAGTTTACCAACCTGACATTGAACCTCAAGCAAATAATGAAAAGTATTTTTAGAGATGCTCTTCTTCTTACCGGAGGTGCTGAGTTCGATGCTCATATGGAAAAATTTCTGACGGGACAAAGCGCCTTATCTGTACCTTTTTTTGGAATCCTTTTTGCTTTAAGGAACATTGCCAAAGGGACGGGGCTTAAGGTAACTAAACAGATGATGATAGCTTTGGGAGCGATGTGGCAGGCGTGTGACGACAACAATCAAGTAAAGCAAGATGGCTTATTAGATGTTGTCAATAAAGCTTTGGTCAAATTTGGTGAACACCCTATTCGGCAGGTGACGTTAGACAAAATACTCGACGACTTAGAGAATCTTAAGGCTATTGAAGGGGTCGAAACTCTACAAGGGAAATGGCTACTTAAAGAAACTGTTTCCTCCCAGTTCGTGTCCGAATAGTCTCTAAACCATAGAATTACAGCGTTGGAAGCTCTCGCCCTAACCTTATTGAACGGAGACTCACCACGGTGAAAGTCGGACTCCCCAAAGAGATCAAGGACAACGAGTACCGCGTCGGGCTGACGCCCGCGGGCGTGCGCGCGCTGACGGACGCCGGCCACGCCGTCTTCGTCGAGCGCGACGCGGGCTCGGGCTCGGGCTTCGGGAACGAACTGTACGAGCGCGCGGGCGCGCGGATTCTCGACTCGGCGGACGACGTGTGGGGCGAGGGCGAGATGATCGTGAAGGTGAAGGAGCCCGTCGCGCCCGAATACCCGCGGATGCGCGAGGGGCAGGTGCTCTTCACCTACCTCCACCTCGCGCCCGACGTGGAGCTGACCAAACAACTCCTCGAACGCAAGGTGACGGGCGTCGCCTACGAGACGATCACCGACCGGAGGGGCACGCTGCCCCTGCTCACGCCGATGTCCGAAGTGGCGGGGCGCATGGCGATTCAGGTCGGCGCGCACTACCTCGAAAAAATGTCGGGCGGGCGCGGCGTGCTCTTGGGCGGCGTGCCGGGCGTGCCCGCCGCGAAGGTCGTCATCATCGGCGGCGGCGTGGTCGGGACGAACTCGGCGAAGATGGCGGTGGGCCTCGGCGCGCACGTCACGATCATCGACAACAATCTGGATCGGTTGCGCGAGCTGGACGACATCTTCCTCTCGAAAATCTCGACGCTCGCCTCCTCGGCCTACTCGATCCACGGAGCCATCGCGGAGGCCGACCTGATCGTCGGCGCGGTGCTCGTGCCCGGCGCGGCGGCCCCGAAGCTCGTCACGAAGTCGATGCTGAAGGACGTGCCGAACGGCGCGGTCGTCGTGGACGTGGCGGTCGATCAGGGCGGCTGCATCGAGACGACGCACCCGACGACGCACTCGAACCCGACCTTCTACGTCGAAGGCGTGCTGCACTACTGCGTCGCCAACATGCCGGGGGCCGTGCCGCGCACCTCGACCTTCGCGCTGACGAACGCGACGCTGCCTTACGCGCTCCGGCTCGCCAACCGCGGCTTCATCGACGCCATCCGCGTCGACCCCGGCCTGAAGGCGGGCGTCAACACCTACGCGGGCAAGCTGACCTACGAGGCCGTCGCGCAGGCGCAGGGGCTCGACTACACGGCGCTCGACGGCATGCTCGAAGGCAGCACCGCCTCGTCTTCGACCGCGCGTTAGACGCCGGCGGGAGTCGCGGCGACGAAAGGGGCTGACACTCGGGAGTGTCAGCCCCTTAAATTTTTGGCGCGGGTATTTTTCGGCGCGAGTGTTTCCGCCCCCTGACGAAGGCGTCGGCGAGTCAGGCGGCGCGCGCGATGAGTCGCCGGAGGCAGTCGATCAAGTCGTCGGCGCGGACGGGCTTGGTGAGATGCGCGTCGGCGTGCTCGCAGGCGGCGGAGTCGTCGCGCGCCTCGCCGCTCAGCAGGATGACGGGGAGGCGCGCGTGCTCCGGTCGGCTGCGCAGGAGGCGGCACAGCTCGTGGCCGCCGAGGCGCGGCATCACCGCGTCCGTGACGACCGCCGCGGGCTTCGAGCCGAGCGCGATCTTCATCGCCTCAAGGCCGTCGGCGGCGGTGACGACCGCGTAGCCCGCGCGGCGCAGGAGCACTTCGAGGTAGCGGCGCAGAACTTTGTCGTCTTCCACGAGCAGGATCGCGCCGTCGGCGCTCTGCGCCGTCAGGGCCGACGCGCGCTCCTGCGCCTGGGTCGAGCCGATCTGCTGAGCGTCGAAATTTTTCATCCCTGAAGAGTAGAACCGTATTCGATGAGGCCACGCACGAATGAGACGGCGCGGACGCTTCCTGCGTGTTGTCCGGTCGCGTGTAGCGGATCGCGTGAGAGGCGGAGTCGGTCTGCGTGAGACGAGTCCGTGATGCAAGCCAGAGGGCGGGGCGTCTGCCGTAGTCGGGTGAGCTTAAGTTTCCGACTTAAGCGTCGCGACGGCGGCGGCGACGGCCCGAAATTCAGATTAGAGTCCGGCGGCGGGGCTGTCAAGAACCTTCTTTCCGGGATCAGCCGGGCGGGCTCACCGCGCGGGGTCAATCCCGGCGGCGCGGGCCGCCGCCGGAAGGCGTGCCGCGCCATCAATTAACTGCGACCCGCGCGATTCGTTCGGGCGACGCGCGCGCCGACTTGAGGCGGAGTTTCGCCCCGCCGGTTGTGTCAGCCGCCGCCTTCGGGGATACTACTTGTTTCGCGCCGCGCGCCCGAGGCCGACCTTAGCGACGCCGCCGCGAGCGGGCGCGGCGAGTTTCGGGGCGGCGCTCGGTTCGTCTCACGGTCGGGAAGAGTTAGTCGGGAAGAAGATGTACGAGTTCGCAGTCACACCAGCCGTCACGCAGATTCGCCGCCGCGGCGTGGAGATCACGGCGGTCGCGCCCGCGTCGCTCGGCGCGGAGCTTGAGCTTGAGCCGGGCGACCGCGTGATCAAGGTCAACGGGCGCGCGGTGCGCGACTACCTCGACTTCCGCTTCCAGACGGGCGGCGAGACCGAGTTGACCGTCGGCGTCTTGAAGCGCGGGGGCGAGGAGTGGGAATTAGAGATCGAGCGCGGCGAGGGCGAAGACTTCGGGCTCTCGTTCGAGAACATCGTCCCGCGCCAGTGCGCCAACGAGTGCCTCTTCTGCTTCTGCAACGGCAACCCGCCCGACGCGCGGCCCGCGCTCTCCTTCCGCGACGAGGACGTGCGCCTCTCCTTCCTCTACGGCAACTACACGACGCTCACCTCGATCACCGAACAGGAGATGGCCCGCGTCATCGAGCAGCGGCTCACGCCGCAGTACGTCTCCGTCCACGCGACCGACTTGAAAGTCCGCGCTTACCTCCTGGGCGTTGACGAGAGGCGCGCCGACATCACCGGCAAGATGCGCCGGATGATGGACGCCGGCATCGAGATACACGCGCAGGTCGTCCTGTGCCCGGAGATCAACGACGGCGAAATTCTGCGCCGCACGATCCGCGATCTCGCCGCCGAGCACCCGCGCGTCAGAAGCGTCGCCGTCGTCCCGCTCGGCCTGACGCGCTACAACACGGACGCGCGCCTGACCACCGTCACGCCGGAGTTCTGCCGACGCACGATCCGCGAGGTCTCCGCCCTCCAGAGAGAGCTGCGCGCGCGTTTGGGGACGAACTTCGCGTTCCTCGGCGACGAGATTTATCTGCGCGCGGGGGCGGCCATCCCCTCGCGCCGTCACTACGGCGACTACCCGCAGATCGAGGACGGCGTCGGCATGGTGCGCTCGTTCCGCGAAGACTTCGCGCGCCTGCGCCGCAGGCTCGAACGCCGCACGCCGCCCGCGACCGCCGGCCTGCGCGCGACCGTCCTCACCGGCAAACTCTTCGCGCCCGTGCTCGCGCCGCTGCTCGAAGGGCTGAACGCGCGCTTCGGCACGCGGCTCAAGACCGTCGCCGTCGAGAACGACTACTTCGGCCCCGACATCGTCGTCGCCGGTCTGATGACGGGCCGCGACGTGCTCGCCGCGCGCGACCGGATCGAGGGCGACTTCGTCGTCCTGCCGGGCGCGGCGTTGAAGTCGGACGAGCCCGTCATGCTCGACGGCACGACGCTCCCAGACCTCGAACGCCTCATCGGGATGCCCGTCCGCGCGCTCGACTTCGAAGGGTTCGCGCGCCTCCTCGCGGGCTGAGCGAAAGGCGCGGGCGACCCACCTTCCCGCGCGAAAATTCCCGCCTCCGCGCCGCCCCCGAAATCCGCCCGCAAGGTTTCCATAAAATCGGAGACAAATACAAGATTTTGGAGCCGTTACATCTTAAACATAAATCTAAATTGTAAGAATATATAAACTTAAGTGCCCGCCGGGAAAAGGAACGGGTCTTGCCTAATCAGAGCCCGACCGAAAACCCACTACTTGTGAAGCAGCGCGATTCCCATCATCAGGCACGACACCCTTGCGGGTTTCAGCGCGCGAACAAGCACTTAAGCAGGACAGTCCGTAGAATTAACAATGGAGGGTCTATGAATCAGTTTCGCATCAGCACTCTGGTCGCACGTATCGCGATGTTGCTGGCGCTCGTCGCTTTCGCCGTGCCGTTCGCAACGGCGCAGGTGACGACCGGCGCTCTGCAAGGTACGGTGCTCGACCCCAACGGTGCGGCTGTGGCGGGCGCGACCATCAAGGTCACGAACGTCGACACCGGTATCAGTCGCGATACTACCACCAACACCGAGGGCTTCTATCGCGTTACCAATCTTACCCCCGGCGCGAACTACCGCGTCGAGGTGACCGCGACGGGCTTCACGGCGCGCCCGGTTGAGGGCATCATGGTGCGCGCCGCCACGGAGAACACCGCCGACGTCAAGGTCGGGCTCCAGAACGTCGGCGAGACCGTCAACGTGCAGGCGACGGATCAGGCTCTCATCCAGAGCGAGCAGACCTCGCTCACGACGAGCTACACCCCGCAGCAGTTGACGCAGCTCCCTTACGTCGGCGCGATCGACAACCTGGCGCTTCTGACGCCGGGCGTCGTCACGCCGGGTGACGCGGACTTCACCAACGGCGTCGGCATCAGCGCCAACGGCAACCGCGGGCGCTCGAACAACTTCCAGATCGACGGGCAGGACAACAACGACAACTCGGTGGCCGGCCCCGCCCTCACGCTGACCAACGCCGAGGCCATCGGCGACTATCAGGTCATCACCAACACCTTCTCCGCCGAGTTCGGTCGTAACTCGGGCGCGCAGATCAACGTCGTCACCAAGTCGGGGACGAACCAGTTCCACGGCTCGCTCTTCGAGTTCCACCGCAACTCGGCGCTCAACGCCCGCGACAATCAGGAGAAGCTGGCCGGGAGCCGCTTCGGCTTCATCGCGAGCAACGGCTTCCCGCAGTTCGGCGGGCTCGCCAACCGCTTCCAGAACGGCCCCGCCCCCTTCCGCGAGAACCGCTTCGGCGGCGCGCTCGGCGGCCCGCTCAAGCAGAACAAGGCGTTCTTCTTCGTCACCTACGAAGGCACGATCTTCAGGGGCGAGGACACGAGCGAAGGACTCGGCGGCGGCTCGTTCGCGCCCAACGCCGAGGGCGCGGCTAACTTGAACCGCATCTTCGGCACCAACGCCACCAGCTCGCTCGCCTCCATCGGGCCGGCGAACGCGGCGAACGCGGGCTCGTTCCTGTGCGCGCCGCCGACCACCGACACCAACGGCGACGGCATCCCCGACGAGTTCAACTTCTCGGGCAACGGCAACCTGGCCCCGCTCGCCATCGTGGCTGACCCGACCGCCCCCGGCGGTCGCCGCACGATCTTCGGCTGCGAGCCGGTGCGCGTCACCCCGAGCCAGCAGACCTCGCACCAGATCATCAGCCGCGTCGACTGGAACCTGACGGCGAAGGACTCCATCGTCGCCCGCTACATCTTCGACCACAGCGAATTCCCCGGCCTCGCCGGTCGCGCCCTCGGCGGCTTCTTCTTCGACGAGCCGACTAGGAACAACAACCTCGGCGTGACCTACACGCGCACGCTCTCGTCGCACTCCGTGAACGAAGCGCGCTTCACCTTCTCGCGCCTGAACGTGCAGTTCGGCGACGTGTCCGTCAACCCCGGCCCCGGCATCGCTTTCGCCGGCACCCGCTCGCTCGCCGGCGGCTTGCTGACGGCTTTCGGGCCGCCGAACAACCTGCCGCAGTCGCGCGTGGTCGACACCTACCAGGCGCAGGACACGTTCTCGACCACCATCGGCAACCACGCCGCCAAGTTCGGCATGGACATCCGCCACCAGAAGGTCGACAACTTCTTCCTGCCGAACTTCTCGGGCCAGTACCGCTTCAACAGCGGCGGCGCGATACCCGCGAACACCTTCTTCAACCTCAACGGTTGCGACCGCCAGTTCGCCAGGAATTCGTCCTGTCAGCTCATCAACCCGAACACGGGCGCGGTTCTGGCGCCGGGGGCGACGCCGTTCCCGAACGCGGCGACCGCCTTCGAGAACTTCACCTTGGGGCGCTTCGACCAGGTCACCTTCGCGCTGGGCAACCCGCGCATCATCACCTCGCAGAACGACTTCTTCTTCTTCGGCCAGGACGACTGGCGCGTGCGCCCGAACCTGACCCTGAACATGGGCCTGCGCTACGAGGTCTCGACCACGCCGTTCAACCCGATCATCGATCAGATCAACGCGCGTGAGGCCGACCCCGCGCGCGCGATCTTCAACCAGGCGTTCCCGCTCTCGACGCGCACCGCCAACCAGTTGCCCATCGACAAGAACAACATCGGGCCGAGCGTCGGCTTCGCGTGGCAGCCGAACTTCAAGTTCCTCGGCGACCGCTTCACCAACGGGCGGACGGTCGTGCGCGGCGCTTTCCGCGTCGCCTACGATCCGCCGTACTTCAACATCGTGCTCAACACCGTGACGGCGGCCCCGTTCGCGGCGGCGGGCACCGTGCGTCAGACGCCGGGCGGGACGGGCGCTCAGACCTTCCCGTTCCTGCCCTCCACGACGGCGCAGCTCAACCTGACGCCGGGCACCAACGGCGGCGACCCGCGCCTCTTCAACCAGACGCGAGTCGATCCCGACTTCCACCAGCCCTACACGATGTCCTACAACTTCGGCATCCAGCAGGAGCTGTGGAAGAACTCGGTGCTTGAGGTGCGCTACGTCGGCTCGCGCATCGTCGGCCAGTTCCAGACCATCAACGGCAACCCCGACCTGCGCTTCCTGTTGCGCGCCGGGCAGACGCTGCGCGGCAACCCGACCGCCTTCACGCACGGCATCCTTCCCGGAACGTGCTCTGAGGCGACCTGCGTGACGCCGACGGTCGCGGGCCTCTTCAACACGCGGACGGCTGACGCGACCGGCTCGCGCATCACCGGCAGCGGTCGCGTCGATCCGTTCTCCGGGCCGACCCGCACGCGCATCAACGGCGCGAGCTCGACCTACAACGGCATGCAGGTGCGCTTCGACACGAGGTTCACGAACAACTTCGTGATGAACACCAACTACACCTTCTCGCGCACCATCGACAACGCCTCCGAGATCTTCTCGACCTTCGGCGGCGGTCAGACGGTCGCCCAGTCGCAGGACCCGTTCGACTTCGGTCGCGGCGAGCGCGGGCTCTCCGCCTTCCACCAGAAGCACAACTTCACGACGAACTTCATCTACTCGCTGCCCTGGTTCAAGGAACAGCGCGGGTTCGCCGGGAAGCTCCTGGGCGGCTACGAGGTCGGCGCCATCATCCGTGGCGGCTCGGGTCGGCCCTACACGCCCACCAACCTCTTCGCGACTTACGATCCGACCTGGGAGAACGCCTTCGTCGGCTCGGGCGCGCTGCGTCCCTTCAACGGCAACCCGAACGCGCCCGTCGGCACTATCGCCGTCGGCGTCACCTCGGCGTGCGCCATCCTCTTCGGCGACGCACCCTGCAACGCGCCGAACGCCGTCCCCGGCAACTTCATCATTTACGACACGCGCAACGTCGGCTCCGTCGGGCGCGTCGTGACTCCCGCCGAAGCCTTGCAGCAGGCTCGCCTGTTCTACAACGACTTCGGCACGTTCTCGCAGTTCGGCATTCCCTTGACCGGGTGTAACGCCGAGACCGGCGATCTATGCACCGAGGCGGTCTCCCTCTTCGGGACGCCGTTTGGCAACGTCGGACGCAACACCTTCATCGGGGAGCCGTTCGCGCTGGTGAACGCCTCGATCTTCAAGACCACGAGGATCTCGGAGAACGTCAAGATCGAGTTCCGCGCTGAGGCGTTCAACCTCCTCAACCACCGGAACTTCGGCGTGCCCGATCCGTTCACGGAAGACGCCTCGAACGGTTTCACCGTCAGCAGCTTCCAGAACCCGGGCTACAACAACGGCGGCAACCGCACGATGCGTTTCGGTCTGCGCCTCCTCTTCTAAGGGGATCGCCGCCCGTCCTGACTCAGGCTTTCGGAAAGCCTTTCGGGGGGAGAGAGCCAAGTGCTCTCTCCCTTTTTTTTTCTCCCGTGGGCTATAATGCCCCTCACCCAGACGCGACGACCGGGCTCGCCCAGAGTCCCGAACGCCCCTGCCACAAAGAGGTTTTTATGCTGAACAGATATCTCCGCCACCTCGCGCTGACGGTGCTCTGCGCCTCGGTCGCCTTCTCGCAACAGCCCGCGCCGCAGCCGACCCCGCCGCAAGGCCAGCAGGACGAGGCGCTCAAGGTCTCGACGGCGGTCGTGCAGCTCGACGTGATCGTCACGGACAAGACGGGGCGTCGCGTCACGGGGCTCGACGCCTCAGACTTCCAAGTGACCGACGACAACACGCCGCGCCCGGTCGACTACTTCACCGCCATCGAGCGCTCGCGCCTCGTCGCGCAGAAGGGCGCGGCGTCGCCCGGCGCGGCGTCGCCCGGCGCGACCGCGGCAGCCGCGCCGCCGGTCTCATCTCTGGCAGTCCCCTACCCGGCGCGCCACATCGCGCTCGTCGTCGACGATCAGAACCTCTCCATCGAGAACTTCACGCGCATGCGGCGCGCCCTCACCGACTACGTCAACACGCAGCTCTCGCCGGACGACATGGTCGCGCTCATCTCGACGGGCGGGAGCCTCTCCTCGCTCCAACAGTTCACCAACGACAAGCAGCGCGTGCTCGCCGCCATCAGCCGCATCGCCACGCAGGGCGCGCGCCTCGGTCAGGTCGGCACCAACCGCTTCAACCTGACGCCTGCCGAAGCCGTCCGCATCGACTCGGGTGACGACACCGTGCTCGAAGCCGTGGCGCGGCGGGCCTCGACCCAGAGCATCGCCAACGAGGTCTCGACCGGCTCCATCGCCGAAGAGACGAGCCGCGGCATGGCCCGCGGGAGCGCCGCCGCCTCCACGGGCAACGTCTTCAAGTCCGACAACCCGAACGAGGACCCGCTCAAGTTGCAGATACGCAACGCCGCCAAGGCGCGCGTCAGCGAGCTGGGCGTGGAGTCGCGGCGCACCTTGAAGACGCTCGCCAACCTGTTCCACGGGATGGCCGAACTGCCGGGGCGGAAGATCGCCGTGATGCTCACCGAGTCGTTCTCCACGCTCGGCGGCTCGACCGACGATCAGACGAACGATCTCAACCAGCTCATCGACCTCGCGCGCCGCAGCGGCATCAGCATCTACGGGCTCGACGCCGCCGGGCTGCGCACCGACAACGTGCAGGCGAGCCAGCACACGACGGGCTCGGCCCTGCGCGCCGCAGACCTCGCGGGCAACAGCAACTTCAGCGACTTCGAGAAGCTGGGCGCGCTGCGCGCGCTCGTCTCCGGGACGGGCGGCACGCTCTTCGCCAACACCAACGACATCGTCGGCGGACTCCAGCGCGCCGTCGAGGACGCTTCCAGTTACTACGTCGTCGGCTTCACGCCGTCGAAACTCGACAACCGCTTCCACCTGATCACGATCGCCGTCAAGGGGCGGCCCGAGCTGGTCGTGCGCACGCGGCGCGGCTACCTCGCGGCGAACCAGGAGACCATGCAGGGGACGAACGCCGAGTTGGCCTCCGCGCTCATCTCGCCGATCCCGCGCATCGACCTGCCGGTCGAAGTCGTCGCCCGCGCCGTCCCGCAGGGGGCCGAGCAGGTCGTCGTCACGGGCATACACGTCGGGCGCAACTACCTCCAGCTCCCCCCCCCGACCGCCGCCGATCAGACGGCTGCTTACGAGGTCGTGGCGTGGGTCTTCGGCGCGGGGCGCGACGAGCCGACGGGCGTCATCAAGCGCACGCTCACCTACGATCTCTCGAAGCCCGAGGAGCGCCAGAAGCTGAAGACGTCGGGCGTCGTCTTCGTCCCGCAGCAGCCCTTCAAGCTGAGCCCGGGGCTCTACCAGATCAGGGTGGCGATGAGGGAGAAGGCGAGCGGCGCGGTCGGCTCCGCCTACCAGTTCTTCGAGGTGCCCGACGTGCAGGACAAGAAGGCCCTCTCGGTGAGCAGCCTGCTCGTCAACGCGGCGGGGCAGACCACGTTCGGCGGCACGAACAGCTTCGCCCCGGGCGCCGAGATCGACCTCCGCTTCATCATCTACAACCCGCCGAAGGACGCGGCGGAATTAACCCAGCGGGTGCGCCTGCTCGACGCGCAGGGGCGCGCCCTGCTCGACAGCCCGCTCACGCTCGTCGCCGCGCCGGCCAACGGCCCGTCAATGGCCCTCCAGTCCACGCGCTTCAAGCTGCCGCCCGCGCGCGGGCGCTACGCCCTCATCGTCAACCTGCTCGACAAGAAGGGCAAGGTCGACGTCGAGCGCCGCGCCGACTTGGTCATCGAATAGCCGCGCGCGCGCGTGGAGGGTGAAGGCGGGTTCCTTCTACCCCTCACGACGGCGTCGCGCACCGCCCGTCACGAGCCCGTCGTGACGCACGACAACTCTTAGCCGCCGCCCGGCGTCGCGTCGCAGACTCAGCCGCAGATCGCGACGCCGGGAGGGGCGGTTAAAGCCGGCGGGCGACGGCCTTCCTCACCCCGGTCGCCTGAGCAAAGCTGAAGCGGGAGACGCCCGCCGCGCCTCTGTTCGGGTGCGGCGTGTCGTCTTCAAACCGCCCCGATCCGGGGCGCTCAACTCGTGACCGGAGTGGGGGCCGGGTTGTAATAAATTTTCCAGAAATCGCAATCGAAAATTCAGAAAATTGGAGAACCCGACTGCCGGGTCTCCTGCACCCTCTCAAACTTTCAACGGGCAGAATCAGTTAACTTTAGGTGCCAAACTGGCATAACGCTTGCCTCTAGCGTATCTGTTGTGCCTTCGCACTGCTCCTAGTCCCCTACGGCGTCGGGAATTAGTAAGTTACTTCCATCGCACTTTTCGTCCGAAACAGACTACAGACGACTCGCCCTCGAAGGGAACCTAAGCGCGAGTCTTTCAGCATAGCGGAGTTGAAGTCGCAAGACTCTCGATCCCTTTACTCTCTTTGGAGGAGACCCACCATGAAGATTGTTCGCAGGATAGGATCACTCATAGTGATGCTGTGCGCGCTGACGGTACTCGCGTTAGCACAGACTAGCACTGGCCGGTTGGTCGGCATCGTCTCTAGCTCCGACGGCGTGATCGCGGGAGCCACGGTGACCATTACCAACACCCAGACCGGCAAGGAAAGGATGGTCGTGGCGAGCGGCGAGGGCGCGTTCACCGTCACGGCGCTCGACGTCGGCACTTACACGGTGAAAGTCACGTCGCCGGGCTTCAAGACCTTCACCGCCACCGACGTTAAGATCGACGTCGGTCGAGAGTATTCGCTCAACCCGACGCTCGAAGCCGGTGACGTTAACGAGCAGGTCACGGTCGTGGCCGGAGCCGACGTGCTTAACTCGACCAACGCCGAGGTGAGCAACACGGTCGGCCCCCGCCAGATTCAGGAGTTGCCGCTCAACGGGCGCAACCCTCTCGCACTCATCACCCTCCAGGCTGGTACGGCGTCCAACGGCGCGACCAACACTTCCATCAACGGCCAGCGCACCTCGTTCACGAACATCACGCGCGACGGCATCAACATCCAGGATAACTTCATCCGCGCCAACGCGACCGACTTCGCCCCGGAACGCCCGGGCGTGGACGACGTGGGTGAGTTCACCATCCTGACCTCGAACGCCGACGCCTCGCAGGGCTACGGCTCGTCGCAGGTGCAGCTCGTCACCCCGCGCGGCACGAGCAAGTTCCACGGCGCGGTCTTCGACTTCAACCGCAACTCCGAGTTCTCGAGCAACCCGTTCTTCAACAACGTGAACGGGACCAAGCGGCCCTTCCTGAACCGCAACCAGTTCGGCGGCAAGGTGGGCGGCCCGATGCCCCTCCCGCGCTTCGGCGAGGGCGGCATGTCGGTCTTCCGCCACAAGGGCTTCTTCTTCGTCGAGTACGAGGGCTTCCGCCAGCGCCAGCAGTCGACGGCCTCGACGACGATCCTGCTGCCGTCGGCGCGCACCGGGGTCTTCACCTACGTCGACAGCAGCGGCGCGCAGCGCACGATCAACCTGCTCTCCACCTTCGGCTCCCGCTTCGGCCTGTCGGGCATCAACCCGACCGTGCAGAGCCGCATCCTCAGCAGGGTCCCGACGGCTGGCAACAACACCTCCATCGGCGACCAGCGCAACACGACCGGGTTCAGCTTCAACACCCGTAACAACGTCGACCGCGATCACACCACGATGCGCTACGACGTGGAGGCCAACTCGCGCAACACGTTCAACTTCGTGTACACGCACGGCACCGAGACCAACGACCGCCCGGATCAGGGCACGGGCTTCAGCGCCAGCCCGGCGGTCATCCAGCCCGCGCCGAGAGACTTCGTCTCCACCGCGTGGAACTGGACGCCGACTTCCGTGTTCACGAACACCCTGCACGGCGGCTTCTTCAAATCCAGGCCGACCTTCAACCGCGTCGATCCGGAGCCCGCGTTCTTCCTCTCCATCCCGTTCATCACCAACCCCGAGGTCAACTTCCAGGATCAGGGGCGGCAGGCGAATAACTACACCGTCGCCGACGAGGCGAGCTACATCCGCGGCAACCACAACTTCCGCTTCGGCGCCACCACGACCCTCTTCACCGTCGACAGCTTCGCCAAGTTCACCACCGTCCCGCAGTTCACGCTCGGCACCAACGCCGTGACGGGAGCCCTGACGGCGGCGGACTTCCCCGGCGGCATCAGCGCGGCGCAGGTCACCTCGGCCAACAGCCTGCTGGCGCTGCTCGGCGGCATCGTCTCTTCGGGCACCCAGACGTTCAACGCCACCTCGCCCACGTCCGGCTTCGTCCCGGGCGCGACGAACGAGCAGCACTACCGTTTCAGCAACGACGGCTTCTACTTCACGGATCAGTGGCGCGTCAGCCCGCACCTGACCCTGAACATCGGCGGGCGCTACGAGATTTACCCGGCGCTCAGGGAGGATAACGGGTTCGCGCTGGAGCCGGTGCTCGGCAACGTCAAGACCACGAGCGACGTGATCAGTGCCCTCCTCAACCCGAACGGCACGGTCGGCTTCGTCGGCGGCAACGCCGGGGGCCACAGGCTCTACAAGACGGACAAGAACAACTTCGCGCCCGTCGTCAGCTTCGCCTGGTCGCCGCAGTTCAAGAACAACTTCCTCGGCTCGGTCTTCGGCAAGGATGGCCGCACGGTGATCCGCGGCGGCTACAGCACGAACTACGTCAACGACGAGTTCATCCGCGGCCCCGACAACGCGCAGGGCGGCAACGCCGGTCTCACGACCTCGACGACGATCAACAACCTTAACGACCGTCTCGGCATCACCTCGACCTCCATCGCGACGCCCGCGTTCGGCGGCGCGCGCTCGTTCGCGCAGGGCGACGTCCTCTCGGGCGCGAACTTCGGGACGATCTTCGCCGTCGACCCGAACCTGCAGATTCCGATGGCGCAGCAGTGGAACTTCGGCATCCAGCGCGAGGTCGGCTTCCAGACCGCCTTCGAGATTCGCTACGTCGGCGGCAAGAGCGACAACCTCGTGCGCGGCGTTGACGTCAACCAAGTCAACATCTTCAACGGCGGTTTCCTCGCCGACTTCAACCGCGCCCGCGCCAACTTGGTTCAGTTCGGCAGCGCGGGTTGCACGGCGGCGCAGGCCACGGCGACGGGCTGCCAGCAGCTCACCGTCTTCCCGACCCTTCCGGGCACGGGCTTCCTGACCAACGCGACGGTGATCAACAACCTGCGCGCCGGGACGCCCGCCGACTTGGCGATCTTCTACATCCAGAACGTGACGCCTTCCAACGCGGTCGGCACCGGCGGGGTGAGGTTCGATCAGCTCTTCCTGCCGAACTTGAACGCGGGCGCGATTGACCTGCTGTCGAACGGCGGTAAGTATCGCTACCACTCGCTGCAGGCCGAAGTCCGCCGCCGCTTCGCGCAGGGCTTCTACTTCCAGGCCAACTACACCTTCCAGAAGACGCTCACGAACGCTTCGGGCGTCGGGCAGACCGACTTCGAGCCGCTCCTGTCGAACAGCCTGCCGCAGCTTGAGTACGCGCGCGCCGACTACGACACGGCGCACGTCTTCAACCTCAACGCGATCTACGAGCTGCCCTTCGGTCGGGGCAAGCGCTGGTTTAACGAGGGCGGCCTCGTCGATCGCCTCATGGGCGGCTGGCAGGTGACCTCGATCATCCGCGCCTCCACGGGCGCGCCCATCACGATCATCGACCCCCGCGGCACGCTCAACCGCGCGGCGCGCTCGGGACGCCAGACGGCCAACACGAACCTGACGAAGGCTCAGCTCAAGGACCTGGTCGGCGTTTTCAAGACGAAGTGCGGAGTCTTCTTCATCAACCCGTCCGCGCTCAACATCAACCAGACCGCTTTGGCCGCGGGTAACTGCTCCTCCGTGACGGGGGGCAGCTTCACCGGTCGCGGCTCCGAGGGCTTCGGGCAGCCGACGTTCCCCGGCCAGGTCTTCTTCAGCGTCGCGCCGGGGCAGACCGGCAACATGGAGCGCGCCTTCCTGAACGGGCCCGCGTTCCTCAACTGGGATGCTTCGGTCATCAAGAACATTCGGCTGACGGAGACGACCAGACTCCAGCTCCGCGCCGAAGGGTTCAACATCCTGAACCGCTCCAACTTCTTCTTCACGCAGTTGGGCGGCAACGCCAACATCAGCAGCACGAACTTCGGTCGCATCAACTCGACCTTCACCACGAGCGGCGCGCAGCGCGTCGTTCAGTTCGCGGCCCGGTTCGAGTTCTAGACCTTCCCGCTGCCCCCGGGCAGCAGGTGAAACTTAATAGGGCGTCACCCACTTGCGTGGGTGACGCCCTAATTTTTTCTCCCCCCAGCCGGCGCGCCGCTCGTCAACGCGGGCGGCGCGCGGGGCCGCTCTAGTTGCCGGCGTCCACGTTGAAGGTCTTCGGGTCGAGGGGCTGATTGTAAGCGAACTGCGAAAACTCCATCTCCCATTCGGCTTTGTACGAGCCGCGCGGCGAGTTCACCTCAAGGGTGATCTTGTAAACGTGGGGCAGCGTCAGCGCGCTCTCCTTCCTGAAGTCCGAGAAGTCTTCGACCATCCGGTAGCGGGTCTCATTCTGCCCCGCCGAGGTTTCGGGGCTCGGGCCCATCTGCGCGGCCAGCGTGCGCGTGTACTCGGTTCTGAGGTGCTGGAAAGTTTCCGCGTCGAAGAAGAGGCTCACGTGGAGGTCGGAGCCGCCGCGCGCGAAGTACTTGACTTCGTGCGCCTGCCGGTCGCCGATCTTCTTCGTCCCGCCGTATTCGAGCTTCGGGTTTTTCCCTTTCAGATCGTACAGGGGCCACGCCTGCGACAGCGCGCCGCCCAGAAGCCCCTGCTTGACTATGTCCTTGTGCGTCATCAGGAAGTCGCCCAGCACGGAGCGGACGCCCGGGTGGATGTAGCTAGCCGTCACCGCTTTGCCGTCGAACCCTACTTTGTCCTGCGGGTAGTTGGTGACGTTGTCGAAAACCATCCCGACCGCACTCATCTCGCCTTGGGACGCGATCACGGCGCGCCCGCCGATCCGGCCCGTGCCCGGCGCGCGGAACGTGACGACTGTCGTCCCGGAAACGACGCGGTTCTTGATGGACTCGCGCGTCTCCGCCGGCGCGACGGATTCTAAATGCCTGCTGAGTATCTCTTCGATCTTGATCTTTTGGTAGGCTGAGGCGGCTAAAGGCGCTAGGCATAGTGACAGCATCATGATTGTGAAGAGCAGAATGGCGACAGACCCCCTGCGCCTCGGAATATGGTGACTACGCATTTGAGTTCCTCCGTTTGTTTTGTAGGTAGGGATCGCGCAACCCGTCCCCTGAACACCGCCCGGTTTGAAGTAAGGCCGGCTGGGTCCGGCTACGAGCTTCTCCCGGCTCGCCCCCGCCGGGCGACTTGGCCGCCGCGCGCCAATGATCGAATCCGCCCCGCACAGCGCCTCACCGCTTCCGGGACGCCCGCCGCATCCGGCGCGGGCGCGCCGCGGCGGCGGCAGTATCCGAAGACTTGCGTGGGAGAGGCGGCGGCGGCGGATTCGGCGCTGGTTGAAGACTGGCGGCTCCAAGTAAACTGCGCCTGATTCATGGTTGCCGAATGATAACAGTGTTCCGACTTCGGGTCGAGATAAAAGCGGCAGGCGATTAGCCGCCGACGGGCACTTACGTCTGTGTTAAAATCCCGCCCGACCGCTTCCCCTTTACACGGCACCGACTCGCCCACATGCAGGCTACTGTGACGCCCAACACCGAATACCCCGGGCTCGTCGCGCTCGGCGCGGGCGATCTCATCGACCGCACCGTCCGACTCTACCGCCGGCACTTCACGACGCTGCTGCGCGCCGCCGCGCCGCCGGTCGTCGTCTCGGCGGTCGGCTCCGTCATGCTCACCGTCGGCTGGCGCGCGTTCTCGCTGACGGAGAGCGGCGCGCGGCTCGCGCTCTACGGCGCGCTCATCGCCGCGGGGCTGCTGCTGGCGTGGGGCGGCAACTTCGCCTTCCTGCTCGTGATGGGCGGAGCGTCGCGCAACCTCGTGCTGCACCTCTTGCGGGGCGAGCCCGTCTCGGCGCGCGCCATCTACCGCGCCGTGCGCTCGCGCTTCTGGAGTCTGGTGTGGGCGCTCTTGCTGATCATCTTCTTCTCCGGGGCGGTGAGCGTCCCCATCATGTTCGCGTGGCTGATGCTCGTCGGGCTCGGCATGGGCGGCGCGATGGCGGTCACGGGCGGGAGCACGTTCGGCGTCGTCATCTCTATCCTGATGTCGGTCGCCTTCACGCTCGCCGCGCTCTTCGCCTTCTTCTTCGTCGTCGGGCGCGTGGCTTACGTCCCGCAGGTGATCCTCGTCGAGGGGCGCACGGCGTCGGACGCCTTCGGGCGCAGCATGAGCCTCGCGCGCGGCAACGTCCGCCGCCTGACGGCGATGTTCCTCTTCACGACCTTCGCCACCTACTCGGCGGTGATGCTGCTCGCCGTCCCGCTCGGCTGGTACGGGTTCCTGCGCGGCATCAACCCGCTCGCGCTCAACGACGCCGACGTGCCGCTCTGGTACTCCATCGGCAAACAGGTGGTCGGGCAGGCGGGGGCCATCCTGCTCGCGCCCGTCTGGATGCTCGGCCTCTCGCTCCTCTACGTGGACGAGCGCGTGCGGCACGAAGGCTACGACATCGAGCTGATGGCGCAGCAGCGACTGGGCGACATGCCGGAGCTTCCCGGCGGCGGCTCCGCGCCGCTCGCGCCCGCCGTCTACACGGCCCCCGCGCCCGCCCGCGCCCGCGCGCCGCAGGCGCAACACGCCCGAGCGCCGCAGGCCCCCGCGCCCTCCGCCGCGACGCCGACACGGACTCCCGGCTTCTCCGCGCCCGCGCGGCCCGGCTCGATCCTCGGTCTCGACGAAAGGGACGGGGCGTGAGGCGGTCGCGCGCCACGACCGCCGTGCTCTTCGTCGCGCTGTGCGGGGCGCTCGCCGCCGCCCGCGCCGCGTCGCTCGACGGCTACCGCGCGCGCGCGAGCGTCGCGCTCAATCACTCCATCGATCTCTTAGACGCGCTCAAGGACGCCGGGCAGACGAACGCGCGCCGCGAGGCGCAGGCGCTCGCGGGGATGCGCGACGCGCTGCCGCCGCGCGAGCGCGTCGAGTGGCCCGGCGGCGTGACGGACGTTGACAACTCGTGGCTGCGAAAAGAGCTCGACGCCTACGCCGCCCTGCCCGCGGGCGACGCCGACGGCAGGCGAAAGATCGCCGCGCGCGTCAACGCGAAGCTCTCCGCGCTCAGCCGCGGGCTCGACGAGACGGCGGGCGCTAAGGCGCAGGCGGCGCACGACCGCGAGGCGGAGAAGGGCAGGCTCCAGTCGATCCTGCGCCGCCCCGAATACAACCAGCAGGCGGCGGGCGAGACGGCGCTCAGCCGCCTCTGGAGGCAGTTCAAGGAACTGCTGAGCAGGCTCTTGCCCCGACGCTCGCCGATGTCGTCGGGCGCGGCGGGCTTCTTCTCGGTCGTCGCGCGCCTGTTCGTCTACGCCCTCGCCCTCTCCGTGATCGTTTACGTCGCGTGGCGCTTCGGGCCGCAGCTCGTGAGCCGCCTCTCGACGCGGCGCAAGAAGGAGAGCGCGCGGGGGGCGCGCGTCGTGCTCGGCGAGCGGCTCGCGCCCGACGAGTCGGCGTCCGATCTGCTCGCCGAGGCCGAGCGGCTCGCGCGCGCGGGCGAGCTGCGCGGCGCGATCCGCAAAGCCTACATCGCCGTGCTCTGCGAGCTGGGGGATCGCAAGCTCATCCGCCTCGCGCAGCACAAGACCAACCGCGACTACCTCAACAGCGTGCGCGACCGCGAAGAGCTCTACGTCTCACTGCGCCCGCTCACCCGAGACTTCGAGCGCCACTGGTACGGCTTCGCCCCCGCCACGCCCGCCGACTGGGACGAGTACCGCGCGCTCTGCCACAGGGCGATGCAGTAAAAGTGATGAGTGACGGGTGATGAGTAAAATTGAGAAGTTTGAAGACTTTATCGCGTGGCAAAAGGCGCGTGCCCTAACGTCAGAGATTTATAAGATGACCGAGCGCGGAGACTTCGCAAGAGACTATGGGCTGAAAGGTCAAATAAGAAGAGCGTCCGTATCGGTAATGTCCAACATTGCAGAAGGCTTTGAGCGCGGTCGCGCATCGGAATTTCATCAATTCCTGGTTATCGCCAAAGCCTCGTGCGCGGAAGTCCGCTCCCAACTCTACGTGGCTTTGGACGTGGGCTACCTGACAAGAGAACAGTTCGATGGGTTGATGAACAGAGCCGCCGAGTTGGGTCGGGTCATCGGAGGGCTACGTGCCTCCGCGGAGCAAAGGCGCGACGGTTCGTAAACGTACTCATCACTCATCACTCATCACTCATCACTCATTACTTGACCCATGCGCGGACGCTTCTCCATCCTGATCTTCGTCGTGCTCGTCGGGCTGTTGCTCGTCGGGCTGAACGCGGCGTCCTACGTGCGCGTGGAGCGCGAGCCGGAGTTGGAGGCGAACCCCGACCGCTCCACTTGGAACGCGGGGGCGACGGGCACGCGCGCCCTCTACGAGTACCTTGAGGCGACGGATCACAAGGTGATGCGCTGGCGCGAGCCGGTCGACTCGCTGCTGAAAGACGGTAAGGCGGGCCCGGCGACGTTCGTCGTCGTCGGCATGGTGCGGCTCCACCTCTCCGAGGAGGAGCGCCGGAACCTGTCGCGCTGGGTGGCGCGCGGCGGTCGCCTCGTCGTCATCGACCGCGTGCCGGAGCTGACCATCAAGGGCGAGGAACGCTGGGGCGTCGCGTCCACGCCCGTGCCGGGCGCGGGCTCCGTGGCGCGCGCCGACGACGTGGAGGCGCTGCTCGCGGGCACGAAGCCCGTCGCGCCCACGCAGCCGACGCTCATCGCCGCGGGCGTCGAGCGCGTCGCCCCCTCGCGCTTAGCGACGCGTCTGCGCGCCGTGGGCGGCGGCGAGACGGGCGACGCGGAAGCGGACGCGGACGACGACCCGACGGACTCCGGCGGCGCGACGCCTTCGCCCACACACCCTCCGCCGCCCGCCGCCGCGCCGGGCGATGCGAACCAGGAGGAGGCCGACGAGGCGGGCGACGAAGAGCAGCCGCCGCCGCCCGCGCCGACGCCCCGGCGCGTCGCGTCGCCGCGCCCGTCCGCCGCGCCGCCCGTCGTCGTCGTGCCTCAGCGCGGGATCGGCGTGGGGCGCGCCGAAGACTACGCAGAGCCGGACGCCCCCGTCTTCAACTTCGTGGACGAGCGCGGCGCGCTCGTCGCGGAGTACACGCGCGGTCGCGGTCGCGTCGTCGTCCTCGCCGATCCGTTCATCGTCGCGAACAACGGCATCAGCCGCGCCGACAACCTGCAGCTCGCGACGAACGTCATCGCGTCGGGCGGCGGTCTCATCGCCTTCGACGAGTACCACCAGGGGCGCGGCGAGACGCACAACCAGCTCCTCACGTATTTCGCGGGCACGCCCGTCATCGCGATGTTCGCGCAGCTCACGCTGATCGCGGCGGTCGTCGTCTGGTCGCGCGGTCGCCGCTTCGCCCGCCCGCTGCCCGCGCCGCGCCCCGACCGCCGCTCGAAGCTCGAATTCGTCGCCTCGATGGCGGAGTTGCAGCAGAGGGCGCGCGCCTTTGATCTCGCGCTGGAAAACATCTACTCTCGCACGCGCCGCGCGCTCGCGCGCTACGGCGGGACGGACCTCGCCGCCGCGCCCGAAGAGATCGCCGCCGCGGTCGCCGCGCGATCCGGCACGGATCGCGCGCGCCTCGCGGCGCTCCTGCGCGAGTGTGAAGACGCCACGAGGGGCGAGCCCTTGAACGCGCGCCGCGCCCTCCACCTCGCCGCCGCGCTGCGCGAACTCGAAAGCTCGCTCGGCATCAGGATGCGCGAGCGCGAGATCAAGCAAGCCGCACGGCTCTGAGTTTTAGTGGTTAACTTTGAAAGGATGCGAGCGGCGGCGAGCGCCGGATGACGGCCCCGGAGCTTACCCGTCACCCGTCATTCGTCACTTGTCACCCGTCTTTATGCTGCACAACGTCGCCTCAACGGTCGAACACATCAGCGGCGAGCTGCGCAAGATCATCGTCGGGCAGGACGCGGTGGTCGAGCAGGTTCTGGTCGCGCTCCTCGCCGAGGGGCACGCGCTCGTCGAGGGCGTGCCGGGCACGGCGAAGACCCTCTTGGTCAAGACGCTCGCGCGCATCGTCGGCGCGGAGTTCGGGCGCATCCAGTTCACGCCCGACCTGATGCCTTCCGACATCACGGGCACGAACGTCTTCAACGTCGCCAACTCGACTTTCTCCCTGCGCCGCGGCGCGATCTTCACCGACATCCTGCTCGCCGACGAGATCAACCGCACGCCGCCGAAGACGCAGGCCGCGCTCCTCGAAGCGATGGAGGAGCGGCAGGTGACCATAGACGGCGAGCTGCACCCGCTCTCGCCGCTCTTCACCGTGCTCGCCACCGAGAACCCCATCGAGTACGAGGGCACGTACCCTCTGCCCGAGGCGCAGCTCGACCGCTTCCTGCTCAAGATTCTGATCGACTACCCGAGCGCCGAGGACGAGGCGCGCGTCGTCGCCAACTGGGACGAGGGCTTCAACTCGCGCCGGCTGGAGCAGATCGACATCGTGCCTTTGCCCGACGCGAACGTCGTCTCCGAGTGCCGCGCCGAAATCCGCCGCGCGCGCATGGAGCCGGGCGTGCGCGCCTACGTCGTGCAGATCGTCCGCCGCACCCGGGAGCACCCGGCGGTCGCCTACGGCGCGTCGCCGCGCGCGAGCGTGGCGATGCTCCTGTGCTCGAAGGCGCTCGCCGCCATGCGCGGCAGGGAGTTCGCCACGCCCGACGACGTGCGCGACATCGCGCGCCCCGTCCTGCGCCACCGCCTGCGCCTGCGCGCCGAGGCCGAGCTCGACGGCGCGACGCCGGAGAGCGTCATCACCGACATCTTGCAAACGGTCGAAGTGCCGCGGTAATCTTCCGCCGCCTTCGCACGACGAGCCGGGGCCGGGTTCTCCAAAACATTTCCACGCGGAAGGAGAGAAACGCCATGGCCCGAACGCTGGCTTTCGTCTACGGGGTGATCAGCTACCTGATCTTTTTACTTACCTTCCTCTACGCCATCGCCTTCGTCGGGAACCTCCTCGTGCCGGGCGTCGTCCCGAAGACGATAGACTCGGGCGCGGCGGGCGACCTCACCGCGTCGCTCCTCGTCAACGCCCTGCTGCTCACGCTCTTCGCCGTCCAGCACAGCGTGATGGCGCGCCCCGCGTTCAAACGCTGGTGGACGCGCATCGTGCCGCACGCCGTCGAGCGCAGCACCTACGTGCTGCTCGCGAGCCTCGTCCTCGTCCTGCTCTTCCGGCAGTGGCGACCGATGACCGGGATCGTCTGGGACGTCGGGGGCGGGGCGGGGCGGGCGGCCCTGTGGGCGCTCTTCGCGCTCGGCTGGCTCGTCGTGCTGCTCTCGACGTTCATGATCAACCACTTCGATCTCTTCGGCCTGCGGCAGGTCTATCTGAACGCGCGCGGGGAGCGGTACGCGGAGCTGGGTTTCAGAACGACCGGGTTCTACAAGCTGGTGCGCCACCCCATCATGCTCGGCTTCATCATCGCCTTCTGGGCGACGCCGCGCATGACGGTCGGACACCTCCTGTTCGCCGTCGCCACGACCGCCTACATCCTCATCGCGATCCAGATCGAGGAGCGCGACCTCGTGAGCCTCAACCCGGAGGCTTACACGAACTACCGGCGCGAGGTCTCGATGCTCCTGCCGCTGCCGAAAAGGAAGTGAGACGCGCGCGGGCACGGCTCTCGCCCCGCGATAAAAATTTTCTCCCGCAGGTGTGAAGACGAGCGGGGGGCGCGCGAAGGATCGCTCGATCCTTCGCGCCCCCCGCTCGTCTTCGCGCGCCGCGGCCAACCGCCGGGCGCGGGCCCACTACTGCGGCGGCGAGCCTATCGGATCGCCGGGCGGCGTGGGCGGCGGCGGGGTGCGCTTGCGCGGGGCGTCGGGCCGTGTGAGGAAGCGCTCGATGTCGTCGAGCACGGCGCGGCGGTGCGCGGCGTCGTCGGTCGCGGCATGCCGGCGCGCGATGTCGGGGGGGGCGTTCCTGACGGGCGCTTTGAGACGTTCGCCGAGTTCGCGGAGCGCCTGCGTGGCGTCGGCGCGCACGGAGGGCGACGCCGCGTCGTTCGCCGCCGTGTCCATCAGTCGCGTGACGACGAGCGACTGCACGGCGCGCTGGATGGCCGCCTGCTGCGCGTCGCGCGGCGCGGGGTCGTCCCACGTGCGGCGCATGAGCGCGGCGAGTACTTCTTCGAAGTCGGGGTTGGAGCCGTCGCGCGCGTGGTAGTCGATCAGGCGCGCGGCGCGGTGCGGCTCGACGAGCGCGGAGACGGCAAGGTCTGCCGCGATGGTCGCCACATTGACGGGATCGAAGGCCGGATCGGTGCGCTTCGGGAACAGCTCGACGGTGTTGCCCTGAAAGCCGGGCGCGGGCGGCGGGATGAGATCGAGTATGCGCTGCGGGAGCGCGAGCGCCTCGGGGCGGACGGTGTCGAGCACGGCGGCCAGCGCGTCGCGCTGCCTTGCGGCGGGCACGATCTGTTGGACGAGCTTGGGGCTCGCGCCGCCGGGCCGGTCGGCGGGGCCCGACGCGAGGGCGCCGGTCTTGACCGCGTAAGTGTAGTAGAGCCCGCCGACCGACTTGACGGCGGCTTGCAGTTGATAGCGGTGATGCAGGTAGAGCGGGAGCAGCCTCGCTTCGAGGAGCGAGAGCGGCGTGCCCGCGGGGATGTTGCCGAGGCCGAACTGCGAGAGCCCGATGCGCCGCACCTCCATCTCGTGGCGCAGCATGGCGATGGGGTCTTCGCCGTTGTCCCACAGGCTCGCGAGCGGGTGCGCCGCGCCGAACGGTCGCGCGTCCTGATCGGTGAGGTAGAGCATCCCCCGCGCGACGCCGTCTTCGACGACGCGCGCGAGCTGCGCGTTTTCGTCCGCGCCCGGCGGGAACTGCGCGTAGGCGTAGGTGATGGCGAACTTGTCGTAGACGCCGATGCCGCGCGCGTAGGCGTTCGAGAGATCGAGCTTGCCGTTCTTGATCTCGACGAGCGGCGCGGGGTAGTCCATCACGGACGCGCGACCGGCGTAAGTCGAGGCGGCGAAGTTGTGCTCAAGGCCGAGCGTGTGCCCGACCTCGTGGGCGGCGAGCTGGCGGATGCGCGCGAGCGCCATCAGGGAGGCGTCGGTCGAAGGGTCGAGCGCGGCGAGGTAGTCGTCTTCGAGCGTCGCGCCGAAGTCGCACGCGCCGCCTCTTAAGCTCTCCCCGCGCGGGCCGCCGCCGCCGCCGTTCGCGTCGGCGAAGGGCGGGATGAGGCCGCTGCCGAGGACGTAGTCCTGCCGGATGCGTAAGCTGCCGAGCGTGACGTTGCCCTTGATGATCTCGCCGGTGCGCGGGTCGTTGACGTTGTCGCCGATCGACCAGCCGCGCGACGCGCGGTGCACCCAGTTGATCATGTTGTAGCGGATGTCCATCGGGTCGGCGTCCGCGGGCAGCACCTTCACCTGAAAGGCGTTCTTGAACCCGGCGGCCTCGAACGCCTCGTTCCACCACGACGCGCCCTCGACCAGGGCGCTGCGGATCGGCTCGGGCGCGCCGGGATCGACGTAATAAATGATCGGCTTGACGGGCTCCGAGACGGCGGCGTTCGGGTCGCGCTTAACCAGGCGGTGGCGGATGATCCACCGCTGCTCGATGGGCTCGGTGATGGGCGTCGCGTAGTCGTAGAACTCGATGTCGATGTTGCCGACGCGCGGGTCGTAGCGGCGCGGTCGGTAGTTGTCGTCCGGCAGTTGCACGAGCGAGTGGTGCTCGCGGACGGTGAGGCTCTGCGGCGTCGGCGTCGTCTGCCGCACGAGCCCGCCCGGATCGTTCGAGTTGAAGGTGAGCGAGGCTTCGATCTCCGTGTTCTGCGGGAAGCCCTTCGTGCGCGGCAGGTAGACGGCGCTGCGCGACTCGTCGAGCGAGAAGCTGCCCTGCTGCGCGCGGCGGAGCGCGTCGGCGACGCCGTGCGCGTCGCGCATGAAGAACGCCGTGGCGTCCACCAGCACGCGCTCGCCCTCCGCCACTTCGACCCTGAACCCCCACAGCACGGAGCGCGCGAACGACTCCTCGACGGCGCGGCGCTCGTTCGCGTCCGAGCTGCGCGCGCGGTAACGCTGGTTCGGCTCGACGAGCAGCACTTTCGGCCCCGTGCGCTCGAAGAAGACGACGTGCGTCGCGCCGAGCTGCCCGCGGTCGAGCCCGATGGGGTTCGAGCCGACGCCCGTCTGCAGGGACGTCTGGTAGAGAAACTCCTGATTGAAGCGCGCGATCTCAAGCAGGAGGCGTCCGCGCTCGGCGTCCCAGTAGAGCGGGAAGTATCCGTCGATCTTCTGCAAGTCCTTCGTCGCGTCGCGGAGGGTGCGCGGCTGCGACCTCTCCTGCGCGGCGGCGCTGGAAGAGAGCAGGGCGGTTGACAGGAGTAGCAGCAGGTAGATGCGTCGCATCATGATTCCTCGTGAGCCTCGGAAGGTTGGAATGAGCTTTCGTGTCAGCGGGTTCGGGAACAGGTGCGATTCTAACGCCAAACGCCGCGGCGCGGTAGTGCGTCAGTCGGGGCGAGGGGCGAGATAGACAGGGCTCACCGCGGGGGCGCTGTGTTTACGCGGAGGGGGCGCGGAGAGTTTATCTTTTCTCCGCGCCCCCTTGCGCGGCCCTCCGCGCCTCCGCGGCGAATCTTCCTCCCGCCGCGCGCGAGATTCAGACCGACTTGCCACCCGTTCTCCCGGATTGATTTGCCTGTGCCCGCGCTTTGACCCTACACTGCCTGCAACTTACGCGCGCCGGCAGCCGAGACTTCGACCGACGGATGAATGCCGCGCGCACGCACACATGCGCTTCGTCTTCGCCAAACTCTTCTACGTCCTGCTCGCGCTCGGCTTCCTCCCGCTCTCGCTCGCGTGGGCCGCGCCGGGCCTGCGCCGGATGACGCTCGCCTACGATTTCCTGCTCTTCGCCCTCGCGTTCGTCGACGCGAGGAGGGCCCGTCTGCCGGGAGGGCTGACGGTCGAGCGCGAGTTCGCCGCCCGCTTCCACATCGGCGCGGAGACCGAGGTGCGCGTTAAAGTCTCGAACGCGACGGCGCGCGACGTGCGGCTGATAGTCAAGGACGAGTACCCGCCGGTGATGAAGCTGGCGAGCCCGCGCGAGGCGGAGTTCGCGGTCGAGGCGCAGGGCTCGGCGGCGCTCGTGTACGGGCTCGTGCCGCCGCGCCGCGGGCGCTTCGAGTTCGGGCGCGTCGCCGTGCGGCGTCTCTCGCCGTGGCGTCTGGTCTGGCGCGGCGAGGACGCTTGGCACGCCGAGAGCGTGAAGGTCTACCCGAACCTGCGGCGCGCGCGCGAGGCGGAGCTGAAGGCGCTCGGCGCGCACTCGCTCGTCGCCGCCCACCGGCGCAGCTCGTGGCGCGGCGAGGGGCGCGACTTCGAGTCGCTGCGCGACTACGTGCCGGGCGACGAGCTGCGCCACCTGAGCTGGAGCGCGACCGCCCGGCGCGGGAAGCTGACGACGCGCCAGTACCAGATCGAGCGCGACCAGACGATCCTCGTCGCGCTCGACGCCGGTCGCTTGATGACGGCGCGCATCGAGGACGAGACGAAGTTCGACACCGCCGTCCACGCCGCGCTCGCGCTGATGAGCGCGGCGCAGCGCGGCGGCGACAACGCCGGCCTCGCCGTCTTCGGCAGGCGCGTGCGCGCCTACGTGCCGCCGGCGCGGGGCAGGGAGCAGACGGACGCGGTGCTCGAAGCCCTCTACGGGGTCGAGCCGGAATTGATCGAGCCCTCTTACACGCGCGCCTTCGAGTACATCGCCGCCAACTGCAAGCGGCGCTCGCTCGTCGTGATCCTGACGGACTTGGTGGACGAGGAGGGGTCGCGCGAGCTGCTCGCGTCGCTGAAGCTGCTGCGCCCGCGCCACTTGCCGCTCGTCGCGACGATTGGCGACCGCGATCTGCGCGCGGCGGTGGTGGGCGCGCCGCCCGACTTGAAGGGGCTGTTCACGCAGTCGGTCGCCGAGGAGATCATGTTGCAGCGCGAGGCGGCGCTCCGCCTCGTCGAGCGTCAGGGCGGGCTCGCGCTCGACGTGACGGCGGCGACGCTCGCGCCCGCGCTCCTTGAGACCTACATCCGCGTCAAGGAGCGCGGGCTGCTGTAAAGGCCGAGCGAGTTTTTGAGGTGAACTAATGAAACGGAAAATTTTTAAGCCGCGCTCCGCGACGCCGGATCGCTTGCGCCTCTACGCGCGCGCCGCGCTGCTCGCCGTCGCCGCCTGCGCGTCGGCGGCGACGGCGGCGGCGCAGACGGATCAGTTCCGCGTCGATTACACGGTCGAGGTGGCGAACGCGAGCGGACACCTCTTCCACGTCACGGCGGACGTGAAGAACCTGCGCGAGCGGCAGTTAGACCTCTCGCTGCCGACGTGGACGCCGGGGTGGTACACGGTCGAGAACTACGCGAAGAACGTCCTGCGCTTCAAGGTGACGGGCCCGGCGGGCCGCCCGGTTCCCCACCGGATGACGAGGAAGCAGACGTGGCGCGTCTTCGCGGGCGACGACAAGCAGATCAGGATCGAGTTCGACTACTTCGCCAACGTGCTCGCTCTGAATCAGGCCAAGATCACCAACGACTACGCCTTCTTCACCGGCACGCAGTTATTCCCGGAGCCCGTCGGCCACCGCGCGAGCCCTTCCAGCGTGCGCTTCAAAGTCCCCGACGGGTGGCAGATCGTCTCCGCGCTCAAGGAGACGAGTGACCCGGCGGTCTTCACCGCGCCCGACTACGACACGCTCGTCGATTCGCCGACCGAGATGGGGCGCTTCGACGTGACGCGCTTCGAGGTCGAGGGCAAGCCGCACCTCTTCGTCTCCACGCCCGCGGGCGCGTTCACGAAGGAGAAGGGCGAGCGGCTCGCGCCGATGCTCTCGAAGATCGCCGAGGCCGAGCGCGCCGTCTTCGGAGAGCTGCCCTACGAGAAGTACATCTACTTCTACTTCCTCGCGCCGGCGGAGTCGGACGCCTCCGGCGGGTTGGAGCACAACAACTCGCACGTCGCCGTCGGCGTCGGCTCGCGCAACCCCCAGCCCGAACAGTTGACGGGGCTCGCCGCCCACGAGTTCTTCCACCTCTGGAACGTCAAGCGGCTGCGGCCCGCAGAGATGTGGCCCTACGACTACTCGCGCGAGCAGGAGACGCCTTCGCTCTGGGTCTCCGAGGGCTTCACGAACTACTACGGCTCGCTCTCGACCTACCGCGCGGGGCTCCGCCAGAGGGAAGACTTCCTGCAGTCGGTCGCGGGCGCGGCGGGCGGCGTGGAAGGCAACGACGCGCGCGGCTACATCTCGCCGTCGGACGCTTCCGTATCGACGTGGCTCTGCTACGACACGCCCTGCGCCTTCCAAATCTCCTACTACACGCAGGGCCAGAACCTCGGCGCGCTCCTCGACCTCTCGATCCGCCACGACACGGCGGGCGCGCACAGCCTCGACGACGTGATGCGCTCCCTCTACGCGGACTTCTACAAGCGCGGGCGCGGCTTCACGGCGGACGACTTCGTCTCCGCCTTCGGCAAGCTCGCGGGCCGCGACTACCGCGACTTCTTCGCGCGCTACGTCACGGGCACGGAAGTCCCCCCCTACGATCAGATTTTCGGCTACGCCGGGTACCGTCTGGAGAGGTCGGCGCGCAAAGTCCCCTACCTCGGCGTCAACTTCAACGCCACCGAGCAGGGCCTTGAGGTGACTGACCTCGCGCCCGACGCCGCCGCCGCGCGCGCCGGTCTCCTGAAAGGCGACGTCATCACCTCGCTCGACGACACGCGCCTGCGCACGCCGCCCGGCGGCGGCTTCTCGCTCGCGGGCCTGCTGCAAGGGAAGATCGATCAGACCGTCAAGCTGGCGGTCAAACGCGGCGCGGAGGAGAAGACGCTCGAAGTGAAAGTCGGCTCGCGCGAACTGACGGACTACAGGCTGGCGGAAGTGGCAAACCCCGCGCCCGATCAGTTGAAGGTGCGCGAGGGCTGGCTGAAGAGGGCGGGAAGCTGATCGCTCGACGGGTTCGCAGGTGAAGCGGCGTCGTCGCGCGACCGGGCCGCGCCAGCGCCGGAAGAGACGGCCCGCGCACACGGCCCGCGCCGCGCACACGGCCCGCGCCGGCGGGCGATAGATTTGTGGCCCACGGCGCGAGCCGTGGGCCACAAATCTATCGCCCGCCGGCGCGGGCTGAATCGTGGGCCACTATCTGCCGCCCGCTCGCGCGGGCTCAGGCGTCAACCGTGCTCTCACGTCAACGCGGCGCGCCTTCCTCCGGCCCGCGCCCGCCCAAGAGGAGGTAGGTGTAGAGCGCGACGCCGGTGACGGCGGCGGTGGCGTACTTGTAGGCCGGGTTGATGGGGGCGGGCGAGATGAAGCCTTCGATTGTTCCCGCGACGACCAAGAGCGGGACGCAGCCGACGATCAGGTGCGCCGCGTCGCGACCGCGCAGGCGCAGCGCGTCGAAGCGCGAGAGGTCGCCGGGCGCGAGGATCGCCGCGCCGATGAGCAGCCCCGCGCCGCCCGCGATGAAGATGCACGAAAGCTCGATCACGCCGTGCCCGACCATGAAGGTGACGAGATCGCCCCCGAACCCGGCGCGGTAGGTGAGCGCGAGCACCGCGCCGATGTTGAGGCCGTTGAACGCCATCACGAGCAGAGTCCCGACGCCGAGCATCGCGCCCGTGGCGAAGGCGTTGAACATCACCTGTATGTTGTTCGTCATGATGGCCGCGCCGCCGATCTGGTTCGCCTGATTGAGAGACTCCCACCAGTGCGTGCCGGAGCGGATCGTGGCGCGCATCGAGTAGTCGATGCCGACCATCTCGGAGAAGTCTGCGTCGTGCCACGTCCCGTAGAAGCCGGCGACGCCGAAGGCGAGGCAGACGGCGAAGGCGGCGGCGGTGTAGCGCCACGTGCGGCGGAAGGTGCGCGGGAAGTCGCGCATGAAGAAGCGGCGTAGGCGCTTGCCGCCCTCCATCGCCTCCGTGCGGTAGATGCGACCGTGCGCGCGTATGACGAGGCTGTTGAGGTAGTTGATCAAGCGCGGATCGCGCGACTCGGCGCGGGCGATAGCCAGATCGGACGAGGTGCGCCGGTAGATGCGCCCCAGCTCGCGCACCTCCTCGCGGTGCAGTCGCCGCAGAGACATCTCGTCCAAGAGCCGCAGCAGCTCTTCCAGACGCTGCCACGCGCTCTTGCGCTCGTTGATGAACCTGTCGGTGGGCATGATCGGGTGACGACGCTCCGGGGTCGTGCGCGGACGACTCTACACAGCGCGCCGCCGGGATGACAAGATCAAACGTCCAGTTCGAGGTGCCCGCCGCCCACGAAGCGGCAGCGACCGCCGACGCGAACTTTCGTGATCCGCTCGCCCTCGTGCGCGATGCGGATGCGGATGAAGCTCGGTCGCCCCATCTCGATCCCCTGCTCGCTCGTCACGTCCAGCTCGCCGCCCGCCGAAGGGACGACGCCGTGGCGCAGGAGGTAGCAGCCGAGCGGCCCGCTCGCCCCTCCCGTCGCCGGGTCTTCCGTGACGCCGAGGCCGGGCGCGAACATCCGGCTGTGCACGCCCGACCCGCCGAACTCCGTCTCGGTCGTGAAGACGAAGACTTCGTGCGACAACTCGCCGAGGACGCCCTCGATCAGGTCGATGCGCGGGCGCGCGCGCCGCGCGGCGTCGAGGTTTTTCAGCGGCACGAAGAGGAAGGGCACGCCGCACGAGACCATCTCGACCGGGAACCTCTCGTCAACGTCCGACGCTTCGAGCGAGATCATCCGGGCGACCGCCGCCGCGTCTTCGACGCGCGGGCCGAACGTGGGGAGCGGCTGGCTCATCTCGATGAAGTCCGCCGCGCCGCCCCTCCAGGTGACGTCAACGGGGATCGGGCCGACGCCCTCTTCGAGCCGGATCGTCGTCGCCGCGCCCCCCGCGTCGTCACCCGCGGGCGATCCGATCATCCGCTCGCGCGCGAGGATAAAGGTCGTGCCGACCGTGGGGTGCCCCGCCATCGGCAGCTCCTGCGCGGGCGTGTAGATGCGCACGCGGAAGTCGTTCGCGCCGTCTTCGGGCGGCAGCACGAAGGTCGTCTCCGAGAGGTTCATCTCCTTGGCGATCAGTTGCATCAGCCCGGCTGAGAGCCCCGCGCCGTCCGTGAAGACCGCCAGAGGGTTGCCGCCGAACTGCCGGTCGGTGAACACGTCAACCAAATGATAACGAAGCTTCTTCATCCTTCTTCCTTATTGCGCCTTTGCGCCTTTGCGTGAAAAATTTTCAGAATGTCTCACGCAAAGGCGCAAAGGCGCGAAGATAGTTTCATAAACTGTCGAGCGCGCGACCGAAGTCTTTGATCAAGTCGGCCTCGTCCTCTATGCCGACGGAGACGCGGACGAGGCTGTCGCCGACGCCCATCGCCCGCCGCTGCTCATCGGTCAGGGACTTCGCCCACATCGCGGCGGGGTGGACGAGCAGCGTCTCGTAGCCGCCGAGGCTCGCCGCGTAGACGCCGAGCTTGAGCGACGAGATGAAACGCTCCGCCGCCTCGTAGCCGCCGCGCAGCTCGACGCTCAGCACGCCCGTGAAGCCGCTCATCTGGCGGCGCGCGAGCGCGTGCTGCGGGTGCGATTCAAGGCCGGGGTAATAGACGCGCTCGACCTTCGCGTGGCCTTCGAGGAAACGCGCGAGCGCGAGCGCGTTCCGGTTGTGCCGCTCGACGCGCAGGCCCAGCGTGCGCAGCCCGCGCAGCAGCAGCCACGAGTCGAACGGGCTCAAGGACGCGCCCGCCACGATCCCGAACCTCCACGCGCGCCCGACGAAATCGCTCGACCCGACGACGAGCCCGGCGGTCACGTCGTGGTGCCCGCCGATGTACTTCGTCGCGCTGTGGACGACGACGTCGATCCCCGCCTCAATCGGTCGCTGGTTGACGGGCGTGGCGAAGGTGTTGTCGCACACCGTCACCACATTGCGCGCGCGCGCCGCTTCGGCGACCGCGCGCAGGTCTGTCAGCGTCATCAGCGGGTTCGTCGGCGTCTCGGTGTAGACGAGTTTCGTGTTCGGCTGGACGGCGCGCGCGAAGTTCTCCGGGTCGGTGTTATCGACGAAGGTGCACCCCATGCCCCAGCGCGGCAGCAGGTTTTCGAACAGGGAATAGGTGTTGCCGTAGAGGCTTCGCTGCGCGACGACGTGATCGCCCTTCTCCAGAAGCGACATCACGGCGGCGAAGATCGCGCCCATGCCCGAGCCGGTGACGAAGGCCGCCTCGCCGCCTTCGAGCGAAGCCGCGAGCCGCTCGACCTGCGCGTGCGTCGGGTTGCCGTAGCGCGTGTAGAACTCCGCCGGGTGTGTGGAGGTCGCCAGCCCGACGAAGTGTTCGGGCGAGTCGGCGCTGAAGGTCGAGGTCTGCCAGATGGGCGGCGCGACCGCGTGCGTCGCGTTCAGGCCGCGGTCGTCGTGCGCGAGCCGCGTCTGCAAGCCCTCCCACTCTTCGTCGCCCCTCTTCTCGTCGCTCATGGTTCTGTTCCTTTCTTCCGCCCCGCACTTCGCCGAGCTACGCGGCGGCGCGAACTGTTATACTTGCCTCGACGCCGCCTCGGAAAGAGCCAATTCGCCGGTGGCACTTCCGCGCCGCGGCTTCCGGAGCCGTGAAGATGGACTTTACGAAACTAAATCTCAAGCGCGACGGCTCCGGGCCGCTCTACCTGCAACTGCTCGCCGCCCTCGAAGACGCGGTGCGCGCGGGCGAGCTTGAAGCGGGCGAGCGGCTGCCGTCGGAGCGCGAGCTGGCGACGCGGCTCGGCCTGAGCCGCACGACCGTGGCGGGCGCGTACAGAGAACTCGAAGCGCGCGGGCTCGTGCGCAGCCACGTCGGGCGCGGCACGTTCGTCTGCGCGACGCCGGAGGCGGCTGACGCGCCGTTCGCGTGGCGCGGCAAGGTCTCGGCGTCGGTCGCCTACTTCGGCTACAGCCAAGGCTTGCGCCACCTGATGTCGAGCGGCCTCGGCCCCGGCGTCATCTCGTTCGCCGCGGGCGCGCCCGCCTTCGAGTGCTTCCCCGTCGAAGACTACCTGCGCTTCACCGAGCACGCGCTGCGCCGCCACGCCCCCGCCGCGCTCGGCATCGCGCCGACCGAGGGCCAGCCGCGCCTGCGCCGCGCGATTGCCGAACGATTTAAGACGAAGGCGGAGCGCGTCCTCATGCTTTCGGGCTCGCAGCAGGGGATCGATCTCATCGCGCGCTGTTTGATCGACGCGGGCGACTACGTGGTCGTCGACAGGCCGGGCTACGTCGGCGCGATCCAGACCTTCCGCGCGGCGGGCGCGAACCTCGTCGGGTGGGACACGGCGCGAGCGAGTTTGGACGAGCTGGAAGACCTGCTCGTGCGCTACCGCCCGAAGCTGATCTACACCGATCCGACTTTCCAGAACCCGACGGGGCGCGTGATGAGCTTGAGGGAGCGGCAGGACTTGCTGAAGCTCGCCGCGCGCTACCACACGCCCGTCGTCGAAGACGACCCGTGGAGCGAGACTTATCTGGACGCGACGCCCCCGCCGCCGCCGCTCTACCACCTCGACGCGCACAACATCGTCATCCACCTCGGCACGTTCTCGAAGACGCTCGCGCCGGGGTTGCGGCTCGGCTGGCTCGCCGCCTCGGAGTACATCGTCGATCAGCTCGCCCTCATCAAGCAGCACGAGAACCTGTTCACCGAAGGGCTCGGGCAGTTCGTCATCGCGGACTTTTTGACGAGCGGCCGCTACGACACGCACATGGACGCGCTGCGCCGCGAGCACGCGCGCAAGCGCGACCTGATGCGCCGCGCGCTCGACCGCCACGCGCGCCCGCACGGGCTCACCTACAACCAGCCGCGCGGCGGGCTCCACTTCTGGTGCCGGCTGCCGCGCGGGTCGGACGCGCGCGCCGTCCTCGAAGCCGCCGTCGCGGAGGGCGTGGCCTTCGCGCCCGGCGAGATGTTCTACCCGGACGCGGCTGGCCGGGACGAGATACGCCTCTGCTTCTCTTCCGCGCCCGCCGAAAAGATCGAGGAGGGCGTCGCGCGCTTGCAGCGCGCGCTCGCCGCGGTGGCGTCGAAGGCGTCCGGGCGCGGGCAGATGAACGTGCCGGTCGTGTGAGCAAAACGATCAGTACTGTCCCGGTTTCAGCTTTCCTCCGTGCGCCCTCCGTGTTCTCCGTGTCTCTGTGGCGAGTGCTTACGATCCTTACCTCACCACAGAGTCACGGAGGACACGGAGGGCGCACGGAGTAGAAATCGAATCAGGCCATCGCCGGACGACGGCGGAGAGTCGCGTGGAAAGAATCGTCGAGTGCGTGCCGAACTTCAGCGAGGGCCGCCGCGCTGACGTGATCGCGCGCCTCGTCGCGGCGGTCGATTCCGTCGCGGGCGTCGCCGTGCTCGGCACGCACGTCGACGCCGATCACAACCGCTCGGTCATCACGTTCGTCGGCGAGCCGCGCGCGGTGGTCGAGGCGGCGCTGCGCGTCGCGCGTGTGGCGGTCGAGTCGATTGATCTGAGACAGCATACGGGGCAGCACCCGCGCGTCGGCGCGCTCGACGTGCTGCCCTTCGTGCCCGTGCGCGGCGTGACTCTGGAAGACTGCATCGGGCTCGCGCACGAGGCGGGCGGGCGGCTGTGGGACGAGCTGAAAGTCCCCGTCTACTTCTACGAGAGCGCGGCGCGCAAGCCCGACCGCGTGAACCTTGAGGACGTGCGGCGCAAAGGCTTCGAGCAGTTGCGCGAAGAGATCGGCAAGATGCCCGAGCGCGCGCCGGACGTCGGCGAGGCGCGCGTGCACGAGTCTGCGGGCGCGACCGTCGTCGGCGCGCGCTCGTTCCTCATCGCGTACAACGTGAACCTGAACACGAGCGATCAGCAGATCGCGCGGCGCGTCGCACGTGCGGTGCGAGGCCGCGACGGCGGGTTGCGCTACCTGAAGGCGCTCGGCTTCGCGCTGCCCGAACGCGGGCTCACGCAGGTCTCGATGAACCTCGTGCGCTTCGAGCGCACCACGCTGCATCACGCCTTCGAGGCGGTGCGGCGGGAGGCGGCGCGCTGGGGCGTCTCGGTCGCGGGCAGCGAGATCGTCGGGCTCGTCCCGCAGGCCGCGCTCGACCGCGCCGCCGACTATTTCCTGCGCGTCGAAAACTTCTCGCCCGAACTCGTCCTCGAAAATCGCATCGCCGCCGCGCTCGCGCTGAAGCGCGACGCGGCGGCGCGGGCGGCGGAACAAGACGCGGGGGCGGGGCGACGCGGCGACGCGGTGGAAGAGGGCGCGGAGGCTGACAGACGCGGCGGCCCGGCGACAAGAGACGCGGGCGCGTCGGGCGCGACGGGCGTCGGCTTCGCGTCGGCGATATCGGGTGAAGCCGTACAGGCTGCTTCGGTGTCCGCGTCCCAGCGTCCACGCGTCCCCGCGTCTTCTTCGTCGAACGAGCTGGTCGGCGACGTGGCGGGCGGCGGCGCGGCGGCGGCGCGGGCGGCGGCGCTCGGCGCGGCGCTAGGCGAGATGGTCGCGCGTCTGGTCGAGCGCAAGGCGGGGCAGGAGGACGCGAGCCGCGAGGCGCGCGAGGCTTTGCAGGAGTTGGGCGAGCTGCGCGCGCGCCTCGCAGACGCGGCGGACGAGGACGAGGCGGCGTTCGCCGAAGTGCTCGCGGCGCGCAGGATGCCGCGCGGGAGCGAGGAGGAGCGCGGGGCGCGCGAGGTCGCCGTCGAGTCGGCGCTCAAGGGCGCGGCGAACGTGCCGCTGGAAGTGGCGCGCGACGCCGTGCGCGTCGGGGAGATTCTTGAGACGCTCTCGGAGCTTGGCGATCCGGCGTGGCTCTCGGACGCGGGCGTCGGCGCGCAGCTCGCGCTCGCGTCCGTGGTCGGCGCGCGCTACAACGTGCTGGTGAACGTCGCGGAGGTGGGCGACGAGGAGTTCGCCGCCGAACACCGCGCGCGCGCCGACGATCTGCTTGAGAGGGCGCGTGAGATCGCCGCGCGCGTCGAGGAGATGTTGACGGAGTCGTTAGGGTAAAACGATGGGGATTATAGGAACAGGAAACGACAACAACGGACGGGAGCGCAGGGAGGACGAGCGCGCGCGCGTCTCGCTCGAAGCGCGGTGGGAGGGGATGACGGGCAGGCACGAGGCACGCGTCTCCGACATCTCGATGGGCGGCTGCTTCATCGACACGCAGGGCGCGGCGGAGCTGGGCGAGCTGATCGTCTTCTCGATCAAAAAGCCCGACGGCGGGTGGCTCTCGCTGCGCGGCGAAGTCGTCTCCGTCGATCCGCGCACGGGCTTCAGCGTGAGCTACACCTTTTTAACCGACGAGGAGCAGCAGGAGTTGAAACGCCTCGGCACGATCTGACGCGCCGACTCTCCGTCAGGGGGTCGCCGGTCGGTCGGCTATTTCAAACGCCGCCCGCCGCTCACGTCTTCGCCCCCGCCCCCTCCCGCCCCGCCAGCGCGGCCAGCAGCGGCAGCTCAGCCGCGTACATGACGGCCCCGCGCACCCAGCTCAAGTGCTGCCAGCGCCGCCCGCGCGCCAGCCATTCGGCGGGCGACAGCCCCGATTCGGGGCTGTGCTTGAACGCCACCAACTCCGGGATGAAGAAGAGCGCGGAGACGACGAGCACCACCGCGTACACAGCGAAGGTGAGCGCGACGAGCTTGCGCCGCCGCTTCGCCCGCCAGTTGAGCGCGAGCGCGGCGGCGAGCGCGGCGACGAGCAGCGGGTGGATGAGCTTCCAGAAGACGCTCTCTTCCAGACCGTAAGTCCCGTTGACGACGACCGCCGAGGCGGGGAGCGCGGAGAGGTAGACGGGGAAGTAGACGAGGTGCGAGTAGGCGATGCCGCCGAGCAGCGTCCCCCACAGAATGATCGCCAGAAAGAGCGCGAGCGTGCCGGGCCTTGATGTCGTCATCCTGATACCTCGCGAGACGGAAAGGTGTGAGAGCGGCGGGCGACGCGGCGGCGGCGGAGACGTTTAATCGCCGCCGCGCCCGCCGAAGTTGAGCCAGAGCAGCGCCGCGCCGAAGAAGCCGCAGCCCAAGGCGTCCGACACAGTCCAGTAGAGCGGCATCCCGGCGGTGTGATCGATCAGGAAGAAGACGGGCGCGGCGAGCGTGAACGAGACGGCGTTCAGGATGACGAGCTTGCGGTAACGCTCGACGTCCGAGGCCAAGACCCAGAGGGAGACGCCGTGCATCCCGTAGACGTAAGACGCCTGCCGGATCATGAACATCAGCACCGCGCCGCGCGGCATCTCGCCCAAGCCGAGCCACGCGTGCGACGCCTCCATCCACGAGCGCGGCATCACGACCGCCGCGAAGGCGAGCAACTCGACCGCCCCCGCCAGCCTCAACAGCCACGCCTGTAGACGTCGACGATCCATAGGAGTCCCCGCGACTCGCGCGGCGAACGCGCGCGCCCGCCTCGAAGGTCGGGAATCGAGCTCAGCGATCCTCCACGATAGTCCCCTGATGGAAGACGATCTTCCAGCCCTCAGCCGTCCGTCGCCAGATCGTCGAGCGGCGGGTGACGCGCTGCGAGCCCTGAAGCAAAGTGTAGGTGAGCAGGTAGTTGTCCGGGGCGATCTCCGAGCAGTGGAAGCCGCGCGTCTGCCACACGTCCGCGGTCGGGTTCGCGCGCCGCCTCTCCAACTCGTCCAGCACCCGCTCGCGGCTGTAGCGGCGGCCCGACGCGCCGACCTCCCAGAACGTCTCCTCCGTCATGCGCTCGAAGTCGGCGCGCGTCGTCCCGAACTCCGGGCGGTGGAAGATCGGCTCGCGCCGCACGAGTTCTTCGAGCACGTCCGAGAGTCGCGGGTCTGTGATCAGTTTCGGTTCCATGTTCGCCCGGTGCCTTTCGCGGAAGACCGAGCCACGAAGTCGAAGCGGCGCGCGTAGGTGTCATGCCGGGGGGCGCTCGCGCGGGTCTGGTTGAACGACATGTTAGGCGTCGCCGTTCTCCTGAGCGCGCCCGTTCCTGTCGGAGCTGATGTATTTTTCTAAAACCCCTATGAAGGCGTCCAGCTTCTCTTCCGTGCGGGTGTGCGTATCGACCATCACCGCCACCACTTCGCTCATGTGAGCCTGAGCCCGCGCCATGTCGGCGTGAGCCCCCGCCATGTTGGCTTGAGCCCGCGCCATGTCTGCCATGTGCTCTTCGAGGCGCGTCACACGCTCTTCCGTCTTCTGTAGATTCACCGCGAACTGCGCCTGCTGCTCAAGAATAAACTGCATCGTCTTCCGCATCTCGTCGCTCATGGCCGAAGTCCTCGGGTGATTAAAGCGATTTCAATAGCTCTCAATCTATAACGGATGATGGAAAGATACAAAACTCGGAGACGCCTGACTGCTCTAAAACCCGCGCCGCGCAGTTCGTCCCTGCCCCCGCCTCTCGTCTGGGAAATTGGTCTACAGGTGTCGGCGCAGAAACGTGGTGATCTTCCAGCCGTCGAGGTGCTTCCAAGGGGCCTCGCCGAGGGTGTAGTGGCCGGAGGGGATCCAGACCACGTCGAGCGGGTGGCCGCTCCGCCTGACGCTCTCGGCGAAGTCGCGCGAGAGGTCGGGCGGGAAGGTGAGGTCGTAGCGCGCGGAGATGAAGCGGATCGGGCGCGGCGGGAGCGCGGCGAGGCGGGCGGCGTAGGCCTGCGGGCTGACGGGGAGCCAAGCCTCGCGCAGCTCTTCGAGCGTGACGGCGTCGGCCACGCCCGCGCGCACGTGCGCCGTCGAGATGCCGCGCCACGTCACGTCGGCGACGTAGCCGGAGACGTGGTTGAAGACGCCGGTCTTCAAGAGCGGCTCGTGCGCGAAGGTGAGGAACGCGACGCACGAGCCGATGCTCGTGCCCATGATGCCGACGCGCTCGTAGCCGCGCCCGCTGAGCCAGCGGATGGCCGCGCGCGTGTCGAGCACGGCCTGACGCATCGACTGGAGCGTGCGCCCGACGTTCGTCGAGACGAGGTGCTCGGCGCGCTCCATCTCCGGCGGTCGCCGCCCCGTGTGGTAGGGCAGCGTCAAGAGCAGCGCGGCGATGCCGAAGCGGTTGAGGACGCGGCAGAGCGCGACGTGGCTCGCGGGCTTCGCGTTCCATTCGGGGAGTATGACGACGGCCCGGCGCGTGTCGTTGGGCCTGCCCCGGAGCGTGAGTTCGGGGAAGAAGCGCGCGCGCGCGGTGTTGTTCTCGCGCGTCGGGGTGTGAACCGCACTCGTCCACGTCAGCTCTCCGGCGTCGAGCTTGAAGTCCGTGACCTCGGGCGGCGCGTAAAATTCCCCGCTGTGCGCGACGGCGCGGCGCGCGTAGTCGCGCACGACGCGGCGCGGGTCGTCGCCGTTCAAGTGTTCGGCGACGAACTCCGCGCCCCACTCGAAGGGGCGCACCACGCGGTTCGTGTCGCGCGTCGCGAGCCTCCGCTCGCGGGCGTGCATGTAGCGTGTGATCAAGTCCGGGTTAACACCTCTGGCGAAAGAGTCGGGAGAGTCCATCCTAAGAGGCGGCGGGAAAGTAAGTCAAAAGCGGAGGCGCGCGAGTCGGCGCAGACGCGCGGGGAGAAGGCGTAAGAGAAAGAGAGGCTGTGGGGGAGGGACTTTGAAAGTCCCTCCCCCACAGCCTCTCTACTTCCGTCACGCGACGGGGTTAAGACGGATCGGTTACTGCATCGAGCAGAAGCCGCCGCTCGCGTTCACCCAGTTGCGCTGGATGAGGTACTGCGTGTTGCCGAGGATGACGTTGTACTTCGAGCCGTTGGCCGCCGAGAAGGTCGTGCCGAACGTCCACGCGCACTTGTCGGCGTTCTCCTGCCCGCGGGTGTCGAACCAGGCGTTGAGCTGCGGGTCGGTGACGGCCTCCTCAAGCTCGTGCGCGAAGATCGAGGCCATCGCGTCGGCTCCGGCGTTGCCGTTCGGGCTCGTCGTCTGCGCCTCGCACGAGGCGGGGCAGCGCGCGGCGTTGCCGACGAACGAGTACTTGATGTCGCCCGACGAGCGCAAAGTGCCCTGCGTGTGCCAGCCGCAGTAGTTGGTGCAGAAGCCGGAGCTGGCGGTCACGTCGCTCGAAGTCAGGACGAAGTAGACGCCGTTCGTGTTGTAGGGGAGCGCGCCCGAGTTAATGGCGGCGAAGACGACCTGCTGGATCGCCGCGTCGGAAAGCGACGTGCCGTTCGTGTAGCCGACCGTGGTGCTGCCGCCGTAGGCGACCGCGCCGGTGACGGAGTTGGCCGTCGTCTGCGACGTGCCCGCGTAGTAGGTCTTGTTGATGCCGAAGTAAGGCGAGCCGCCGATTGATTGCGCGAGGCCCGTCAGGATCGACTGGCCCGCGGCGTTGTCAGTGCCGTTCGCCTGATTCCAGTTGCCGTACCAGATGAAGTAGGCGGTCGGCGTGCCGAGCATGACGGGGCCGCCGTGCCACGAGATGCCGTTCGAGCTGGGGCGCGCGTTGCCGGCGGGGTGCGCGTCGCGGTTGGCTTCGCCGTTGTTGTCGTGTCGCAGGCGCGCGATGACCTTGTGCTCGTTAACCAGCTCTTGCGTCTTCCCCTGCGCGCGGGAAGAGACCGTCCAGAAAGCTGCCGTGGCGACGAAGACGATGCCGAGCACCGCCGCGAGGTATTTCCGATTGCTCATCGAGTGGGTTCTCCTTACCGATTGGGTGCGTTGCCGCAGGCAATGGCAGCGCGAGGGTTGAGGGTGAGGCCGCGTGACGCCCGCCGGGGGCGGGTGTGAACGCAGCCGACTGCGGAAGATAGCGCGTAGTAAGAGACTGACGCACGGCAGGGCCCGTTGGAAGAAGATGAGACTCGGGAAGAAACTCGATCAAAATAAAACTCGATCTCAAGGCGCGCTGCGACCCCGGAAGAGGGCGCGGTAAAAGTTGAAGGAGACCGAAAGCGTGTGAGAACGCCTGCGTTGCGACCGTCTTAAAGCAACGCGGCGCGGGAGCAAGCCGACAACAAACAGACCGGGAAAAGTTGTTTGGAGGGCAAGGAAATATAAAGTGTCGACAGCCCGGACGCAAGTGAAAAGTACCCGCTCGCCCCCGTGGCACAGAAAAAGAATAATTCGACGCGCCCGCAGCTTCCGTGCGCACGCTCCCGTACAGTCTTTCCCGCCTAGCCCTGAGGCGTGCGGCGTCGGCTCTCGCGCAGGCGTCGGAGCATCTTCGGCAGGAGCAGAGAGGTTTGCAGCGGCGAGCCCGTGGTGAAGCGGCGCGCGAAGGCGCGGAAGAGATCGGCGGACTGCGGCGTGTAGCCGAACCACCAGAGATCGTGCAGGCGCGCGAGGCGGTTCGTGTGGACGTGCACGGCGTTGACGAGTTCGAGCAGCCCCGCGCGACCGTGCGTGCGCCCGATGCCGGAGAGCTTCACGCCGCCCCACGGCGTCTGCGCGATGCCGTGCGTGTAGAGCACCTCGTTGACCATCACCGTGCCCGCCTCGATCCGCCCGGCGACGCGCTCGCCCCGCCTGATGTCTTTCGTCCAGACGCTCGCCGTCAGGCCGAACGGCGTGTCGTTGGCGAGCCGGACGGCCTCGTCCTCGGTCTTGAAAGTCATCAGCGGCAGGACGGGGCCGAAAGTCTCCTCGCGCATGAGGCGCATCGTGTGATCGACGTTCGAGACGACCGTCGGCTCGTGGAACGCGCCCGCCGCGCGCCCGCGCCCGCCGCCCGCGAGCACCCGCGCCCCACGCGCGACCGCGTCGCGCAAGTGATCCTCGACGACGCCGCGCTGCCGCTCGCAAGACATCGCGCCGAGGTCCGCGCGCCCGCTCACCCCGGCGTCCTGCCTGAGCGAGCGCGTCAGCTCGACGACGCGCCGCGTGAAGCCCTCGGCGATTGACTCCTGCACGTAGCAACGCTCGACCGACGCGCACGTCTGGCCCGAGTTGGCGAACGCGCCCCACACCGCCGCCGCCGCCGCCGCTTCGGCGTCCGCGTCGCCGAAGACGATCATCGGGTCTTTGCCGCCCAGCTCCAGCACGCACGGGATGAGGTTGCGCCCCGCGGCTTCGGCGACGCGCCTGCCCGTCTCGACGCTGCCCGTGAACATGATCTTATCGACGCCCGCCCCGACCAGCGCCGCCCCCGTCCGACCGTCGCCCGTCAAGACCGCGAGCAGCCCTTCGGGCAGCCCCGCGCGCGCGAGCACGTCTGCGATCTTCAGCCCGACGAACGGCGTCAGCTCGCTCGGCTTGAGCACGACCGCGTTGCCCGCCGCGAGCGCCATCACGGCCTCGCCGACGGGGATCGCCCACGGGAAGTTCCACGGCGAGATGATGCCGACCACGCCCACCGGGCGGTAGACCAGACGCGAGGTGCGACCGAGCATGGCGTACTGGCCGATGCCGATCTTTTCGGGCCGCAGCAGCCGCCCGGTCGCGCGCGCGAAGTAGCGCATCAGGTCGAGCGTCGGGACCAACTCCATCGAGATCGCTTCCGCCGCCGGCTTGCCCGACTCGCGCGCGATCAGCTCGGCGACGGCGTCTAGCTCGGCGAGCACGATCTCTCTCGCGCGCAGGATCACCCGCCCGCGCTCGCGGTAACTTTTCGCGGCCCACCCGGCCTGCGCCCCGCGCGCGCGCTCGACCGCGCGCCGCACCTCTTCCGCCGTGCGGACGGGCGCGCGCCCGATCTCTTCGTCCGTCGCCGGATCGTAGGAGACGATCTCGGCGCGCGCGCCCGACGCAGCTTGGGCGTCGGGCGGCGGGGCCTGAGAGCCGCGCTCCGCGTCTTCGGCGTTGATGATCTGGGTCGCCATAAGTTTTTCCTTCGGACGGCGAATTATCCCCCGAAACGCCCGCGGGCGGAAGGCCGCGGGCGGGCGGTTTTGCCCCGGCGCGCCTCTCGTCTAAACTGTTCGGCGACTTCAACCCTTCAGGAGATCAGCCGATGACACGCCCGCAGCTCGCAGAGTTCATGCGCCGCATGGAGCCCGACTCCGTCGCCATCATCCCCACCGCCCCGGAAGCCACGCGCTCGAACGACACGCGCTACCGCTACCGCCAAGACTCCGACTTCTACTACCTCACCGGCTTCGACGAGCCGGAGGCGATCGCCGTCGTCGCGCCCGCGCACCCCGAACACAAGTTCACGCTCTTCGTCCGCCCGCGCGATCCCGAACACGAGACGTGGGAGGGGCGGCGCGCCGGCGTCGAGGGCGCGCGCGAACGCTACGCGGCGGAGGCCGCGTTCCCCGTCGCGGAGTTCCGCGAAAAACTTCAGGGGCTTTTGAACGGCGCGCGCAACGTCTACTACCGGCTCGGCGTGCGCTCCGATCTGGACGAAGTCCTCGTCAAACAGCTCGGCGAGATGCGCACGCGCAGCCGGCTCTACGTCGCGCCCGACTCGATCACCGATCCGGGCGCGATCCTCGGAGAGATGCGCCTCGTCAAGTCGGACGAAGAGATCGGACTCATGCAGCGCGCCGCCGACATCGCCGCGGAGGCCCACGTCGAGGCGATGAAGGCCGTCCGGCCCGGCATGATGGAGTACGAGATCGAGGCCCTCATCGAGTACCACTTCCGCAGGAGCGGCGCGGCGGCCCCCGCTTACGGCTCCATCGTCGGCGGCGGCGCGAACGCCACCATCCTCCACTACAAGACGAACGAGGACGAGCTGCGCGACGGCGATCTGCTGCTGGTCGACGCGGGCGCGGAGTTTCGCGGCTACGCCTCCGACATCACGCGCACCTTCCCCGTCAACGGGCGCTTCACCGATCCGCAGCGCGACATCTACGAGGCGGTGCTCGACGCGCAGACCCAATGCATCGAGATGGTCAGGCCCGGCGTGACGATGGAGGAGTTGAACGACCGCGCGATCAGAATTTTAACCGAGCGGATGGTGAGCTCGGGGCTGCTCGAAGGCGAGGCGGAGAAACTGATCGAGGAGAAGACCTACCGCCGCTTCTTCATGCACGGCGTCGGCCACTTCCTCGGGCTCGACGTGCACGACGCCGGGCGCTACCAGCTCGAAGGCAAGTCGCGCCCGCTTCAGCCCGGCGTCGTCATCACGGTCGAGCCCGGCATCTACGTCGCCGCAGAATCCGAGAACGTCCCCGACAAGTACCGCGGCATCGGCGTCCGCATCGAAGACGACGTGCTCGTCACCGCGGAAGGTCATCGCGTGCTGACTTCAAAAGTGCCGAAGGGGATCGAGGAGATCGAAAAGCTGATGGCACGTTAAGGCTGAAATCGCGGGCGCGTCAATCATCTAAACCGAAATGCTGAGATAGTCTTTCAATGGTAAAGCTATTTGTCAGCCGACAAGCCGTATTCTGATTGGCAAATAATCCTTTCTCCCAATACGCCTCTGTTTTAGGAATAGCTTTTATCCATTCGACGCGAACAACATATTCACATAAATCTAGATCGTCGGAATTCTTATCCATCTTTGGAGCTGCAAGCTGAGCAAATAAAATAGGTATCTCCCGACTATCGGTTCTTATCTTGCCGACAACTATATCTTCTGTAACTTTGAAATCTTTTACAGGTACAGCAGGCTCTTTCACTATTCCAACACCGACGTATCCTGTTTTGGGTATATGGACGAACACGCGAGAACCGGGAAACAGTAGCTTCAATGTCTGACTGTACCATTTATCTCCGCCGCCTGATACGAAGCCATATTTTCGGCAATCATCCCAACTTCTCTGCTCATCTTCACCAAGGCTGACGTAAAAATCCCGTCCGTTCCAAGGCTCACTACCTTTTTTAACTTTAGACTGGCTAACTTTTCTATCAACTTCTTCAGGATCAATAAGCCATGTTCGGGCTAGATAGTCACGACCATCATCGCGGAAGAAGCGGAAGAACACCGCGTTAATTGGCACGCTGTAGTTATCTGATAGGTAGCTGATAATTCTCTCAGTACTCGCATCAAGTTCTGACGCTACGACAATCAATTCATGGTTCTGGTTTATCTGTTCCGGCAAGCTCATGCCGAAGGCATCATCAAATCCCTCTTCCAATTTCTTGCCCTGATTTTTATCGGAATAAATAGTCGCAATTCCGTCATATGATAAGGACTGTACCCAAGAAGCATAATCAAGTAGCTGTGCCACAACTTCACGATATGTACGGCTCTTTTTGAGTTCTATAATAGACAGATTGCCTGACGCATCCATCGCCAGCATATCTATTACTTTGCCATATAAGGTTGAAACTTGCCGCCCAATCAACATTAACTGCGGAGAAAGAATGGATAAATCTTTTACGAGTGCGTCCTCAAGCATCAATTCTGAATCAATGACGGACATATTAACCTTTTCAGGTTTTGCTCCCAGCCGCCATATTCCAACTTCGATAGGCATATATTCACTCCAAAGAGATTCAGCTTATGCGCCAATCATATTACGTTCCGTTAGTAATAGAAGCCAGCAAACTAATAATCCTACAGGTATTCACGTTGTCGGCACGGTGACGACGGTGCGTAGGGCTTCGAGCTGGAGGCTGCTGCGGCGGGGGCGCACCTCCACGCGGCGTCGCTCGCCGCGCGCGTCGGGCGTGAAGGGGCGCTGGGGCTTGTAGGTGATGACGTACTGCGCGGCGATGTCGCGCCCGACGCGCGCGGCGAGCTTGGCGATCTCTTCGGGCGTGCGCGGCTGAAGGAGCCGCCCGCCCGCCTCAGCCGCCAGCGCGGCGAGCTGCTCCTCGCGCTGCTGCTGTGCGCGCGCGTAGTTGCGGAACCAGCGGCGCATCTCGTTGTCGGTGTCGACGACGACCTTGACGGTGCTGCCGCTCGCGCCCGCCGTGACGCGCTGGTTGCGCAGGCGCGCGAAGTCGGAGACGAGCGCGGCGAAGGAGAAGACGTGGACGCTCGCCTGCGTGGCGACGACGGCGCGCAGCGCGTCGCGGCTGATGGCGGCGGCCTGCACCTGCTCTCTGGATTGAACCTCAAGGCCGTCGGTGAAGACGACGACGTGCGTGTTGCCGACGGGCTGCTCGCGCAGTTTCGCGGCGGCCAGCGCGAGGCAGTCGGAGAGGCGCGAGCGTTCGGCGGTGAAAAATTTCGCCTTGAGCGCGTGGGCGGCCAGCCCGAGGTCGTCCGTCCAGTCCTGCACCAGCTCGACCCTGCGGCTGTTCTGGACGAGGGCGACGCGGTCGCCGTAGCGCATCGCGGAGATGAGCGCGAGCGCCGCGTCGCGCGCCGCCGCGCCGCTGCGCGTGGCCGTGACGGAGCTGCCCATGTCGAAGACGACGAGGACGTTCGCCGCCGCGCGGCTGACGCTCGTCACCGCCTGCGGCATGCCGTCTTCGAGGACGAGCAGGTCGCGCGCTTCGAGCGTCGGGTCGAAGTGCTCGAACTGATCGAAGGCGGCGACCGGCACGCGCACCTCCTGCGTGAAGACCTTGAGCGGCTCCTGATCCTCGCGCTCGATCTTCGCGGGCGGCGTCGGCGTCGGGCCGGGCGTCTGCGCGCGGCACACGACGCAGGCGGCGGCGAGGGCGACGAGTAGGGCCAAGAGTCGCGTCATTTATTCCCCGAAGCCGTTCTGTAACTCCGCGACGATCTCGCCCGCCGCCAGCCGCGCGCGCCCGATCTCCTCGGGGGCGAACGAGACCGCGCCGACGACGGCGTGGCCGCCGCCGCCGTAGCGCTCGCAGATGGTGGCGAGGTTGTGCGTGCGCGGGCGCGGCGACCACGGGTTCGAGCCGACGGAGATTTTCGTGCGGTAGGCCGTGCGCGTGAGCGCGACCGAGTAGGTCGTCTCCGGGTGCAGGTAGTAGGGGATGAACTTGTTGAAGCCCTCGAAGCCCTCGTCGATGAGATCGAAGCTCACGACGCCGCGCGCGTAGGCGATCTTGCGGCGGACGGCGGCGAGCGTTTCGAGGTGGCGCTCGCGGATGGGGAGGAAGCGCGACCGGACTTCGCCGGAGAGCGCCACCTCGTCGAGCGCGCGGCTGCTGAGCGAGCGGATGAGCCACTCGATGAAGGGCTCGTCCTCGACGTTCTCGATGACCTGCATCAGTTGGAGCGCGGGCTCGCGCAGCTCGACGACCTGCGCGGGCGAGTCGTAGAACGCGCCGTCGATGGTGTGCGCCCATTTGACGAGCGGCGCGAGCCCCCCGTCCTCGAAGCCGAAGTCGTCGTGCGCCACGCGCGCGATGAACTCGGTGCACGACTTGCTGTCGGCGTCCCAGAACTTTTTGCCGGAGCGGTCGGCGCGGAAGTGGGCCTCGTCGGCGGGCGTGAGGAAGGCCGACTGGTGGTGATCGAACCACCACGTCAGTTTCTCCGAGGGCGAGTACTTGAAATCGACGATGGCGTTCTCGTCGCCGTCGAACATCCCCTCGTCGAAGAGCGAGCCGGGCCGGTGGAGCAGCCCGGCGTAACCGATCTCGGCCTCGGGGCGGACGCGGGCGAGGTAGAAGCGCGTGAAGACCGCCGCCGAGGCGACGCCGTCGAAGCAGTGGTCGTGGAAGAGGAGGCGGAGTTTCATGCGTGATCAATCACCGGCGCGAAAACGGGCGGCCCGTCGAAGCCGCCCATCCTAAGCGGTTGTCGTTCCGCGTTGGCCGACGAGGGCGCGCGGCGCGCGCCCGGGTTCGGCGTCAGTCTTCGATCTTGGCGTCGGCGGGCAGGCCCAGCCGCTCGCGTATGAACTGCTCGGCGTCGTGCTCGACAAGCTCGCCGTTCGCCACCCAGACTCTGGCGGCGAGCACGTCGCCCTTCGCGTTGAGCTTGGCGGGTTCAAGGAAGACGTTGTAGGGCGAGCCCCACTTGCGCGCGTCGCCGGTCCGCGTGCGGTAGCCGTAGTGCGCCGTCTTCTCCCTGTCGCCGGACGAGTCGGACTCGACGACCACGGGGTAGCGCGCCGGGTGCTCGTCGAAGTAGCCCTTGATCTCGGCGCTCGTGCCGTAGTCGCTGACCGCCACCACGTCGAAGCCCGCGTCAGAATACTTTTCGTAGAGGCGCGCGACGACCGGCGCTTCGAGCTTCCAGTTGCGGCACCACGGCGCGAAGTAGACGACGAGCACGAGCCGCTTGCCGCGCGACCACTCGCGCAGGTTCAGGCGCTCGCCCGTCCGCGCCGACTTGAACGTCCAGTCCTTGTAGTTGATCTCGCGCTCCTGCAAGGGCGCGTACTCGTGGGCCTCCGGCGGGGCGGGCCTCGGCGTCGGCGCGGGAGTCGCGGACGGGGTGTTCGGCGTCGGGTGGGGCGTCGCGGTCGGGGCTTGGGATTGCCGCGGCGTCGCGGGCTGCTGCTCCTGCTGCTGCGCGCGCGCGGCGGCGGCGGGCGCGAGGGCGAGGAGCGCGAGGGCTAAGACTTTTTTCATGGCGCGAATGACTCCCCGTCTTCGGCCCCGCGGGCGCGGGCCGGCTGCTTAAAGTCAGCGGTCGAGGGAGACGGTCTCTTTCTCTTCGAGCAGCGGCAAAATTTCCGCCTCGAACTGCGCGCGCTTGCGCTCGCCCGTGAAGGTCTGGCGGATGCGACCCTGCCGGTCGATGACGAAAGTTTTGGGCAGGCCGACGACGCCGTAACTGGACTTCCCGGCGGTCGTGCCGAGCACCACGGTGTAGTCCTGCGGGAGCGCGTGCTGGAAGTCGCGCACGTCGTCCGCCGTGTCGTCCGCCGAGACGCCGACGACGCTCAGCCCGCGCGCGCCGAGGTCGCGCTGCAACGCGCTCAGGTCGGGAATCTCCTGACGGCAGGGGATGCACCACGTCGCCCAGAAGTTTAAGAGCACGACGCGACCGCGCAGGGACGAGAGGACGAACGGCTGGCCGTCGAGCGTCTTCAGCTCCAACTCCGGCGCGGACTTCATGCCGAGCGGGTTGGCCGGGCGCGACGTGCCGGCGGGACTGGCCGCGCCGTCCGCCGCCGCCGTCTGCTTATTGTTGACGCGCTCGGCGAGCGACGACTCGGCGTTCGGCAGCACCTTCGCGGCGAGGCCCGCGAGCCAGTTGACGTTGTTGGTCGCGATGAGCAGGCCGACGGCGATGAGCATCACGCCGGAGATGACCTCGACCTTGTGCAGGTGGCGTCGGAACCAGCCGTAGAAGCCGAGGAACTGGTTGAGCAGCAGCCCGGTCAGGAGGAAGGGCACGGCGAGCCCCGCGGCGTAGAAGGCCGTGAGGACGAGGCCGCTCTTCCAGCCGCCGGTCTGCGCCGCGAGGGTGAGGATGGCCCCGAGGATGGGGCCGATGCACGGCGTCCACCCGGCGGCGAAGGCGAGCCCGAGGGTGAACGAGCCCGCCAGCCCGCGCGGCTTCTCGTCGGAGAATTTTCTGGTGTCGCGGTAGAGCGCGCCGATCTTGAGCACGCCCATGAGCTGTAGCCCGAACGCGACGATGAGCAGCCCCGCCGGGACGTACACCCACGGGCTCTTGAACACCGCGCCGACCAGACCGGCCAGCGCGCCGAGGAGCAGGAAGATGATGGAGAGCCCGGCGTTGAACGCGAGCGAGTTGAGGATGACGGCGCGTCGCGCCGACGCGCGCGTGCCGCCCTCCCCCTTCAGGTGCTCGATGCTGATGCCCGACATCAGGGAGATGTAGCCCGGCACGAGCGGCAGCACGCACGGGCTCAAAAACGACGCCAGCCCCGCCGCGAACGCGATCAGGATGTTGATATTCGCGCCTTCCATAACTGTTTAAGATACAAGTGACAAGTGACGGGTGACAAGTGACAAGGAAGCGATTAGCCGTTAGCTGTTAGCTCTTAGCCAAGCCAAAGGCAGAAGCTAACAGCTAACGGCTAACAGCTAACAGCTTCTTGTCACCTGTCGCCCGTCACTTGTCACGGCTTTTCACTCAGCAGTCTCTCGATGACGCCTTCGAGGGCGTCTTCGGTCGCGTCGACCGCGCCGACGGCGACGTGACGGACGACGCCGCGGCGGTCGATCAGAAAAGTCGCGGGCATGGCGCGCACGCCGTAGCGCAGGTTGTTGGCGTCGTTCGAGGCGACGCCGATGCCGTAGGTCAGCCGCAGCCCGCGCTTGAAGGCGGCGATGGAGGCGATCTCCGCCGCCGGGGTGAGCGGCTTGCCTTCGGACTCGCCGTAAAGCTCCGTGAGCCCGACGACGGCGAGCCCGCGCGCCTTGTATTTCTCGTGCAGGCGTTCGAGCCGCGGCATCGTCTCAAGGCACGGCCCGCACCACGTCGCCCAGAAGTCCAAGAGCACGACCTGACCGCGCAAGGAGGCCATGGTCGTCTCCCCGCGGTCGAGCCACTGCCTGATCTCGATCTCCGGCGCGGTCTCGGTGTGCGCCGCCGACTCTTCGATGGAGCGCTCGACGGCGTGCGCGTCGCCGCCGCCGTTCGCGATCAACTCGACGGCGGTCGCGTAGACGTGCGCCGAGGGGAGCTTGAGGCCGAGGTCGAGCAGCTCGCGGGCGAGGGCGCGCGCCTCCTCGTCCCGCTTCAACTCCGAGAGGATGTTGGCGAGCGTGACGCCCGCGGCGTTGATGAGCTGCGCGCGCTGCACGTAGTCGTTGCTCGTCGTCTCGGCGGCCTTCGCCGCGCCGAACGCGGCGCGCGCGTGCGCGGCGGCGGGCTCGAACTTGTGCGCGCGCTCGTAGGCGTTGGCGAGCGCGATGCGGAGGCGGAAGAGATCGAGCGGGTTGGCCGGCGTGTTGCGCGCGTAGTCGGCGAAACTTCTTTCCGCGTCTTCGAGCCGGGAGTCGCGCGCGGCGATCTCGGTCAGGAGGTGGCGCGCCTTCTGTAGCTTCAGCCCGTCGGCTTCCTTGCGCGCGGCGGACTCGGCGAGGAAGCGCCGCAGCGGTTCGGCGACGCCCCCCTTGTCGCCCGCGAGCTGGCGGAGCAGGCCGAGGAAGTAATAATCCTCGCCCCTGAGTTGGGCGCGCGCGGCGAGTCGCGCCGCGTTGCGCGCGGCGAGTTCGCGCTGCTCGGCGCGGGTCTTGAGTTCGAGCGCGGAGTCGTAGCGCACGCCCGCGCGGTTGAACTCGGCGAACTTGCGTTCGAGAAACCTCGCCGCCTCGTCGTAGAGCGCCGCGGCGTCTTCAGACGCGGCGCTCGGCGGGCGCGATCCCGCCGCCCGACTTTTTTGCGCGCGCGCCGGGGCCGCCGCGAGGGCGAGCGCGCACGAGAGCATTAGAATCCGTTTGAGGTGAGACAAGATCGGACGTACCTCTTCAGTCGCCGCCGCCCGCGGGCTCGTCGAGCAGCGTCTCGATCATCTGCTCCAACTCTTTGAGATCGTCGTCGTTCGAGCCGACGTTCAGGTAGCGCACGACGCCGCGGCGGTCGATGAGCACGGCGGCGGGGAGCGACGTCACGTTGTAGCGCGCGGCGGTCGTCAGGCTCTCCGCGGCGGCGACGCCGAAGGGCAGGCGCATCGAGCGGCGGAAGCCGCGTAAATTCTCCCGCTCGCGCTTCGTCATCACCGGGCGACCGTTGACGATCTCGTCGTGGTACTGCGTGAAGGCGATGATCGTCAGGCCGCGATCCTTGAAGCGGCGCTGCCAGTCGCTCATCGCGGGCAGCGCGGCTTGGCAGGGCGCGCACCACGTCGCCCAGAAGTCGAGCAGCACGACGCGACCGCGCTCTTGCGCGAGCGTCGTCGGCTTCTGATCGATCCAGTCCTTGACCTCGATCTCGGGCGCGGGCCGCGCCCCCGGGCCGAAGAGCGGATCGTCGGGCTTCGTCATGTAGCCGACGGCGGGGACGATGCGACCGAGGATCAAGCTCGCGCGGCGGTAGAGGTCTGCCGAGGGGAAGCTGACGCTCAGGCGGCGCAGCTCTTGCAGCGCGGCTATCGCCTCGCCCGTCCGGTTCAGCTCGTGCAGCGTCTCGGAGAGGAACTGGGCCGCGCGGTAGAACATCTCGTCGCGCGAGGCGGCGTCGAGGTCGGCGGAGTTCGCGTAGATCGACTTCGCCGCGTCGAACGCCTCGCGCGCGTGCGCGACGGCGCGCTCGCGCTCGCCGCGCTTGCGGTAGCTCGCGGCGATGGCGGTTTCGAGCTGGAAGCGGCTGGCCGGCTCCGCCGCGGACGCGCCGAGGAACTCCGCGCCCGCCTCCTCCGCTCCGGCGGGGTCGCCGCGCTTGGCGAGCGCCGACGCGACGACGAAGCGCGCCGTCCGCGCCTGCGCGCCCGTCAACGACTGCTCGCGCGCGAGCGCGCGCAGCGTGGCGACGGCCTGATCGGGTTGCCCGGCGAGGTCTTGCAGCAGGCCGAGGTGGAATTTGTCGATCGCGCTCAGCTCGGAGCGCGCCTGCAACCGCGCGGCGTTGCGGGCGGCGACGGCGCGCTGCTCTTCGTTAACTTGCGCCTCGATCTTCTCGTTGAAGCGGAACCCCTCGCGCTCAAGCTCCTCGTACTTCGCGCGCCTGTACCCGGCGGCCTCCGCGTACAACTGCGCGGCTGACTTCACGGCGGCAGCCGCGCCCGCCCGGTCGTCCGCCGCGCCCCGCTGCGCGAGGGACGCGGGCACGCAGGGCGCGACGAGGCACGCGACGAGCGCGAGTCGCAGGGCGCGCGCCCTCAGGCGAGTCGTCGCGCGGGTCGAGAATTTTCGCGGCGTCGGCGGTTCGGGGTAAAACATGATCTCTTCAGAGTGCGCGCGGCGCGGCGCGGCGGAAGCGCGCGGGGGAGAAGGGCGCGAGCGGCGCGGGCGTCGAGCCCGACATGATCATCTCGGCGACGAGCGCGCCCGTCAAAGGCGCGAGCAGGATGCCGTTGCGGTAATGGCCCGTCGCGTAGAACAGGTTTTCGATCTCCGCGGACGCGCCGAGCACGGGCAGATCGTCTTCGGCGCGCGGTCGCAGGCCGGCCCACTCGCCCGTCACTTCGAGGTCGGCGACGCCGGGCGCGATCTCTTCGGCGCAGCGCCTGATGGCGCGCCGCCCCTCCTCGGTCACGGACTTGTCGAAGCCCGCGCGCTCGGTCGTCGTGCCCGCGAGCAGCCGCCCGTCGCGGCGCGGGACGACGTAGCCGCCCGCGCCGTAGACGACGTGGCGCACGAGCGGATCGTGCTCGCGCGTCGCGTAGCAGAGAATCTGCCCGCGGACGGGTTCGATGCGCGGCGACCCGACGGCGTTGGCGTCGCGCGCCTCGGTCGTCGCGGACGTTAACGATGAAGAAGATGAAGACAACGCTACACCCGATTCGCCCGCGGTCGTGCCCTCGGAAGTCTTCACGGGCAGGAGTGACGACCACGCGCCGCCGGCGACGACGACCGCGCCCGCGCTGATCGCGCCGCGCGAAGTCTCGACCGCGACGAAGCGCCCGGCGCGCACTTCGAGCGCGCGCGCTTCCGTGTCTTCGAGGATTCTGACGCTCGCCCGTCGGCACGCGCGCGCGAGCGCGTCGCACAGGCGGCGGTTCTCCACCTGCCACGAGCGCGGGAAGCGCAGCGCGCCCCGGACGCGCGCCGAGAGGCGGGGTTCGAGCGCGAGCACTTCCGCGCCGCCCAACCGCTCGACGACGAGCCCCTCGCGCCGCTGCCACTCGAAGCGGCGCGCCGCCTCCCGCTCGTCCTCGTCCGTGAAGGCGAGCGCGAGCGTGCCCGTGCAGTCGAGCTCGATGTCGATGCCGGTCTCCTCGCGCAGCGCGTCGGCGAACGCGGGGTAGGCGTCGCGGCTGGAGCAGGCGAAGTCGAAGAACTCGTCGCGGCAGTCGGCCTCGATCTGCGGCGCGAGCATCCCGGCGGCGGCCCACGAGGCTTCGGCGCCGAGCCGCCCGCGCTCGACGAGCGTCGTGCGCGTGCCCCAGCGCGCCAGCTCGCGCGCGACCGAGAGCCCCGCCACCCCGCCGCCGACGACGACCACGTCCGCGCCCGTCTCATTCATGTCCCGCGAAGCTGCTGGCACGTTCCGCAAAGTTGCTGTTATGATGACGCCCCAACAAAAACGTCCGTTGTTAGTTGTCCGTCGTCAGTTGCCCGCGACTGGCTGCGACGGATGATGCCCGGCGCGGGTCTCAAAGCAACGACGGACGACTGACGACGGACGACGGACTGACGACATGAAACATACTATCACACTGATTCCGGGCGACGGGATCGGGCCGGAAGTGAGTTCCGCCGTGGTGCGGATCGTCGAGGCGACGGGCGTCGAGGTGGAGTGGGAGACCCACTACGCGGGCGCGCAGGCGCTCGAACACTTCGGGACGACGCTGCCCGACGATCTGCTCGAATCGATCAAGCGCAACAAGGTCGCCCTGAAGGGGCCGATCACGACGCCCGTCGGCAAGGGCTTCACGTCCGTCAACGTCGGGCTGCGCAAGGCGCTCGATCTCTACGCCAACCTGCGGCCCGTGCGCGCGCTGCCGAACGTGCCGTCGAGATATCCGGAACTCGATCTGGTGGTCGTGCGTGAGAACACGGAGGACTTGTACGCGGGGATCGAGCACGTCGTCGTGCCCGGCGTGGTCGAGAGCATCAAGATCATCACGGCGAAGGCCTCGACGCGCGTCTCGAAGTTCGCCTTCGAGTACGCGCGCAGCGAGGGGCGCAGGAAGGTGACCGCCGTCCACAAGGCGAACATCATGAAGCTCTCGGACGGGCTCTTCCTCGACTGCTTCCGCGACGTGGCGAAGGGCTACCCGGAGATCGAGGCCGACGACAAGATCGTCGACAACGCCTGCATGCAGCTCGTCATGCGCCCGGAGCAGTTCGACATCATGCTCCTCGAAAACCTCTACGGCGACATCGTCTCCGACCTCTGCGCCGGCCTCATCGGCGGGCTGGGCTTAGTGCCCGGCGCGAACATCGGCGAGCAGGGCGCGGTCTTCGAGGCGGTGCACGGCAGCGCGCCCGACATCGCCGGTCAGGGCATCGCCAACCCGACCGCGCTCTTGCAGTCGGGCATCCTCATGCTGCGCCATCTCGGGGAGCGCGAGGCGGCGGATCGGGTGGAGAACGCGATGCTCAAGGTCTTCCGCGACGGGCAGGTGCGCACCCGCGACATCGGCGGCACGGCCAAGACGACGGAGTTCGCCGACGCGATCATCGCGGCGATGTGAGGCGCGAAAGGGTGCAACCGGGGGCGCGGCTGGGACATCTATTTACAGTCCGAGCCGTAACTTGACTGCGCCGGACTGCGTCCTTTAGAGTCATCATGTCGCGGCGCACGGTTCTTTGAGTTTTATCGCGCCGCGGGATGGGAACTCCGGACCCGTTTCGCGGTTCCGGCGTCCGCCAGCCGCCGCCCGCACACCCCTCCGAGAGCGTAGGCAATTCTCCTCTGCCAGAAAATCCCAGCGCGGAAAGATTCGGCTGCGCCGCAGCGTGTTCGAGTCGTCAGTCTTCGAGTCTGAGATTCGGGCGTCGTTAAAGTTCGGTCTCCGTGTCGGAAAAACTTGTGCGCTTCCCGACCCCCGCGGCGGGCGTCGGCCCCACGCGGTTCCCGCGCGCGAGACTTGCGAACCGCGGGTTCATATCTTTTGACGAGTGAGAGGTCTTCGATGAAGTCTGTGAAGTTCGGCGGGAAGACCGCCGGGGGTTCGGTCGTGAGAGTGCTGGCGCTCGCCGTCGCGTGCGCCCTCGTCGTGGTCGCGGGGCTCCTGCCGGGCGCGTCGGCGCAGCAGAAGTCGGGCGGGCCGTCCAAGCTGCTGCCCGGCACGGTCGCGGGCTCGGCGAAGGTCTCGCCCGCCGGGGCGAGCCGCGCGAAGGTCAAGGAAGGCGGCGCGAAGTGGGCTGCGGGCGCGGGCGGCGAAGTCGCCCCGCTGGCGCTCGGCTGCGCCAACCCCGACTCCACCATCGCCGCCAACCAGACGGTCAACGGCACGCTGGCCACGGGCGACTGCACGCTCGGCGACGGCTCCTTCTTCGACGCCTACACCTTCAGCGGCACCGCCGGGCAGCAGGTCAACATCACGATGGCCTCGTCACAGGTCGACGCCTACCTCTACCTGATGCAGCCCGGCGAGACGGCCCTCAGCGACAACACCATTCAGGACGACGACACCGGCAACGGGGTCAAGGGAACCGACGCGCGCATCTCCATCACGCTCCCGACGACCGGAACCTACACCATCATCGCCAACTCCTTCGCCTCCGGCCAGACCGGCAGCTACACGCTCAGCGTCGTGAGCCGCCCGGTCTGCACGCCCACGCTGGTTCAGATGACGCCCTCCGCGGGCAGCGTCGTGACGGCCACGGGCACGCTCGCCACCACCGACTGCTCGCTCGACGACGGCTCGTTCATCGACGTGTTCACCTTCAACGGCACGGCGGGGCAGCAGGTCGCCGTCGCGATGAGCTCGGCGTTCGACAACTTCCTCTTCCTCGTCGGCCCCGACGGCGACGAGTTGGCGCGCAACGACAACGGCGCGGGCGGCACCAACGCGCGCATCCCGGCGGGCGGCGGCGGCGTGCTCGCGCGGCTGCCGCAGACGGGCACCTACCGCGTCGTCGCCAACTCCCTCGCCGCCTCGGCCACGGGCAGCTACACGATCTTTCTGGAACTCGGCGCGAGCAGTTGCCCCGCGACCGCGATCACGCCCGGCACGCCCGTCAACGGCGATCTCGCGACGACCGACTGCCGCCTGCCCGCCGACGGCTCCTTCATCGACACCTACACCTTCAACGGCACGGCGGGGCAGAACGTCAGCATCACGATGACCTCGTCGGCCTTCGACACTTACCTCTTCCTGCTCGCGCCGGGCGGGTCGGAACTCGCGTTCGACGACAATCACGGCGGCGGCGCCAACGCCCACATCCCGTCGTCCGACAAGCCGACGTTCACCGGCGTGCTGCCCGTGAGCGGCACCTACACGATCTACGCCAACTCGTCCGTCATCGGCTTGACGGGCCCTTACACGCTCACGCTGACGGGCGGGCAGGCGGCCTGCACCTACGCGCTCACCGCCGCGGGCCGCACGGTCGGCGCGGGCGGCGGCACCTTCACCGACAACTTCACGACGCAGGCGGGCTGCGCCGCCCCGTCCGTCGCGAGCAACGCCGCCTTCATCACGTCGCCCGCGGCGACCGTCGACGGCGCGGGCGCGGGCACGCTCACCTACACGGTGGCGGCCAACACCGGCGCGCAGCGCGCGGGCACGATCACCGTCGGCACTCAGACCTTCACCGTCACGCAGGGCGCGGGCACCCCCGCCTGCGACGTGACGATCTACCCGCCCGTCCAGCCCTTCACGCAGGGCGGCGGCACGGGCCGCTTCACCGTCTTCCCCGCCGGGTCTTGCTCGTGGACGGCAACGACGACGACGCCGTGGATCACGATCAACTCGCCGACCGCGGCGACGGCGGGCACGGGGCGCGTGCGCTACACCGTCGCCGCCAACCCGACCTCGGCGACGCGCACCGGCTCGATAGTCGTCGGCACGAAAACCTACGTCGTGACGCAGACCGCGGCGGCGACGACGCCGCAGGTGCAGTTCAGCAACGCGACCTACTCGGTCAACGAGGGCGACGCGACGAAGTCGATCACGATCACGGTCGTGCGCATCGGCGACTCGGCGGGCGCGGCGACGGTCGAGTACCGCACCGTCGACGACCTCACGGCCATCCCGTGCAACCCCGCCGACACCCCGGCGGCGCAGCGCGGCAAGGCCCTCGCGCGCTGCGACTACTCGACGAACCTCGACACGCTGACCTTCGACATCGGCCAGACCGTCAAGACGTTCACCATCCCGCTCATCAACGACACGCACGTCGAGGGCAACGAGTCGTTCCAGATCGCCTTGCAGAACCCGCAGGGCGCGGCCGCCGGCTCGCAGCAGACCGCCACCGTCACCATCGTCGACGACGACACCGTGCAGTCGGCGTTCAACCCGATCAACCAGACGCCGCTCTTCATCCGGATGCAGTACCTCGACTTCCTCTCCAGAGAGCCGGAGCCGGGCGAGCCGTGGTCGGCGGTCATCAACGGCTGCCCGAACCCCTTCAACCGGCCCAACAACGACCCGTCGGCCAACTGCGACCGCATCAAGGTCTCGTCCGCCTTCTTCGGCTCGGACGAGTTCAGGGTCAAGGGCTTCTTCGTCTTCCTCTACTACAAAGTCTCCTTCGGCTCGCAGGCGACGCCGAACTTCGTGCCGCAGTACGACGAGATCGTCTCCGACATGAGGCGCATCACCGGCTCCTCGACCGAGGAGCGGGTGGACAAGACCTTCAACTTCGCCGAGGACTGGGTGACGCGCCCGGCCTTCGTCGCGCGCTACGGCGCGAAGTCGAACGCGCAGTTCGTCGACGAACTGCTCGCGAACGTCGGGGCGTCTCTCGCGAGCCCCGATCCGGTCTCCGGCCAGACGCGCAACTCGCTCGTCGCCGCGCTCGACGCCGGGACGAAGACGCGCGCCGAAGTCCTGCGCATCATCGTCGAGAGCGGCGAGGTCAACGCCGTCCAGACCAACCACGCCTTCGTCGCCATGCAGTACTACGGCTACCTGCGCCGCACGCCGGAGCCGGGCGGCTACACCGCGTGGCTCAACACGATCAACCCGCCCACGAGCGCCAACCCGCGCGACATGGTCAACGGCTTCCTCAACTCGGACGAGTACTTCCTCCGCTTCGGCCCCAACGTCCGGCAGTAGTCGGCGGTACGACGTCACGCCAAGAAGCCGGGGCGCGTGCGATGCGAGCACGCGCCCCGGCTTCTTCCGTCTGAAACTGTAAGAGAAACACATTAAAGCCGTGACGGGTGACAGGTAACGGGTGACAAGAAAGACTTGTTCTTCCTTGTCACCCGTCACGGTTTACCGTTCACGGCTTTTACAGCTCACGGCTTTCAGAACTGTCCCTTCAGTCTCTCGTAGGTCATCCACCGCAGGGGAGCAGAGGGCGCGGGGGGGGCACAGAGGGAGACCCTCTCTTCCCTGCGCGCCCTCCGCGTCCCCCTGCGCCTCTGCGGTGAGTCGCCGTCCCGCCGTCGCGGCCCGACGACGGCCACACGCGAAGCGCGCCGACTCAGTTCATGACCGGCGGGCGATCACGCGTCGGCTTCGGGGACTCGCGCGCGGGCTCGGTCTTCGACGGCGGGGGCGACCTCTCCTCGCGCTGCGGGGGCGGCGACGAGTGGCGCTCTTCGCGCGGCGGGGGCGGCGACGGACGCTCCTCGCGCTGCGGCGCGGGCCGCTCTTCGTGGCGCGGCGGGTCGGGCCGCTCGTAGCGCGGCGCGGGCTCCGTGCGGCGCTCGGGCTCTCTGCGCTCGGCGGGCGGCTCTCTGCGCTCGACGGGCGAGGGCTTGTTGTTGTAGTCGGGGCGCTCGCGGCTGCGCTCCGGCATCGCGGGCCGCGCCTCGCGCGCGTCGGGCTGCGCGGGCCGCTCGTAGGGCGAAGACCTTCTCTCGCCGTCGTGCCGGTCGCGTTCGGCGGGCTTCGTCCTGCGCTCCATCTCGCCCGCGCCGACGCCCTCGCGCGGGCGTGCGTCGTCGGGGTCGGGCGTCTGGCCGACGGGCCGTGCGGCGTGCTTCGGATCGCCGTCGCGGTTCTTCTCGCCGCGCGCGTCGTTCGGGTTGCTTAAGTCGGGCACGCGGATCGGTCGCGCGGGCCGGGCGACCGCGCCCGTGCCGCGCGTGTTGCCGTCGACGTTGCCGTCGCTCGTGCGGCGCGCGGGGTCGCCGCCGTTCGGGTCTTTGATCGAGCCGCCCTTCGGGCCCTTGAACGGGTCGCCTTTCGAGCCGTTGGAGATGACGGGCTCGCGGTCGCCGCGGATGCGCGTGCGGCGCAGCGTCTCGTCGAGCGCGACGCCGGGCTTGCGCGAGGACGCGCCGGTCGGTCGCTCGGCGACCCGCAGCGTCGGGACGCCCGCCGCGCCGCCATCGCGCGCGGCGATGGCGGCGCGCTTGCTCTCGCTCAGGCGGTCGCGCAGGTTCGCCGCCCCGCCCTCGCCCTCGACGGGCCGGACGGGGAGACGACCGCGCACGGGATCGGTCAAGAGCGCGAGCTTCGAGTCGGTCGAGTCGGTGGGACGCGGGCGGACGTTGCCCTTGCCGAAGTCGCGCGCGGGCAGGCCGGAGACGGCGTGCGTGTAGATCGGGTTCAGGTGCTTGAGGCTCGCCAGCTCGGCGCGCCTGCGCTCGTCGATCCGGTTGTGGTCGCGCGCGCGACGCCAGAAGTTAGAATGCGGATCGGAGTGGTGGTAGGGGAGCGGGTACCAGCAGACGCTATCGCCGAACGAGAGGTGGAGGTTGACGAAGGCGACGAGCGCGGGCCGCCACCAACTGCGGTGGTTGTAGCCGTAGTAGCCGCGCGGGGCCCAGCCCCAGTAGTTGTCCACGTAGACCCAGCGACCGTAGTGGTAAGGGGCCCAGCCCCACGGCTCGTCGCCGACCCACGTCCAGCCGTAAGGCGGGCACCAGTCCCAGTGGCCGTAGCGGTAGGGGGCCCAGTCGTAATAGTTGTTGACGACGGTGGCGCGCGGACGCCAGACGTAGCCGTAGTCGCGCGTCTGCACCCAGTCGCCGTAGGCGTCGAGCTCTTCGCCGCCGAAGACCTGCGGGTCGTAGTAACGCTCGCGGTCGTCGTAGCGCAGGCGCGCGAGCAGGTACCGCTCGCGCTCGTCCACCCACGTGTCCCAACTGTCGAAGGCGCGCACCTCGGAGAACTCCCAGTCGGCCTCGGTCGAGCCGTCGCGGAAGACCGTCTCGGCGGCGCGTCCGTCGCGCAGGGTGAAGCCGGAGCTTTCCGAGTAGAGCCGCGCGCGGCCCCCCTCGCGCACGGAGACGCGCACCCTGCCGTCGCGGTCGACGTCGAGGCGGTAGAGGCCCTTCTCCTGCGCGGCGACGGTGGTGGCGGGCGCGTCGATCTCGAAGTACTCGCGATCTTTCTCGAAGCGCGCGAGCCTCAAGGTGGCCGTGCCTTCGGGCAGGCTCAGCGCGACGCCTTCGCCGCGGAGCGTGACGATGTCGAGCGTGGCGTACTCGCCGAGGCGGACGAAGTTGCGCGCGTCGATCTGAATCTCGACGCGCGCGCCCGCGCCCGTGGCGAGCCGGTCGCCCTCGACGAGCGGCGTGTTCAGGGCGGCCCGCTCCCACTTGTCGGAGCCGGAGCGGCGCAGGCTCACGTCGCCCGCGAGCAGGCTGACGCGCGCCACGCGCGCCGTCTCCTCGTAGCCGTAGTCGTCGTCGGCGACGGTGTCGTCGTCGGCGGCGAAGGCGGCCACGGAGCAGAGCTGAGCGGTCGTGAGTAGAAGCAAGAGAGAGAAGGTGGACGTGAGCAGAGTTCTGTAGCGCATGGGACGCTCCTTACTGTTTATGACCGGGCGGGACGGTGACTCCGCCGCCGCCCGCCGGGGAGGCGAGTCGGCGAGCCGGTCTCGGGAAAAATTTTCTCTTCACCCGGAGAGAAATTCTTTGCGAGGTAATTTTCCGTCTGGGTGATCGGGGTGCGGAGCAAGGGGCGTGCCCGCACGTTGCGAATAGATTGCGGGGGAGAGATTGCCACTTTCCCCGCTAAAAATGGCGTTCACGCGCCTCGCGCCGACCGAGATGGTGCAGGCGAAGCACTATATCGTGTGGGCCGCGGCGAAGGCGCGGCCCACAGGGGTCGGGCCAAAAATCCGTGCGGGCGCGCGGCTCAAGTTTTCCTCAAGTCTGTTCCGTAGTATGCACACATCAAGCGGGCGACTCCAGTCGCCCGCGCCTCGCAGGCAATCGAGGTTTGCGTGGGCAGAGACTTCAACGAACGCCGTTCCTCCACTTTCGGCACCGGCTCGGAGCCACAGGGTGGGAATCGAGAAGGCGTTTCCGCGACCGTCTCAGGCGACGCCTGCCACTGATGCGCGTCAGCATAAGGGGGGTGTCAGCCGTCGCCGCCCACGCACGCGAGCCGCCGGACGTTGGGGGACGTCCGGCGGCTCGCGCCTTTTCTCACGGTCGGGCTCGCCGCACCTCACGCCGCTTGGTAGTGTCCTCGTTTCAGCCTTCCTCTGCGCGCCCTCCGTGCCCTCTGTGTCTCTGTGGTGAGGTAAGAGCCAGAAGCACTCACCACAGAGGCACGGAGTTCACGGAGGCGGCACAGAGTAGAGATCAATTTAGGACACCACCCGATTTAACATCTTTCCCGCCCGGCGCGACCGCCTCAAGTATTCCTCAAGGATTCCTCAAGCCCGGCGCATAACCTGTGCGCATTGTGAAGGTCGCGGGAGCGAAGACGCGAGTCAAAGTCTTTGAAGGCGTCCCAGACCGAGGCGTTAGCCCCTTAACGAGAGCGCATCGCGCCGAACCAAGGAGATAAGAAAATGTTCCGCTTCAGCAAACCGGCTCTGGCCGCAGCAGCCCTCTTCGCACTCAGCCTCGCCGCCACCAACGCGAAAGCCGCGCCCCTCGTGGTCGCCGATGCGTCGTTGTCCAACGCGACCGCGCTCGTCGATTTCCAGTCCGGCTTCACCGTCAACAACCCGAACGGCGCGGGCTACGGCACGTCCGTCACCGTCCTCGGCATGCCCGTGAGTTTCAACTTCGCGGGCCCCGCGGGACCGAACAACGGCGTCGGCGTCATCGCCGGCACCGGCACGGGCGTCGGGCAGAACGGCATCGCCGTCGGCAACAACGCGCTCACCGTCAACGTCACGAGCGGCGACGTCTTCAACGTGAACACGCTGAGCATCACGTTCGATCCCGGCTCGCACGTCACCTCGTTCGGCTTCGACATCAAGGCGAGCAACGGCACGCAGGTGATGGGCGCGTCAGCCGGGGCTTACACCGTCACCGTGACGGACGTGAACAACATGACTTACACTTTCCTGACGCCCAACCCGAGCTTCACCAGCTTCCTCTTCTTCGGCGTCAACGACATACCGGCTGACATCGCGTCCATCGCCATCTCGACGCTCTCCGGCGGCCAGCCCGATATTGACAATTTCCGCTTCACGGCGCAGGCTCCGACCGCCGCGACGCCCGAGCCCGCGACGATGCTCCTCTTCGGCACGGGGCTCGCGGGCGTGGCCTCCGTCGCGCGCAAGCGCCGCAGGGCCGCCGGGGCGGACGCCGCGTAAGTGTCGTCGCGTGATTTCGTGGGCGCGGCACGTTGCCCCGCCGCGCCCGCGGAAACGGCCAGCGCCCCGACCGGAGATGGCCCGGACGGCCAAGGAGAAAGATGATGCCCCGCTTCGGCAAACGTCACGACTGCCCTTCGTCGGAAGTGCTCTGCGCGCACGGCGCGGGCGCGCTCCCGCCGCTCCCCGGCTTGGCCGCCGCCGCGCACCTGCGCTCGTGCGACTTCTGCGGCGCGGAGTCGCGGCTCCTCGCGCGCTCGGTCGAACCCCGCGCGGCGACGCCCGCGCCCGAGATGCCGCTCGCGCTGCGACTCTTCGCCGAGAGCCGCCTCGCGGAAATGAACGCGGTCGCGGCTTACAAAAACCTGCGCGCCGCGTGAAGCGCCGAACGGCGCGCGCCGCACGCGACGAACCCCGAACCCGACAGGTGTTAAAGACATGAAAACTTCCAAGCCAAACTTCGCGGGGCGGAAGGCGAAGAGCTTGCTCGCCGCGCTCGGCTTCTGCTGCCTGACGCTCGCGTTCGCGCCGTCGGCGCGCGCCGACGAGGTGACGCTCGCGGGCTCGACCGCCGGCGGCTTCGCCGACGCGCTCGGCACGAACACGGGCTCGTCCCTGATGGACTTGACCTTCAACACGGGCGCGTTCAACCAGACGACCGCGGGCGGCTCCGCGACGCTCGCGCTCGGATCGTTCTTCCTCACGCCGCCCGCCGATCCGACGCTCGACTCTTACACCGGCAGCCACTTCACGCTCGTCATCACCTTCGACGCCCCGACCGGCCTCGTGGGCGGGCAGACGGCGACGTTCACGGCGACGCTGACCGGCACGGTCGTCAACACGCCGCTCGTCGATAGCTACAGCATCAACGTCAAGTTCGACAACCCCGTCCAGACCTTCACCTACACGATGGCCGACGGCTCGACCGGCGCGTTCACGCTGACCGTCAACGACGTGAACGGCATCACGCCGAACTTCACGAGGGCGCTGACCGGCACGGTCTCGGCGGCGTCGCAGCAGACCGCCGCGGCGACGCCCGAACCGGCGTCCGTCCTGCTGCTCGGCACGGGGCTCGCGGGCGCGGTCGGCGCGGCGCGCAGACGCCGTCGCGCTTAGGGGGCGCGTCGGGAAAAAATTCCTCCGGGCAAGTGGGGGTGGAAGATCGGGCTGGCGTCCGGGGGGGGGGCGTCAGCCCGATCCGCTTTCCGGGAATAATTCCGGCGGCAGTACGGCTCGACCCGGTGTGTGGCGGGCGAGAGATTCAGCGCAGGGGGGCAGAGGCAAGCGGGAGGGGGCGCAGAGGAAGACTGAGTTCTT
>DASVQC010000081.1:0-53047 GCA_036389335.1 Pyrinomonadaceae bacterium | reverse complement strand
CGAACAAGCCCTCGCCCATCACCTACAACTCGCCCAAGCCGCAGCAGATCATGGACGAGGACAAGGTGATCCAGACCTACCCGATTGACGTGAAGCCGGAGAACGTCCGCGTCGTCCCCGTCGAGCAGGTCTTCCAGTAAGCGGCGGCGCTAACGAACGAAGGGCGCGCGAGTCTGTTCGGACTCGCGCGCCCTTCGCCGTCCGCCGCGCGCCTCGTCAAGGCCGCGCCGCCCGCCGCTCACTGTCCTCTGTGTCTCTGTGGTGAGTCTTAGTATTCTTTAACCGGGCCACAACACTCCCCGCGCTGCACAAACGCGCCCCGACTCGACTACAATGTCCGGGCCCGCGAAAACCACGGACATCGCCCGACCCCGCGCGCGCCCGAAGGAGCAGCATGAGGACAGTCATTCCCGCAGACGCGATGAAGCCGATCAACGACGCGCTGAGCCGCGCCAACCGCGACACGGCTGCCGCCTACCCCGGCGAGTCGGCCCGCCGCCAGCCCGTCCACACCGTCTACGGCGGCGCGCACCTCTTCAAAGCCGACACCGCCGCGCGCCTCGGCTCGCTCGCGCGCCGCTCGCTCGAACAGTTCGCGCCCGACGCCACGTCGCTCGCGCGCGCCACGGGGATGTTCGACGCCGGGGACGCCGCCGAGACTTCGGCGCAGCGATCATCGGGGCCGCTCGCCGAAACGGTCTACGAGCGCGTCGCCGAAAAACTCAGGCGCGAGCCGGTCGAGGATTTCCGCATCGACTTCGAGGACGGCTACGGCAACCGGCCCGACGCGGAGGAGGACGCGCACGCCGAGTCAGCCGCCGCCGAGGTGGCGAGGGGCCTCGCGGACGGCACGCTCCCGCCCTTCGTCGGCATCCGCATCAAGCCCTTCACGGAAGAGCTGGCGGCGCGCAGCTTCCGCACGCTCGACATCTTCCTCTCGGCGCTCGTCGAGCGCGCGGGCGGTCGCCTCCCGCCGAACTTCGTCGTCACGCTCCCGAAGATCACCGCGCCCGAACAGGTCGCGGCGCTCGCCGACTTCTACGACGCGGTCGAGCCCGCGCTCGGCCTCGCCGCGGGCTCTCTCAAGTTCGAGCTGATGATCGAGACCACGCAGTCGATCATCAACTCGCGCGGAGAGATCGGCCTGCCGCTCCTGCTGCGCGCCGCGCGCGGCCGCTGCACCGCGGCCCACTTCGGCACCTACGACTACACCGCCGCCTGCCAGATCACCGCCGCGCACCAGCACATGCTCCACCCCGCGTGCGACTTCGCCAAGCACGTGATGCAGGTCGCCTTCAGCGGCACGGGCGTCTGGCTCTCCGACGGCGCGACCAACATCATGCCCGTCGCCCCGCACCGCGCCGCCGAGGGCGGGCGGCTCACGCCCGAGCAGATCGACGAGAACTTGAGGAGCGTCCACCGCGCGTGGCGCGTACACTTCACGCACGTGCGCCACTCGCTCGCGACCGGCTTCTATCAGGGCTGGGACCTGCACCCGGCGCAACTCCCGACGCGCTACGCCGCCGTCTACTCCTTCTTCCTCGAAAGCCTCGACGCCGCCTCGGAGCGCCTGCGCAACTTCGTCGAGAAGGCGGCCAAGGCGACGCTCGTCGGCGACGTGTTCGACGACGCGGCGACCGGGCAGGGTCTCCTAAACTACTTCCTGCGCGCCACCAACTGCGGCGCGATCACCGAAGACGAGGCGACGCGCCTCTCCGGCCTCACGCCCGCGGAGCTGCGTTCCGGCTCCTTCGTCAAGATTCTCAAGAGCCGCTCGGGCGCGGGCGCTGCGGGGTAGCCGCGCCGCTCCGGGACGGGGGAGCCGAAATGGATGTCGAACCCTTGAGCGAGAGGACGCGCGCGCGTCTGCGCGCGCTGCGCGGCGGGCTGCTGCGCCTGCACAAGCTGCTGCTCGACGGCGAGCGCGGGGCCTACGAGCGCGAGCACGGGCGCGTCGCGGCGGGCGAGATGCTGCAACTCGTCATCAACGACGCGCGCTTCGCGTGGCTGCGCCGCGTCTCGGAGTTGATCGTGGCCGCGGACGAGATGCTCGACGCCAAGGAAGAGCCCGCGACCGAAGCGGACGCGCGCTCCGTCGTCGCGCAGGCGCGCGCGCTCGTCTCGCCCGCCGCGGCGGACGCGACCGAGTTCGCCGAAAAATACCGCGCCGCGCTCCAGCGCGATCCGGCCATCGTCATGGCCCACGCCGAGGTCGCGCGCGCCCTCGCGCCGGAAGACTGAAGACCGAAGGCGAACGCCGCCGCCAACACACCGGGAGAACGTAGATGAGTCCTGAAACGCTACCCGCGCTGCCGTTCGACGAGTGGCGCGAGACGTGCGAGACGCTGCACATGTGGACGCAGGTCGTCGGCAAAGTCCGGCTCGCGCAGACGCCCCTCGTCAACCACTGGTGGAACGTCCCGCTCTACCTCACGGCGCGCGGCCTGACCACGCGGGCGATGCCCCACGGGGAGCGCGCCTTCCAGATCGACTTCGACTTCGTCGATCACCGGCTCCTCTTCCAGACGAGCGACGGCCAGACGGACGCGCTCGCGCTCGCCCCGCGCACGGTCGCGGACTTCTACGCCGAGGTCATGCGGCGGCTCGCGGGGCTCGGCGTCGGGGTGAAAATCTGGACGACGCCCGTCGAGGTGCCAGACCCCGTCCCGTTCGAGCAGGACACTCAACACGCCTCATACGATCCCGAACACGCCAACCGCTTCTGGCGTGCGCTCGCGTGGTCGGCGCGCGTGTTCGAGGAGTTTCGCGCGGGCTTCGTCGGCAAGTGCAGCCCCGTCCACTTCTTCTGGGGCAGCTTCGACTTGGCGGTCACGCGCTTCTCGGGGCGGCGCGCGCCGGAGCGCGAAGGGGCCGACGCCGTCACGCGCGAGGCTTACTCGCACGAGGTCATCAGCCACGGCTTCTGGCCGGGCGGCGCGGCCTTCCCGCACGCGGCCTACTACGCCTACGCCGCGCCGGAGCCGCCGGGGCTCAAGGAGGCGCGCGTGCGGCCCGCCGCCGCTTTCTACAGCACGGAGATGTCGGAATTTTTCCTGCGCTACGAGGACGTGCGAGCCGCCGCGTCGCCCGCCGCCGCGCTCGCAGAGTTTTTGCAGAGCACCTACGACGCGGGCGCCGACCTTGCCCACTGGGATCGCGCCGCGCTCGAACGGACGGCGTAGTACGGACGGCGTAGTGACGAACGATGAAGTATGAACGATGAACGGTGAAGTATGAATGATGGGCGATGAAGTGAAGACGGATTGCCTTAACTTCATCGCTCATACTTCATACTTCATCATTCCCCTCACGCCCTGCGCACGAACTTCGCGGCGATCCAGCCGACGAGGATCAGGATGGAGAGGATGAGCCAGTTATCATTCCTGCCGTAAGTCGCCGACGGGAAGTGGTTGCTGATCATGGTGAAGACGAGGGGCACGACCATGAACGTGTTGTGCTTCGAGCGCTGCTTCGCCCGCGCGCCGAGCTTCGCGTCCGGCTTCTCGCCCCGGCTCGTCGCCGCGATCATCTTGCGCTGCGCCGGCAAAATCCGCATCCACACGTTCGCCGCCATGATCGTGCCGAACGTCGCGCCGATCTGGATGTAGGTCGCGCGCCCGCTCAGCACGCGCGAGAGCCCGTAAGAGGCGGCGACGACGAGCGCGTAGGCGACCGCCGCGAAGGCCAAGTCGTTTTTGCCGAGCGGCGTGTGCGAGAGCAGGTCGTAGACGACCCACCCGGCCACGAGCGCGCCCAGAGAGACCCAGACGCCGGTCGCGTTCGTCGCCACGTCCGGGTCGGTCAGCGCGCCGCCGAGGTAGTAGACGAGGACGAGCAGGGCGAATCCGCTCAGCCACGTCAGCGCGGCCTCCCACCGGAACCAGTGGAGCGGCGCGTCGCCCGGCTGCTTCCGCTTATCGACGACGTAGAAGCCGCCGCTGTGCACCATCCAGACCTGCGCCGCCTCTCCCGATCCGCGCTCGGCTTCCGAGAGCCGCGCGTCGAGCCACGTGAAGTAGTAGGTCGTGCCGATCCAGAGTATGCCGGCGAAGACGTGGAACCAGCGCACGAGCAGGTTCAGCCATTCGCTCAAATTCGGACTCAGTTTCACGCGCTTAGCTCCCGCGGTAGGTGGAATAGCCGAACGGGTTGACGAGGAGCGGGACGTGGTAATGCTCGCCCGCGCCGACCGAGAAGATGACGGCGACGCGCGGGTAAAAACTCTCGACGCCGAGCGCGGCGAAGTACGCGCCCGTCTCGAACGTCAGCCGGTACGTCCCGGCTTCGACTTCCGCGACCGTCAAACTCTTCAGGCGACCGTCGGCGTCGGTCGCGCCGCGACCGGCTGCCGCCCAGCCGCCCCCGGTCTCGCGTTCGAGCGCGACGGCGACGCCCGCCGCCGGTCGCCCGCGCGAGGTGTCGAGGACGTGCGTGGTGATGCGGCTCATGCGCCGAGAAGTTTCCCCAGACGGAGTTTCGTGATCAGCCTCTGCTCCCGCGCCGCGTTCGCCATCTCGGAGGCGGGATCGTTTTGCAGGCGCGCCCTCAAGGCCGCGAGTATCTCGCCGGACGACTTGCCCGCCGCGCAGACGATGAAGATGTGCCCGAACTTCTCGGCGTAGGCGCGGTTGAGATCGTCAAGCTCGCGCCGCGCCGCGCCGCCCGCCGCGCCCGCGCCCGACTGCTCTCGCCGAGACCACTCCTTCTCAGTCGCCGTCTGCCCCGTCGCACTCTTGCTCTCGCCGATCCGCGGGTGGCGGCTGAAGGCTTCGAGCCAGTCCTCGTCGTCGAGCGCGCCCCAAGCCTCTTCCGCCGCGCGCATCAGCTCGTCCGCGCCGCCGAAGGGCCTGCGCGCGGACATCCCGCACGCCCACGCCGTCGAGCCGCAGCACTGCAAGAACTCCGCCTCGGCCTCGTCGTGCGTGAGACTGTTCAGACGTTCGATCCCCTCTTCCACCATTCAACCTCTGGCCGACCGCCCGGCGGGATGACGATCAAACTTCATCGCGCGCCCGCGTCGGGCTCGCAGTAGACGCGCAGGCGGCTGACGCCGCCGTCGGGGTAGATGTTGAAGCGCAGGTGCGTCGCCCCCGCGCGCTTGATCTCTTCCTCGAAGACGTGGCGCGTGTGCGCCTGAAGCTTCGTGCGCGGCAAGACCCTGCGCCACGCGAGCGACGACCAGTCGTCAACGCCCGCCGCGCCCGCGGCGAGATCGCACGCTTCGAGAGAACAGGCGTCGGGGTAGTTGCCTTTGAAGTGCGAGGTGTCAACTTCGACCCGCCTGATCGCGCGGGCGCGCGCGCCGAGCTTGACGACCGCCCAGTCGTGGCCCGCGCCGCGACGCCGCTTCGTCTCCCACCCGTCGCTCATGTCGGCGGCGCGACCGGGCATGATCAGGTTATGGCGGTGGCCGAAGAACATGTCGCTGCACGCCAGCACAAGGCCGCCGTGCTCGACCGCGGCGAGATCGACCTCGCCGCCGCGCCCCGCGATGCGCGGCCAGTCGGGGGCCACCTCGCCGTAAACCCTGAGGCGCGCGACGCCGCCGTCCGGGTAAATCTTGAAGCGCAGGTGCGTGAAGCGGTCGTCACCCCGCACGCCGAAAGAGTTTTGCGAGTCGCCTTTGAGCGGCGAGCGCGCGAGAATCTTCGCCCAGCGGTTCGACTCTGCGGTCAACTCTTCGACCGCCGGCTGGCCCTCGACGGCGCAGGCTTCGAGGGAGCACTGCTCCGGGTAGTTGCCGCGGAAGAAAGACGTGTCGACGACGACGCCGCGGACGCGGCCCGGCAGGCCGAGGCGGACGACGCACCAGTCGAAGCCCGGCGTGCGGCGGCGGCGCGACTCCCAGCCGTCCATCCACTTGCCGCGATCCGTGTAGAGGCCCTCGCGCCAGACGGGCGCGCCCGCCTTCAACAGATTCTCCTTCGGCGCGAAAAAATCGTCGTTCGCGTAGAGCACCGCGCCGCCGAGTCGTTCGGAAGCGAGATCGATGAGTTCAGTAAAGTCAGTCAAATTTATTCAACGCCCGGTGGCACCCTGATTAGATTTTTACTCCGTGCGCTCTCTGTGATCTCTGTGACTCCGTGGTGAAGTACGGCTCGGAAGCACTCACCACGGAGTCACAGAGATCACGGAGGGGGCACGGAGGAAAGTCGTAACGAGGGCACCACTCAACGCCCCCGCAGCAAGAATTTTCCCTTCGGCCCTGCGGCGAACGCGCCGCGCTCGTAAATCTTTTCGCCGCGCAGGAACGTCGCCTCGACCACGCCGCTCAGCTCGCGCCCCGCGTAAGGCGTCAGCTTGTGCCGGTGTTCGAGCGCCGACGGCTCGACGCGAAACGTCTCTTCGGGGTTCCAGACGACGAGGTCTGCGTCCGCGCCGACGCGGATCGCGCCCTTGCGATCTTCGAGACCGGCGAGTCGCGCGGGAGACTGCGCGAGCCACCCGGCCAGACGCCCGAAGCCGAAGCCGCGCCGGCGCGCCTCGGTCCAGACGACCGGCAGGCGCAGTTGCAAAGAGCTGATGCCGCCCCACGCTCGCAAAAAGTCGCCCTCCGCGCGCCGCTTCATCTCCGGCGGGCACGGAGAGTGATCCGAGACGATCATCTCGATCAAGCCCTCTCCGAGCGCCGCCCACAGTCTCTCGCCGTTCTCGCGCTCGCGGATCGGGGGGCAGCACTTGAACTCGGTCGCGCCGTCGGCGATCTCCTCCGCCGCGAGCGCGAGGTAGTGCGGGCACGTCTCCGCCGTGATCCTCACGCCCGCGCCCTTCGCCGCGCGCAGGGCGGGCAGCGCGTCCGCCGACGAATGATGTACGACGTGCACGCGCGCGCCCGTCTCACGACTCAGGCGGACGAGCAGCTCGACCGCCGCGTCTTCCGCCGCGCGTGGGCGCGACGCGAGGAACGTCGCGTAAGCGCGCGGATCGCCGCGCGCCTCCGAAGTGCGCGCCGCCTCTTCAATCGGCGCGGCCAGCTCGGCGTGCGCGATGAGCACGGCGTCGAGCCGCGCGAGTTCCGTCAACGCTCCGCGCAAATCTTCTTCCGAGACGCACCGGAACTCCGCGACGCCCGAATCGACGAGGAAGCACTTGAAGCCGACGACGCCCGCCCCCGTCATCGGCGCAAGCTCCGCCGCGTTGCCCGGCACGACGCCGCCCCAGAAGGCGACATCGACCGCGCACTTGCCCGCCGCCGCCGCGAGCTTCGTCTCGAAGCCGGCGCGCGAGGTCGTCGCCGGGATGCTGTTGAGCGGCATCTCCACAATCGTCGTCGTGCCGCCCGCCGCCGCGGCCCGCGTCGCCGTCTCGAAGCCCTCCCAGCCGCCGCGCCCCGGCTCGTTGACGTGGACGTGCGTGTCTACGAGCCCCGGCATCAGGACCGCGCCGTCGCCCGCCTCGTACAGCCCGCAGCCGCGCGGCGCGTCCCCGTAGTCGCGCACGTCGATGATGCGACCGCCGCGGACGTGAACCGACGCCGCGCGAATCTCGCCCGGCAGGACGACGCGTCGGGCGCGTGCGACGAGTTCGGGCCTGCTCATCTGAGGCTCGTCAAAAACTCTTCCAGCAGGTTGGCGGCGACCCGCAGGCGATACTCCGCCGTCGAGCGGATGTCGTCAATCGGCGCGATCTCGCGCGACAGCGTCTCGCGCGCCGCCGCGATCAAGCCTTCGTCGATCTTCTGACCGCGCAGCAGCTCTCCCGTCCGCGCGCAGAGCACGACCGTCGGCGCGACGCTCCCCACGGCGACGCGGATCGCGTCGGCGCGGCCCTCGCGCACGGAGGCGGTCGCCGCCAGACAGACCTTCGAGATCGCCTGCGCGCGCCGCGTGCCGACCTTGCGGTAGTACGAGCGGAGATCGCCCGATGCGCGCGGCAGCCGCACGCGCGAGATCAGCTCGTCGGCGCGCATCGCGGTCTGCTTGTACCCGGTGTGGAACTCTTCGTACTTGACCCGGCGCGCCCCGCCCGAAGAGACGAGTTCGATCTCCGCGCCGTAGGCGAGGAGCGCGGGCGGCGAATCCGCCGCGGGCGAGGCGTTGGCGACGTTGCCGCCGACGGTGCCGCGGTTCTGTATGGCCCACCCGCCCGTCTCGCGCGCCGCCGCGCAGAGCGCGGGAAACTCTCTTTGCAAGACTTCGTGGCGCTGAACCTCCGTGTAAGTCGTCAGCGCGCCGAGCGTGACGTGATCACTCGTGACCTCGACGCCCTTCAATTCCTCCAAGCGCCACACGCTCAGGAACTTTTTGTGCGCGAGCGCGCCCGCCTCGAACAAGACCATCAGATCGGTGCCGCCCGCGAAAGGCCGCCACACCCCGGGCTCGCGCGCCATCGCGCCGAGCGCCTCGTCGAGAGTTCGCGGCGCGCGCAGCTCGTAGTCGGGGACGTAGGCTCTCATCTGGGTGAACGGTGAACGATGAACGGGGAGACCTATGTCACCGGGGCCGCGTTCGTCTGCTTCAGAGTTTGCGCCGCCGGTTTTCATTCATCATTCATCGTTCATCATTTGTCTTCTCGCAGGCGCGCACGACCGACTCGAAGATTTTGGTGTAGCCGGTGCAGCGGCAGAGGTTCCCGGCGAGCCCGGCGCGGATGTCGGCGTCGGTCGGCTGCGGGTTGCGCCCGAGCAGGCTCAGGGCGGCGATGACCATCCCCGGCGTGCAGATGCCGCACTGCGCGCCGCCGCACGCGAGGAAGGCCTCCTGCACGCGGTGGAGCTGTGTGCCGCTCGCGACGCCCTCAATCGTTCTGATCTCGGAGCCCTCGACCTGAAGCGCGGGCACGAGGCAACTGTTGACGAGCGCGCCGTCGACGAGGACGGAGCACGCGCCGCACTCGCCCTCGCCGCAGCCCTCCTTCGTGCCGGTGAGTTTCAGCTCCTCGCGCAGCACGTCGAGCAGGCGCGCCATCGGGTACGCCTCGAACGCGCGCGGCTCGCCGTTGACCGTGCAGCCGATCCTCACTTTGCCCGCCCCTTCAGTCACGCTCGCTCGCATCACACTACTAAAAATTTCTCACGCAAAGGCGCAAAGACGCAAAGCAGCTTCGCGGTCTTCTTAGCGTCTTCGCGCCTTTGCGTGAGATCAGTATTTCGTTCGCGGCTCATCGTTTACGTCAACGCCCGCATCAGGTCTTCGGGCATGAGCGGGATGTGTGTGAAGGCGACGCCGGTCGCCTGCTCGACGGCGCTGAGGATGGCGGGCGCGGGGCCGTCCATCGGTAGCTCGCCGATGCCCTTCGCGCCCGCCGGCCCGTAGGGGTAGGGCGTCTCCTCGAAGTGGACGCGGATGGGCGGCACGTCCATCGCGGTCGGCATGATGTAGTTGGTCATCTGCGAGTTCGCCATGCGCCCCTCGCGCCACGCCACGCGCTCGTAGAGCGCGTAGCCGACGCCCTGCGCCACGCCGCCCTCGATCTGCCCCGCCGCCAGCACCGGGTGAATGACGCGCCCCACCTCCTGCACCGCGACGAAGTCTTCGACGCGCGCGTCGTAGGTGACGAGATCGACCGACACCTCGGCGACGTAGACCGCCCACGCGAACGCGCCGTAGGCGTCGCCGCGATACCTGCCCTCGTCCCACACGACGTTCGGCGGCGGCTTGTACTGGCTGAAGCTCCTGAGCGCGCCGTGCCGCTCGGCGTGTCGGCGGCACGCCTCGCGCCACTCCTCCGTCGTGTAAGCGTCGCCGAGCAGCCCCGCGCCCTGTAGGGTCTGGCGCAGGCCGAGCGCGGCGGACTCGACGAGCTTGCCGACGATCATGCAGGTGCGCGAGGCGACCGTCGGCCCGCTGTTCGGGACAGACGCCGTGTCGGGCTGCGAGACCTCGACCATGTCGTAGTCGAGCCTCAGGGCCTGCGCCGCGATCTGCGCGAAGATGGTGTTCGTGCCCTGCCCGATCTCGGTCGAGGCGGCGAGGACGCGGACGCGCCCGTCCGGGCCGGCCTCGCAGCCGACGACGGATTGCAAAAAGACCTCGCCCGATCCGGTGAAGCCCGCGCCGTGCATGAAGGCGGCGAAGCCGATCCCGCGTCTCACCTTCGCGCCCGCGGCGTTCTCGCGCGCGAACCGCTCGCGCTTCCCCTCGTAGCCCGACAGCTCGAAGGCGCGCGCGAGCAGGCCCGACATGTCCACGCGCTCGCGTATCGTCTGCTCGGTCGCGGTCGTCTCGCCCTCGTTGATGAAGTTGCGGCGGCGAAACTCTTTCGCGCTGAGGCCGACGGCGCGCGCCACCTTGTCCATGTGGCGCTCCAGCGCGAAGATCGACTGCGGCGCTCCGAAGCCGCGGAACGCGCCGTGCGGCGGGGCGTTGGTGGCGACGGCGCGCGCGTTGATGCGGACGTTCGGGCAGGAGTAGGGCCCGGCGGCGTGGATCGTGCCGCGCGAGAGGACGACCGCGGAGAGCGTGGCGTACGCGCCGCCGTCGATGACGAAGTCGATCTGCTGCGCGGCGAGCCTGCCGTCGCGTGTGACGGCGGTGCGGTGGCGCGTCAGAGACGGGTGGCGCTTGGTCGTCGCCGCCATGTCCTCGGCGCGGTCGTAAATAATTTTGACGGGCCTGCCCGACTTCCACGCGAGGAGCGCGGCGTGGCCCGCGATCATCGAGGGGTACTCCTCCTTGCCGCCGAAGCCGCCGCCCGTCTCGGTCTGGATGACGCGAACCTTCTCCTCCGGCAAACCGAAGAGTTTGATGAGCGCCTTGTGGACGTAGTAGGGGCACTGCATCGAGCCCCAGACCGTCACGCCCTCCGCGGCGTTGGCGACGGCGATGACGCCGTTCGTCTCGATGTATAACTGCTCCTGCGCGCCCGTGCGGTACTCGCCCTCGACGACGAGAACGTCCTCGCGCGACCAGACCTCGTCCACGTCCCCCTTCTCGACGAGGTACGACTTGAAGGTGTTGTCCTCGCCCCAGACGATCTCCTTCCGCGCGGCGGACTCTTCGATGGTGAAGACGGGCGGCAGGGGCTCGATCTCTACGCGGACGGCGCGGCGCGCTCGCTCGACCAGGTGCTTGTCGGGGTGCGCGAGCAGGACTATCGGCTCTTCGGGGTGGTTGACGAACTCGGAGGCGAGGTAGGGCTGGTCGAGCAGGATCAGCGCGACGGCGTTCGCGCCGGGGATGTCCTTGGCCGTGACGACGGTGAACTCGTCCCACGCGACGCCCTCTCCGAACGTGACGCTTTTGATGCGACCGCGCGGGACTGCGGAGCGCACGGTCGCGCCGTGGAGCATGCCGGGCAGCGTGAGGTCGTCGATGTAGCGCGCCGCGCCCGTCACCTTGCCCCGCCCCTCCTTGCGGGGGACGGGGCGACCGACGAGCGTCTCTTGCTGTCGCACCTCTGCCATTAGTTATGTTCGGGACGGGCCGTCAAACTTCACCACGGGGGCGCGGGGGGCGCGGAGGGGGCACGGAGGTTTTCCCTGTGTGATCTCTGTGTTCTCTGCGCCTTCTGTGGCGAACCGACTCTCTCGGCCACTCGCGTTGAAGATAACGATTCAGTCGCCGCTCGCGCCGACCTCGACCTCTTCGGGCTCCGGCTCGACCACGTCGAACTCCGTTCCGAGTGCGTCATCTTCGACCGCGACACCGCCCGTGTCAACTTCAGCCGCGCGCCCGCGCCGCCGCCGCGCGGTGATCGCTCGCGCGCGCGCGCCCGCGCCGCGCCACGACTCGCGCGACGTGAGATCGTCGAAGAGCGTGTAGAAGACGGGCGTGGCGACGAGCGTCAGGAGCAGCGACAGGGTCTGCCCGCCGATGACGACGACGGCGATGGAGCGCCGCTCTTCCGCGCCGGGGCCCGTCCCCAAAGCGAGCGGGAGCATCCCGGCGACGAGGGCCAGCGTCGTCATCAGGATGGGGCGGAGGCGGTCGCGGTTGGCGAGCATCACCGCCTCCGAGCGCTCGTAGCCTTCGGCGCGCAGGTTGTTCATGTGGTCGATCTGCAGGATCGAGTTCTTCTTCACGATGCCGAACAGGACCAGCACGCCGAGCGCCGAGTAGAGGTTCAGCGTGTCGTTCAGCATCCACTGCGAGAAGAGCGCGAAGGGGACGGCGAGCGGCAGGCTGAGCAGGATCGTGACGGGGTGGACGACCGACTCGAACTGCGCCGCGAGGATGATGTACATGAAGGCGATCGAGAGCATGAACGCCCAGATGAACTCGTAGAAGGTCTTCTCCAGCTCGCGCCCCTTGCCGGAGATGGTCGTCGTGTAGGAGGCGGGCAGGCGCATCGCGGCGACCTCGGCGCGCAGCGCGGCGACGCGGTCGGCGAGCGCGAAGCCGGGCGCGACGTTGCCGCGCAGCGAGACCTGCCGCTGGCGGTCGAGGCGGTCGATGCGCGAAGGGCTCACGTCGCTCTTGATCGTGACGAGGTTGTTCAGCGAGACGAGCCCGCCGCGCGACGAGGGCACGAGCAGGCGCGCGATGGTGCCCTTGTCCTGCCGGTCGCGCTCGGAGAGGCGGAGCTGCACGTCGTAGTCCTCGTTGACGAGGGCGTCGTGGTAGCGCGTCACCTTCTGGTCGCCGCCGACCATCAGGCGCAGGCCGTTGGCGATGTCGGCGGCGTCCACGCCGAGGTCGGCGGCGCGCGCGCGGTCGATCTCGACCCTCAGCTCCGGCTTGTCGAGCTTCAAGGTCGTGTCGGCGTCGACGATGCCGGGAATCTGCTGCGTCTGCGTCTTCTGCCGGAGCTGCTCGGCGTAGGTGTAGAGCGCCTGCAGCTCCGGCCCGCGGATCGAGAAGTCGATGTCGTTGCCGCCGCCGCCGAGGTTGATGGTCTGCGCGTTGCGGACGCTGGCGCGGAAGGGGGAGTATTTTTTCAGGCGGCGGCGCACCTCCTGCATCACGTCGCGCTGCGTGTAGTTGTGGCGGAAGGCTTCGAGCGGGTGGCCGCGTTTCAACTCGTTCCAGACGCGCGTGAACGAGAGCGTGCGCTCCTCGTGGGGCGCGATGCGGACGTAGACCGAGCCCTGATTGACGCCGCCGAGGAACGAGCCGCCGACGCCGGAGAGGATCAGGCGCACGCCCGGCGTCGTCGTCAAGTCTCGCTCGATCGAGCGCATCGCCTCGTCCATCACCGACAGGCTCGTGCCCTCGGGCGCGTTGATCTGCACGTCGAACTCCGCCTCGTCGACGTCCGAGGGGATGTACTCCTGCTTGACCGCGTGGTAGAGCGGCACCGCCGACGCGACGACGACGGCGGCGAGCGCGACGACGGCGACGCGGCGGCGCACCGCGAGGGAGAGCAGCCGCAGGTAGAAGCGCTCGACGTAGCCGTAGAAGCCGCCGCGCGAGGCCGAGCCGCCGCGGTCGTCGCCGCCGCCGTGGCCGCCCGCGGCGTCCTCGACGCGCAACAGGCGCGCGCTCATCATCGGCGTCAGCGTGAAGGAGACGACGAGCGAGACGAGGATGGCGACCGCCGCCGTGATGCCGAACTGGTAGAGGAAGCGGCCCGAGATCGACGACATGAACGAGACGGGCAGGAAGATGACGACGAGCGAGAAGGTGGTGGCGAGCACGGCGAGCCCGATGTCGGCGGTCGCCTCGCGCGCCGCCTCCATCGGTCGCATGCGCTTCTCCTCGACGAAGCGGAAGATGTTTTCTAAGACGACGATGGCGTCGTCGATGACGATGCCGACCATCAGCACGAGCGCCAGCATCGTCACCGAGTTGAGCGTGAAGTCGAGGGCGCGCATCATGCCGAAGGTGGCGACGACCGAGCACGGGATGGCGATCCCGGCGATGATCGTCGAGCGCCACGAGCGCATGAAGGCGAGCACGACGAGGCAGGCGAGGACGCTCCCGAGGATCAGGTGCAGCTTGATCTCGTGCAGCGCCTCGTCGATGTAGCGCGACTGGTCGCGTATGACTTCGAGCCTCACGTCCGCGGGGAGCTGCGGCGCGAGGCGCGCCAGCTCCGCCTTGACGCCGTTGATGACGGCCACCGTGTTCGCGCCCGTCTGGCGTCGCACCTCTATCGAGACGGTCGGCACGCCGTTCAGGCGCGAGAGCGACCGCTGCTCCTTCGTCCCGTCCTCCACGCTGCCGACGTCGCTCAGCTTGATGGGCGCGCCGTTGATGTTGGCGACGACGAGGCCGTTGAACTGCCGCGGATCGGTGTAGCGCCCGAGCGTGCGCAGGGAAAGCTCGCGCTTGCCGGTCTCGACGAGGCCGCCGGGCACGTCCGTGTTCTGGCGTTCGAGCGCGCCGCGCACCTGCGTGATCGGGATGCGGTAGGCGGCGAGCCGCTCGGCGTCGATCCAGACGTTGATGGCGCGATCCAGCGCGCCGATGATGTTCACGTCGCCGACGCCGCCCGCGCGCTGGAGCTGCACCTTGACGGTCTTGTCGGCGATCTCGGAGAGCTCGCGCACCGAGCGGTTGCCGGTGAGCGCGACGGTGATGACGGGCGTCGAGTCGTTGTCAAACTTGGCGATGACGGGCGGCAAAACGTCGGGCGGCAGATCGCGCACGACGCCCGAGACGCGGTCGCGCACGTCCTGCGCCGCCGACTCCACGTCGCGGCTCAGGCTGAACGTGGCGATGACGAACGACGTGCCCTGCCCCGACACCGAGCGCAACTGCTCGATCCCCTCGACCGTGTTGACCGCGTCCTCGATGCGGCGCGAGACGACCGACTCGACCTCCTCGGGCGACGCGCCGGGCAGGTTCGTCCGCACCGTCACCGTCGGCATGTCGAACGACGGCAGCCGGTCGACGCCGAGGTTGAAGTAGCTCGACGCGCCGACGACCACCAGCGACAGCACGATCATCGCCGCGAACACCGGACGCCTGATGCAAATTTCAGCGAGCTTCTGCATGACTGGTAATTACGCGCGAGAACTAAGCGAGAAGATCATCGACCGGCATCGTCCAGCCCGGCACGGCGGGCTCGGCTTCGGCGGTCTCGCCCGCGTGGTAGAGCGCGGGGCTCTCCGGATCGTCAGACCGGTAGACTCTGACGACCATCTCCTTCAACACGTCTACGTCCCAGACGACGAGCGTCCCGGCGGCGAAGTAGTCGGCGCGCTTGCGCGCCATCTCGCGCTCGGCGCGCGCCCCGTAGTCGCCCTCGCTCCTCACCTCGACGGCGAAGACGGGCGCGCCTTCGAGGAACAGTCCGCCCCTTAGCTCGCCCGTGTAGAAAGCCGCGTCCGGGCTGAACGAGCGGCGGCGCGGGAGGTTCACGATGAAGCCGACGTTGTCGGGGAAGGCGTAGCCGCTCTTCGTCCGCCGTTCATACTCGCGCAGGCTGATGTAGATTTCGCCGCCGGCGCGCCCCGGCACGCCGCCCGTTGGTGACATGAGGATGAGGTCTCCGTTCACGAGTTCCGCCTTGCCGTTCTCCGGCACGCGGTAAAGGTCTTCGATGGTGGCTTCGGTCTTCGTGCTCATGTTGCGCCCCGTTGATTTCACTTCCCGCCGTGGCCCCGTCCGCGAAAACAAACACCTGCCGCCGCTACCTCACTCGACCACCTGCACCGCCATCCCCGATTGCAGGTTGCCGGGGCTGACGACGACCGTGTCGCCGACGTTGACCCCGGACAAGACTTCCGTCCACTCGTTGATGCGCCGCCCCGTCGTGATCGACTTCTCCAGCGCCTTGCCGTTCTGGACGAGGATCACTTTCTCGATCCCCGCGAAGTTGACGAGCGCGCTCGAAGGGATCGTCACCGCCATGCTCGTGTCGCTCGTCACGATGTCGGCGCGCGCGAAAGAGCCGGGGCGCAGCGTGCCGTCGTTGCCCACCTCGGCTTCGACGATCAGCACGCGGCTCTGCTCCGTGATGGTCGGGCTCAACCTGACGATGCGACCGGCGTAAGACTTCGGCGAGCCCTCGACCGTGACGCGCACCTGCTGCCCGGCGCGCACGCTGCCGGCGTCGCGCTCCGGCACCTCGGCGCGGAACCGGAGCGGGTTGACGCGCACGATCTCGACCACCGGCGCGCCCGCCGCGAGGTACTCGCCCACGCTCGCCTTGCGCTCCTGCACGACGGCGTCGAAGGGCGCGACGACGTTCGTGTCGGCGAGCTGCTGGCGCGCGAGCGCCAGCTCGGTGCGCCGCTGCGCGAGCAGACCCTGACGGTTGCGCACCTCCTCGACCGCGTCCTGATACTTGCCGACCGACACCTTGTACGCCGCGTCCGCCGTCTCGAACTCGGTGCGCGCGACGACGCCCTGCTCGACGAGCGTCGCGGCGCGCTCGCGGTTCTTGCGCGCCTCGTCCATCTGCGCGCGCGCCTGCCTGACCGTCCCCGTCTGTTCGAGGTTAACCTTCTCGTCGCCGCCGTCGGGCGAGAGGCCGAGGCGCGCCCTCGCCTGAGAGAGCGCGGCCTCCGCCTGCTGCACGCGCAGTTGGTAGTCCTGCGGCTCGACCTGCGTGATCAGTTGGCCCTTGCGCACGACGCTGCCGAGATCGACCGAGAGCGCGCGCAGCCGCCCCGGCACTTTCACGCTCACCGTCGCCTGATCCTGCGCGGCGAGCGTGCCCGTCACCTGCACGCTCGCGCCGACGGGCATCTCCGAGACCTTCGCGGTCTTCACCTGCCGCGGCCCGCCCGCCGCCTCCGCGCCGCCCGCGCCGCCCTTGCCCTGCCCCGCCGCCGAGGACGGGTAGTCGCTCTTGCACGCCGCGGAGCACAGCAGGAGCGCGAGGCAACAGGCGAGGCGCGGCCCGGCTGCCCCCCGCCCGCCGGGGCGTAAAAATTTTGATTGACTGAGTGTGTCGAACATTAGTCCCGCGTAAATTAAGAGATGTTTGGGGGAGCGCACGGCTGCCGACCCCGTGCGACTCTGTATTAGGTCGTAAGTTTAACATCCCGCGGAGCCGTTCACGGAGTCGCCGGAAAGGGCGGGTGATCTCACGGCGGACGTTAACGCAAACGCGCGGCGGGCGAAAAAGTTTCGCGCCGCCGCGAGTAGCGGCGCGATTTAGTACCGGCTCGCAAAACTACGTGAGAAGGATCGCAGTGGCGGGGCTCGCCCCCGCCCTCTTCGCGATTCACACGTGCGGGGGCGAGCCCCGCCCCTACAGGTTCATCCCGATCCGCAAGCCGGCGTTAATCCTTCAGGGGAACGCGAGCGTGACGGCGGTGATGAGGGCGGCGGTGATGAGGGCGCGGCGGTTGATGCGTCGCGCCTTGTCGCGCAGCAGCGCGTTCAAGCCTTCGTCGTCGATCTTCTCTTCGCCCGCGCCCATGTTGCGCGCCCCGCGCGCGGCGAGCGCGATTCAGGTCTTCTCCTTCGACTGGAGCAGCCCGAGCCCGGCGAGCCACAGCGGGAAGAAGACGACGAGGCGCGCCGCGCGCGGCGCGCCCGTCGCGACCAGCACGAAGGCGACGCCGACCGCGACCGTCAGCGTCACGACGCCGAGCACGCGCCGCTTCATCCGCTCGCGCCCCCCGATGTTGGCGGCTTCCGTCATCATCATTTGTCCGCGCGCAGCGTGGCGAGCGGCTGGCCCGCCGTGACGCGCTCGCCGACGCGCACGCTCATCACGCTCACCACGCCCGCCGACGACGCCTGCGCCGCCACGATCCGCTCGGCGGGCGTCGCCGCCGCCGCCGCCGCCGCGCCCGGCGAGCCCGAGCCCGGCTGACGCGCCGCGATGAGCCCCGACTGCGCGCCCTGCGCCGCGTCCTGCGCGCGCCTGAACCTCTGCTGCGCGCGGTCGTACTGCGCGCGCGCGCCGTCCAGCTCCCCCTGCGTCGCCGCGCCCGACGCGACGAGCGGCGTCAGACGCTGCACCTCGACCTCCGTGCGCACCACCTCGGCGCGCGCCGCCTCGACCTCCGACTGCGACGCCGTCACGCCGCGCGCCGCGCGCGCCTGCGGGTCTTCCGCGGCCTGCGCGCGCGCCCCGCCCGCGCCTTCGACGCTGACCGCGATCTCGACGACGGGCGCGCCCTCGGCGACGTGCGCGCCCTCGCCCGCGAGCACGCGCCGCACCACGCCCGCCGCCGGCGCGCTGACGACGATCACCCCCGCCGCGCCCTCCCCTCCGCCCGCCGTACGCGAGCCGCAGGCGGTCGCCGCGAGCAGCGCGAACGCGGCCAGAGCGCGTACGACTCGGCACGACGCGACGCACGTTTTTGAATTGGTTGTCACGAATTTAGAGTGTGTCTCGAAGCCTTCTGCCTCTTGCGTCCTGCTTAGCGCCTTTGCGCCTTTGCGTGATGATTTATTCTCACGCTGGAGGCGCAAAGGCGCGAAGAGGAGGGCGCGAAGAGTTCTTAGTTGTCGCGCGGGCTCGGGCCCTTGCCCGCGTCGGCGGGCTTCGCGGCGGGCGACGCGAGATCGTCCGCGCCCGCCGACAAGGCGGCTGAAGAGTCCGGGCGCATCTCAAGCTCGCGCGTCGCGGGCGTTCCCGTCAGCACGGCGACGTTGTTGGCGTTGAGCGTGTTGCCGGTGGCGCGCTGTAATTGCGAGATCGACTTGTTGAGATCGGTCTGCGCCTGCAGCTCGTTGGCCTGCGCGGCGAGCAGCGCCGTCTGGCTCTGCAAGACGAGGAAGATCGTCGTCGTGCCGGCGCGGAACTGCCGCTGCTGGCTCGCGTACTGCTGCTCGGCTGAGGAGCGCGACGCGGCGGCTGACTGCAAGCGCGCCTCCGCCGAGCGCACGGCCTGCAAGGTGTTCCGCACGTCGGCCTCGACGAGCTGCTCCGCCTGCCGGAGCTGCGTCTTGATCCGGGCGCCTTGCGCGAGCGCGCTCCCCAGATTCGCCTCCGCCGTGCGGTTGCGCAGGGGCAGCGAGACCCGCACGCCGACGCGCGCCGTCGGGTAGTTCTGCTGGATCAGGTTATTGAGCGACTGCGCGTAGCCGCCGACGAGGTTGGGGGCGACGGTGGTGGTCGCGCCGGTCGTCGTCGGGAGCGGGTCGAGCCCCTCGATTGTCGAGAGCTGGTTGACGCGCGCCGTGAGCGCGGAGGTCGTGCTGTTCGCGGTCGTCGTGCGCGGGATGAACGTCCCGGCGAGGCCCTGCGTCGTGTAGGTGCCGACCAAGTCGAACTGCGGTCGGGTCTGATCGCGGAAGTAGCGCACGTTCACGTCGTTGATCGATTCGCCCGTCCTCAGTTGCGCGAGATCGGGGCGGCTTTCGAGCGCGGCCTTGACCGCCGTCTCGACGGGCACGCGCGGGGCTTCGAGGTTGACGGGCGTGACGGGCGTGATGGCGCGCGCCCAGAGCGGGGCGGCGCGGTCGGGCAGGATCAGAGTCTTGAGCGTGTTCTCGGCGACCGTCACCGCCTGCTGCGCCGTGTAGACGCTCTGCTCGAAGGTGGTGACCTGCGTCTGCGCGGCGACGATGTCGATGGGCGCGAGCACGCCCTGCGCGACGAGCCGCTGGTTGCTCTCGACCTGCACGCGCGCCTGCTTCACCGCGTCGATCTGCACCTGGAGGTTGCGGAGCGCGAAGGCCAAGTCCCAGTAAGCCTGCTCGATCTGCGCGATGACGTCGATGACGCGCTGGCGGAACTGCGCGTCGGTCATCGAGAGGTTCCTCTTCGCGATCTCGATCTGGCGGCGGTTGTTGTCGAAGCGCAGGCCCCGGAGGATCGGCTGCGTGTAGGTGAACGTGAGGGCGGTCGGGAACTGCGGGTTGAGCGTCACGTTCTGGTTGGTCGTCGTCAAACGCGTCGAGGAGAAGTCGAACTCGTAGGAGCCGCCCGCCTTGGGCGAGAAGCCGCCGAGGCGGAACGCGCCCGTCGCGTCCGTCTGCGTGACCGAGCCGGAAGCGCCCGCGCCGCCCAGAGTCGAGCTGGTCGGGTTGGTCGCGCGCTCGTAGAAACTCTCCGTCGAGAAGACCGGATCGTACACGCCGCGCGCCGAGTTCAGGCTGTACTCGGCGATGCGCACGTCGATGCGCGACTCGTCGATGTCGTTGCTGTTCTTGAGGGCGAGCCGGATCGCGTCGGCGAGCGAGAGCGAGACCTGATCGCTGACGTTGACGCCGACGCGCTCGGCTGAAGGGAGCGGTCGCTGCGGCGCGCGGTAGTCGGGCGCGACGGGCGGCGGGTCGGGCGGCAGCTCCGCCGGGGCCGCGCCCGTCGAGATGCCGACGTTCGTTCCCGGCGTCGCGCCGACGCCGCCCGGCGTCGTGTTGCGCGCGCCCGGCGCGCCCGGGTTGTTGCCCGCCTGCGGCGCGGTCGTGCCCGCGGGGTTTGCCGACGACGGCAGACCGGAGCCGGGCGGCGCGGCGTTGGTCGGCTGCGGGGTGACGGGGCGCGGCCCTTGCGTGTTCGGCGCGGTCTGCTGCTGCTGTTGCTGCGGCACGGTCTGCGGCTGCGCGCTCTGCTGCGCCTCGTTCGCGGGGCGCGTGGTCGAGCCGGGCGCGTTGGGCGGCTGCCCCGTCGGCGCGGGCTGCGGCGTGTTGCGCTGTTGCTGCTGCGTCTGCGTCGAAGTCCCGGCGGGCGGCGTCTGCGGCGAAGACGAAGGCGGGGCGGGCGTGGCCGCCGGCTGCTGCGCCGACGCGCTCGCCGCCGCGGTCGACAGCGCGAAGAGGACGGCGGCGCAGGCGAGCGACAGTCGCACGGCGCTCCCGCGCGAACGCGACTCCGCAGCCGCGCCCGCGCCGAGGTTCTTTCTTAACTGATTACTGATCATCGACGGTTCTCTCTCCGGCTTGGCTGCCTTAGTCTCTATCGCCCGCACCTTATCTTGACGCCCGCGCGACAGCGTCAGTCGCCCGCGTGATCGGCATAGCCGTCCTCCCGTTTGGGGAGCGGGAACTTGTCCGACGCCGCGCGCCCCCTCGTGTACGTGCCGCCCGCCGCCTTCGGCTTGCGCGAGAAACCGGCGGCGACCGAGGCGTAAGCCTCGCGGAAGCGGCGGCCCGCGCCGCCCTTGAAGTCGCCGAAGCGCGAGCCGACCGCCGACCACGCGCGCGAGTCCTTCGCGTCCTCGAAGAGCGAGTAGAAGACCGGCACGGCCAGCAGCGTTAAGAGCAGGCACATCGACTGGCCGCCGACGACGAGGACGCCGATGGAGCGGTTCGTCGCCGCGCCCGCGCCCGATCCGATGACGAGCGGGATCATCCCGGCGACGAGCGCGATGGTCGTCATCAGGATGGGCCGCAGGCGGTCGCGGTTCGCCTGGATGATCGCGTTGTAGCGTTCCATGCCGTGCGAGCGCAGCTCGTTCGTGTGATCGATCTGGAGGATCGCGTTCTTCTTGACGATGCCGAAGAGGAGCAGGATGCCGAGCGCCGAGAAGATGTTCAGGCGCTGGCCCGCGATCAGAGTCGAGAGCAGCGCGAACGGGACGGAGAGCGGCAGCGTGAGCAGAATCGTCACCGGGTGGATGAACGACTCGAACTGCGCCGCGAGGATCAGGTACATGAAGATGAACGAGAGCAGGAACGCGAGCATGAACGACTGGTTGGCGCGCGCCAGCTCCTTCGACTGCCCCGTCGCGCCCGTCCGGTAGCCCGGCTCCATCTTCAGCTCCGAGGCGTAGCGCTGCATGGCGGCGACCGCCTCGGACTCCGACCCGCCCGGCGCGACGCCCGCCGAGACCGTCACCTGCCGCTGCCGGTTCAGCCGGTCGATGGAGGCGGGGCTGCTGCCCTCCTCGATCTTCACCAGCTTGTCGAGGCTCACCGTCCCGGCGGTCGCCGAGCGCACGGTGAAGTCTTTCAAACTGTCGCGCGTGCGGCGGAACCGCTCGTCGGCCTGCACGACCACGTCGTACTGCTCGGAGTTCTCGCTAAAGGTGCTGACGCGCTGGCCGGCGGCGAGCGTGTTCAGGGCCTGCGCCACGTCGCCCGCGTTGACGCCGAGGTCTGCGGCGCGCGGGCGGTCGATCTCGACGCGCACCTCGGGGCTCCCGGCCTGCGAGGAGCGGTCGGGCTCGCGGAAGTTCTTGTCCTGCTTCAGGCGCTCGACGAGTTTGCTCGCGTACTCGTTGAGCTTGTTGATGTCGGGCCCGCTGATGAAGAGGCCGACGGACGAGCCGCCGCGCCCCAAGCCGATTGAAGCGCCGATGGACGACGTGCCGGAGACGCCGATCACGTACTCCTTCGGGTACTTCCGCTTCTGTATGACTTGGCGCGCGCGCTGGATCAAGTCGGTCTGCGAGGCGTCGCGCTCCTTGACGGGCTTGAGGCTCACCGAGACCGACCCGGAGTTGGGCGACGAGGAGCGACCGAAGCCCGCGAGCGCGAGCGTGTTCTGCACGCCCGGCACCTGCTCCCTCACGTCGCGCGCGATGCGGTCGAGTATGCTCTGAGTCGCGGCGAGGCTCATGCCTTCGGGGCCGCGGAACGAGATCTGGAACGCCGACTCGTCCTCGTCGGGCAGGAAGTTGTAGCCCACCGCGCGGTAGAGCGGGACGATGGAGGCGACGACCACCACGCAGATGACGACGACCGCCCAGCGGTGCGCCATCGAGAGCCTGAGCATCCACGTGTAGGCGCGGTCGACGGGCCGGTAGAAGCGGCCCTCCTTCGACGAGTGGGCCGCCTCGGCGCGCTCGCCGCGCGCGACTTCGGCGCGCGGCCCGCTCGGAACGGGGTGCGCGCCCCCGCCCGCGTCCCCGCCCGCGCCGCCGTCGCCGCCGATTGCCGGCACGCCTTCGGGCGTGAGCAGTTCTTTCGGCGGCTTGATCCAGCGCGCCGCGAGCATCGGCGTGAGCGTGAAGGAGACGACGAGCGAGACGGCGATGGCCGCGGCGGACGTTAAGCCGAACGACGACATGAAGCGCCCGACGATCCCGGTCATGAAGCCGACCGGGATGAAGACGGCGAGGAGCGAGAGCGTCGTCGCCATGACGGCGAGGCCGATCTCCTTCGTCCCCTCGATGGCCGCCTGATACGGGTGCATCTTCTTCTCCTCGACGAAGCGGAAGATGTTTTCTAAGACGACGATGGCGTCGTCGATGACGATGCCGACCATCAGGGTCAAGGCGAGCATCGTCATCTGGTTCAGCGAGTAGCCGAGCGCGGCGATGAGCGCGAACGCCGAGATGATCGACGTGGGGATGGCCAGGGCGGCGATGACGGTCGAGCGGAAGTTCCACAGGAAGAGGAAGACGATGACGGCGGCGAGCAGTCCGCCGACGACGAGGTGCTCTTCGATGGCGTGCAGGGAGGTTTCGATGAACTCGGACTGGTCGCGCGTGACGGCGATCTTGAGATCGGGCGGCAGCACCGGCTTGATCTCTTCCATCCTCTGCTTGATCGCCTTGATCACCGCCACCGTGTTCGAGCCCGACTGCTTGCGCACCGCGAGCGAGACCGACGGCGTGCCGTCGAGCGAGGCGGCGGACGTGGGGTCTGCGCCCGTGTCCTCGACCCTGCCGACGTCGCTCACCTTGACGGGGTAGCCGTTCATCGTCGCGATCACGATGTCGTTAAACTGCGGAACCTTCTCGATGCGCGAGAGCGTTCTGAGCGTGACCGAGCGCGCGCCCTCGTTCAAGCGCCCGCCCGGCAGCTCGAGGTTCTGCTGGCGCACGGCGTTGACCACGTCCGTCACCGAGAGGTTGTAGGCGCGCAACCGCTCCGGGTCGATGTAGACGTTGATCTGGCGCTGCCGCCCGCCGAAGATGACGACCTCGCCGACGCCGTCAGCCGACTCGACGCGCTCCTGTATCTGGTGCTGGACGATGTCGGTCAGCTCGATGGACGAGCGCGGCGCGCTGATGGCGTACTGGATGACGGGCTGCGAGTCGGGGTCGGACTTGGTGACGACGGGCGCGTCCGCCGTGTCGGGCAGGCGGTTGATGACGGTCGAGACCTTGTCGCGCACCTCCTGCGTCGCCACGTCCGGGTCTTTTTCGAGGTTGAAGGTGATCGTCACCGACGAGCGGCCCTGCGACGAAGAGGATCGCATCTCGTCGATGCCGGGGACGGTGTTGACGACGCCCTCGATCTGATCGGTGACCTCGGTCTCCATCTCCGCCGGGGCCGCGCCCTGATTCGCCGTCGAGACCGTCACGGTCGGCAGGTCGATCTTCGGGAAGCGATCCACGCCCAGCGTGAAGAACGAGAACCCGCCGACGACCGTCAGCAACAGCACGATGACGGTCGCGAAGACCGGGCGGCGGACGCATATCTCAGCTAGCTTTTGCATGGTTGATAGCTCTTAGCTGTTAGCTGTTAGCTGTCAGCTATTATTGACCGGCGGGCGAGCCCGCCCGGTACGTTTCCTCACCCTACTTGTTTGGCTGAAAGCTGATAGCTAATCGCTAACGGCTCCCTTCCGGCTGAAAGCTAACAGCTAACAGCTAAGAGCTTCATTGACGCACGCGCGCGCCCTCGAAGAGTTGCTGGAGGTTGCTCGTCGCGAGCACCTCGTCGGGGTTGACGCCGGACTGGATGCGTATCCAGTCGCCCTCCTCGTCGCCGATCTGGACGACGCGCAGCTTCGCCGTCCCGTCCTGAATGACGAAGACGCGGTACGACTGCGTGTTCTGATCGGAGAGCACCGCCGAGCGCGGCACGAAGACGGCGCGACCGCCGCCCTTCCTGACGATGCGCGCGGTCGCGAACATGCCGGCGCGCAGCGCGTTGTCGGAGTTCTCGACCAGCACCTCGACCGTCGCCGCGCGCGAGACCGGATCGATGGCCGGGTTGACCGCCGACACCTGCCCCGAAAACTTCCTGTCGCCGTGCGCGTCCACCTGAAGCTGCACGCCCATGCCCTGCGTGACGAAGGGCACCTCGCCCTCGGGAACCTGCAACTGCAACTTGATCGGGTTGGTGCGCAGCAGCGTGACGATCACGGAGGAGGGCGTGACGTACTCGCCCGCGGCGACGGGGCGGTTGCTGACGTAGCCGGCGTAGGGCGCGCGCACCACCGAGTCGGCGACGGCCTTCTGCGCGATGGCGACCTGCGAGCGCGCGCTCTCGACCGCCGCCTCCGCGCTCTGGATCGCCGCGTTGCTCTGGCGCGCGGTGTTCGTCGCGGCTTCGAGCTGCTGCCGCGCGGAGTTGACTGCGGAGCGCGCCGTGTCGCGCTGCGTGCGGTACTGATCGTAGACGCTCTGCGCCACGTCGCCCGTCTCGACCAGCTCGCGGTAGCGGCGCTCGTTCGCCTCGGCGAGCCGTAGCTGCGCCTGCGCCTGTTCGAGCGCCGAGGCGGCGGCGCGCACTTCAGGGATCGCGCTCGCCGTAAAGCCCCCGCCCGGTCGCAGGCCGAGACGCGCCTCCGCCTGCCTGACCTGCGCGATCTGTTGCTGGACGGCGGCCTGCGCCTGCTGCAAGCGCAACTGCGCGTCGCGCGCGTTCAGGCGCGCGACCACGTCGCCCTGCCGGACGAACGCGCCGGGGCCGACCGGCGTCGCGATGACCTGCCCCGAAGTCTGCGGCGCGACGTCCGAGGTCTCCTGCGCGATGAGGCTGCCCGTCGCCTGAAAATAGGACGGGACTTCGCGCGCCTGAGCCTGCGCGGTGGTGACGACGACGGGCGCGGCTTCGGCGGTCGTGCCGCCCCGGCCCGCGCCGCCCTTCGCGCCCGGCGTCTTGGCGGCGTCGGCCTTCGATTCGGAGCGCCCGCAGCCCGCCGCGAGGAGCGCGGCGGCGAGGAGGACGGCGCAAGCCAATGCCGCCGCGTAGCCCCTGCGGGAAAGAAGTGAAAAAAACATAAGTTGCCCTTATCCTGAATCCCCTTATTAACTTGTGTTGACGCTTGGCGGGCGCGTCCAGTTACACTTAATTCGCGCCCCGGACGCCGTGTAATCTATACACAACCTTGCTCTTAGGATTCACGAGGGGTCTTCTTTTTCGTTTCGCTTTCTTATGACTGCGGCGCGCGCTCTACGGTTGCAGGCGCGCCGAAATTTTCGGGGAGGGGTGCGGGCGAATGGCGGATTGGATGACCGGGAGGACGGAAAGGCTGCGCGAGTTTTTCGGGCTGCGCGGGGACGCCGAACTGACCGCGGGCGGCGCGGGGCCGGGCGAGTTGCCCGGCGAAGTCGCGGAGGGGCTCGCCCACTTCAACATCGAGTGGCACGTCGTCCCCTCCGAGGCTTCCGTGCCGCTCGACGACGCCTACTTCGCGCGCCTCTACCCGACCGCGCCGCACGACTTCGCGCGCCCGCGCGAGCACGCGCCGAGCTACCGCGCGCGGTTCATGACCGGGCACGCGCAGCTACAGGGGAGGGTCGTCGGCGTGGAGACGACGGAGAAGCCGCGCTACCTGCCGGGCAACCGGCAGTTTTACGGCACCGCCTACGGGCACGACCCGTCAGCCGACCCGTTCGCGCCCTACATGGGCCGCGCCGGGATGGTCAACGGCACCCGCTACGCGCACAACTACCTCAGCCTGCGCGCCTTCATCTCCATCCTCAACGACGACTGGAGGGCGCGCCGCATCCTGCCCGCGGGCTACCGCGCCACCGTCTGCCCGCCCGCCGTCTCGAACCTCGTCGGCACGCTCTTCCACCGCGAGTGGAGCGAGACCGAGACGCTCGAACTCGGCTTCTACCGCGACGCCGCGGGTAACGCCACCTGCTACGCCGTCGGCTCGAACGCGCCCGGCGACTTCTCCTACGTCCGCGAGGTCGAGGGCGAAGACGAGTGGTCGCTCCTCGGCTTCCGCGTCGCCCTCATCCCGGAATAACAAGATTGCGGATTGCGGATTGCGGATTGGGAAGGCAGAATCCTGTCTTCTATTCGCGGCGAGCATCCACCCCGCCTAGCCAACTCTTCTTCGCGTCCTCCTTACTTAGCGCCTTTGCGCCTTTGCGTGAAACTTATTCTCACGCAAAGGCGCAAAGGCGCTAAGACAGAAGCAATCCCGGTCGAGGGTTGAAATTAAATCCGCAATCCGCAATCCGCAATTCATCAATCATCCGCCGAAGCTCTTGCGGATGAGGTAGGAGAATTTGATGAAGAAGGTGCGACCGTTGCGGCGAAAGCCCGGCACGAGCCGACCGTTAATGGGGCTGAAGCCGTCGACGGTCGCGTCGTCGTTGTACCCGGCGTAGAAGGCCGTGCCGGGGTTCGGCGTCCAGCCCAGGAGGAACTGGCCGCGGGCGCGGCTCGGCAGCGTCTCGTAATCGACGCGTGCGCGGGCGAAGAGGAAGCGCGTGAACTGGTAGGTCGTGCGCAGGGAGATGAGGTTCACGTCGAAGGCGAGGAGGTCGGTGTCGTAGCGGCGCAGGCGGTTCTTCGTGTAGTTGAGCGTGGTGCGCCACGCGTTGGTCGGCTGGTAGGCGACGCCGAGGCTGAGCTGCGTCAGCCCGCCGGGGCCGGGGTCGAGCGCCGGATCGAAGCAGACGGCTGGCAGGTTCTCATCGTCGTCGCACAGCCCCGCGGCCTGCGCCTCGCGCTGCGCGACCGCCGCCGGGCTCGCGCGAGGGAACTTTGATCCGGTGCCGAAGTCGAAGTCGAAGTGGCCGTCGCGGTAGACGTAGCTGCCGGAGAACGTGTAGGTCTTGTTGGGGACCCAACTGGCGTTGAGGAAGTAGTGGTTCTTGGTCGAAGACCGCTCGTCGTCGTCCCCCGCGAACGCGCCCGCGAGAATCCTGCCGGTGTCGCGCGCGGGGCCGCGCTTGGGGCCGAACTCCTCCTCGAACAGGCGCTCGTAGGCGTACTCGTAGGCGACGCCGATGTTGAAGTGGTCGCGGAAGAACCACTGCGTGTTGAACTCGCTCTCCCAGATCTGCATCCGACCGCGGAAGTCGTAGTCGATGTGCGTGAAGTTGTGCAGGTGGTACTGCGTGAGCGCCGCCTTCGTCTTCGGCGTCGAGTCCCAACTGACGATCCCGGCGTTGAAGTTCGTGTCGTTGCGCCCGATGAAGCCCACGTCGGCGCGGTAGTCGCGCGTCTCGCCCTCGCCGAAGAATTCGACGCCGAGGTTGCGCCCCGCCCTGTTGAAGTCGAACGAGTAGCCGAAGCCGTTGCCGGTGCGGTAAATGGTCTGATCGGGTTGGAGCAAGTTCTGTCCGGGGAAGCGGCGCTGCTCGGGGCGGGCGACGACGTCCGGGTCGAGCCGCGGGTCGAAGAAGAAGTTGCGCGAGGTCGAGCCGACGACTTGGAAGCTGAGCGTCGTCTGCGGATCGAAGCGGAAGCGTCCGTCGACGCCGCCGACTTGGTTGTGCTTCTCGATGAAGTTGTAGGAGGTGGCGACGACGCCGAGGTGGCCGTCCGAGCCCACGTCGTGCTTGAGGCGGAGCACGCCGATGTAGGCGTTCTTGTCGAGGAAGCGGAGGTTGCGCGGGCTGAGGCGTTCGTCGCCGGTGAAGTTGCCGGGGCCGTTGTCGGAGGCGAAGAGCAGGCCGTAGGTGTTCGGCCCGCGCTTGCCCGTGAGCTTCACGGCGGCGTCCGGATCGACGATGGCGCGCGTGTGGACGACCGTGATCGGCGTCTGGAAGATTTCGACGCCTTCGAGGAAGAAGGGGCGGCGCTCCGGGAAGAAGATGGGGAACCGCTGGTTCGTCGTGACGACGAGCTGATCGGCCTCGACCTGCGCGAAGTCGGGGTTGAGGGCGAGGTCTAAAGTCATGGTCGGCGAGATGCCGAACTTGGCGGTCAGGCCGGGATCGAGTTTGACGGGCTCGTTGACGATGCGCCCGAAGTCGGTCGCGGGGACGGGTGGGAGCGAGCGCACGCGCCTGCCGGTCTCCGAGACCGTGAGGCTCGGGATCAGCTCGACCGTGCGCTCGGTGGAGATGTTTTCGAGGCCGGTGACGTGCCCGGCCTGCGCGAGCGTGCTGTTGTTGTTGCGCGAGATCGGCATCCACGAGTCCTGCTCGCTGTTGAGCCGGAGGATTTGGCGGAAGACCTGCACGCCCCAGAGCTTGCCCTTGCCCGCCTCGTACCTGAGCGACTTGAACGGCACGGCGACCTCGACCGTGTAGCCGTCCGGCGTGATGACGCCCTTCGACTCCATCACGATGTCCACGGTGAAATCGACGTTGACGCCCTCGGTGCGGATGCCGTCCTGCTGCACGCCGAAGGGGTTGAAGCAGAGGACGTAGGCGCGCCGCTTGTCGTTGAAGGTGTCGATGAGGATGCGGACGGAATCGTCGACGCCGAGCACGTTGTCGCGCTTGGCGATGGTGGCGCGCACCTTCGCCGGATCGTCGTGGGCGCGGAAGCCGATGTAGAGGAAGCGCGAGTCGTAGCCGAGCAGCGCCTCGGTCGGGTAGGAGGGCGCGGTGTTGTCGCCGGGGTTCGTCTGGTAGAAATCTTTCAACACGGCGGCCCCGCGCCAGACCTCTTCGTCGAGCTTGCCGTCGATGGCGGGCGCGCTCTCGAAGCGCGCGACGCGCACGGGCTGCGACTTCTCGGCTGGCAGCGCGGGGATGCCGCCGCGCGCGTTCGCGGCGGGGGCGGCGACCGTCGTCGAGAGTTGCGTGACGCTGCCCTCGGTGACGGTCGCAGGGTCTGCGGCGGGCTTCTCCTGCTGAGTCTGCGAAGACTTCGCGCCGGGCACGGGCGCGGGCGAGGCGGTCGGCTGCGGCTGCGCGGGGGGCGGCGCGGCGGGGTTTTGCGCGAGCGAGCGCGGCGGCGCGTAGAAGGCGGCGCAGAGCGCGAGCGCGAAGGCGGACAGGGACACAGTTATGCGGCGCGGGCCGAGGGAGTCAGTTTTCTTCATTCGTCAAGGTTGGAGGGGATTGACTCCGCTGCTGAATACGACGAGCCCGGCGGTGGTCGTCGCCGCCGGGCAGGACCCGGTGCTGCCTGCCGGGTTAGTGTCTCGCCACGGGGAAAAGTTGCACGAAACCGAGGAAATTGCGGAACGCGGATTCCTCCGATTGCGGATTGCTGAACGCGGGACGCGGATTGAAATCCCGAATCCGAAAATCGCGACTCGCGGGATCGCGACTCATCACGACCCCAACCCCGGCGTTCCTTAGCCGGCGGTCGGGAGTCCCCGCCCCACGACCCTTACACTGCAATCACCATTCCGCGAGTGGTGACCTAAATTAAGCTTTTCTCTGTGCCCCTCTGTGAACTCCGTGACCCTGTGGTGAGGTAAGAGTCTTAAGCACTCACCACGGAGGCACGGAGAACACAGAGGGGCACGGAGCTGAATTTAATTTAGGACACCACCATTCCGCGCCGGGTCTTCAAACCCGCATCCCGCATCCCGCCGCCTCACTCGCCGAAGCTCTTGCGGAAGAGGTACGACATCTTGATGAAGAAGGTGCGACCGTTGCGGCGGAAGCCGGGCTCCAACTCCCCCGTGAACGGGTTGAAGAAGCTGCGGTTGAGATCGTCGTTGTAGCCGGCGTAGAAGGCCGTGCCGGGGTTCGGCGTCCAGCCCAGGAGGAACTGGCCGCGGACGTTCGAGGAGATCGAATCGTAATCGACGCGGGCGCGCGCGAAGGTGAAGCGCGTGAACTGGTAGGTCGTGCGCAGGGAGACGATGTTCGAGTCGAAGGCGACGCGCCCCGTGTCGTTGCGCACCAGCCGGTTCTTCGAGACGCTGAGCGAGGCGTTCAGGGCGTTGGTCGGCTTGTAGGTGAAGTCGCCGTTAGTGTAGAGCAGGTTGCCCCTACCGGGATCGAGCCGCCCCGCGCAGACCTCCGGCGGGCTGTCCACGTCGCACAGGTCAGCCGCCTGCGCCGCGCTGCGGGCCAGCGCCGAGGGGCTCACGCGCGGGAACTTCGGCCCCGCGCCGAAGTCGAAGTCGTGCTCGCCCCAGCGGTAGCCGAAGAAGTAGAAGAACGAATACTTCTTGCTCGGCGTCGAGCCGCCGTAGGCGAAGACGTTCTTCGAATAGATGCTGTCCTCGCTCCTGCCGCCCGCGAACGACGGCTCGCCGAACTCGAAGGCGAAGACGCGCTCGTAGCCCGTGTTGTAGCCGGCGCGGATGAAGGTCTGGCGCTGGAGGTTGGCCCCGGCCTGCCCCTCGTAAGTCCAGTTCTGGAGGCGGCCCTGCCAGTCGAAGTTGCCGCCGAAGTAGTGGTAAGTCTCCCACGAGACGACGGTCGCCTTCGGCTTCGGCTCGGTGTGGTAGCCGAAGTTGAGGTTGTGGTTGTTCGTGTTGCGGCGGCGGGTGAAGCCCACGTCGGAGCGGAAGCCCTCGGTGCGCCCCGCGCCGTTGACGTTGAAGTTGGTGTGGCGGCGATCCTGATTGAAGCTGTAGGCGTAGCCCATGCCGTTGAGCGTCGCGCAGTCGTCCTCGTCCTTCGTCAGGCCGAGCGAGCAGCGCCGCGCGTTCGTCCCCAGCACTTGGAATTCCAGCGTCGTCACCTTGTCGAAGCGGAAGCGGCCGTCGAAGCCGCCGACGTAGTTGTTGCTGTCGACGAAGTTGGACGTGGTCGCGATGAAGCCGAGCGCGTTCTCCTTCCCCACGTCGCGCTTGAGGCGGAGGATGCCGACGGTCGAGTTCTTGCCGACGACGCGGTCGAGGAAGCTCTGGAACTCGGCGCGCTTCTGGTCGCGCAGGGCGCGGTCGGGCTCGGTGACGAAGTCGAGACGGCGGTCGTTCAGCTCGTCCTCGCCGAAGTTGCCCGGCGCGTTGTCGGAGGCGACGAGCAGGCCGAAGGTGGTCTTGCCGCGCTTGCCGGAGAGCTTCGCCGCCACGTCCGGATCGACGATGGTGCGCGTGTGGACGACGCTCAGCGGCGTGCGGAAGATGTCGATGCCTTCGAGGAAGAAGGGGCGCTTCTCCTCGAAGAAGATGGGGAAGCGCTGGTTGGCCGTGTTGACGGTGGCGTCGGCCTCGACCTGCGCGAAGTCGGGGTTGAGGGCGAGGTCGAGCGTGACGGTGGGCGTGATGCCCCACTTGGCGGTCAGGCCGGGATCGAACTCGACGGGGCGGTTGAGCATCCGGCCCGGATCGTTAGGCAGCGGCGCGCCGAGCGCGACGGGGAGGAAGGAGCGCGAACGTTTGCCCGTCTCCGAGACGGTGAAGCTCGGGATGAGTTCGAGCGTGCGCTCGGTGGAGATGTTTTCCAGCCCCGTCAGGTGCGCCTCCTGATTGAGCGTGCTCGACTTGTCGCGCGAGATCGGCACCCACGAGTCCATCTCGTCGTTGAAGCGGTCGATGTTGCGCCAGACGTGTATGCCCCAGAGCTTGTCCTTGCCCGCCGTGTAGCGCAGAGACTTGAACGGGATGGCGACCTCGACGGCGTAGCCGTCGGACGTGATCATGCCCTTCGACTCCATCACGATGTCCACGGAGAAGTCAGTGCCCTGCCCCTCGGTGTAGATGCCGTCCTGCTGGATGCCGAGCGGGTTGAAGCCGATGAGGTAGGCGCGCCGCTGATCGTTGAAGGTGTCGAGGTAGACGCGGATGTTGTCCTCGCCGAAGACGTCGTCGCGCTTGGCGACCGTGGCGCGCACCTTGTCGGGCTCGTCGAAGGCGTGGAAGGCGAGGTAGAGGAAGCGGGAGTCGTAGCCCATCCTGACTTCGGTCGGCTTCGAGGGCGCGATGTTGTCGCCGGGGCTGATCTGGTAGAAGTCTTTGAGGACGACCGCCGTCTTCCACACCTCGTCGTCGAGCTTGCCGTCGATGACGGGCGCTTTGTCGAAGCGGGGGACGCGGACGGGCGCGGCCTTCTCGGCGGGCACGGTCGCCGCGCGGCCCGCGTTGATGGGCGCGACGCTCGCCTCGGTCAGGACGCCCGCCTCCGCCGCCGCCGGCGCGGCTGCCGGCGAAGCGGACGGCGCGGGCGTGGGACCCGCCGCGGGCGCGGGGTAGTTCGACGGCGCGGGCTTCGCCCCGCCGGACTGCGCGTGAGCGTGCGCGGCGACCGAGAGCAGGAGTGTGCAGAGCAGTAGGGTTCTCTTCATCTTCGTTCGACCTCACCTTCGTCGTTTGCCGTGTGGGTTGCAGCGCGCGCCGTGCCCCCGCGCTTGCGAGACACACTTCTCCCGGCGTCTGCCCGCGGGTGTCGGCGTGCAGACTCGACGGACTCGAATTGTCGCTGCGCGTAAACGACGACTGCTCCGGTGGGTCTGCGGCGCTCGTGCCGCGCGGTGTCGTCGGAACCTGTCGGGACTTCAAACGCTCGCCGGGCTTCGCGAGTTCCGCCCGATTCGCGCGCGGGTCTTACGCATTCTCTAACTGGCGCGGGGCCCCCCGCTCCCGTCCGATGTCCGAAGACCCACCACGAACGCGGACGGGTTGTAGCGAGCCGCGGGAGCCCCGCAGAAAATTTTGTCAGTGATCAGCGGTCAGTAGTCAGTTGTCCGTGGTCAGTCGTCCGTTGTTAATTGATCGATCCGCAAATCGAGCGCGCCGCCCGTTGGTCATGAACAACTGACCACTGACAACCGACTACTGACTACTACCGCCCGCCGCGCCGGATCGTCGAGGCTCATTCCGAGACCCTGCGGTAGAACACCTGCGTGAGGGTCATGCCCGGCAGCTCGACCCAGAGCTTTTCGACCATGAGGCCGAACGCGCGCTCGCCGTTCAGGATGCGGTCGACGAACGTCGCCGCGAACTCGGCGCGCGCGCCGTCCGAGTAGACCTTGGTCGCCGAGACGCGCGCGCCGTCGATCCTCAAGTCTTCGAGCCTCGCCTCGCGCTGGCCCTCGCGGCTGGTGACGACGAGCCGCCCGCCCTCACCGACCCTCACCTCGACGACGTAATCGTCCTCGATGCCGACGTAGCGCCCCGCGTAGTCCCGCACATCCTGACGGGCGACGGGCTCGAAACGTTTCTCTTTATGCTTGTACTTCTTCTGCGCCGACGCCTGCGGCGCACAGACGGACGCGAGGCACAGCGCGAGCGCGATCAGCTTCGTCGTCATTTCATTCCTCCTCCGACGCCTCTCCACTTCAGCTACCGGCAGGCGGGCGGCGCGCGAAGGCCGCGCCGCCGCGTTCGTCGTCAGGAAAGGTGGCGCGCGAAAAATTGGATCATGCGCCGACGCCCCAGGGCGGCAGCCGACGGGTTGTAGTCGAAGCCGGGGTCGGAACCGGCGGGCCGCGTGTAGTTGTAAAAGGAGTGCCCCGCCCCCTCGTAGTAGAACATCTCGACGGGCGTCTTCTGCTCGCCCATCGCCTTCTCGAACAGCTTCGCGTCGGCGGCGGGCGCGACCGTGTCCAGCGTCCCGTAGTGGCCCTGCACCGGGACTCTGATGCGCCGCACGACCTCCATCACGTCGGGCATCGGATCGTCGGCGTTGCGGAACTGATGGTAGAGGACTGGCCCGTAGAACGAGACGACGGCTTTGATCTCTTTCGACCGCGCCGCTAGGACGAGGGCGAGCCTGCCGCCGCCGCAAAAGCCGAGCATCCCGACGCCGCCCTTTCTGACGAACGGCTGAGACTCGACGTACCTGATCGCCGCGAGCGCGTCGCCTTGCACCTGCCTGTCGAACGTGCCGCCGCGGTAGTAGTTCTTCTTCATCAGCGCCTCGTCGATCTTCGTCGAGTCGGGGACGGCGCGAGAGTTCCAATCCATCGCCATCCCGACGAAGCCGCCCTGCGCGAGCTGCGCCGTGGCGTTGCGTATGTCTTCGGGGACGCCGGGGTTGCCGTGCGCGACGATGATCGCGCGGCGGCGACCGCCCGCCTTCGGTCGCGCCAGGTAACCCTTGATCGCGTCCGCGCCGTTCCTGAACGTCGTCTCGCCCTGAATGACGCCCGGATCGTTGAGCGCATTCTCCGACGGCGGCGGCTGCTGCGGCGCGCCCCTCGCGACGAGCGACGCGCCCGCCGCCGCCGCCGCCCCCGCCCCGGCGAGAAAGGCCCGCCTCGTCAGCCGGTCATCACAATCAACACACATCACACGCCCTCAATCGAGATGCCGCGATGACGGAAAGCGCACGCCGCGCCGGAAAAGGCGCGCGGCCCCCCGACCGTCATTGCTCCTTGTCCGCGCCGGGCTTCTCGGTCAGCACCTGCCGGAAGTATTCGAGCGCGCGCGGATCGCCCGACTCGCCGAGCCAGTGGATGGCGGCGCGGCGCACCTGAGAGTTCGGGTGCGACTTCGCCGCCTTGATCAAGAGCGGGACGGACTCCTCCGCCGGTCGCTCGCTGATGGCGTGCAGGGCCTGCATCTGAATCTGCGTGTCGGCGTTCGAGCTGTCGAGCGTGTCGCGCAAGAGCTCAAGGCTGCGGCGGCCCGCGCGCTCGCCGATCATGTGGATGGCGGTGGTGCGCATCTCGCGGTCGGCGTCCGCGCGCGCGATCTCGAAGAGCTTGTCCTCGGCGCGCTGGCTCTTGTCCTCGGAGAGCGCGTGGATGATCGTGCGGCGCACCTCGCGCGCCTGATCGGCGTCGTAAATTTTAACCAGCTCGGCCACCGCGGCGTCGGTCTGCCTCTCGCCGAGGTGGTGGATGGCGACTTTGCGCGACTCCTGATCCTCGGACGGGTTGCGCGCGATCTCGACGAGCTTCGCCTCGGCGCGCGGCGTCTCCACCTCGGAGAGCGCGTGCATCACCGTGCGCTTGACCTCGCTGTCCTGCTCGGAGGCATAAATCCTCATCAGCTCGTCGACCGCGCGGTCGCCGCCGTACTCGCCGAGCGCGTGGACGGCAGACTTCCTCACCTCGCGATCCGCGTCCGTCTTCGCCACGCGCAAGAGGAACGCGAGCGCGCCGTCGCGGTCGTCGTTCTCGGCTGACGAGTGGACGATTGACTTGCGCAGCTCGCGCTCGGTCGCCGAGCCGTAGAGCGTTTGCAGCGTCGAGAGCGCGGCGCGGTCGCGGCTCTCGCCGATGGAGTGGGCGGCCTGATTGCGCAGCTCAAGCTCCTCGTTCGTGTTGCGCACGAGGTCGGCGAGGAACGCGACCTCGCCGCCGATCTGGCCGAGCCAGAAGACCGACGCGGAGCGCACCCTCTTGTTCTTCGACGCCCGCACGAAGTCTTTGAGTATCCCGGCGACGCGCGGATCGTCGTGCAGCGCGAGCGCGAGCGCGGCGCGCTCGTTCATCATCCCCTCGCGGCCCGCCGAGGCCGTGGGCGCGCCCTCGGCGATCCCGCGCAGGAAGCTCAGACTCTCCTCGTTGTTGGCGCGCCCCGTGAAGTAGACGGGGTAGCCGCTGTACTCGCGCCGCCGGTCGAGGTTGTAAATCTCCATCCGCGTGATCGCGTTCGAGCCGGGCGAGCGCAGCAGGAAGACCCCGAGGTTCCTCGTCTCGACGGTCATGCCCGAAGCGGTCGTGCCCGAAAAGACGTAGATGCCCCCGTAGCCGTTCATGCTCCCGTGGAACGTGCCGCCCGACGCCGGATCGACCGCGACGCCCGGTCGCACGTCGAACGAGTAGGCGGTCCAGTAGGGCGTCTGCCGGTTGTCGGCGCGGGCGCGCTGCGCGGCGGCGGCGAGCTTCGCCGCCAAGTCCGCGCCCTCGACCTGTATGAAGCTCGCGGGCGTGATGCCCTTGTCCTGATCGGCGGGGGCGGATGACGACGACGCCGCCGACGCGGCTGCGGCGGTCGCCGCGCCCCTGCCGCCCGCGCAGGCCGTGGCGGTCGCGATGATGAACGTAACCAAGAACGAGACGAATGAAGTGGTCTGACGCATGACGATCATCCTTTTAACTCAGTAGCGGCCCGGTCTCTGCTTTCCTCTGTGCCCCCTCCGCGTCCTCTGTGCCTCTGTGGTGAATGCTTCTGACTCTTACCTCACCACGGAGTCACGGAGGACACAGAGCAGGCGCGGAGGAAGGATCAAATCGGACACCACCTTTAATTCCGCACCGTTGACGTTGACGCGACGGACTCGCGCGAGGCTGTTACGGCTGTTTGAGTATCTCTTCCAAAAACCTGAGGGCCTCCGGATCGCGGCTCTCGCCGATCCAGTGGATCGCCATCTTGCGCATCTCGATGGACGGGTCGCGGCGCGCCACCTCCATCAGCTTGCGCAGCGCGCCCTTCTGCTTCGACTCGGAGAGCGCGTGCAGGATCGAAGACCTGACCTGATTGTCCTTCTCCGAGTCGTAGAGGCCGACGAGGAGATCGACCGTCTGCGGCGTGTCGCCCTCGTCGATGAGCCAGCGGATGGCCGCGGCGCGTAGCTGGAGGTCGGAGCCGGAGCGCGCCGCCTCCATCAGCTTGGCGCGCGCGCGCGGGTTCTCCATCTCCGAGAAGGAGTGGAGGATCTGCATCTTCACCTGCTGCGACTGATCGGACTCGTAGATGCGCATCAGCTCGTCGACCACCGCGTCGCTGCCGCGCTCGCCGAGCCAGTGGATGGCCGAGGCGCGCAGCTGCGCGTCGTCGGACGAGCGCGCCGTCTCGATGAGCTTCTGCGTCGCGCGCGGGTCCTTCATCTCCGAGAAGGAGTGGAGGATCTGCGCCCTCACCTGCTGCGAGCGGTCGGCGTCGTAAATCTGCGCGAGGTCCGCGAAGGCCGAGTCCTCGCGCTCGCCGAGCCAGTGGATGGCCGTCAGGCGCAGCTGCTGGTTCTCCGACGCGTTGCGCGCCACCTCGACGAGCAGGGCGCGAGGGCGCGCGCCCTCCATCTCCGAGAGCGCGTGCAAGACCTGCTGCTTGACCTGCATGTCCTGATCCGACTGGTAGATCGACATCAGATCGCCGAGCACCGACTCGCCGCCCTCCTCGCCGAGGCGGTGGATGGCGGTGAGGCGCACGCGCGGGCTCGGATCGGTGCGCGCCAGTTGGAGCAGGACGGGCACGGCCTCCCTGCCGCCGTGCGAGCCGAGGAGCGAGACGACCGACTCGCGCATCTGCTGGCTCGTGTTCGGCGACTTCAGCATCTCGGAGACGTACTGCATCGCGCGCTCCGGGTTGTTGTCGAAGAGGCTTTGCAGCGCGATGAGCTTGATCTCGTCGTTCTCTTTATTATCGACGCCGCGCTTGACGGCCTGCGGGTCGCCCGCCTCGACGAGCAGCGCCTTCGCCTCGTCGAGCCACGTGGAGTGGGGGTACTCCCTGATGATCTCCGAGGCGCGGCTCGCGGCCTCGGCCTTGCGCCCCTGCTTGTTGAGCGAGTAGGCGAGCCAGTAGTAGGCGGCGTCCACGTCCTTGTCGTTCGGGTAGTTCTTGATGAAGGTCTGGAACCGCTCGGCGGCCTTCGCCCACTCGTTGTTGTCGAGGAAGTCGCGCCCCTCGGCGAAGACCTTCATCGCGGGCGTCGAGCCCGACTGCGCCACGAGGCGGTTCAACTTCCGCGCGGACTCCTGCGGCACGCCGTAGGCGGCGCGCGGCCTGAGGGCCGTCAGCGAGAGGCCGAGGCTGACGAGCGCGAGGGTCGCGATCAACCCGGCGCGGCGCGCGGCGCGCGTTCGGGGGTGGATGAGTTTGAATGTTTCCAGCATGACGTTTATCGAGTTCCTTCCCGGTTCAGTAGATGTGCGAGGCGTCCGCGACTTGGAGCATCGCGACGATGTTCTTCTTCCTCATGCGCTCGGTGATCGAGCGCACCTCGTCCTGCGCGGGCCGGTCCGGCAGGTTGGCGATGTCGATGAGGATGGGCTCAAGGTTCGAGAGCAATGACTCGACCTCGACGTTGCCGCGGCTCGCGGCCTCGCGCCGGAGCAGGATGTTGCGGTAGAGCAGCTCCTTCGAGCGCCGCTTCTCGTAGGCGATCTCGGTCGTCGCCGGGTCGTCGCCGCCCGCCCGCGCGTTGCGGAAAGAGCGCAGGAGCACCTGCGCCTGCTCGACGTGGCGCGCCGTGCCCGGGTCGGAAGGCCCGGCCTTCGTCGAGAGCGAGGCGAGCTGCGACTCGATCAGCTCCGTGGGATCGACGGCGATCTGCGGCGTCAGCGGCAGCTTCAGACGCCTCACGTCCTTCGGCCTGATCGACGCCAACTGCGCGGACGGGCCCGCGCCCTTTAACTCCGCGCGCCGCCGTCTCCCGGTCGAAGCGGTCTGCACGCGCGCCGCGCCCGCCGTCTCTTTGCCCGGCTCTCTGCCGCCCGCCGCGCGATCCTTCGGCGCGGCCTCGCCCCCCTGCGACTCGCCGCCGCCGCCGCGCGCGACGTTCACGGCCTCCCGCGGCGCGGAGGGCGCGGGCGCGACGTTCGCGTTCTTCTGCGGCGCGGACTTCAAGTCGCGCGCGACTTCGGCGTCGCGCCCGGCGCGCAGCACGACGAGCCCGACAAGGAGCGCGACCGCGATCATGGCGGCGGCGGCGCCGAGCGCGGGCGCGAGGCGCGGCAGCGCGAAGACGGACGCGGCGCGCTCGCGCCAGCCGCGCGACGTCCCCGCGGCGGGAGCGCCGCCCAGAATCTTGCGGAGCGCCTGCCGCTCGGCGAGCGGGTTCGACGCGGCGCGGTAGGAGACGAGCCGGCGGCGCAGCAGCAGGAAGTCTTCGCGCGCGAGGCGGCACGCGAAGCAGTCGGCGGCGTGGCGCTCGACCGAGCCCGCCTCTTCCGCCGAGAGTTCGCCGTCAACCAGCAGCGAGATTTTTTCCGTCCAGTTACAGTCCATCTCTCTCACCTGAAAATACGTCTTCGGACTTCACCCGAGCTGCTTGTGCAGGAACTGCGTGGCGCGCGACCACGCGAGCTTCGCGTAGTCGGGCTTGTAGAAGGGCCGCGTGTAGGCGAGGAAGCCGTGATCCGCGCCTTCATACGTGAAGAGCCCGACGGGCGTGCCCTGCGCCTTCAAACGTTTTTCGAGCTTCTGCGACTCCGCGACGGCGACCGCGTGATCCGCCGTGCCGTGATGAATCTCGACGGGGGCGCGCAGGCGCGCCAGCTCGCCCTCCTTCATCGGCGCGGGGTGGAAGGCGACGACCGCGTCGATCTCGCGCGAGCGCGCGGCGAAGAGCATCGAGAGGCGACCGCCGAAGCAGAAGCCGAGGACGCCCATCCCGCCGCCGCCGACGAACTTTTGCGCGCGCAGGTGGCTCGCGCCCGCCTGTATGTCGTCGAGGACGTCAAGCTCGGTGTGGTTGCCGATGTACTTTTTGTAAAGCTCGTTGTCGTTCGGCACGTCGTCGGGCAGCGGGTGGAAGATGTTGGGCGCGAGGCCGACGAAGCCCGCGAGCGCGAGCGCGGCGCAGGTGTTCGGGATGTACTCCTCGGAAATCTTGTTGCCCGCGACGACGAGCACGGCGGGGTAAACCCCTTCGGCCTTCGGTCGCGCGAGGAAGCCGTCGATGGAGTCCGCGCCGTTGTGCTTGAACGTGACCCTGCCGTGCTCGACGCGCGCGTCGTCGAGCACGCGCGTCTCCGGCTGTCTGGCCTGCGGCGCGACCGACTGCCACGCGGCCAACCCCGCGACGGACGCGCCCGCGGCGCGGAGGAACGTCCTCCGATCCGTCGCGCCCTCGTCGCAGTCGTCTTTGAAGCACATGATGCCGTCTCCCCGATCCGATGTCAGTCTTACTCGACCGAGCCCGAACGCCGCTTCAACTATCGCCCTTCGCCCCTCAGCCCGCGCCGCTCGTCGCGCCCTGCGCCCTGTCCCTGCGCTCGCGCATCGCCGTGCGCGCGCGGAACACGTCCACCTTCACCTTCGCCTCCGAGACGCCGAGCACGCCCGCGATCTCTCTGTAGCTCAACTCTCCCTGCTCTCTCAGCAGCAGCGCGGCGCGCTGGTGTTCGGGCAGCGTCTTCAACATCTCGACGACGCGCGACCGGCTCTCCGCCGTCTCGAACTCCTCGTCGGGCCGCGGCGCGTGCCCGCGGAACGTATCGACCACGCGGTCGAAGAGGCGGTGGCGCGTCTGTCGCTTCGACAGCTCGTTGAGCGCCATGTTGCGCGCCACGCGGAAGAGCCAGAAGCGCGCCTCGCCCGCGGGGAAATTTTCAAAGCCCGCGCGGTGCAGTTGCAGGAAGGCGTCCTGCGCGAGGTCTTGCGCGGTCTGGGCGGCGACCCCGCGCCCGCCAAGCAGGCATTCGAGGAAACGGCAGAGGCTCGGGTAAAACTCATGAAAGAACCTCGCGAACTCTTCATCTCGGCTCGCCATAAGACTCGCTACACCCCGTAAAACAGACCGGCGCGGTGAAAGTTACAACTTTTTTCGGCGGGGGCAAGGGCGGCGCGGCACGGTGATGGATGGGGAGCCCCTGATCAGGGGCGGCGGAGAGTGGCCCACGGCGCGGGCCGCGGGATCAAGGGCGCACAAAATAAAGTGGTGTCCTAATTTGATTTTCCTCCGTGCGCCCTCCGTGTCCTCCGTGACTCCGTGGTGAGGTAAGAGACTTAAGCACTCACCACGGAGTCACAGAGGCCACGGAGGACGCACGGAGAAATCCCGAAACTAGGACACTACCCAAAATAAAAGAGCCCCTGAAAGGGGCGAAAGAAATCCGGCGTGCGCCGCGCGCCAGATAAATCTCTTTCGCCCCCTTCAGGGGCTCTCAACTTTTATTCCCACGTCGAATCCCACGGCTTGCGCCGTGGCCTACGAATCTTCCGCCCGCCCGCGCGGGCTGAATCGCGGGCTACGCGCGGGCTGAATGGCGGGCCGAATGCCGCCGCACACCGCGCGGGTCGATCTCACTCGCCACGTCTCATTCGCCACGGCCCGCGTCACGAGCCCGACCGCGGTTCGACGATGAGCTTGCCGCGCATCATGCTCATGCCGCACGTCCAAGTGAACTCGCCCGCGCGGTCGGGCGTGAACTCGACCGCGGTCGTCTTGAAGGCGGGCAGCTCGCGCGCGATGTGGAAGTCTCCGAAGACGACGCGCTCGCTGCACGAGTCCGTCTCGTCGCGGTAGAAGTTGAGGCGCACGGGCACGCCCTCGCGCACGACCACCACGTCGGGCGTGTAGCCGCCCTTCACGTTGATGTCGATCTCCTGCGCGCCGTCGCCCGACGTTCGCGCCGCCACGCGCTCGCGCTCTCCGAAGAAGTACCACAGCACGAGCGCGACTGACGCAACGCCCGCGACGACGACGATGATCTCGGTCGTGTCCATCCTTCAACCCTCCGCGCGCGGCGCGCGCCAGCCGCGCAGCCGCAGGCTGTTCGCCACGACCGAGACGCTCGACAGAGACATCGCCGCGCTCGCCACGACCGGCGAGAGCAGCCAGCCCGTGAGGGGGTAGAAGAGCCCCGCGGCGAGCGGGATGCCGACCGTGTTGTAGACGAACGCCCAGAAGAGATTCTGCCTGATCGTCCGCATCGTCGCGCGCGAGAGCGCGATTGCCGAGACCACGCCGCCCAAGTCAGCGCGGATGAGCGTCACGTCCGACGCCTCCATCGCCACGTCGGTGCCCGTGCCGATGCTGATGCCGAGTTCGGCCTGCGCGAGCGCGGGCGCGTCGTTGATGCCGTCGCCGACCATCGCCACCTTGCGCCCCTCCTGTTGCAGCCGCTTGATCTCGTCCGACTTGCCCCCCGGCAAAACTTCCGCGAGCACGCGCGTGATGCCGACCTCGCGCGCCACCGCGTCAGCCGTCCGGCGGTTGTCGCCCGTCAGCATCACGACTTCGAGCCCCATCCGCCTGAGCGCCGCGACCGCGGCCTTCGACTCCGTCCTGATCTCGTCGGCGACGGCTAAGAGCCCCGCGGCCTCGCCGTCCACCGCCGCGTAGATCGGCGTCTTCCCTTCCGCGGCGAGCTGCGACGCGCGCCCGTCGTACCCGTTAACAACGATCCCGCGCTCGCTCATCAGCGCCGCGTTGCCCAACAGCACACGCCGGCCTTCGACCTCCGCCTCGACGCCGTGGCCCGCGACCGCGTTGAACTTCTCCGTGCGGGGGCCGAGCGCGATGCCGCGCGACTCCGCCGCGCGCACTATCGCCTCTCCGAGCGGGTGCTCGCTCCCCCGCTCCGCGCTCGCGGCGAGTCGCAGCAGTTCGTCCTCGCCCATTAAACCCTCCGCGACGACTACGTCCGTGAGCGACGGGCGACCGCGCGTGATCGTGCCCGTCTTGTCTAAGACGACGGTGTCGATGCGGTGCGCGCTCTCCAGGGCCTCGCCGCCCTTGATCAGCACGCCGTTCTCCGCGCCGCGCCCCGTGCCGACGAGGATCGCCGTCGGCGTCGCCAAGCCGAGCGCGCAAGGGCACGCGATGATCAGAACCGAGACGAAGTTGACGAGCGCGGTCGTGAACCGCGCCTCGTCCGGCGCGGCGACGAACCAGACGACGAAGGTTATGATCGCGACGCAGATGACGACCGGCGTGAAGACGCCGCTGACCACGTCCGCGAGGCGCGCGATGGGGGCCTTCGAGCCCTGCGCGTCCTGCACGAGCCGGACGATCTGCTGGAGCGCGGTGTCACTGCCGACCTTCGTCGCGCGGAAGGTGAAAGAGCCCGTGCGGTTCAGAGTCGCGCCGAAGACCTCCGCGCCCGCGCGCTTCTCGACCGGCAGGCTCTCGCCCGTCAGCATCGACTCGTCCACCGCCGAGACGCCTTCGACGACCACGCCGTCCACCGCGATCTTCTCGCCCGGCCTGACGACCACCTCGTCGCCGACGACGACCTCTTCGACGGGAACGTCCGTCTCACGACCGTCGCGCACGACGCGCGCCGTCTTGGCCTGCAAGTGCGCGAGCTTGCGGATGGCGTCGCTCGTCCTGCCCTTGGCGCGCGCTTCGAGCCAGCGACCGAGCAGGATGAGCGCGATGATCACGCCCGCCGCCTCGAAGTAGACCGGCACGCCCGCACGCGCCGCCGCGCCCGCCGCCGCGTGCGCCGCGTCGCCCATGCCGCCCATGCCGCTCATCGAACCGGGCGGGGCCGCGCCCGCGAAGAAGTTGGGCGCGAGCGTCGCCGCCGCCGAGTAGAGGAATGCCGCGCCCGTGCCCGTGGCGATGAGCGTGTTCATGTCGGCGGCGCGGTGGCGCAGCGCGGCCCACGCGCCGCGGTAGAACTGCGCGCCGCAGTAGAGGACGACGGGCGCGGTCAGGGCGAGCTGCACGTAGTTGACGCCCGCGAAATTCAGCGGCGCGATGCGCCCGTGCGACATCGCGATGACGAGCACGGGGAGCGAGAGCGCGGCGGCGATCAAGAATTTACGTCGCAGGCCGCGGTACTCCGCCGCGCGCGCCGCCGCCTCCGCCTCTTCCGCCGCCTCGCCGCCGCCCGCCGACACCTCGCGCACGCGGTAGCCGAACTCCTCTATGCGCCGCCGGATGGCGCGCGCGTCCGCCGCGCCCGGCAGGTACTCGACCCGCACCTCCATCGTGCCGAGGTTGAAGGACGCCGAGACCACGCCGCCGAGGCCGCGCAGGTGTCTCTCCAACTGCCGGCCCGATCCGCCGGGGCGGGCCGAGTCGTCCACGATGAACTCGGCGCGCGCCGCGCCCGGCGTGCCGTAGCCGACGTCCTTGATCGTCTCGACGAGCCGCGCGCTGTCGGTCGCCGACCTGTCGTACTCGACGGTGGCGCGCGCCGTGGCGAAGTTGACGCCCGCGCTCCTAACGCCCTCCTGCCTCGACAGCGCGCGCTCGATGCGCCGCGCGCACGCCGCGCACGTCATCCCCGTGATCGGCAGATCGACGCGCTCGACGTCCGGCTGCGCCGCCGCCGCGAGCCGATTATGATCGTGTTGTGGTTCGAGCGCCGTCGTCGGATTTGGCATCGCCGTTGCTTCCCCCTTAAGTGAGACGCGAAAAAGCCCCTCGGTAATAGGATGCGCGGGGGTTGCCCACGTATCGTTGGGTTACACGACTGTACGCTTCCGGCCCCGGCTTTTTCGCGTGCCGGTTAATCCTAGGGCAAGTGCCGCGATTCGAGAAACGCGGCGAAATCATCAACCTTATAAGGAGGAAGAAGGAAGATGGCTGACAACAAACAGACGGCTGACAACCGCCAGACTCCGAACCACGAGCCGAAGAGCATGAGCGCGGCTGCCGGGGCGCAGTTCACGCCGAGCAGCCCCGACGCCCGTTCGACGCAGGACGTGAAGGCGCAGCGCGGCGGCGTCCGGGAGGAGAAGCTGAGCGGCGAGACGCAGAAGGGCGCTCACAATCAGGAGATGCGCGGCGCGAACCCGCAGGGCGACAAGCAGGGCGAGGGCCGCGGCGCGCGGCGCGAAGGCAACAACTACTAACGCCCGCGCTCGGGATCAACTAACGGCGGGCGCGGCCCCCAACCCGCGCGTTGGGGCCGCGCCTACATCTTCTCAGAGAAATCCGATACGATAACCGCGACCTCCAATCCGAAATTTATCCGGCGAAGGTACATCGATGAAATTTCAACTGCGGAAGCTCGAAGATCAGGTCTTGGTCATCACGGGCGCGTCGAGCGGCATCGGGCTGGTGACGGCGCGCATGGCCGCCAAGCGCGGAGCGCGGCTCGTGCTCGCGGCGCGCAACGAAAACGTACTGCGCGAGCTGGTCGAAGAGATCAGGGCGGCGAATGGCGAGGCCGTCTACGTCGTCGCCGACGTCGGCAACGCCGAGGACGTGGAGAAGATCGCCGCCTCGGCCCTGCAACACTTCGGCGGCTTCGACACGTGGGTCAACAACGCGGGCGTCTCCATCTACGGGCGCATCATGGAGGTGAGCGAGGAGGATCACCGCCGCCTCTTCGAGACCAACTACTGGGGCGTCGTCCACGGCTCGCGCGCGGCGGTGCGACTGCTGAGACACCGCGGCGGCGCGCTCGTCAACGTCGGCAGCGTGCTCTCCGACCGCGCCATCCCCATTCAGGGGACTTACTGCGCCTCGAAGCACGCCGTCAAAGGCTTCACCGACGCGCTCAGGATGGAGCTGGAGGAGGAGGGCGCGCCCGTCTCCGTCACGCTCGTCAAGCCGAGCGCCATCGACACGCCCTACCGCGCGCACGCGAAGAACTACATGGAGGTCGAGCCGATGAACCCGCCGCCCGTCTACGCGCCGGAGCCGGTGGCCGAGGCCATCCTCCACGCGGCGGAGAACAAGCAGCGCGACATCTACGTCGGCGCGGGCGGGCGGGCGCTCTCCTCGATGGGCGTGAGCGCGCCGCGCCTCACCGACAAGGTGATGGAGCTGACGACTTTCAAACTCCAGCGCGGCGACGAGCCCTCCGCGCCCGACCGCGACGACAGCCTGCACGCGCACTCCAGAGACGGCGCGGAGCGCGGCGGCTACCCCGGACACGTCGCGGAGTCGTCGCTCTACACGAAGGCTTCGCTGCACCCCTTGATCGCGGGCGCGATCATGGTCGGCGCGGGCGTCGCCCTCGCCGCGCTGATGCGGCCCCCGCGCGCGGGCCGCGGTCGCGACGGGCGCGGCGGGCAATCGACTGAAGTGGGAATTCTGTAGGCGCGCGTCAGGCCGAGAGGACGCGCTCGTAGAAGTCTAGGTATTGCGGGATGACGAGGTCGGTGCTGTAGCGCGCGAGCGCCGACTCGCGCGCCCTCCGCCCCATCGCGCGCCGCGCCGCGTCGTCCGAGAGCAGGCGCGCCGCGTCGTCGGCCATCTTCCCCACGTCGCCCACTCCGGCGAGGCAGCCCGTCTCGCCGTCCGTCACCACCTCGGGCACGCCGCCCACGCGCGAAGCCACGACGGGGACTTCGCACGCCATCGCTTCGAGCGCGGCGAGCCCGCACGACTCCTGCTCCGACGGCAGCAGCAGCACGTCCGCGACCGACAGGTAGTCGACGATGCGCGCCTGCTTGCCGACGAAGGAGCAGTAAGCCTCGACGTTCAGCGAGCGCGCGCGGTGCTCGGCCAGCCCCCGCTCGCTCCCGTCGCCGACCATCACGAGCCGCGCGTCGATCCCCTTCGCGCGAACGCGCGCGAAAATTTCGACGCAATCGACGGGTCGCTTGACGGGGCGGAAGTTCGAGACGTGCGCGACGACGGGCTCGCCCCCGGGCGCGAGCTGCGCGCGCAAGGCCGGCATCTCGCGGCGGTAGTATTCGTGGCCGCAGACGAAGTTCGGGATGACCTCGACGCGCTCGTCGCCGAAGCCGAAGGTCTCTTCGGTCGCACGCTTCAGGTAGGCCGAGATCGCCGTCACGCCGTCCGACTGCGCGATGCCGTAGCGCGTGACGGGCAGGTAGGAGCGATCCGATCCGACGAGCGTGATGTCGGTCCCGTGCAGCGTGGTGACGACCGGCAGTTTCCGCTTCGGTTTCAATGACTCGCGCGCGAGGATCGCGCTGATCGAGTGGGGGATGGCGTAGTGGACGTGGAGCAGGTCGAGGTTCTCGCTCTCGGCGACCGTCGACATCTTCGTCGCCAGCGCCAGCGTGTACGGCTGGTGCTCGAAGAGCGGGTACGACATCATCTCGACCTCGTGGAAGCGCACGCGCTCGCCAAGCTCGGTGAGGCGCGTCGGCAAACTCGACGCGATGAAGTGAACCGTGTGCCCGCGCGCCGCCAGCTCCTTCCCCAGCTCCGAGCCGACGATGCCGCTCCCGCCGTAGGACGGGTAGACCGTGATGCCGATGTTCATGGGAAGCTGTTAGCGATTAGCTGTTAGCTGTTAGCTAAAACGAAAGCTGTCTAACCTAAAACAAAAGCTGCCTAACCATGAGCCCTTCGCGGCTGACGGCTAACAGCTAATAGCTAATCGCTAACGGCTAAAAAAGCAAGAGGCAGGCGGCCCTCGCTACCGTCTGCCTCTCGTCTCAACTTGTCTCACCTGGTTAAAGGGGGACAAGTGAGGGGCAGAACTATACGCCCACTCCCGTTTTTTTGACAAGTTAAATTTGTGCGCTTTCGGACACCGCCGCGGGGCGGCTGCGGATCGCCCCGAAACCGGGTATAATCGGCGCGTCATCAATCGAGCAGCGCGGCCCGTTTCAGCCGAATTTTTAACGCTTTCATCGCCGGAGAATACTGATGCCGAAGATCGACAACATCGAAGAGACCCCGAACCCGAACGCCGTCAAATTCGTCCTCAAGGAGCCCGTCTCGAACGGCGCGGCCCGCTCCTACCGCAACGCCGCCGAGGCCGGGGACGATCCGCTCGCGAAGTCGCTCTTCGAGGTCGGCCCCGTGGTCTCCGTCTTCTACATGGGCAACATGATCACGGTCGAGAAGTCCGAGGACGAGGACTGGGACGATCTCCTCCCGCGCCTCGCCGTGCCGATCCGCGCGGCGGCGGGCGCGCCCGGCGGCGCGGCTGCCGCGGCGGCTGCGGGCGCGGGCGCGGGCGCGAACGGCGGCGCGCTCGGCGCGCTGATGAGCGACGACCCGCGGCTGCTGCGCATCAACGAGATTCTGGACGAGCGCATCCGGCCCTATCTGGCGGCGGACGGCGGTTGGCTCGAAATCGCCGGGCTCAAAGACAACACGCTCACGATCCGCTATCAGGGCGCGTGCGGCAGTTGCCCCAGCTCCATCACGGGCACGCTGACGGCAATCGAGGGGATGCTCAAGCAGGAGATCGACCCGGAACTCGAAGTCGTCACGCTCTGATCTTTTCAGGCGTCCTTTACAACCTAGAAGAGGTAACAATTATGAGTAAGCAGCCGAGTCCGCAGCCGAAGGCACCACCGCCACCGCAGCCGCCGCCAAGGGGCACAAACCCGGGCAGCCCGATTAGAAACCCGAGTGCACCGCCCAGATAGCTAAAAGTCCTGTCTCAAGTAGGAAAAGGATGGACGCGAGCAGGGCTAGTCTCCCCTTGCGGTTGATCTGCTCGGCGTTGTGCTCGAAGTTTTCGCCTGCGTAGTAGATGAAGTTCTTTTTGAACTCCCACTCCGAGTAGTGCAGCCATTGATCGAAAAGGTGTTTGGGGTTGAGCACGATTACATCGCCTGTGAGGCGCGCGTAAAAGCCGACGACCACGCCCAGCACATACGCAGCGGCGGCGGGCGCGAGCCCAGCCGATGCGAACTTAGCGCCCTTCCCCACTAACGCCGTCGAGACAGCTAAACTAACGGTCGTCGCAAACGCGAGCAGCGTCTGTATGCGCGTGTCCATCATGTCAAGGCGCTTCAGAGCTATATCGTAGGAATCGACCGCAAATTTGTAAGCCAAATCTACTGATGGGTATTGCTGCTCTTTATTCTCTTTGCTCATCAGCCACCCTCCTCACAGCGGCATATCATATTCAGTTCCCTAACCTTGAAACAATAAATTCCCTACACGCAAAGCTCTTTAGACTCGTTAGTCTTACTTCAGGAAAATTTTGGAACGGCGCGCACCCGCGCGCGTAATAGACTCCACGCAGATGTTTATTCTGTGCGTCCCGCCGTCCGTTAAAGAGGAGCTAAGCATGATCCGCACACGTCGCCCCTACGCGGCAGCAGCTTGCGCGCTGTCGCTCTCCCTGTCCGCCCTCGCGCAGCAGCCCGCGCAACCCGCGAAGACGAAGCCCGCCGCGAAGACGAAGAGCGCCCCCGCCGATCCGCTCGCCGCCAACCGGCGCGCCACCGCCGTCACGCTCGTCAACACGCTCGCCGACGAGGCGCGCTCCTTCCGCGATCAGGCGTTGCGGGCGCGCGTGCAGATGCAGGCGGCGGACGCGCTCTGGGAGACCGAGCCGGAGAGGGCGCGCTCGCTCTTCCGCCGCGCGTGGGACGCCGCCGAGCTGGCCGATCAGGAGAACCGCAGGCAGCGCGAATCCGATCTGCGCGCGGCGGGCGCGGGCGGCGGCGGAGGCGGCGGACAACAGCTCACGGTTGACCAAGTGCGCGGCGCGGCGGGGGCGCGACCCGGCGCGCTCGCCGCCCTACTCAACCAGCCGAACCTGCGCTCGGAAGTGTTGCGGCTCGCGGCCAAGCGCGACCGCGCGCTCGGCGAAGAGTTCTTGGCGAAACTCGACGAGCAGCGCAAGCAGGACGAGCGCGACATCAACGCCGAGTCGGTGGCGGGCGGCGCGGGCGCGGGCGGCGCGGGCGCGGGCGGCGGCTCTGAATCGCCCGCCATGCCCTCGGCCATCAACACGCACGACACCCCGCCCGAAGACGCGCGCCGCCTCGAACTCGCCATCGGCTTCCTGCGCGACAACGACACGGAGCGCGCCTTGCAGTTCGCCGCGCCCGCGCTCGATAAGGTGAACACGACCGTGGCGGAGTTCCTCGTCAGCCTGCGCGAGAAGAGCCCGGATCAAGCCGACCAGATGTTCGGCGCGCTGCTCGCCCGCGCCGCCGCCGACCCCTCGACCGACCCGAACGCGGTTCTCATCCTCTCGTCCTACGTGCTCACGCCGCACATGTACATGAACGTCGAGGCGCGCGGCGGGCTCTCGACGAGCCAGCGTCAGCGCGACACGACGCCCCCCGCGAACATGGCCGCCGCCGTCCGCGCGGGCTTCGCGCGCTTCGCCGCGCAGGAGTTGATGCGCCCGCTCCCGCCCGCCGATCAGCCCGACAGTCGCGCCGCGCGCGGCGCGGCCTACTTCGTCATCGGTCGCCTGCTGCCGTTCTTCGAGCAGACGCTGCCGCCCGCGGTCGCGCCCCTGCGCGCGCAGATGTCCGCCGTCATGCCCGACCTGCCGGAGGACATGCGGCAGAGCATGGATCGCAACATGACGCGCGGGCTCGTGCCCGAGTCGCAGCGCAGCGACGGGATGCAGGAGGCCCTCGACGCGGCGGAGAAGGCGACCACGCAGGAGGCGCGCGACGCCGCCTACCTTCAGGCCGCGCTCATCGCCTCGCGCAAGAGCGATCCGAAAGCGCGCGACTACGCCTCGAAGATCGACGACGTGGGGCTGCGCGAGCAGGCTTACGCCTACGTCGATTTCACCGGCGTCAACCAGGCGATCCAGAAGAAGGACGGGGTGGAAGTGCTCAGGCTGGCGCAGGGCGGCGCGCTCACGGAGACGCAGCGCACGTGGGCCCTGACGGAAGCCGCGCGCCTCTTGAAGGACGACCGCGCGAGGGCCAACGAGGCGCTGGAGGCCGCCTTCGCCTCCGCGCGCAAGATCGACGCCGCCGATCCGGACAGGCCGCGCAGCCTCGTCGCCGTCGCGACCGAGTTCTTCCCGGTCGACCGCAGCCGCGCGTGGGAGCTGATGCAGGAGGTCGTAAAGTCGGCCAACGCCGCGCCGGAGTTCACGGGCGCGGACGCCGCGATGGCCGTGAGGGTTCAGGCGAAGAACATGCGCTCGACCGTGAACTTCCCCGCGCCCTCTTTCGATCTCACGGGCATCTTCCGCTCGCTCGGCAAGGACGACATGAACCGCGCCGTCGCGCTCGCGCAGTCCTTCACGGGCGAGTCGCCGCGCGCCGTCGCCACCATCGCCATCGCCCGCGCCGTCCTCGAAGAGAAGCCGCCCGCGCGGGCGGGCCGCTAGTGATGATGGGATCAGGAATTAAGACTCGCCGCGGGGGCGCGGAGTTAACGCTGAGGCGGCGCGGAGAGTTGGAATAGTTTTACTCCGCTTCAACTCCGCGCGATCTCCGCGCCCCGCGGTGAAATTAAGTTCGCCCCGCGCCGAGCCGAACGCAAAGCGTCAACCCTCTTTCGCCCCGTGAGGTCGATCATGAAAGCAACAACCCTCGTCGCACTCTTCGCGCTCGCGACGCCCGCGGCGCTCGCGCAGGCCCCGGCGGCGGCCAAGCCGACGGCGAAGCCGCGCGCCAAGGCCGCGCCCGCCGCCTACGATCCGCTCGCCGAGTCGCGCCGCACGACCGCCGTCACGCTCGTCAGCTCTCTCGCCGACGAGGCGCGCTCCTTCCACGACGAGATGCTGCGCGCCCGCGTGCAGGCGCGCGCGGCGGACGCGCTCTGGGAGACCGAGCCGGAGAGGGCGCGCTCGCTCTTCCGCCGCGCGTGGGACGCCGCCGAGCTGGCCGACAAAGAGATCGCGCGCCGCGTCGAAGAGGACAAGCGGCGGCAGCTCGCCGCGGGCGGCAGCGTCATGCTCTCGCGCCCGGCCAACCTGCGCTCGGAAGTGTTGCGGCTCGCCGCCAAGCGCGACCGCGCCCTCGGCGAAGAGTTCCTCGCCAAGCTCGACGAGCAGCGCAAGCAGGACGAGCGCGACGCGGCGGCGAAGCTCGCCGGGCAGCCGGACGCGCCCGCGCCCAACACGCCCGCCGGCCTCGCCTTCGACACCAACCACCGCCTCGAACTCGCGCGCACGCTCCTCCAGAACGGCGACGCCGAGCGCGCCACGCAGTTCGCCGCGCCCGCGCTCCAACAGCCGACGCGCGACGCGCTCTTCTTCCTCAGCGACCTGCGCGAGAAGTCGCCCGACGCCGCCGACAAACTCTTCGCCGCGCTGCTCTCGCGCGTGGCGGTCGATCCCGCCTCGGACGCCAACACCATCTCGACGCTCTCCTCCTACGTCTTCACGCCGCACCTCGTCATCAACGTCGACCGCGGCGGCGGCTTCAACAGCAGCTCGAACGGCCAACCGTCGCCGCCCGAAAACTTCCCCGCCGCGCTCCGCACGATGTTCATGCAGACAGCCGCGCAGGTGCTGCTCCGGCCCCCCGCGCCGCCCGATCAGGATCGCACCTCCGGCGGTCGCGCGGCCACCTACTTCGTCATCGCGCGCCTGCTGCCGCTCTTCGAGCAGCACCTCCCGGCGTCGGTCGCGGCGCTGCGCGCGCAGTTGAGCGCGCTCACGCCCGACGCGCCCGAGGAGGCGCGCGACCCGAAGAACCGGATGCTCAGCGAAGGGCTCACGCGCGACGAGGCCGAGCGCGGCGACGAGGTGCAGGACGCGCTCGACCGCCTGGAGCGCGCGACGACCGACGAGGAGCGCGACCGCCTCTACGTCGAGGCGGCGATGACGGCGGCGGGGCGGCGCGAAGCGCGCGCGCGCGGCTTCGCCGAGAACGTGAAAGACTCGGCCACGCGCGAGCAGATGCTGACTTACGTCGATTCCAGCCTCGCGCGCGGGGCGGTCGAGAAGAAGGACGTGAACGAAATCCTGCGCATCGCCCGCACCGGCACGATGTCGCACCTGCTCAACGTCTGGGCGCTGACCGAGGCCGCGCGCCTCAGCGCGAAGGAGAACCGCCCGCTCGCGCTCGACCTGCTCGACGAGGCCACGCAGGAGGCGCGCAAGATCGACGCGGCGGACGCCGACCGCCCGCGCGCCCTGCTCGCCGTCGCCGCCCCGCTCTACGAACTCGACCCCTCGCGCGTCTGGGCGCTGATGCCCGATCTCGTCAAGGCGGTCAACTCCGCCCCGGAGTTCACGGGCGAGGACGGGCGGCTCGTCATCAGGTTCCAGTCGAAGGGCCACAGCTCCATTCACAGCTCGACGGTCGACGCCTTCAACCTCCAACCGCTCTTCCAGACGCTCGCGCGCGCGGACATGAACCGCGCCGTCGAGCTGGCGAAGAACTTTTCCGGCGAGTCGCCCCGCGCCGTCGCCACGCTCGCCGTCGCCACCGCCGTGCTCGGCGACACCGCGAAGCCGAAGGCGAAGCCCTGACGGTCAGCTTAAGGCACTTGAAAGGCCGCGCCGCGCGCAGTCGTTCGGTTAACGACTGCGCG
>DASVQC010000080.1:0-18513 GCA_036389335.1 Pyrinomonadaceae bacterium | reverse complement strand
GCGGTCAGATCGAGTGCAAAGAGCTTGAGAAGTTGCCTGAATTTAGCACGAGAAATTCGTGCGCGCACAAACTGCTTAGAACTAGCTGCCATGACTTAGTTTAACGCCGGTTCAGTCGCCGTTATCTAGTCATGACCCTTTCAAATTAGACGCCGCCACTCGTTCTTGCCTCAGTTTTGCGATCCGCCGTTAGCGCCCGGCGGGCGTCTTGAGCGTGGACTCGATCGCGGCCTTGAGGGTCTCGTAAGAATGGTCGGCGGCGCGCTTGCCGTTGACGAAGACGGCGGGCGTGCCGTCGACGCCGACGCGCTCGCCTTCCATCACGTCGCGGCGCACCTGCTCGGACAGCTTGCCGCCGTCGAGCGCGGCGTCGAACTTCGCGCGATCCAGCCCGAGCTTCGTCGCGTACTGCTTGAGCTGCTCGACGCCGAGCGCCGACTGGTTGCTGAAGAGCAGCGCCGCGTACTCCCAGTACTTGCCCTGCGCGCGCGCGGCCTCGGCGGCCTCCGCCGCCTTGAGGGCGTCGGCGTGCTGCGAGAGCGGGAAGTCGCGCACGACGAGGCGCACGCGGTCGCCGTACTCGGCGAGCAGGCGGTCGAAGACGGGCCGCGCCGACGCGCAGTTCGGGCACTGGAAGTCCGTGAACTCGACGATGGTGACGGCGGCGTTCGGGTTCCCCTTGGCGGGCTGATCGTCCGTGGAGATGTTCATCACGGGCGGCTCCGGCGCGCTGAGGAAGGTCTGCACCGAAGCCGACTTGCGCAGCCGCTCGGCGTAGGCGACGAGGAGCTTGCGCCCGTCCTGCTCCTTCAGATACTCCGCGATCTGATCCTTGACCTGCGGGAACTCGCCGTTGATCCGATCCTTGTTCTGGTCGTAGAAGGCCCGCGCCCGCGCATCGGTCACGGCGGGCACTTTGGAATCGACCTCGGCGTCGAGCAGGGCGCGCGGCGTCACCTGCCGCTTCTGCGCCTCCTGCGTGAGCAGGGCGTCGTTGATCTTGAGCTCGGTCTCCTGCCGGCGCAGCTCGTACGCCTGCCGCTGCGCCTCGAAGACGAGCGGGCGCAGGCTGTCTTCGATGTCGGCGGAGGTGATGCGGCGCGCGCCCACGGTGGCGAAGAGGCGCGCGCGGCCCGCCTCGTCGGCGGGCGGCGTCACTTCCGTCACGAGCACCTTCACGTCCGCCGCGGCGCGCAGCCGCCCCGAGAGCTTGCGCGCCAGTTCCCTCTGCTGCCCGTCGCGCAGGTAGCCTTTGATGTCTTCCTTGACGGCGGCGAACTCGCCCTTGATGCGCGTCTTGTTCTGATCGAAGAAGGCCTGCGCGTCGGCGTCGGTCGGCTCCTTGGTCTTGGCGATGACCTCGGCCTGGAGCACCTGCTGCGTGGTCGTGCCGAGCCGCTTCGCCTCGGCTTCGAGCAGCGCGCTGTTGATCTGGAGTTCCAGCTCGCGCGTGCGCGCGGCGATGACCTGCTGCTGGAGCTGCGCGATGCGCTGGCGCGCCTCGGGGCTGATGTCGCCCTTCGTGATCCGCAGGCCGTTGACGGTCGCCAGCACTTCCGGCAGCGCGACCTCGCAGCCGCAGTCCGCCGCGATCTTTTCGGGCGACGGCGCGGCGGGCTGCGCCGTCGCCCCCGGCGCGGCGGGCTGGCCCGCGGTCGCGCTCGCCGGTCGCGGCGTCTGTTTGGGGGGAGGCGTCTGCGCGGCGGCGGGCGCGGCGAGGAACGCCAGGGTGATGAGTGCGTGACGGAACGTGTTCATTAAAGCCTCCGATGTAACTCTGCTCAGTATGATTTAACCCAGCCGCCTACCGCGGCGAACTCTTTAGTCTCCGGGTTGATCGTCACCACGTGCGCGCCGGCTGCGCCGACGCGGCGGTTCGGGCCGAAGATGAGGCGCGGGGTGACGCCCGTGTCGAAATCGTAGAGACCTTCGAGCGACGTGATGAGCTTCTCGCGGCTCACGTCCGAGCCGGAGAGCTTCAGGCCCTCGACGAAGGTCTTGGCGGCGGCGAGCGCCGAGAGTTGCGCCGCCGAGTGCTTCGACGGCAGTTTGTATTTCTCGGTTAGCGCGAGGAAGTCGCGCTTGCCCTCCGGCGTCACGTCCGACGGGACGGACGGGAAGGCGAGAAAGATCTTCTCTTTGAAGCTGGCGGGCACGGCGGCGGGCAGGTCGCCGCCCGCGAGCACGCCGAGCGAGAAGATGGTCGGCGTCCAGCCGAGCGCGTCGGCTGACTTGATGAAGGCGGCCTGCTCCGCGCCGGGGCCGAAGAAGAAGACGGCCTCCGCCCCCTCCCGCTTCAAGTCGGCGGCGAGCCGCGCCGCGTCGAAGCCGGAGGGCGCGTAGGCGCGCCTCGCGACGACGCCCCAGCCCGCTTGCTTCGCCTGATCTTCGACCGCCGCCGCCGCCGCTTCCGTCAGCGCGCCCTGCGCGAGGACGATTGAAGCGCGGGGCTTCTTCATCGAGAGCCTTTCGGAGGCGAAGTTGACGAGCGCGCGCGACTGCTCGCCCACGCCCGGCGCGAGGTAGAAGACGTAACGGTTGGGCGGCGTGCCCGGCTGCGGCGTGAGCGTCGAGGGCCCGATGAAGGGCACCTCCTCCTCTCGCGCCAGCGCGCCGAGTTCGGCGTCCGCCCCCGCGCTCACGCCGCCGACGAAGGCGAAGACCTGTCCCTGTGCGATGGCCGCGCGGGCGCGCGCCGCCGCCGCCGCCCCGCCGCCCCCGGCGTCGACGACGCGCAGGTTGATCTTGCGGCTGTAGATGCCGCCGCGGCTGTTGATCTCTTCGAAGTAAGCGGCGAGCACGTCGCGCATCGCCGCGCCCATCTCGGCGAGCGGGCCGGCGGCGGGCAGGATCGTGGCGATCTCGATGCGGTCGGCGCTGATGCCGGGGTCGCGGTCGAACTCGATGCGCTTGAGGTAGGCCAGAAGGTCGGCCATGTCTTCGGTCGCCATCTTGAAGCGCGGCATGGCGACGTTCAGATCGTTCTTGTCGGGATCGACCCCGTTCGTGATCGAGAAGATGACGGACGACTCGGTGAACGCGCCGTGCTTGCGCCCCGAAGGGTGCGTGTGGCCGTAAGGCTTCGTGAGGTTCGACCACGTGAGGTTGCCCGCCGTCACGCCGCCCTCGGTCTTGCCCTCGCCGCGCAGGCCGTGGCACCCGGCGCACGTCATCGCCGTGGCGGGCACGTCAACCTCGCCTATGACCGCCGTGATCGGTCGCCCCGCGGGGCTCTCGCCCCTCAGGTAGATCGATCTGCCCCGCCGCTCCTGCGGCGTCAGCGGGCGCGCCGCGTCGGGCGCGGCGGCGGTCGGCTGCGCCGCGGTCGCAGACGGGGCCTGCGCCTGCTGCCGCGCCGCTTGGGCCGCCGGGCCGCCGAAGCGCGCCGCGGCGCAGAGGGCGAGCGCGAGGGCCACGGCGCAGAGTTTGAGTCTGTAGATCACCGACTTCCTTCCGTCAGTCCGGGTCAAGTTCGTGGCCGCGCTCCGCGCGCCCGCGCGCCCGGCGCTAGTTCTGTTTCGCGGCGGTCGTGCCCTTGTCGTCGGCGACGCTGGTGACGACCTTGATCAGATCGGAGGACGGCGCGATGCCGAGGGCCTTCTTCCAGAGGCCGGTCGCCTCGTTGCCGATGATGATGCCGGTCGTGTGGTCGTTCTTGTCCTCGACGTACTGGCCGAGCTTGTAGAGCGCCCAGTCGAGGTTCTCCTTCTTGCCCGTGAGGAACATCCAGCCGGGCTTGGCGTGGAACTTCTGCGCGTAATCCTTGAGCCGCGCGGGCGTGTCCACTTCCGGATCGACCGAGAAGGAGAGGAAGAAAACGTCCTTCCCGAACCGCTCGCCCAGAGCCTCCTGCACCTTTTCGAGGTTGCGCGTCATGGGCGGGCAGACCGAAGTGCAGGTCGTGAAGAAGGCGTTGATGACGACCGTCTTGCCCTTGAGCAGATCGGTGTAGAGGCGGCGCGGCTTGCCGTCCTGATCGACGAGCACCACGTCGGAAAAATACTTTTGCGCCGCGGAAGCCTCGCCCTGCGCCGCGGGCTGCGCCTCGCCCGGCTTCCCGGCGGCGGCGGGCGCGGGCGGGGCCGCGGGTTTGGGCGTCTGCGCGGGGGCGGCGGCTGAGGCGGCGAGGCAGAATGCGAGAGCGAGTAGTGTGCGCTTCATCACTGTGCTGGCTCCTTCGTTGTCGGGTTGAGTTGGCCGGCGAGGGCGTCGTTGATCATCTGGACGAGCTGGGTCGGGCGCGCGAGGCCGTAGGCGCGCATCCACTGGCCGCGCGCGTCGTTGCCGATGAGCACGGCGGGCGAGTGGTCCTCGGGGCGGGAGGTCTGCGCGCCGAGGGCGCGCAGCAATTCGTCCACCTGCGGCTTGCGGCCCGTCACGAACGTCCAGCCCGCGCCCGCCTTGAACTTCGCGCCCCACGCCTTCATCCGCTCCGGCGTGTCGGTCGCCGGATCGACGCTGATCGAGATGATCTGCACGTCGCGCCCCGCGCGCTCGCCCAGCTCCTTCTGGACGCGCGCGAAGGTCGCGCCGAGCGGCGGGCAGATGGTCGTGCAGGTCGTGAAGATGAAGTTGATGGCGACGGTCTTACCTTTCACGAGATCGGTGTAGAAGTGTAGCGCGTGTCCGTCCTGATCGAGCACCTCGACGTCGGGGATCGACATCTTCACCGGCGCGCCGTAGTCGCCCTTGATCGCCGCCGGCGCGGTCGCCCCGGTCGCAGCCGCGGCGGGCGCGGCGTCGGGCGTCGCGCCCTGCCCGCCCGGCTCGGCGTGCTTGAGGCGCAAGTCCATGAAGCACTTCGGGCAGTGGCCCGGCTTCTTCGACTTGATCTCCGGGTGCATCACGCAAGTGTAGTAGTCGCCCGGGGCGAGCTTCTTGGAAGCCGCGCCGGATTTCGCCTGCGCGAACGCCGCCGACGGGGCGGCGGCTGACGCGGCGAACGTGAGGGCGGCGGCGAGCGCCGCGCGCGCGGCGGCAATGATGATGGCGTTGCTCTTCGTCATACGTGTGGACTCCCATCTTCGCGCGGCGCGCGCCGGCTCGTGCGCGCCGCGCTTCAACTTTCGCCGCTCAGTTCTTGGCGGCGGGCGCGGCGGCGGCGGACGCGTCGCGCGCTTGCAGCATCAGGTTGGGCAACTGCCGGAACTCGACGCCCTGCGAACGGCTCTCGACGAAGAAGACGTAAGTGCCCGTCTGCGGCACGTCGATCTTCAACTCGTAGACGCCGCCGCCGACCGGCTGCGCGAAGGCGCGCTTCTGCCAGACCCCGGGCGCAAGATACATCATTACGTTCACGTCCGTCAGCCCTTCCTTGGGCTTGCCCGTCGCCGCCTCCGTCAGGCGGAAGCGGAGCTTGTTCTCGCCGCCGACGCGCAGCGGCTTGTCGCGGTCGAGGTATTCGACGCTCAAGGGGATCTCGCGCTGGTGCTTGATCGCCGGGTTGAAGGCGGCCTCGGTGGCGAAGCAGTTGGTGATGCGCGGCTGATCGAGCAGGAAGGCCACGTCGTAGAGCCCCGACTTGGGCAGGCGCACGACGGTCTCGAAGGTGCCGGTGCGCGACTCGCGCAAGCTACGGTCGGCGATGAGCACGGCGCGCGGGTCGCGCTTGTAGTTCTGGAAGTTGCCCATCGGCGCGGCCATGCCCTCGGAGTAGTAATAGATCTGCCCGTCGGCGACGTTGGCGACGAGGACGGAGCCGCCTTCGGGCGAGGGCACGACGGAATCGGCGACGCTCACCTTCGTGCGCCCCGCGCCGGGCGCGATCTGCCCGCCGGGGAAGCTGACGAGGTTCGGCGAGCTGCCGATGGTGGTGAGGTTGATCATCGTCACGTCCTCCGAGCCGGAGGCGCGGACGTAGGCGAACTGATCGGTGAAAGTGATCTCGTAGGGGTTCTTGTCGACGGCGATGGTGTGCAGCGGGCGGTTGGTCGCCGCGTCGAAGACGTGGACGACGTTGGCCGCCGGGTTCGCCGCGAAGCCGTAGCGACCGCCCGGCGCGAAGCGCACGGCGCGCACGCCGGGCTTGGCCGCGATGCTCGTCAAAACTTTCGGCGAGCGCGCGTCGACGACCGTGATCTGCCCGCCCGCCTCGTCCGTCACGTAGACGGCCTGGCTGAGCGGCGAGTAGGCGACCGCCGAGGCGCTCGCGCCCGCCTTGAGGTCTGCGACCTTGGAGAGCTTCTGCACGTCGATGACGGAGAGCGTGCCCGCGTCGCGGTTGGTGACGAAGGCGAGATGGTTGTCGTCGCGCAGGGCGATCTCGTGGCGGCCCGCGCCGGTCGGGATGCGCGCCGCGACCTTCAAGGTCGAGGCGTCGATGACGGTCACGCCGCTCTCGGCGCCCTCCTCGGTCCCGATCCAGACGTACTTGCCGTCGGGCTGGAGGCGGACGCGCACGGGCTTCGCGCCGGTGTCGATGTTGGCGACGACCTGCCACGTGTTGGTGTCGACGACGGCGACCTTGTTGATCGCGGGCATGGAGACGAAGAGTTTTTCCTGATCGCTCGTGATCGCCCAGTCCTCGCCGGGGCTCTGGAGGAAGACGAGCGTGATGAGCTTGCTGCCGCCGAAGCCGAGCAGCGGATCGATGACGGAGATGTTCGGCTCCTGATTGAGCGCGAGCAAGTAGTAGGAGTTCAGATCGACGTCGGGGCGCGCGCGCAGGCTGCCCTGAAGGAACGACTGAATCTTCTCGTGGCAGACCTTCGGGTCGGTCGCGCCCGTGCCGCCGCGCGTGATCCAGACCGAGGGCTTGACGCCCGTCAGCGGCGACTTGGTCGCCGTGTCGGTGATGCGGAAGCGCACGAGTGCGTCCTGCTCCTCCATCAGCGCGGCGGGACTCTTCCCGTCAGGCGGGGCGACGGGGCTGATCGTGAACTCCACTTCGACGCCCTGCGCCGTGATCTTCTGCGGCCCGCGGGGCGCGGCGGGGGCGGACTGCGTGGCCGCCGCGGCGGGCGCGGGCTGGGTCTCAGTGGGCCGGGCCTTCTCCTGCGCGCCGGCGGGCGCGAGCAGTCCGAAGGCGAGCGCGCAGGCGAGCAGCGCGGACTTGAGTAGTGCGGGGCGGATCGTTTTCATGATGATGATGATGTTTCCTGAATGATGTCGAGTCGGGTTTTCGGCGCGCAGCCGTCCACACCCGCGCGCGGTCGTCGCGCTAGCGGGTGATGGCTTTGAGATCGCGCATGGTGCTGCAAAAGCTGCGCACGGAGACGGCGCCGTCGTTGGCGTATTCGATGACGGCGCTGCGCAACTGCGGCGAGTCGTCGAAGACGAAGGTCGTGCGCCCGTTCTGGCGTCTGATGTTGCTGATCTGGAAGCAGCGGCAGCGGAGGAAGCTGGCCAGCGAGAGATCGGAGGTTTCGTAAGTCTGCTGTGTCAGGGTCTGAGCGGGGCTCATCTCAAGTATCCTTTCGTCGGAGGAGAACCATTTCGGCGACGAGTCGCGAACGATAGAGGGCGCGGGCGCAGCGAGGCGCGCCCCACGCGCGGGGCGTGCGCGGGCGTTGACGGCGCGTGGCGCGCAGGGGCCGGTGCCCGCGCCGTCAACGTCGCGCTTGGGTGCGGGGCGCGGGCGCTAGAAGCAGCCCGTGCCGGTGCTCTGAATCTGGAGCTGGTTGATGCAGTGGATGGCCGCGTCGGCGTCCGCGAGGAGCTGCGTGCCCGTGGCGAGGGTCGCGCCGTTGGCGTCCGTCGGGTTCTGGTTGATCTGGCCGGCGGCGATGAGCTGGTTGACCTTCGCTTTGAAGTCGTTGAGCTTCTGGATGGCGTCGCAGAACTTGCCGCGGTCGAGGGCGAAGGAGGCGTTATCGACCTTGCCGACGAGACCCGCGCGATCCCTTTCGGCAGCCTTGCCGGTGATGATGACGGTCTGCGTCTCGCTCTTGAGGTTGGCGAGAAGCTGCTGACATTCCGAGACGGTCTCGGCGCTGACGACGTTGGCCGAGAGGGTGAGCGCGACGGCGCAGACGAGGGCGGCGAAGACTGATTTAAGGCGAGAATTCATTTCCGTGGACTCCTTCATTGGTTTTTTCATCTGTCGTTTCGGACGAGCTGCGCCGCGCTCAACATGGCGGCGGAGGCAAGCCGTAAGGATTACAAGTTACGCGACTATCTAAGCAAGCACCGTGCCTCTCGCCGCACAGCCGAACGGGCAAAAACCTCAGCGCCGAGGGGGGCGCTTCGCAGCCCTTTACCCGCTCATGTCTCACCCTGAAACACGCACGCCCGCCCGTGATTCACACCGCACCAACGGGGCAAAAGTTGCGATCTGATTGCGGTTTTAGGGCGGTTTTAGGGCTATTTTGGCGTCGCGCGAGCCGAGACAGGTTATGCCGTCAGCCTTCTCACGGCATCAACCAATCCCGCGATGTCTTCCGGCTTCCTTAAGAACAAGTCCGCGCCCGCGCGCCGCGCGTCGGCGCGGCAGTCGGTGGCGGAGAGCATGATGATCGGCGTCGCGCGATAGCGCGGAAGGCTGCGCGCGCAGCGGGCGATCTCTATCCCGCTCGCACCCGGCAACTCATTATCGAGCAGCAGCAGATCGTAAACCGTCCTGCCCGCTATCCGGTTCATGGCGGCGCAGCCGTTCGCACATAACTCGACGCGCCAGCCCTCTTCAGCTAGCAGGTCGCAGACGGCATCGGCGACGATCTGGTGATCTTCGGCGTAGAGGATCGTGAGGGGCATCGTGTGACGCGTGAGGGATGAGGCGGGGGGCGGCTCGCCCTTCCCCCTCAATGGAATGGGCGAGCCGTGACGCGCCCCCGCCCGCGCCAGCCGACCCCCCGCCCGACATCAAGGGGCGGCGGCGCGACCCGAGTTGTGCTATCTTGCGTGCCGCGCTCTTTCCAAACCATCGGCGGCTAATGCGAAGCTCGAACCTCAACTCACGCGCTGAGTGATGAGCATCGCCGTTGAGCAAAGAAGGCTCTCGGCGATTCAAACACGCAGCAAAACTTTACGCTCTGTAGAGCGTACGGTTAAGGTACAAGGCGCTACGAGCATTCCGTCAGGAGGTAACTCCTGATGGGAAACCCGCGCCCGAAGCCTGAGCGCCTAGCCGAAAAGCTGCGACAGATTCGAGTCGCGCTCGGTCTTTCTCAGCCGCAAATGATCAGGCAACTAGGACTCGAAGAGTCAATGCATTACTCAAGAATCTCTGAGTATGAGACAGGATTTCGTGAGCCGTCTTTGCCGACTCTCCTGCAATACGCCCGCGCCGCAAACGTCTTCATAGACGCGCTCGCTGACGACGAGTTAGACCTGCCCGCCAAGTTGCCGAGCGCGAAGAAGAGTGAGGGCGTGAGGCGCAGTCGGTAGGCCCGCTCGACCGAAACCTTCTGTTAGGCACAGCCCGCAAAGTCTAAAGCTGGAGAGCACGCCGAGCGATTTAATGCTCCGCGGAAGATGCGTGCGGGCGCGTGATGCGCGGCGTTAGATTTCTTCCTTTTAGCCCTGCCCGGTGTTACTTTAGCCCCCGTAAAGTTAGAGGAGGGTTGCTATGGCTAGAGCTACCATTGATGAGGAAAAACTAAAAGAATTGCTGAAGTCAGCTCTCGCAGAAGCTTTGGAAGAGCAGCGGGATTTGGTGCGGGAGATCGTGGAGGAGGCGGTCGAGGATATAGCCCTCGCGAGAGCTATCGAGCAGGGGCTCGGCGGCCAGCCCGTATCGCGTGAAGAGGTGTTTGCGATCCTTGAGGGCAGGCGGTGAGAGTAGAGTTCCGCGACAGCTTCGCTAAAGACCTGCGGGGCATTTAAGCAAAAGGGCTGTTGGGCAGAGTCCGCGAGGTTATCGAGGCCGCCGAGAAAGCTGATTCGCTTACGGAGTTGCCTAACCTGAAGAAGCTCAAAGGCGGCGGGAATTATTTCCGCGTCAGGATAGGCGATTACCGTATAGGCGTCGCGCTTGTGGATGAGACCGTCGTATTCGTCCGCTTTCTCAACCGCAAAGATGTCTACAAGCACTTCCCGTGATGCGCGGCGAAATCTAACCACGGCACGCACCCGAGCGCCGACGCGCGGGACGGAAACGTGAGAGACATAAAAGGGGGCGGCGCGCGATTGCTGGGTAATCGCGCGCCGCCCCCATTTTAGCCCGCCGGGCGGGCCAACCTGCTTGTCCGTGAAGCGTTACTGGGTAACGCGGAAGATGCCCCAGACGCCGTTGTCGAACTGGAAGGACGACTGCGTGCGGAACAGGTAATCACCCGTCACCTTGAACGCGCCGCCCGCCCCGTTCTGGAGCACCATGTCGAAGTGGTTCATCGGGCCGCCGCCGAACTGCGAACCCTTCCACTCGGAGAGGGCGTTGCTGCCGATCTTCGTGGAGTTGTTCGTATAGGGCTCCTGCTGCCAGATGTGCCCGTGCACGTTCATCACGTTGTTGCGAGCGTGCCCGTTCGACATCAGCACGCGGAAGCGGACGGGCGTGCCCGCCTTCGCCGTGAAGACCGGCGTCTGCGGATCGCCGCCGACCTGCGTGTTGCTGAGCACGTTGGTGAAGTCGAACGAGCGCGTCGGCGTGCCCGTCGGCCCCGGCTCGCCCGGGTCAGCCGCGCCCGTGAGCGGCGAGTCGGGGGCGAAGCCCATGCGCTTCCAGAGCGGCTCGGTGCGGTAGTTCAGAGCCTTCTGACCGGAGTCTTCGGGGTCTTCCTCACCCGCGACGTTGGGAACCGCCGCCGCGTCGCCCGTCTGGTCGCCAAAACGCATGTTCACGTCGTTCTGGAACTGGAGGACGAATTCGCGGAAGCTGCTGCCCGCCGCCGTCACCGTCGCCGACGAGCGCGACGTGGCGTCTTCGATCCAAGTCGCACCCTGCGGCTCGATGATGAGCGAGCCGATGGCGCCCTTGTTCGAGTGCTTGATCGGGTCGGACGAGACGAGGTTCGTCGCGCCGAACTCGATGGGGGTGGCGACGCGCGTCGCCACGCCGTTGACGGTCTGCGTCTTGATGTCGCCGGCGTACCACTGGTACTTGGCGATGCCGCCGCCGGGGGCCGCCGTCTGCACGGGGTTGCTGCCGACGTTCATGCCGTCGCTGTCCGTCACGCCGTAGGCCACGAGCTGCGGGTGCAGGCCGACGTTGGCCGAGGGCTTGACCTGATTGGCGTTGAACTCTTCGACGATCATCGGCAGGGTGTTCCAGCCGTTCACGTCGGGGAGAGCCGTGCCCGCGGGCAGCAGGTTCGTCAACGTCATGTTGATGCACTCGCCCGCGTTGGCGCGCAGCACGAGCGGCTCGACCGGCACGCCGGGTTTGAGCTTGTTCGCGCTGTCGAGGTCGCCGCTGCGGACGTAGAGGATCGCGGTCGGGTCAACCAGCGCGCCGCCGTTGCCGGGACGGCTGTTGTACACGATCTGACCGCCGGGAACCGCGTCGCGGGCGAGAACCGCCGAGACGCTGAACTTACGGACGGGGGCCACGCGCGGGCAGATGCCGGCGAAGTCGCCCTTGTTCACCTCGGACGGCGACTTGCCGTTCGGGTTGGTCGAGAGCGGGGCGAGGTCGGGACGAACCCCGGCGCCGCCGTTGTAGACGCGGAACAGGCCCCACATGCCGTCCCACTGGCCGTCAACCGAGGCGCTTGAGCGGTAGAGGTAGTCGGCAGACCCGATGCCGCCCTTAACGGCGGAGGCGTTCGGCAGCAGGAACTCGAAGTGCTCGCTGATGCCGGTCATCTGCGCGTTGCGGTAGCCGGAGTTGTTGACCGAGGCCGTGTCCTTCGGCGTGCCCGGCTCGTAGAACCACTTGTTCCCGTTGATCGAGAAGGTGTGGCCCTCTTCGTGCGCGCCGACGAGCATGCGAACCTGAACGCGGTCGTTCTCGTAGGCGCGCAGCAGCGGGGTGAACGGATCGCCCGGCTGCACGCCCGCCGTCAGGGCCGGGTAGAACGTGGGCTGGGTGTTGAGCGCCGGGTTGGCGCGCACGACGTCTGAACGGTAAACCATCGAGAGGTCGCCCGCGTCGCCCGCGGCCTGCGTGTTCGTGTTCGGGTCTTGGACGCGCAACGCCACGGGCTCGTTGCGGTAGTTGGTCACGCGCGTGCCGGTGTCCTTCGTCGAGATCGCCTCGGGGCACGGGAGCGGGACGCCGCCCGGGCAGACCTGCGCCTTGACGAGGTTCGGCCCGAGGATTTCGTTACGCACCGGCGGGTTGATCACGCCGACCGGGTCGGGGATGGGACGGCCCGCGCCGTCGACGCCGCGACCGGGCTGGTAAGCCGAGGCGTAGTCGGAGAACTCGACCATGAACTCGCGCGTGGTGAACGCGCCGTCGTTGATGATCGCCTGCCACGTGGTCGGGCCGCCGTCGTCGCGGGTGGCGAGCTGCTGGCCCGTCTCGTTGTGCTGCCACGTGGAGCCCTTCGGCTCGACGACGAGGCCGGCGTAGAGGCCGCCCTGCTGGTGGGTCGAGGGGCCGAAGTGGTCGTGGGTGAAGACGGTGCGGAGCGTGCGATCCTTACCGTTCATGTTGAGCGTGTCGTCGGCGTACCAACGCTGGATCGACGTGTTCGCGCCGAGCCAGTCGTCGACGCCGTTGCCGTCCTCGTCGCGACCGGCGAGGCCGAAGAACGGGTGCGACTTGAGCACCGGGCAGGCGAACGAGCCGTCGCGCGCGTCGCCGTCGGTGCAGGCGTTCTGTTTGCGGATGGCGAGAACGCGCTCCTGCACTTCGCCCGGCGAGAAGGTGCCGTCCTCGTAGTTGTAGCCGTTGCCGGAGCCGTCCGACGAGGTGACGTCGAACTTCACGAGGTGGATGTGCTGGCCGAGGATGTCGGTCGGCGTCTTGATCTGGTAGTCGTCAAGCTCGTAGACGCTCGGCACGAGGTTCGTGTGGTGGAACTCGATACAGTCGTTCGTGTTGGCGCGGAAGAAGAAGGGCTCGGGCGGGCGCGTGCCCGCGAGCGTCGGGGCCACGTCTTCCTGAAGCGTCTCGATGCGCTCCTGCGGGAAGTGCCAGCCGGCCTTGTTGAACTTGGCGTCGAGCTGGATGACCGCCGCCTTGTAGGTGCGAAGGACGCCCGCGGGCGAGACCGAGCCGTCGGCGTTGGTCGCGTCGGCGCGGCAAGGGTCGGCGAAGGGCGCGCCGGCCTTGGCGGGCAGCCCGTTCAGCTCATACTTCGCCGCCGTACCTTCCGGCGTGAAGCTGTTGACGAAGTGCTGCGCGTGGAACGCCATCGCGGCCTGCTCGGCGGCGGTGCCGTTCTCCGGGATGGCCTGCGCGGTGACGGCGATCAGCTCCTTCGAGAAGTCGAGACGGTTCTCGACGTGATCGAACGTGCCGCCGGTGATGACGTGGCGCTGGAGTCCGCCGTCGAACTCGGTGTCGAGCGGCGGGTGCGGCGGGCGGTGGCCCGCGACGCCGGGGATGAAGAACGGGTAGCCGGGCGCGGTCGCCGTCGGCATCGGGGCCACGGCGATGGTCGGCACGGGGACGAGCGCCGGGATCGGCGCGCCGGCGGCGATCTCGCCGTCGGGCAGAGCGCGCGCGCCGGCGGCGACCGTGCCGTTCGGGTTCAGCTTGGTTCCGGCCTCGAACACGTCGTGCGAGCGCCAGAGTTCCCACATGCCTTCGGCGAAGTGGGGGTAGAAGTGGCAGTGGAAGATCGAGTCGCCCACCGTCTTGTTGCGGTTGCCCGAGCCGCCGTGCGCGATCTCGGTCGTGAAGGAGTAGCCGGGGCCGAACGCCTGCGAGTCGAGGTAGGTCGAGTTGTCGTCGTCGGGCGTCGTCATCCACTGGTGCGCGTGCAGGTGGTGGATGTGGTGCTCCTTGGGGCCGGCGTGCATGACGCGCATCTTGACGTGGTCGTTGATGTAGCTGTGGTGCACGTTGGACGGATCGTCGGGGTAGAGGATCTTCGTCGCCTTCGCGCCGAGGATCACCTCGCCGTTGGCGTCCGTCGCGTTGGCGGGGACGTCCACGACCTCGGCCGGGTCGCCGACCGTCCACGCCGAGAGGAAGAACTCCTCGAACTTGCACTCGGTGCAGTTGGCCATCGGGCCGACGCCGATGCGGTTGGCGATGATCTCGGAGCCGATGCCGCCGATGCCGTAGTTGATCGCGAACTTGTCCTCGACGCTGTGCAGCGTGTAGCCGAGGACGGGGTCGTCGTAGAACTTGGGGAACGCCTGCACGGCGTTGACTTCGTCGTGGTAGACGACCGTGAACTCGCGGAAGGGCTGATCGCGGTCGGGCTCGATGGCGACCTTCGGGTAGGTGCCCGCGGGGAAGCGGCCCTTGGCCGGCCCCGTGATGATGGCGTTGAGATCGGTGTGCGCGATCTTGTTCGACGCGTCCAGCATCTTCAGGATGGGGCGGCCCGCGAGCGGGGTCCCAGCCGGGTAGACGGCGTCGTAGTTGATCTTGGGCGTGCCGTTCGGGTTGAGGTCGTCAACCGTCTCGGTCGTGCCGTCCGCCTTGGCGACGGTCTTCTTCTTGGTGGCGAGCTTGAGGTCGGCAGCCGTGACCTGCGAGCGGTACCACTCGGCGCCCTTCGGCTCGACGTTGATCGCGCCGAAGAGGCCGTTGGAGAGCGAGCCGCCGTCGCCCTCGCCGCCCGTCGTGGCGGCGGTCGAGTAGAGGAGGTGGCCGCCCTCGCGCTCGGCGAAGAAGGTGTAGGAGGCGGAGTTGCCGGGCGAGACCAAGCTGCTCGCGTTCGCGCCGACGTTCGAGCCGTCCGAGGCGATCGAGCCGACGAGCTGCATGCCAATGGTGTGGACGCCCGCCGTGCGGGTCGCCGTGCCGTCGTTAGCGGCGAACGAGTTGACCGCCGCGAGATCGGGGTTCAGCAGGTTCGTGAAGTTGATCGTGAGGCAGTCGAGCGCGTTCATGCGCAGCGTGATCGGGCGCGGGCGCTTGCCGTCGCGCAGCCTCACGTTGCCGGGGACGAGCCCCTGCGCGGGGTTGACCGGCACGACGTCGCTCTTGAGCGCGTAGATCATGCCGGCGGGGTTGGTCGCGCCGAGGCGGTTGTAAGTAAGTACCTGATCGAAGGCGACGACGTCCGCCTGGATCGTGCGGTTGCAGGCGGGCGTCGGCGCGGGCGTGGGCGTCTGCGCGCTCGCGAGGCCGAAGGCGGCGACGACGAAAAGGGTCGCGGCCATCAGGCGGAGCAGCGGCAGGGCCCGGCGGTCGTGGTGGCTATCTGTGGAACTCATCTATTTTCCTCACCGTGTCGGGTTAAGTTCTACCCGTGGGTCAGAGCTTTCCATTCGAGTGGAAGCAGGCGCCTCTGGCGGGAGGCAGGTTTTATGTCAACGTCCTAAGAATTAAGAGCCAACTGAATCGACCCGCGCGGCGGGTGCGTCAAACGCTTGGCGACTTGAGGCCGAACAGACGCACGCGCCGAAGATCGGATCGAACGCAAAAGCTTTACTTCGTGTATGGGTGCCGCGCGACCGCCGTCGGAGGTGGCGAGACTTCATCGGAGGGCTTCATCTGGTTGTGGCCCTGTTCGGGCCAGCCACTATCAGCCGGGGCTTCTATGTTCCTGACTCGTGCGAGACGAAGCTTAAGAACAATTTGAAGTTCGCCGCCCTAATCGCAAGCCGCGTGCCGCAGGGGGCGGCGCGCGTCGAAGGCGGTGTCGGGCGCATAAACCTTGAGGGTGTAAGGCCGGGAGGGGGTGGTCGGCCCCGTCTCGTGCCGTGGCCGACTATGTTTCATGGTGAATCATAGTGAGGGAGTGCTGTCGCAGCGTGAACCATGCGAAGATTCCCCGCGCGTGAGGGGAAGCGGGCCGATCTGTTTTCCGGCGGCGGCGGCTCGATTAAGATGAGAGCGAGAGGGCGGGACTCACCGCGGGGCGCGGAGAGACGCGGAGGGGGCGCAGAGAAGAACTCTATCTTTCTCTGCGCCCCCTCCGCGTCTCTCCGCGGCGAGTGTCTGAGTTTTTTAACCGACTCTTAACGGACTCTTATATCGTCGCTCACACGCGCGCGAGCCAGACGGCGCGGCGTTCGCCGGACTTCGAGGTGTAGGAGATGACGAGCCCCCCGTTCGCCGCCGCCGCCGAGGGGAGTTCGCCGCCCGCCGCGCCCGCGTTCGTCGTGACGCGCCCCGCGCCGTCGAGCTGCCCGGTCATCAGGCGCGTCGCCCCGCCCGCGCTCATGCCCCACACGGCGGTCAGACGTTCGCCCGAGGCGAGCAGCACGGGCGTGCCGTAGGCCTGACCGTCCGAGAAGAGCCGACGCGGGGAGAAGGTGCGCCCCCCGTCGCGCGACTCCGACCAGTAGAGCCCGGTCGCGCCCGCCTCGCCCGCCGAGAACCAGAGCACGCGCAGCGCCCCGTCGGCCCCGAGCGCGAGCGCCGAGCCGGAGACCGGGCAGCCTTCGAGCTGCCAGCGGTCGTCGCTGACGATGACGGGCTGCGAGAACGTGCGCCCGCCATCGGTCGTCGAAGCGACGGCGATGTGCCGGTAATTATCGGGCAGCACCTGCCGCCAGCTCACGTACAGGCGGTTGTCGGGGGCGGCGGCGAGAGAGGTCTTGCAACACGGGCACGCCTCGGTCGCCACCCGCAGGTTGGGCGCGAACGTGCGCCCGCCGTCCGCCGAAGAGGTCATGAAGACTTCGCGGTTGCTCTCCATGTGATGGCCGCCCGCCTGAGCGGAAGGCTGGGGCTGAGCGACGTTGCGCTCGTCGAGCCAAGCGAGGTAGACGCGCCCGTCCGCGCCGACGGCGAGCGAGTGCATCCCGCGGGCGGCGGGGCGCGCGTCGTCGTTGACTTTGACGGCGGCGGCGAAGGTCTGCCCGCCGTCGCGGGAGGCGGAGAGGTAGAGATCGGCGGCCTGACCCGACTCGGATTTAACGCGCGCCGTCCACCCCACGTAGACGCCGCCGTCGGGCGCGACCGCGACGGTCGGCGGGTCGCCGCGCCACGCCGTCGCCGCGCCCGCCTCCGCGTTGACGCGCTGCGGCGCGCCGCGCATCCGCCCCTCGCCGTCGAAGCGCGCGAGCATCACGTCGGCCTTCTGTTCGGGGCGGTGCTCGACCCACGCGACGTAGACGCTCCCGTCGCGCCCCGCAGCCGTCGCGGGCTCGGCCCCGTCCGCGTCCGCCGCCGAGAGGCGGACGGGCTCCGCCGAGAGACTCACGGGCCGCGCGTCGTTCGACGGCGTCGCGACCGCCCCCGCGCCGCTCGACGCTCGGTCGCTGCGCCGCGCGCACCCGGCGAGGGCGACGAGCAAAGCGGCGCACGCGAGCGCCGTCCATCGTCCCCCGCGCGAGGTTGTTTCCCGCCTCTTCATTGGCCACACCCCTTCATTCGTCAGTAATACCTTGAATCAGCCCTCCTCTGTGCCTGCTCCGTGCCCTCCGTGACTCTGTGGTGAGTGCTTAATGATCATACCTCACCACAGAGTCACAGAGGACACGGAGCAGGCACAGAGTAAAAATCTAATCAGGACACAACCCGTTAGTCGCACCGTCCCTTAAAAGTTGAGCCGTAATCCCACCTGAACCTGCCGCGGATCGAAGGCGGCGGTCGGCTGCCCGAAAGTGGCGAGCGGGGCCGCGCCCGCGCCGAAGACGTTGTTGGGGACGGCGAAGTTCGAGCGGTTGAGGACGTTGAAACCTTCGACGAGCGTCTCGAAGCCGACGCGCTCCGTCAGGCGGAAGCGGCGACTCAGCCGCAGGTCGAGCGATTGGAAGCTGAAGCCGCGCCCCGTGTTGCGCCCCACGCCCGCGGGCCGGTCGTTGTTGTTCGTGTCGGCGTTGCGATCCGTGCCCGTCACGACGTTGAAGGGCAGGCGGGAGGCGTAGGAGAAGATGTAGCTGAGCTGGAAGCCTCGGAGCGCGCGGCGGACGCCTTCGCCCCCGCCCTTGCCCGCGGGGGCTTCGAGCGTGCCGCTCAAGGTCAGGCGGTGGCGCTGATCGTTGTCGGAGAGCCCCTTCTCGCCGCGCAGGTTAAAATTGTCCTGCGGCGTCGAGAAGAAGAAGTTGCCCGAATCGTCGAGCGACTTCGAGAGCGTGTAGGAGGCGCGGAGCGTGGCCCAGCTCGTGGCGCGCTGGTTGTAGGAGACGATCATCCCGTCGTAGTAAGAGTCGCCCGAACTCTCGAAGCGCGAGACGTTGCCCCACGCCGGGTCGGGCCGCCCCAGATTGGCGACGCCCTGCGCGCGCGCTTGCGCCGCCGTGAGCGTCGGCACGTTGACGTTGCGCGAGAGGATGAGATGCAGGCCCCGCAGGTGCAGGTAGCCGACCGAGAGCGACGCGCCGCCCGGCAGCTCGCGCTCGATCTGCAAGTTCGCCTGCTCGCTGTAGCTGCTCTTGATGTTCGGATCGACGCGCGTGATGTTGGGCCGCGTCGGCAGGTTCGCCGGGAGCGACGCGAGGACGTTCGGGAACGCGGGCGCGCCCGAGTCTGTCGGCGCGAGCTGCGCGACGAGGTACTTGCTGCCGTCGCGCTGCAAGGCGTTGGAGGTGGCGCGCAGGGGGATGCGGTCGAAGTAGATGCCGAAGCCCGCGCGCACGACCGTCTTGTGATCGCCGGGCGCGTAGGCGACGCCG
>DASVQC010000079.1:0-4677 GCA_036389335.1 Pyrinomonadaceae bacterium | reverse complement strand
GGTGTCGCACGCCGCGCGGCTTGCGACACCTCGTCCTCTTTCAGCCGGCGGTCGATAGTTCCGACCGCCGGGTCAGGTTGGCGGGGTTACAGCGAGCGGATGCTCGGCACGTTCGAGTAGGCGGAAGAGCCAGCGCCGTTGACGGCCTTGACCCTGTAGAAGTAGGTCGTCCTGCGGGCGACGGTGTCGTCGTTGAACGTCCTCACGTTCGACGTGACCGTCCCGATCTGCGCGAAGCCGGTCGTCGCGGAGAGCGAACGCTCGACGACGAAGCTCGTCTCGTTCGACGAGTTGTCCGTCCAGTTGAGCGTCACGCGGCCCTGCTGCGGCGCGGTGAGCGTCAGGCCCGACGGCGCAGCCGGAACCGTGCCGCCGATGGTGTAGGTCTGCGACATGACCGCCGACGTGTTGCCCGCCACGTCAACCGAGATGGCTTTGAGCGTGGTGGTCGCCGAGATGGTGAGCGCCGCGGTGTAGCGGGTGCTCGCCGTCGTGGGCGTCGTGCCGTTGGTCGTGTAGTAGATTGCCGCGCCGGCCTCGCTCGAGAGCGTGACGCTGACGGAGGAGGCGTAAGTCCCGCCCGCCGGGCTCGCCGTCACGCCGGCGTTGGTCGTGTCGACCGTGACGGACAGGGCCGCCGAGGTCGCGCTGATGTTGCCCGCGGCGTCGGTGGCGTTAGCCGTCACGGAGTGCGTGCCCGCGGCGACGCCGGTCGCGGTGAGGCTGTAGGCGCCGCCCGCCGCCGTGCCGCTCGCGCGCTGCACGCCGTCGACGAAGAGCTTGACGGTCGAGCCCGCCTCGGCTGTGCCCTTGAAGGTGAGCGTCGTGTTGCGCGTGACGTTGTCGGCGCTCGACGTGCCCGTGTCGCTGGCCGCGTCGAGGTCGGGAGCGGAGGGCGCGGCGGGCGCGACGTTATCGACGAACTCGTAAGTCTCCATGAAGAGCTGCGAGGTGAGCCCCGTGCCCTGCGGATCGACGGCCATGAACTTCAGCGTCGTCTTCGCCGTCAGGGCGATGGGGGCGGTGTACTGCGCGCTCCTCGTCGTCGGCATCGTGCCGTCGGTCGTGTAGAAGACGGTCGCGGTCGTCTCCGAGGGCGTCAGCGTGACGTTGACCGTCGAGCCGAGGCTCGCCGCCATGCTCGCCGGGGAGGCGGCCACGGAGAGGCGCGGCTCCTGCGCCACGGTGCAGGGGGCCTGCGGGCCGGGGAAGATGGCGCCGCCCGTCTCGAAGGTGGTCGATTCGGTGCCCGCGAGCGGGTCGCGGCCCGCCCACACGCTGCGCGACTCGGCGTCCATGATGCGGACGATGTCGTTAGCCGTGAGGTTGGTGTAGGTCACCGTCCAGTCGGTCGAGCCGGGCGCGTCGAAGGCGATGGTGCCGTCGCCGGGGGCGCGCAGGTCGCGACGACCGCTCTTATCGAACGGGTCGCCGCTGCTGCCGACGAGGCGCGTGTCGAGCTGCGGGAGGGGCAGCGGGTTGCCGGCGGCGTCGACGGCGCTGCCGTGGATGCGTACGGTGTTGGTGTTAACTTGGATCGGCTTCTCGGCGATGATCGCGGCGACCGTGGTCTGTTCGGCGACGCCGCCGGAGGTGGCGCGCACGATGTCGCCGGGGCGGATGTCGGGCGTCTGCCCTTCCCAGCACGCGCCGCCGATGTGGTTGACCTCGACGATGCCGTCGACGTTGGCGGGCACGTTCTGCGCCGCGCCGACCGTGACGAAGGTGTCCGTCGAGGTCGTCGTGCCGTCGGGGTTGGTGACGACGGTCGTCTGCTTGCGCAGCACGTTGATGGTCACGAGCTGGCCCGGCGTGTAGCCCTCAGCCGAGACGAAATCGCGCTCGGGGAACGCGCCGACGATGCGCGGCGCGGCGGGCGGATCGTTGAGCGTCGTGTAGGCGGGCGCGGGCGGCACGGGGCTGATCGGGGTCACGCCGCCCTGACCGTTCTCGGAGGGCGCGGTGCAGGGGGCCTGCGGGCCGCCGAAAATGTCCGCGCCCTTCTCGAAGATGGTGGACTCAACCCCGGCGAGCGGAGCGCGCCCGAGCCACAGGATGCGCGACTCGGCGGCGAGCGCCTTCGCCATGTCGGCGGCGCTCAGGTTGGTGTAGGTGGCCGTCCAGTTGACGGAGCCCGCGGCGTCGTAGGCGAGCGTGCCGTCGCCGGGCGCGCGCAAGGTGCGGCGTCCGTTGTCGAAGCGGTCGGCGTTCAGGAGGCGCTGCTCGATCTGCGCGAGCGGGAGCTGCGCGCCCGCCGCGCCCTGCGCCGTGCCGTGAACCTGCACGGTCGTGGCGTCGATCTGCACGGGTAGGCCGGCGGTGACGTTGGCAACCGTCGTCTGATCGGAGACGCCCGCGGCGGTCGTCGTGCGGATCACGTCGCCGGGGCGGATGTCGGGGGTGACCACCTCCCAGCAGCCGCCGCCGGGGTGGTTGACCTCGACGAGCCCGAAGCGGTCGGGCGTGACGTGCGCCACGCTGACGACCGTGCCGCCGCGGATGACGCTGACGGTGACGACGCCGCCAGCCGGGTCGTAGCCTTCAGCCGAGACGAAGTCGCGTTCGGGGAAGGCGATGATGGAGTGGGGGGCGACGGGCGGATCGTTGATGATCGCCTGCGCGGATGAGACGGGCGCGTAAAGTAGTCCCGTGACGCCTGCGAAGAGGCTTAAGATTGCGACGAGGGTCGGGGCGATGGCGGCGCGGCGCGAGAGGCGCGCGACGCGAGTGCGAGGTTTGTGATTCATCTTCTCTTTCCTGCTCCTGAGCTGCGAGGTTGATGGGGCAGTGCTCTCCGTCACACACTCGTGCGGCGACTTCGGCACCACGAGGGGTTCAATTTCTTTAATGTGTCTTTGGGATGAGAGGGCCGCAAAGGAGTTTGCGGCTTCAGCCGAAGACTGAATTAAATCTGTCGGGACTGCCTTGGCAACAGACGTGCCATGGCCTCCGACGTGACGGGGCGCGGGGAGTTCTGAATTATTCGCGGCGCGGGGCGTGAGGATGACGAATGCGTATGTAACAGCGGGAGACAAATTCGAGGGCGCCGTGATTCATCACGCACCACAGGCGGGACGGTCGCGTTCGCGGCGGCGACGCGTGAGGACGACGCGCGCACGGTCGAGGTTAAAAACAGGCGGAGGGGGCGCGGGGCGCGCCCCGCGCCCCCGACGCGTGTGCCGCGGCAGACCTCCTGATGATCGGCTGTCGAGGCGCGCGCGGAGCCGCCTCCGGCGACCGCCTCTACTCCGGCTTGAACCTCTCGGCGACGCGCGCGACGAGCGGCACTTCCGTCTCCTTCTTGCCCCTCCCGATCTTCAAGGCGTCCGGCACGTCCGCCCCCGGCTCGCGCTCGAAGAAGGCGACGACGCAGTAGGTCTTCTCGCCCCCGCGCCTGACTTCCTCCACCGAGACGGCGTGGGCCCCCTTCCGCCGTAAGAACTCCGAGTGCTCGGCGCGCGCCGACTCCGCTTCCCTTTCGCTCGCCATGAGTTTCCCCCTTAACGTTTCTTCGCCCCGCCCGCTCGCCCGGCTGCACGCTTCGCGGACTTCCCCGCGCCCTTCTTCGCGCCCTTCTTCGCGGCTTTCTTCGCGCCCTTCTTCGCTGACTTGGCCGCGGGCTCCCGCGCCGCCCTCTTCTTCGCCCCGGTCGCCTGCGGCGCGCCGCCGATCGTTTTGGTGACGAGCTTGACGCCGAGCGTCTTGAGCACCTCGTCGATGGGGTTGAAGACGCTGCCGCCGTTGGCCCCGGCGAAGTGCAGACCGACGGCCCGCCCGGTCGCCTGATCGATGACGAGCGAGCCGGAGTCGCCGCCCGCCGTGTAGCGCGTGCAGAGCACCTGATCGACGAAGCCGACCTCGCCCACGCCCTCGTAGTCGAGGACGAAGCGGAAGTGTATGTCGCGCACCTCGCCCTTCGTCTTGCCCGTCGTGCGCCCGACCTTCGTGACCTTCATCCCGCGCTGCGGCTGGATCGTGCCGCGCGGCAGGCCGAGCCCCTTGATCTCCGGGACGAGGGCCGAGAGGCGCGCCGCCGTGGGCTTCGCGATGGCGCAGTCCACGCGGTTGACGAACTCGCCGCCCGTCTTGAACTTCACGAAATCGGCGAGGCGCGCGACCAGATCGTCGGGCATCGCGCCGCCGTCGGCGTCGCCGGGGTAGATGATCGCGTCGCCGCGCTTGGCGAGCCCGCCGCGCGCCAGCACGTGGCTGTTGCTGAGGACGTGGAGTGCGTCGCCCTTCGTCACGACCGCGCCGAGCGTGCCCGCCGTGATCTCGACGTGCCCGATGCTGTTGCCCGGCTGCACGGGGCCGCGCGCGGCGTTGACTTCCGGCCTGAGCCTGCCGAGCACGACCACGTCCGTCGGGATCGCCTCCGGCCCGCCCAGCGACTCGGGCACGGTGGGCGGCACGACCTCGTCGGCCCTCAGCTTGCGGAGCGAGACTTTGCGCTCGACGTAGAAGGTGAGCGCGAGCTTGCCGGTGCGCCTGCCCTTCGTGATCTTCTCGCCGATGCCGACCGCCACGACGTTCTCCGTGCCGACGATGCGGCGCATCGAGGCGGCGTGGGCGCGCGCGCCGGCGCGCAGGGATTCGACCCGCGACGCGGGCGCTCTCGTCAGCAGGTCGAGCACCTTCTCAATCGATCTCTCTGAAGCCATCAGTCGCCGTCTCCTT
>DASVQC010000078.1:0-16668 GCA_036389335.1 Pyrinomonadaceae bacterium | reverse complement strand
AGGACGAGCGCATCGCCAAGGCGGTCTTCGTCAAAGCCCCGCGCTCGATGAAGTACATCGAGGTCGTCAAGGTCATCGACGCCATCAAGGGCGCGGGCGGCAACCCCATCGGCTTGCAGCTCGACGATCTGGCGCAGTAGTTGTGGCGGCTTGAACCCAACGTTCTGATTTAGCGGCACGGACGAGTGGCGGGGGAGCGGATTCGCGCGCGAGTCCTCCCCGCCGCTCGTCGGTCTTTGCCCGACGCCTTAAGAAAATTCCTGCGGGAGTTAAAAAATAGATGCGACCCTCTCAGCTCAGACTCTCAGCCGCGGCCCTCGCCCTGCTGGCGGCGACGCTCTCGACCGGCTGCGGCTTCGTCAACAACCTGCGCGCCAAGAGCCAGCTCAACGACGGGGCGCAAGCCTACCGCGCGCGCAACTACGGCGAGGCGCAGGAGCACTTCCAGAAGGCGCTCGAACTCAACCCCGCGCAGAAGAACGCACGGCTCTTCATCGCCCGCTCGATCCACGCGCAGTACAAGCCGGGCGTGGAGCAGGAGGCGAACGTCGCCAAGGCGCGCGAGGCGATCAAGGCTTACCAGGACGTGCTCGCCAACGAGCCGGACAACGACGACGCCTACAACGCCGTCGTCTACCTCTACCGCATGATCAAGGACGAGCAGAGCGAGCGCAACTGGCTGATGCAGCGCGCCAACCTCGAATCCGCGCCCGGCGTCAAACGCTCGCAGGCGCTGACGGTGCTCGCCAGCAAGAACTGGCAGTGCTCCTACAACATCACCGAGCAGACCGAGAACAAGGTGACGGTGATGAAGGACGGCAAGGCGCTCATCCAGTACCGCAAGCCCAAGCAGCAGCGCGACTACGACGAGGCGATGAAGTGCGTCGCCGACGGCCTCCAGCTCGCCGAGAAGGCCATCAGCCTCGACCAGAACAGCGAGCAGGCTTGGTCGTTCAAGACGAACCTGCTCTTGGAGCGCGTCAAGCTCGCCAAGATGGACGGCAAGGAGGCCGAGGCCGCCGAGGCCCAGAAGCAGGCCGACGCCGCGCAGCAGCGCACCACGCAGCTCAACGAAGAGAACAAGCGCAAGCGCGAGGCCGAGGAGAAGGCCAAAGAGGCGAAGGCTAAGAACGCCGGCTAGCCCGCCCGCCGCAGCCCGCGCGCGCGGCTCACGGCCCGCGCCCCGCGCCCTCCCGAATCAGGTGATGCTCGACTTTACCGTCGGGCATCACCTATTCTTGTATTAAGCCGTTAGCTGTTAGCTCTTAGCTCTTAGCCAAACCAAAACGCGGCAGCCCCGGCTGACGGCTCATCGCTAACCGCTAATTCCAGCTAATAGCTAATAGCTAATCGCTAATCGCTTCTTTTATGATTCGCATCGAGGAGATCGTCGAGAAGGTCGGGCGCAGCCACCCGGAGGCTGACCTCGACTTGCTGCGCCGCGCCTACTTCTTCTCGGCGCGCGCGCACAAGGGGCAGACGCGCGCCTCGGGCGAGCCCTACCTCGTCCACCCGCTCGAAGTCGCCAACATCCTCGCCGACATGCGCCTCGACGAGGTCTCCGTCGCCACGGGGCTCCTCCACGACGTGGTCGAGGACACGCTCGCCGAGCCCGAGACGATCCGCGAATACTTCGGCGAGGACGTGTCGCACCTCGTCGAGGGCCTGACGAAGATCGCGCAGATCAGCAGCCAGTCGAAGGAAGTCCAGCAGGCGGAGAACGTCCGCAAGATGCTTTTGGCGATGGTGGACGACGTGCGCGTCGTCCTCGTCAAGCTCGCCGACCGCCTGCACAACATGCGCACGCTCCACTACCTCAAGCCCGAGAAGCGGCAGCGCATCGCGCAGGAGACCATCGACATCTACGCGCCCATCGCGCACCGGCTCGGCATGGGCAAGGTGCGCGGCGAGCTGGAAGACCTCTCCTTCCGCCACCTCCACCCGGACGAGTACCGCTCGCTCGCCGCGCAGTTGGAGGCGCGCCGCTCGGAGCACGAGGCGTTCCTCGCGGCGACGACCTCGAAGATCGAGGAGAAGCTGCGCGAGTCCGACGTGGCCTACGTGCGCGTCGAGGGGCGCGTCAAGCGGCTCTACTCGATCTTCAAGAAGCTGCGCCGCCAGAAGATCGAGCTCGATCAGGTCTACGATCTCGTCGCCGCGCGCGTCGTCACGCCCGACAACGACGTGCGCTACTGCTACGCCGCGCTCGGCGTCATCCACAACACGTGGAAGCCCGTGCCGGGCCGCTTCAAGGACTGGATCGGCACGCCGCGCGACAACCTCTACCAGTCGCTCCACACCTCCGTCATCGGCCCCGAAGGCCAGCCCTTCGAGATTCAGATTCGCACCGAGGAGATGCACCGCGTCGCCGAGGAGGGCGTCGCCGCCCACTGGAAGTACAAGGAGGGGAGGCGCGGCGCCAACGACGACGACGAGGCCTTCCAGTGGCTGCGCTCGCTCATCGAGTGGACGCAGGAGGTCAAAGACTCGCGCGACTTCCTCGAATCCCTGAAGCTCGACCTCTACCCGAAGGACGTTTACGCCTTCACGCCGATGGGCAAGATCATCCAGCTCCCGCGCGGCGCGACCCCCGTGGACTTCGCCTACGCGATCCACACCGAGGTCGGGAACACCTGCACGGGCGCGCGCATCAACGGGCGGATGGTCGCGCTGCGCACGGCCATCCAGAACGGCGACGTGGTGGAGATCATACGCAGCCCCACGGCGCGCCCCTCGCGCGACTGGCTGAGCTTCGTCGTCACCTCCAAGGCGCGCAACCGCGTGCGCCACTGGGTCTCGGAGCAGCAGCGTGCCGAGTCGATAGAGATCGGGCGCAAGATGTTCGAGCGCGAGGCCTCGCGCTTCCAGCTCTCGGCGAAGAAGCTGCTGAACGACGCGGACGGCGCGATGAAGCGCGTCGCCGGCGAGTACGGCTACGGGCGGCCCGACGATCTGATGGCCGCCATCGGGTACGGCAAGCTCGTCCCGCGCAGCGTCATCGCCAAGTACCTCGGGCCCGAAAAGTTCGACGAGCAGGCGCAGAGGCTGGACGGGCAGAAGCCCTCCCGGCTGCGCGACGGGGTCGAGGCGGTCAAGCGCATGATCCGCCTCGGCGACGACTCCATCGTCGTGCGCGGCGTGGACGCGCTGCTCGTCAACCGCGCGCGCTGCTGCAACCCCGTCCACGGCGAGCCCATCGTCGGCTACGTCACGCGCGGCAAGGGCGTGGCGGTGCACGCGCGCCGCTGCAAGAACGTCGAGCAGTTGATGATCAACCCCGAGCGGATCGTCGAGGTCGAGTGGGCGGGCAGGCCCGACAAGGTCGCCTACGCGGTGAAGCTCCTCGCCGTCACCGAGAACCGCAACGGGATGCTCGCCGGGATCACCGCCGCCATCTCCGACATGAAGACCGGCATCCGCGACGCGCGCGCCACGGTCGCCCCGGACAACCGCGGGCGCGTCGAGGTCACGGTCGAAATCTTCGACGTCAAACACCTCGACAAGGTGATGCGCTCGGTCAGGAACGTCCCCGGCGTGCTCGACGTGGAGCGCCTGAACGGCGCGGCCTGAGCCTCCCCCCCCGGTGCATCCCGCCGCCCGCAATCCTCATCCATAACTCAGGCGTTCGAATTGCGAAGTCGCGGGCGTTGGTGCGCGGGCGCGGATTCTGATAAAATCCACGGTTTGTTCGCGGAGTCTGAAAAAGAGGTTGCGTCAACATTGAGGCAGACAGTTGCGACGAAGAGCGCGCCGGGCGCGATAGGCCCTTATTCGCAGGCGGTGGTGGCGGGCGGGTTGGTCTTCGCGTCGGGGCAGATCCCGATCGATCCGGCGACGGGCGAGTTCGTCGGGGGCGGCGTCGCGGAGCAGACCGAGCAGGTCTTGCGCAATCTGGCGGAGGTGCTGAAGGCTGCCGGGTGCGGGCTCGAAGACGTGGTGAAGACGACCGTCTTTCTGGCGGACATGAACGACTTCGCGGCGATGAACGAGGCCTACGGTCGATCCTTCAAGGCCGAGCCGCCCGCGCGCTCGACCGTGCAGGCGGCGCGGCTGCCGCGCGACGCGCGAGTCGAGATCGACGTGATCGCGGTCAGGAGAAATGATGAATGATGAATGCGGAATGATGAATAGAAGGCAGCTCGCCTTAATTCATCACTCCGCATTTCGCATTCATCATTTCCGTCACGCCGCCTTTTGAACTTGAGTCGCTTTCCGCACCTTGCCCGCCTTGATGCAGGTGGTGCAGACCTTCATGCGGCTCGCCCCGCCCTTCGGGGACTGGACGCGAATCTCTTGAAGGTTGGGGTTGAAGCGCCGCCGGGTGCGGTTGTTCGCGTGCGAGACGTTGTTGCCGAACTGCGGGCCTTTGCCGCAGACTTCGCATCGTTTTGCCATGACTGCTTGAAATACCTCCGGGCTTCGAGTGCGCCGCGCGCTTCAGGCTCATCCGTCGTCACCCCCTAAGGTGACGAATCGCGGGCACGCGGGAAACGATTTTTATAGCAGACGATTTCGCGCGCGGTCAAGCGCCTGGCGCGGAGCGCCGCCGGATCACCAACGAAAGTTAAGGAGCCAAAGAGACAGTGGACAGAGTCGCAAAACGAGTCGCAGTCATCGCCGCCGCCGCCGCGCTGGTCGTCGCCACCGCCGGGTCGGCCTGCAAGCGCGGGGCAGCCGGGGGCGAGGCCAAGGACGTCGCCGCCTCGGTCAACGGCAAGGAGATCACGCTCGGCGAGGTGGATCGCGTCATCAGCCAGCAGACCGGCGGGCAGCAGGCGCTGCTCTCGCCGCTCGAACTCGGCGCGCGCCGCCTTCAGGTCTTGGACGATCTCGTCAAGCAGGAGGTCTTGTTCCAGCGCGCGGAGAAGGAGAAGCTGCTGCCGAGCGACGACGAGATCACGCAGGTCATCAACGAGCAGAAGCAGCAGAGCGGCATCACGAGCGACGTCTACCAGCGGATGCTCAAGGAGTCGGGCCAGACCGAGGAGGGCCTGCGGCAGGTGGCGCGCAAGCAGCTCGCCATCCGCAAGCTGCTGGAGCGCGTGGACGGCAAGATCGACGCGCCGACCGACAAGGAGGTCGAGGACTTCTACAACGCGAACCGCGAGCGATACGTCAGCGCGCGCGGCGTCGGCCTCGCCGCCATCTACGCCGACCCGCAGGACAACGGCGCGACCAACGACGCCAAGAGCGACTCCGAGGCGCAGAACAAGATCAACATCATCTACCAGCGGCTCAAGGGCGGCGGCGACTTCGCCACGGTCGCGCGCGAGCAGAGCGAAGACCCGAACACGGTCTCCCGCGGCGGCGAGATCGGCTTCTTCAGCGAGGACGATCTGAAGCGCGCGGGCTTCCCGCAGGAGTTGGTCTCGAAGTTCTTCGGGGGCGAGATGCAGATCGGCGACATCACCCCGCCGACGAGGGGCTCGGACGGTCGGTGGTCGATCTGGAAGCTGACCTCGCGCCGCCTCCAGAGCGAGAACCTGACGCTCGACCGCCCGGAGGTGCGCAAGGACGCCGCCGACAACATCATCGACACGCGCAAGCAGCTCATCAACGCCGCGCTCCTCGAAGTCGCGGTGCGCGAGGCGAAGATCGAGAACAAGCTCGCCGAGTCGATGCTCAACAGCGCGAACAGCCTGAGCAGCCTGCGCCCCGCCGGGGCGGCCCAGCCCGCGTCGAACCCCGCGCCCGGCGCGTCGGCTTCGCCCGCGCCGGGCGCCGCGTCGCCCGCCTCGTCGGCGACCCCGCGCCCGGCTAACTTGAACAACGCGAACGGCGCACGCCCCGCGGGCAACGTCAACGCCGCGCCGCCCCGCAACGTCAACGCGGGCGCTGCCCGCAACGTTAACGTCGCCGCGCCCGCGCGCGCCGCGAACAGCAACAGGTAAGAAAAGCCGTCAACCGTCAACCGTAAACCGTGACAGGGGAGAGCCGACTCATCCCGTCACGGTTTACGGTTTACGATTGACGGCTGACGGCTGACGGCTCAGGGCTAACGGTTCGAGGTTTGCGCTCAGACCTGTCACCTGTCACGGTTCACCCGTCACGGCCTTTATGTTGTTCCGCCTCTCAGAAGTTCACAAGTCTTACGGCACGCAGGACGTGCTGCGCGGGGCGTCCCTGCAGGTCAACCCCGGCGAACACGTCGGGCTGGTCGGCAGAAACGGCGCGGGCAAGACCACGCTCTTCCGCATGATCACGGGCGAGGAGACGCCCGACCGGGGCGACGTGGTGCGGATGCGCGGCCTGCGCCTGGGGCTGCTCGAACAGCACGTCGATTTCGAGCCCGGCACGACCGTCCACGAGTCGGCGCTCGCCGCCTTCGGCCACCTCCAGCAGATCGAGCACGAGATGCACGAGCTTGAGCACCGCATGGCCGAGGCGACCGACGACCTAGACGCCGTGCTCGCGCGCTACAGCGATCTGCAACACGAGTTCGAGCGCGAGGGCGGCTTCGAGTTCGCGGCGCGCGCCGAGGCGATCCTGCTGGGGATCGGCTTCGCGCGCGAGACGTGGCAGCTCGAAGTGGAGAAACTCTCCGGCGGGCAGAAGAACCGTCTGGGCCTAGCGCGCCTGCTCCTCGCCGAGCCCGACACGCTCCTTCTGGACGAGCCGACGAACCACTTGGACGTGGCGGGCGTCGAGTGGCTCGAAGAGTTTTTGTCCGGCTACAAGTCGGCCTACGTCATCATCTCGCACGACCGCTACTTCCTCGACCGCTGCTGCCGCCGCATCGTCGAGGTCGAGCTGGGGCGCGCGACGAGCTACAACGGCAACTACTCCGACTACCTCGTCGAGCGCGAGGAGCGCAGGGAGGCGCAGCGCCGCGCCTACGAGAACCAGCAGCACCTCATCTCGAAGACCGAGGACTTCATCCGCCGCAACCTCGCCGGGCAGAAGACGAAGCAGGCCAAGTCGCGCCGCACGATGCTCGCGCGCATGGAGCGCGTCGAGGCCGTGAGGGCCGACGCCTCGCAGGGCAACTTCCAGCTCAAGGGCGTCGAGCGCACCGGCAACCAGACCCTGATCGTCAACGAGCTGTCGGTCGGCTACCCCGGCAAGCTGCTCGCGCGCGACATCACGTTCACGCTCATGCGCGGCGAGTGCCTCGGCGTCATCGGCCCCAACGGCGCGGGCAAGACCACGTTCGTCAAGACGCTGCTGAACAAGACGCCGCCGCTCGCTGGCGAGTCGCGCTGGGGCTCGAAGGTGCAGGTCGGCTACTACGCGCAGCAGTTGGACGACTTGGACGACCGCAACGAGATCATCATGGAGCTGCGCCGCGTCGCGCCCTCGACCGTCACGGCGGGCGAGCTGCGCAGCTTCCTCGCGCAGTTCCTCTTCACCGGCGACGACGTTTACAAGCACGTACGCGATCTCTCCGGCGGCGAGAAGGGGAGGCTCGCGCTCGCCAAGCTCATCTACTCGCGCGTCAACGTCCTCGTCCTCGACGAGCCGACGAACCACCTCGACATCCCCTCGCGCGAGGCTCTGGAAGAGGCCCTCGACGCCTACGACGGCACGATCATCACGATCAGCCACGACCGCTACTTCCTCGACCGCGTCGCGACGCAAATCCTCGCGCTCGACGGGCGCGGCACAGCCGAGCACTACGACGGCGACTACACCGGCTACCACGACTGGAAGGCCGCGGGCGGCTCCCCCGCGCCGCCGGTCGCCCCGGTCGCCGCGCCGGAGAGGCCCGCGCCGCCGGCGGCGGGGAGGCAGGACGGGCGGGCCGGGCAGAACGACGCCGCGCCGGGCAAGTCGAAGGGCGCGCACGACAAGGGGAAGGGCGACGCCGAAAAGTCGAAGGGCGGCGTTCGTGTAGTGAAGAAGTCGAAGACCCCGGCGCGCACGCCCGAACAGATCGAGTCGGAGATCGCCGACGCCGAGCGGCGGCTCGCCTCTCTCTCCGACGAACTCTCAAGCCCGCAGGTCGCGCGCGATCAGGCGCGCGCTTCGCGCCTCAACGAAGACTACCGCGCCACCGACGAACGGCTCCGCGCCCTCTACGCCGAGTGGGAGCGCGTCGCGGCGGAAGCGGCGAACGCCTGAAGAATTGCAGGGGCGGGGCCCGCCCACGCCCGCCGTTCGCTCTAGCGCGCGGCGGGCGCGGGCGGGCCCCGCCCCTGCAAAACTATTTCGTCGTCTGCCCTTCGAGCGGGATGAACTTCATCGGCGGCGGCGTGACGCGCGTCGTCGTGACGGGCTGGCCCTTCATGAATCGGAGCATCACGTCTTTGATCTGCGGCGACGAAAGAAAGAGCGGATCGCTGTGCACCGCGCCGTCGATGATGAGGTGCGTGCTGTTAGAGAACCCGGCGCGGTACTCTTCGGCGTTCGAGACGGGGGTGCGCGCGTCGAGCGTGCCGCTGATGAAGAGCGCGGGCACGTCCGACTTGACGGGCGAGCGGAACTCTTCGCCGAGGTCGGGCGCGTCCCACTCGGAGCAGACGGCGGGGAAGGGCTCGTTCATCAGCGCGCCGAGCAGCGTCGCGTCCGCCTCGCGCGCGATCCTCTCCGAGCGCGCGGGGCTCGCGCCCGAAGCGCAGTCCATCATGTACGACATCGCCGAGCCGAACTCGCCGCGCGACAGGTTCAGCCACGCCTCCGCGGACGGCGCGAAGTCGCCCTTCGAGGCGCGGTAGTAGATCATCGGGTAGAACTGCTCGACGGTCGTCCCGATGTTGTTCGCCGTCAGGAACTGCATCACGAACTTGTTGACCGCGACCGTGACCTTCTGCTTCGTCTGCTCGTCGGTGATCTCGACCAAGACGGGTTTCTTGTCGAGCCCTTCGTGGACCGACTTCATCAGCGCGGAGAGGTCCGGAACCTTCTCGCCCCAGTAGGGGTCGGCCTTCACCGCCGCGCTCAAAGCGGCGAGGTGCGTCTGGATGTTGGACGGCAGCTTGTAGGTGTGATCCGGCCCCTCCGTCCCGGCGAGGATCGCGCGCGCGATTGACCGGGGGTGGCGGCGAATCGCGGCGAGCGCGAGGTGCGTGCCGTAGCTGATGCCCCAGAGGCTGATCTTTTCCGCGCCGAGCGCCCGGCGCAGGTCTTCCAGATCGTCCGCGCTCTCGTTAGTGTTGTAGCCCGCGAGATCGACGCGCTGGACGTCGCGCCAGTAGTGAGCGCAGTCCTTCGCGCGCTCGCGCGCCACCTTCAGCATCGCCTCGCGCGTGGGCGCGACGTTCACGGGGAAGTCCCAGTGCTCGTAGCAGCCGAGGCTCGGCTTCGAGTAGCCCGTGCCGCGCTGATCGAACGCGATCACGTCGCCCGCCTGGCGCATCGTCATGAAGAGCGGGAAGCGCGAGCCCGCCGCCGTGCCGATGCCGCTGCCGCCGGGCCCGCCCGCGAGGTAGACGACGGGCGGGCCCGGCGTTAGCGACGTGCTCTTGAAGCGCACGAACGCCAGCTCGATCAGGTTGCCCTGCGGGTTGCCGCGGTTCTCGGGGACGACGAGCGTGCCGAACTCCGCGTCGGTCTTCTCGCCCCGCGCGTTCTCGAAGACGTAGGGCTTGATGGCGAGATCGCCCGCCTTGCGCTGCGCGTGCGCGTGCGCGGCGCAGAGCGCGAAGAGCGCGGGCAGCAGGGGAAGGGCGCGGGCACACCTCCGGCCCACAGACTTCAGTCCGGACATTCCAGTAGCCTCCTTGTGAAACTGATCGGTCGGCGCGCGAAGCGCCGGGATTGTTGGGTGGGGTCTTAATCTGATTTGTGCTCTGTGCGTCCTCCGTGTCCTCTGCGTCTCTGTGGTGAACTGCCTGAGAGAAGATTCACCACAGAGACGCAGAGGACGCGGAGGACGCACAGAGGTAAGCCGAAAACAGGACACCAGTCGCGGTCGCGTCAGCCGTCGCTGTCTTCAAGCTCGGAGATCGCCCACCTGACTCTTTCGCGCACGAGGGGTTCGGCGTCGCCGAGCGCCTGCTTGAGTGCCGGGAGGGCCCTCCGGCTCTTGATCTCTCCGAGCGCCTTCGCCGCGGTCGCACGCACGTCCGCCTGCGCGTCCGAGACGAGCACGCGGCAGAGCACGTCGACGGCGCGCTCGTCCTTCAACTCGCTGAGCGCCCACGCGGCGACCTCGCGCACGCGCCACTCGCCGTCCGAGAGCGTGGCGATCATTTTGTCGGCGGCGCGCCTGTCCCCGATTTCGCCGAGGGCGCGCGCGGCGGCCATCCTCACCCACTCGTCCGGGTCGGAGAGCAGTGACACGAGTTGCGGCACGGCCCCGGCGCGCTCGCCCGGGCGCATGTTCGTCAGCTCCCCGATGGCCCACGCCGCGTTGCGGCGCACCGAGGGGCGCGCGTCGCCGAGAGAGTTCTTCAGCGGTTCGAGCGAGGGCGTGCCGAAGGAGGCGAGCGCGATGGCCGCCTGCTCGCCGGGCGTGGGCTGCTTGAAGGTGTCGAGCGCGGGGCTCCACCTGCCGTCCTCCCAGCAGTGGACGAGTTTGACGCTCGCCTCGTCCGCGAGCATGGAGACGAGCGCGGGCGTCTGTTCGACCGCGCGCGCCCTGCCCGCTTCGCAGGCGGCGTAGGCGCGCGCCTGCGCGTCGTCGGAGTTCAGAGCGCCGACGCTCTCGCCCCGGCGCGCCAGTTCCTCCTGCCGCTCCTTCGCGCGCTTCTCCCTCGCCTCCTGCTCGGTCAGACCCTTGCCCCTCTCCTTCTCAAGCTCCTGCCGCTTGGCGGCGGGCTCCTGATCGGGCGCGGTCGCGCCGTGTGTGCGGAGGTCGAAAGAGAAGGTCGAGAGAGCGAGGCAGGACAGGCACAGGGCGGAGAGCGCCGCGAGCGCGAGCAGCCGCGCGGCGCGCGCGCCCGTGCGGCGCGTGTTTCGTGTCAGTCGCATGATTCGTTCCTCCAGAATGTCGGCGTCGAAGACTCCGAGCGTTAACGCGTGGCCGGCGTGCGAGACGAGAGCGCCCGCCACACGGACGAGCGAACGCGCGTAGGCGTCGGGCGCGACGACGCGCTCGGCGACCAGCTCGTCGCAGGCCATCTCCCTCGTGCGATCTATCTGCCGCTTGACGAGGCGCGCGAGCGGGTGGAAGGAGATCGGCAGGAGTAGGAGTTCGTAGGCGAGGTTGAGCGCGAAGTCGCGCCGCGCGACGTGCGCCGCCTCGTGGCCGACGACGGAGGCGAGCGTCTCAGCCGTCGCCGCGTCGAGGAGGCCCGCGGGCAGGATGATCAGCGGCTCGCGCGCGCCGAGCGCGGCGGGCGCGGACGCTTCGGGCGAGCACCTGATCTCTATCCGCCGCAGGCCGAACGCCGCGCGGCAACGCTCCGCGACCGCGCACAGCCGCGCCGGAACCTCAAACGCGCGCGCCGAGCGGCGCAGCCTCCGCGTCCGACGCCACGCGCGACACAAGGCGGCGGCGCGGAAGATCAGGAAGAGCAGGTAGCAGGCGGCGAGGGCGAGCGGGAGCGCGGGCGGGCTGGTTAAAGTGTGCCTGCGCTGCCGTAACACGCGCGCGGCTGAGAAATAATTTGAGGCGGCCTCGTCAACAGCCGCGGCGGGGGCGTCCGCCGCGGGCGTGTGGTGGGGCCGCGTCGTCGCGCCCGAGGCTTCGTGCGGGGGCCCCGCGATCAGGACGTGAACGGCGTCGCGCGTCGGCTCGGCGGGCGAGAGGCCGAAGAGACTCGCCAGCGGCAGCGCGACGGAGAGCGCGAGCGCGGCGACCCAGAGCGCGTGGCGCAGGCGCGCGGGCGCGTCGCGCAGGCAGCGCGCGCAGACGGCGGCGACGGCGGCGACCGCCGCGACCTGCCACGCGGCGTTGAGCAGGAAGGTCGGGACGAGTTCAGCGATCCTGTTCATCGCGCCCCCCCTCCCCGACGAGCTTGTTCAGCCGCGCGAGCTTTTCCGGCGTGATGTGCTTCGCCTCGACGAGACTCATCACCAAGCTCTCGGCGTCGCCGCCGAACATGCGCTCGATGAGATCGCCCATGGCCTTGCCGACGACCTCGCGGCGGCTCACCGACGGGCGGTAGAAGTAGGCCTTGTCCTTGAGCCTGCGCGTGACCTTGCCCTTGCGGTGCAGCACGTTGAGCATCGTCTGGACGGTCGTGTAGGCGTGCCCGCTGTTCAGCGCCTGCAGGACGGACTGGACGTTCGAGGGGCCGGCCTCCCACAGGACTTTCATGATCTCCAGTTCGAGCGGGGTCAGGTGTTCGGATTTTTTTCGCGCCACGCGTTGCCTCCTAATTCGTTAGGAGCATACGCGCGCACGCGCCCCCTGTCAACTAAAAAATTAGGAGGCGCGCTGGCCGGCCCCCCTCAGCCGCTAATCTTTCTTCGTGGGCCGGGAGAGTATCCAGTCCATCACCGGATCGCGGCCCGCCTTGTAGTCGTCCCAGCTCGGATCGATCCGCTTGTCGGGCATGAAGGCGGGGGCGTCCTCGTCGAGGAACTTGTAGTACTTCGTCGAGTAGGAGACGACCACCTTGGAGTTCGGGAGCGTCATCTCGTCGTTCTCCTGATAGCTGTTGGGCCGCTCGCCGGGCGGCTCGCCGACGAGTGTCGCGTTCGTCTCCTTCTTGAAGTCGATGGAGTTGGTCATCGCGGCGGAGAGCGTCCTGCGCCCGGTGACGACGAAGAGCCGCCCCGGCTGGTTGATCTCGGCGCGCTTCCTGATGGCGGGGATCAAGCCGCGGCGCACCTTCGTGAAGTCGCCGCCGCCGTTCTGCCTCATGTCGATGACGAGGCGCGCGGGCTTGCGCTCGTCCACCATTTTCATCAGGTCGTCGAACTCTTGGCACGAGCCGAGGACGCCGCACTTCGGGTAGCCGCGGAAGTTGGCGTAGACGGTCTGCGAGTCGGGCAGGTAAGTGAACCAGAACTGCTCGGCGGGCCGCTGCCGGTAGAGCGGCTCGGACTTCGCCGCGCCGAGAAGGAGCGAGGCGAGGTTGGCGTCGGGGACGACGGGCGCGACGCTCAGGGCGAACTGCTTGCCCGTGTCGTCTTCGAAGGTGAAGGGGGCGCGCCCGGTGTCGGCGACGACGCCGAGCGTGTGCAGGACTTCGGGGACGGCCATGTAGGCGGGGCCGTTGTTCAGGACGAGCCACTCGTTCTCGTCCTGAGAGATGACGCCGAGCAGCCGGGCCTGCACGTCGCCTATCCCGACGCCGCCGATCTTGACGACGCGCGCGCCGAGCGCGTCCTTGTAATCAGCCGCGGCGCGGACGACGCGCAATTCCGCGCCGAAGCGGTAGAAGACGAGGGGGTAGCGTTTGAACGTCGCGGGCAGGTGGACGTACGTGTGCGCGTCTCCGACGCGGCTCGTGATCTGGAGCAGGCGGATGATGATCTGGTGGTCTTCGAGCGCGGGGATCGCCGCGTCGAGTTCGGCGACGGCGCGCTCGAACTCCTCGCGCGTGGTGTGGTGGAAGGCGTTGGCGTGGCGCTTGACGAGTTCGCGCGCGAAGTATTGCAGGTCTTCGCGCCACTGCTGCTTGGTGAGCGGCTTGGCCCCGGCCTGTCGCGCGGCGGCGCGCGGGGGCGGGGCCGAACAGAGCAGGGCTAATGCGAGCGCGGGGACGAGGGGGAATCTTCTCACGGGAAACCTCCGGGCGGGCGCGGGAGTTCGGAAAGGGCTGGCCGAGAGTCAGCCCTGAAAATTAGAACACCGCGGGGCCGCGCGGCGTGGCAGTTAAGTTTGCGGGCCGGGTTCCGCGGTCGGGCGAGCCGGGGCGGGGCGGGCGCGCGGGGGGGCTGAATTATCGCGGAAAATCGCGGTTTTCGCGGGCGCGGGCCGCTTGACAGTCGCGCGAAGGGTCTGTTAGTTTTCACCCTTCGCTTTCTGTGAGTACGAAGCGACGGTTGAGAGGTTGTAGGCACGTAGCTCAGGGGTAGAGCACTACCTTGACACGGTAGGGGTCCGCGGTTCAAATCCGCGCGTGCCTACCATTCACACATTCGACGGCGAGCTCCGGAAGACTTTCGCACATGTTGACGCGAACTCGAACGACGTTTCGATTCTGATCAACCACGACCCGCGCCCAAGCGCGCGGGCGTCGCGGCGAAGGCGCTTCTGTCGAATCCGATCAAAAAAGATTCGCCTCCCCTTAAAAGGCGAGTCCCGGCAGACAGACACAGGTTGGCGCTTCCTCCCGCGAAGCCCGAACGACCCGCAGGCGCGGCGGTGCTTTTCCGTCTCCCGCATGGGGGTTTTTAGGCGGCGTGACCTTAATTCTACGGTCGCGCGGATTTTTTCGCGGAGGACGACAGGCGATGAGTGAGGTTAACGTCCAACTGAAAGGCGGCGCGGCGGCGCAGGTCCCCGCTTCGGCGAGCGTGGCGGAAGCTCTCAAGCAGCTCGACCGCGACGCGGCGAAGCAGGCTCTGGCGGCGCGCGTCAACGGCAGCGAGGTCGATCTCGCCTTCAAGCTCGACCGCCTCGCGGCGAACGGCGGCGCTGCTGAGCCGGTCGAGATCGTGCCGGTGCTACCGGGGACGCGCGAGGGGCTCGAAGTCCTGCGCCACTCGACGGCGCACCTCTTGGCCGCCGCCGTGCTCGATCTCTTTCCGGGCACGAAGCTCGGCATCGGGCCCGCGCTCTTAGACGATCCGCGCTACGGCTACTTCTACGACGTGATCGCGCCGCGGCAGTTGACGGAAGAAGACCTGCCGGCAATCGAGAAGCGGATGCGCGAGATCGCGAAGCGCAACATGCCTTACCGCCGCGAGGAGATCGCGAAGGCCGACGCGATGAGAATCTTCGCCGAGCGCGACGAGCCGCTGAAGTGTCAGTTGGTGGACGACAAGGGCGGCGAGACCGTCAGCGTCTATTACATCGACGGCTCGCCGTTCATCGACTTCTGCCTCGGCCCGCACGTGCCGAACACGAACCGGCTCAAGGCGTTCAAGCTCCTCTCGCTCTCCGGCGCGTACTGGATGGGCGACGCCGCGCAGGCGCAGATGCAGCGCATCTACGGCACCGCCTTTTTCACGCCCGAAGAGCTTGAGGCGTGGCTTAAGCAGCGCGAGGAGGCCGAGCGGCGCGATCACCGACGCCTGGGGCGCGAGCTCGATCTGTTCTCCATCCAGGACGCCTACGGGCAGGGCCTGATCTTCTGGCACCCGAAGGGCGCTGTAATCCGCAAGGCGATGGAGGACTACCTCTACGCCGAGCTGACAAGGCGCGGCTACCAGATCGTCTACACGCCGCACATCGCCAAGCGCGAGCTGTGGCAGGTGTCGGGGCACGAGCAGAGCTACGGCGACTCGATGTTCGCGCCGACGAAGCTCGAAGAGACGGAGTTCCGCCTCAAGCCGATGAACTGCCCGTTCCACATCGGCATCTACAAGTCGCAGCAGCGCAGCTACCGCGATCTGCCGCAGCGCTACGCGGAGATGGGCACGGTCTACCGCGCCGAACTCTCCGGCACGCTCCACGGCCTGATGCGCGTGCGGGGCTTCACCGTGGACGACGCGCACCTCTTCTGCACGCCCGAACAGGTGCGCAAGGAGATCGGCGACTGCGTCGATTTCGTCGTCGACGTCTTCAAGACGTTCGGCTTCGACAAGGTGCGCTTCGAGCTGTCCGTGAAGGGCAACGACACGAGCAAGAACTGGCTCGGCTCGGACGAGGACTGGGCGAAGTCGGAGGCCGCCCTCGCCGAGGCGCTCGACTCGCGCGGCGTCGCCTACGAGCGCTTCGAGGGCGAGGCGGCCTTCTACGGGCCGAAGATCGACTTCAAGATCGAGGACGCCATCGGTCGGCTGTGGCAGCTCGGAACCGTGCAGTGGGACCCGAACCTGCCGGAGCGGTTCGGGCTTGAATACATCGGCGAGGACAACAAGCCGCACCGCCCCGTGATGGTTCACCGCGCGCTCTTCGGCTCCGTCGAGCGCTTCTTCGGCGTTTTGATCGAGCACTACGCGGGCGCTTTCCCCCTCTGGCTCGCGCCCGTGCAGGTGGCGGTGCTGCCGATCACGGATCGCATCAACGAGTACGCCGAGGGCGTCGGTCAAACTCTGCGCGCCGCGGGCCTGAGGGTCGAGGTGAACACGCGCGGCGAGAAGATCGGCGCGAAGATTCGCGACGCGCAGATGCAGAAAGTCCCGTTCATGCTGGTGTGCGGCGACCGCGAGGCGGAAGCCGGACAGGTCGCGGTGCGGGAGCGAACCAGGGGCGACATCGGCGTGATGTCGGTCGAGGATTTCAGTGGGATGGCGCGCGGGCTCGTCGAGTCGCGCGCGCTCGTCAACGTCACTGAGTCCGGAGTCTAAAGTCCGGAGTCTGAAGTCAAAAGCTTTTCAAGGCTTTGACTCCCGACTCCCGACCCCGAGACCCCGAGACTCTTAACGCAGGAGGTGTTCCTATTCCTGGTTTTCGCGGGCGAGGCTACCGCCCAGACAATCGTCGCCAGCCGGCGACGCGCATCAACGACCGGATTCGCGTTCCCGAAGTGCGCGTCATCGACGACGCGGGCGAACAGCTCGGCGTGATGAACACGCGCGACGCCGTCCGCCTCGCGCGCGAGAAGGGGCTCGATCTCGTCGAGGTCGCCGCCACCGCCGAGCCGCCGGTCTGCCGCATCATCGACTTCGGCAAGTTCCAGTACGAGGCGAAGAAGAAGGCGAACGAGGCGAAGAAGAAGCAGGTCATCATCACCGTCAAGGAGGTGAAGTTCCGCCCCGGCACGGACGACCACGACTACAACTTCA
>DASVQC010000077.1:0-64261 GCA_036389335.1 Pyrinomonadaceae bacterium | reverse complement strand
TGCAGATGTCGATGCACTCGTTGCAGATGTAGACGGTGGGACCGGCAATGAGCTTCTTCACCTCGTTCTGCGACTTGCCGCAGAACGAGCAGCGCAACGTGTCATCAGGTCGGCGTACCATGTTCGGTTGGGGACTCCGTTGTTTCTGATCCGGTCGGGCGCAGCGGCGTGGGGCGCTTTCGGCAACGCCCCGGACTGATTTCTACAACAATCCGCGAGAAATGTCTACGCGGTCGTCGTGAAAAAGCGGGGCGCGGCTCGGGCGGTCGGGTGTTGGGGGCGGCGGCGCGCCGGTGTGGCGCGCCGGGGCTTAGGTGCGGCGCGCGATGACCTCGTCGAGCAGCCCGTACTCTTTGGCCTGCGAGGCGGACATGATGCGGTCGCGCTCCACGTCGCGCTCGATAGTCTCGTAGGACTGGCCCGAGTGCTTGGCGAGGATGTTGGAGGTCAGCTCCCTCATGCGGATGATCTCCTCGGCCATGATGCGGATGTCCGTCGCCTGACCCTCGGCCCCGCCCGAAGGCTGGTGGATGAGGATGCGCGAGTTCGGCAGCGCGAACCGCTTGCCCTTCGCGCCCGCCGCCAAGAGCAGAGCCGCCATCGAGGCGCACTGGCCGACGCAGAGCGTGGAGACGTCGGGCCGGATGAACTGCATCGTGTCGTAGATCGCCATCCCGGCGGTGATCGAGCCGCCGGGCGAGTTGATGTAGAGGTGGATGTCCTTCTCGGGGTCTTCCGCTTCGAGGTAGATGAGCTGCGCGACGATGAGGTTCGCGATGCCGTCGTCGATCGGCGTGCTGATGAAGATGATGTTATCTTTGAGGAGCCGCGAGTAGATGTCGAAGGCGCGCTCGCCGCGCGAAGTCTGCTCGACCACCATCGGAACTAAAGCCATGACCACTCCCCCCCGTCAACGACCTGACTGCCGGACTCATGTGCGAAGAGACCGCGCCTGAGATTTCAAATCCAAACTTTCAAATTTGAGATTTCAGTCGCAGTCTCTCGTCGGACTGTGCTGCTTAAATTGTAACCGCCCGCGCCGCGCGCGCGTCAACTCTGGCCCTCGCCCTGCGGCGACGCGGTCGCCGCCCCGGTCGGAGCCGGCCCGCCCGGCTGCGCGTCCTCGGGCGCGGCGGCGGGTGCGCTCGGGAGTTCGTCCTCGCGCCACTCTTCGTCGCTCACGCGCGCGCTTTCAACGAGCAGATCGAGCGCCCTGCGGTGGCGCAACCTGTCGGCGATGCTACGTTCGCCCCCCTGCTTTGTCAAGGCGGCTCTCACCTGCTCCGGCGTCTGCCGCGTCGCCGCCGCGAACGACTCGATCTCCTGATTGATCTCCTCGTCCGTGGCCTCGATGTTCTCGGCGTTGGCGATGCGTTCGAGCAGCAGGGTGCCGCGCAGATCCTCCTCGGCGCGCGCGCGGAAGGCGTCCCGCATCCCCTCCCAGTCCACCTCGGCGCTGCGCGGGTCCATGCCCCGCTGCATCATGTCGCGCACGGTCGACTCCAACAACTGGCGCGACTGGTATTCGACGAGCGTGTCGGGCAGCTCGAACTCGTGCGCGCCCGTCAGCTTCCGCATCAGCTCGCCGCGCAGGCGGTGATCCGACTCCATGCGCGCTCGCTCGGTCAACTGCTCGCGCATCTTCGCGCGCAAGGCCGCCACCGAGTCGATCCCCTCGCCGAAGCTCTTCGCCCACTCGTCGTCCGCCTCGGGCAGCTCCTTGCGGCGCACCGCCGTCACCGTCGCCGTGTACTCGATCTCCTTGCCCGCGAGCCCCTCCGACGAGAAGTCTGCGGGGTACTTCACGCGGAAGGTCTTCACGTCGTCGGGGCGCGTGCCCGTGAGATGCTCCGTGAAGTCCTGCAGCACGCCCTCGCCGCCGAGCACCACGTCCACGTCGTCGACGTTGACATCTTCCTCGTCGGGCAGATCGACGTACTTGCCGACGAAGTTGACCGTCACCGTGTCGCCCGCCTCGGCCCCGCGATCCTCGACGGGCTGTAGCGAGGCCGACTGCTCGCGCAGGTCTTCGAGCATCCGCTCGACGGTCTCGTCCGTCACGGGGCGCACGCGCCGCCCGACCTCCAACCCCTTGTAGTCGCCGAGCGCGACCTCGGGCATCACCTCGACGTGCGCGTGGACTTCGACGGGCGCGTCGCCCATCTTCTCCAGCCCCTCGCCCGGCTCAAGATGAATCTCCGGCTCGCCGAGCACGTACAGGCCGCGCTCGCTGATCGCGTCGTTGACGGCGCGCGGGACGAGGTTCTGCACCACCTCGCCGCGGATCTCGTTCTTGAAGCGGGTGCGGATGACGGCGACGGGCGCGCGCCCCTTGCGGAAGCCGGGCACGCTCGCCTGCGCCGCGTAGGTCTGGCTCACGCGGTCGTACTCGGCGCGCACCTCCGCCGCCTCGATCTCGATCTTCAATTCCTTGCGCGTCTGCGAGTGGTCGATCAGTTCGGTTTTCATAGATGTACCTTCGGGATAAAGACTGTCCGTTGTCCGTGGTCAGTTGTCCGTCGTGCTCCCGGCGCGCGGCGCGTCGCCGAGGCAGAGACTTAAACAACTGACCACGGACAACGGACGACGGACGACTCCGTACTTAATGCCGGGGGCGGGACTCGAACCCGCACGCCTTTCGGCACAGGCTTCTAAGACCTGCGCGGCTGCCGATTACGCCACCCCGGCGCGCGTTACGAAACCGGAAGGTTAAAGGATGGTCGCGGGAAAGTCTAGCGAGTGACCAAAGCGGCGGGCGCGGGCGCGCGGCGCGGCGACGGCTTCGGCGCGGCGCGCGCCGCGGCTCACACTTTTTCCAGCGTCCACACGTCCACGGTCAGCTCTTCGGAGTAGTGCAGGAGCGGCTTGCGCCGCGGCGTCTGCATCCCGTGCGACTCGATCATCGAAGACTTGTGCGCGGCGAGTTCGGCCCCGCGCAACTGCCACGGCGCGTGGTGGATGCGGCAGCGGTAGACGCTCTCGCCGCTCACGGTGAAGAAGCAGTAACGCTCGGTGAGGAAGAATTCGAGCGAGCCGGAGACACTCTCGCCCATCTCGTCGCCGATCTTCCACGTCGCGTCGAAATGCGCCGCGGGTGAGTCGGCGTGCGTGCGGCGCGAGTGGTAGACGATCTTCTGCCCGTCCTGCTTGAGCGACATCTCGGCGGTGAAGTAGGGGACGAGGAAGAAGGTGCGCGCGCCCATCACGGCGAGCGCGCTCGAAGCGTCGAGCGAGAAGAAGTAGACGCCGGGCGTGCCCTTGTAATGGACGTAAGTGCGGACGTTCAGCTCGTGCATCTCGCTGAAGCCGGGGATGGCGGGCAAAAAACTCGCGCGCATGCCCCAGACGGTGAACGGCGTGAGGGCGATCCAGGCGTCGCCCTCGAAGGTGTCGATCTCAAGCCGTTCGGGGACGCGCGCGCGCAGGGTCTCGGCGGGCAGCTTCCAGTGCATGAAGAGGAGCTTGCCCCACGTCTGCCGCATGATGGGCATGGTGTCGGGCCGCTCGCGGATCGAGAGGCGGTCGATGGTCTCTTCTGAAGACATTTTTCTTCCCCGCTGATCGAGTTTGGTTGGGGGAATAGTCTCACGCGAAGGCGCGAATACGCAAAAAGGGTGTGCGATCCCTCTTAGCGTCCACAGCGCCTTCGCGTGAGACATCTTTTCGCGCCGCGGACGTTTAAGATTTTCGCGCCGCGGACGTTTAAGAATTGACCGCGCGCAGGAGCGACTGCCACGAGGCGTGGAGCAGGGCGTCGATGCGCGCCCAGTCCGCTTCGGTGACGCCGCCCGACGCGGCTTTGTCGTCGCGGATGCGCATGGCGTCGGCGCGCAGGCGCGCGTGCTCCGAGAGGCGCTCGGCGGGGACGTGGTAGATTTCGGCGGCGAGCGCGGCGAGCGCGCGTTCGAGATCGCCCGCGGGGCGGCGCTCCCTCTCGCGGTGGACGATCCACCATTCGAGTTCGAGTTCGGCGGCGCGCCGCGCGTCGAAGTCCGAGCCGCTCGCCTCGCGGATCGCGCCGTAGAAGGCGACGAGGTCGGGCAGCGCGCGCTCGTAGTCGGCGCGCCCGCGCCCGTCCTTGAAGACGAAGGCGGCGCGCGCGGCGTGGTAGGCGACCTCCTGCGACTTCCAGTAGGTGAAGCCGTACTGCTCGCGCAGCAGCTCGCCCAGCTCCGCGTAGAGCTTCACGCGCTCGCGCGAGTAGTAGGAGCGCCACATCGCGGTTTCGAGGCGCGCCACCTCGTCGGCGTCGAAGCGGCGCAGATCGGTCGTGTGCGCGCGGGAGAGATCGTAGGCCACCCAGCCGCCGAGGGCGGCGAGCGCGGCGGCGAGCGCGGCGAGGGCGCGCAGGGCGAAGCGCGAGAAGGCTCGGCGTGGGGGCATCGCTTTTTTCTCGTCCTTCACGGAAAACTTTGCGGGGCGCGTGAGCGAATAACAGAAAACGAACCGCGCCGCAATCAAAATACCAACCGCCTGCATTTACGATTGGCGCGCGCGGGCGGTTTTCGCGCCGGGCGTTGGAGAAGGAGATTCGGGCCCACCGCGGAGGCGCGGAGGGGGCGCGGAGGGGGCGCGGAGAGTTGAATGGTTTTCCTCCGCGTTAACTCGGCGATTCCTCCGCGCCTCCGCGGTGAACCAGAGTTTCCTTTACACTCGACGAGACGGTCATAAGAGTTTCAACTGAGCGAGGAGCGTGGGAAGTGGAAAAAGTTTCGTGTCTCGGTCTGCCGAACTGCTACCGGCTGTCGAACGGGACGGTCGAGGTCACGGTCGCGACCGACGTGGGGCCGCGCGTCGTCGGCTACAACCTGCGCGGCGGCGAGAACGTCTTCGGCGAAGCGCCCGACGCGGTCGTCACCACCTCGCTCGGCGACTGGAAGCCGTGGGGCGGGCACCGGCTCTGGACCGCACCCGAAGTGAACCCGCGCTCTTACGCGCCCGACAGCGCGCCCGTCGATTTCGAGTTCAGCGGCGAGACGGGCGTCTGCCTCACGGCGCGCACGGAGCCGCACACGGGCTTGAAGAAGGAGATGATCGTCGCGCTCGACCGGGAGGGGAGCGGCGTCACGGTGCGCCACCGGATCAGGAATCGGAACCTGTGGGCGGTCGAGTTCGCGCTGTGGGGGTTGACGATTATGAACGGCGAGGGCGGCGAGGCCATCCTGCCGCAGGAGCCCTACCGCTCGTGGGGCAACTACGTGCTGCCCGCGCGCCCGCTCGTCGTCTGGCACTACACGGACTTGACCGACGCGCGGCTCACGCTCGGGCGCAAGTTCATCCGCCTGCGCACCGACCCGGCGAACGACGAGCAGCAGAAGATCGGCCTGATGGACAAGCAGGGCTGGGCGGCGTACGCGCGCGCGGGCGCGCTCTTCGTCAAACGGTTCTCCTACGAAGAGGGCGCGATCTACCCGGACTACGGCTGCAACGTCGAGTGCTTCACCGCCGGATCGTTCATCGAGCTTGAATCGCTCTCGCCGCTGCGCCGGCTCGAACCCGAAGAGACGGTCGAGCACGTCGAGCGCTGGACGCTCTTCCCCGACTTCGACGCGGGCGCGACGGACGACGCGCTCGAAGCCGCGCTCGCCCCCGTCCTGCCCCGCACGCAACTACAGGCTTAAATAGAGAGGCGGGGGCCCGCGCCCCCGCCTCTCCGGCACGGCCCGCCTGCCCCCTCACTGCTGCCCGAACCTGAGGCGGTACTCCGCCGAGTTCATGAACCCGTTGACCATCGAGCGGATGTCAGCCGGGTTGGCGTTGATGGTGCGCAGCCAGTCGTTGTAGCCGCCCTCCTCCGGGTCGCGCCTTAAGTAGCCGAAGTACTGCATGGCGACGAACGCGGAGTTGAACTCCTTCTCGTTGACGGCGTTGCTCTCGACGACGGCGCGCACCACGCCCGCGCGCGACTTCGCGCCCGAGAGCAGGTCTGCGACGAGCGTGTCGCGCGTCGTCGCCCCGGCGAGCGTCACGCCCGCGGTTTGCAGCAGCCGGTCGACGAACTCCGCTTCCGAGAGCATGAGCGGGTACTTCGCGACGAACTCGGGCCGCTCGACCCACGCGGCGACGAAGGCGTCGCGCTTCTGCGTCACCTCCTCGGTCGAGACGCCCGTCACGCTCCTCATGTCCGGGATGATCTCCGCGTAGCGCGGGAGCCGCCCGAACGAAGCCTTGTAGAACTTAAAGACGAAGAGCCCCTTCAACTGGAACTCCTGCGAGCCGAAGAAGGCGGACGAGACCTTGATGCGGTCGCAGGTGATGTCGCCCGCCGGGCAGTTGTTCAGCACCGCCGACCACGGCTCGCCGCCTTCGGGCTCGCGGGCGAGGAAGTCGAGGTACTGCATCCTGACGAAGAGCGGCGTCGAGAGGATCGGGTTCGCGCCCGCCGGCGCGGAGTCGTTGTCGTGGATGGTGAGCGTCGCCGTCGTGTTCGACGCGCCGGGCGATCCGCCCGTCACCTCCCCGAGCCTGATCGTCACGACCTCGTCGGGCTCGGCGTGCGCGTCGTCGACGAGCGGGACGTTGACGGTCTTCGTGGTCTCGCCCGCGTTGAAGCGCAGCGTGTCGACCGTCGTGGCGTAGTCGCAGCGCGCGAAGGCCGCGCCCGGCGCGCTCGCCGTGTCGTCGCAGCGCACCGCCGCCAGATCGTCGACCGTGAACACCTCGACCGCCGTCACGCCCGAAGTGTCGCCCGCGCGCGTGACCGTGATGGTCGCCGCGCCCTCGCCCTCGCCCGTCGTGAAATTCGCGGCGGCGAACCGCACGTCAGAGGGCAGCACGAAGTTCGCCGTGAGCGCGCCTGCCTCGCCGCCGAACGACTGCGCGGCGGGCGAGAACGCCGAGCCCGCGGGCGCGACCGTGTAGCCGCCGCCCGGCAGGTTCGCGAACGAGTAGCGGCCCTGCGCGTCGGTCTGCGCGGTCAAACTCTGCGCGCCGCTCAAGGCGACCGTGACGTTCGCGACCGGGTTGCCGCTCGCGCCGACGATCTGGCCGGAGATGCTCAACGCCTCCGCCTGATCGTCGCCGTCGAGGGCGGCGTCGGCGTCTCGATCAATGGAGAGGCGCGGGCCCGCGCCGTCCGGCACGCCGAGGAAGGTCAACTCGGAGTTCGCGCCCGCGCCCTGTATGAGCGACTCGAACGAGACGTTCGCGTCGGCCTGCCTGTCGGGACGGAACGTGCGGTTGCCGACGAAGAGGAAGCCGCGCCGCTGGTTGTTCACCACGCCGCGCGCGACGAGATCGCAGGCGCTGCCCGCGCACTGCTGCATGAGCAGTTCGAGCCGCGCGAGCGTCTGCGGGGAAGCCTTGTTGTCGCCGTTGACGGTGACGGAGAGCCCGACGGCGGGGGCCGTGCCGGTGTCGAAGGCGAGCATGAACTCGACCATGTCGCGCCGCTGGTTGTCGTTCTGGAAGGTGAAGATGGGCGAGCGCATGAAGTCGAGGAGCGTGGCGAAAGAGCCGTCGTGCACGAAGCCGTAGCCGGTGAGCTGTTCGCCCGCCGCGCGCGTCAGACCGAGCTTCTGGTAGAGCCCGCGAATCTGCGGCACTTTAATGTCCTGCGTCTCCTGCAACTCAGCCGCCGGGATGATGAGCCCGGTCGTCGCCGTGCCGAACTGCGCCTGCGAGTGGCACAGGTTGCAGGTGACGGCGCTGCGGTCGAGCGCCACGCTCGTGTAGAGCTGCTGGCCGCGCGCGGCGCTCGGCCCCGTCGCCGGGTTCGGCATCGTCCGATCAAGGTTCTCGTTCGGGTTCGGCGGGTAAGTGAGCGAGCGGACGAACTCGGTGAACGCCTGCATCTCGCCCGTCGTCAACTGGCGCGGGCTGCCGAGCAGCGCCGTGAACGCTGGGTTGAACGCCGAGAGGTCCGCGCGGTCGCCGCGCCAGTGCAGCCGCCCGGTCGATTGCAGGCCGACGGTCGCGAGGATGCCGCGCAGCGATTGCGTCGTCATCGGCCCCTTCATCGGGTGCAGGGGCGGGCCGAAACCGCCCGAGCTCTGGAGCGCGCCGCGCGGATCGCCCAAGTCCCACGCCAGCCCGTCGCGGTGCCCGTTCAGGTGGCACGTCGCGCAGGACACGTCGCCGTGCGCCGAGAGCGAGGCGTCGTAGAGGAAGCGGCGACCGTCGCGCAGCAACTGCGGCTCCGGGTTGAAGCCGAGCGGCACGCGCGAGACCTCCGCGCGCGTGCGCGTGTTGACGACGCTCAGGCGGTTCTCGAAGCGGTCGAGGACGTAGAGCAGCCCGCGCGCCTCGTCGAGGGCGAGCCCCGTCGGGCCTTGCCCGACCGCGACGCGCGCGCGCACCGCGCCCGCCGGCGAGAGCACGCCGACGCGGTTCGAGCCGGTGGCGGCGACGTAGATCGTGCCGTCCGAGGCGCGCGCGATGTCGGCGGGCAGCGCGAGCGACTTGGCGCGCTCGGCGTCCGTGCCCGCGGGCTGGCTGAAGTTGATGTGGGGGTTGAGGTCGAGCGCGGCGGTGTTGCGCGCGCCCGTTTTGAAGTCGACGGTCGAGAGGCGGTTCGAGATGAAGCGACCGCGCAGGTTCGGCTCGAAGCGCACTTGGTTGCGCGCTTCGAGGTTCAGGACGAGCAGCCGGTCGGCGGAGGGATCGTAGACGGCGTTGCCGATGTTCGTGCCCACGCCGCGCACCTCTTCGGCGACCGCGGCCTGCGCGCCGGCGGCGTTGATGACGGCGATGTCCACGTCGGCGAGCGTGTAGGGGATGAAGTTAGACCAGCGCGCGTCGCCGCGCTCGTCCGCCCACTGCGAGCCGTTCCACTTCACGATCAAGCCGGTCGAGGGCGGCGCGGGGAGCCCCGGCGCGAGCGACGGCGAAGGGGGCGGCGCGCCCCCGCCCGCGCGCACCTGCGCTTCGGGCACGATGGTCGTCTGGTTGCCCGACTCGAAGACGGAGACGAAGACGCGGTCGCCGCCAGCGTCCCGCGCCAGCGAGCGGGGCTGCTTGCCGCGCACGACGAGAGTCTGCGCGGGAGTGTCGGACGAGCCCGCGAAGACTTTGACCTGCGAGAGGCCGGAGACGCAGACGAAGGCGAGCGCGCCGTTCTTCGTGAAGAGCACGTCGGTCGGCTCGTCGCCCACGTCGAAGGTGCGCTTGACGTTGCCGCTCGCGAGATCGACGACGCTCACCGAGTCGGAGAGCCAGTTGACGACCCACGCCTCGTTGTCGTCGCGCGCGGCGACGCTGACGGGCTCCAGGCCGACCGCGATCTCCTTGGCGAGCGTGAGCCCGGAAGGCGAAAGGTTGAAGACCGAGAGGCGGCCTTCGGGCGTGTCGAGCGCGAGCAGACGCGTGCCGTCGGGCGTGATGGCGAGCGGGTGCACCTGCGGCGCTTCGAAATTCCTGAAAGGCGCGGGCGGCGCTTGCGCCGCGGCGCGCTCGACGCGCGGGCCGCCGAGCAGCCACGCGAGACCGAGCGCGAGCGCGATGGAGAAGACGGAGACGGAGGCGATCCTGCGTCGAGGGGGGAAGTTCATGGGGGTTCTCGACTTGTCTGCTAGCGTTGTTTGTGTCCGCGGGTGCGGTTCGGGCGCGCCCGGCGGGCGGAGGGTTTTTGTCCCGCGGCATCATACACCGACCGCCGGCCAATTCCGAGTCAATTCCGACAACGCGGCGGCGCGAGTCGCCGGGGGCGGGCACGCTCACTTGGAGGGCTGCCAGACGTACTTGCCCGCGCGGTCGATGTAGCCCTGCTTGCCGCCGACGTAGACGCGCGCGAGCCCGCCCGCGAAGTCGGCGGCGTTGTCGAACTGCGCGGGGATGACGAGCCGCCCGGCGCGGTCGATGAAGCCGTACTTCGCGCCGCCCTTGCCGCCCACCTTCACGCGCGCGAGCCCTTCGCTGAAGCCCGCCGCCCAGTCCAACTGCGGATCGATCACCTGCCTGCCGGTGCGGTCGATGAAGCCGAACTTGTTCGAGACGATGACGGGAGCGAGCCCCTCCGCGAACGAGCCGACGTAGCCCGCCTGCGCCGGGATGACCATCGCGCCGCGCTTGTCCACGCAGCCGTAGCCGCCGCCCGAGGCGACGTTGGCCAGCCCCTCCGAGAAGTTCGATCCGTTGTTGTACTGCGGCTTGATGACGAACTTGCCCGCCTTGTCGATGAAGCCGATCTTGTTCTCGACGACGACGAGCGCGAGCCCCTCCGAAAAACTCGCCGCCTTCTCGAACTGCGGCTTGATGACCGTGCGGCCCCGCCTGTCGATGAAGCCGTAGAGACGCCCGACCATCACGAGCGCGAGCCCCTCCTCGAAGTCGCGCACGGCGTCGTACTCGGTGTTGATGACGAGCCTGCCCGTCTTATCGACGAAGCCGAAGCGCGGCGGCTGGCTCGCCGTCTGCACGGGCGCGAGCCCTTCCGAGAAGTAGCCCGCGATGTCCACCTGCTGGAGCTGGAAGACGACCTTGCCCGCACGGTCGATGACGGCGCGCGTGTCGCCGGTCTTGACGTAGGCGAGCCCCTCGGAGAAGTCCCACGCCACGTCGTAGCGCGCCGGGACGACGAGCTTGCCCGCGCGGTCGATGTAGCCCCACTTGTTATTCTGGCGGACGGGGAAGAGCGCGGGCGGCTCGCGCTTCGCCGCCTGCGCGAAGACCGCGGCGGCGGCGGGCGCGAGGAGGCAGAAGATGAGCGCCGCGACGACGCGCCTTGCAACGGACACGGAAGACCCTCTGTCGTTTTGTTTCTTCAGAACCTGACTCGGTCGCGGGAAGAGTTTCTATCGAGGCTCGCGGAAGCCGCGCGGGCGTTTAGCCTTCAGCGCGTAAGATAAGGTTCGCGATTGACGCGCGTCAAGGCAACGGAAGGCGCGCGAAAGAACTCCGCCGAACGGCAGACGGCCATGACTCGCCGCGCGGACGCGGAGAAACGCGGAGGGGGCGCGGAGAAGAAATATCAACTCCGCGCCCCCTCCACGCCCTCTGCGCCCGCGCGGTCAACCTTCCTACCGCCGCGCTCAAGATCGGGCGGACACTTACGTCACGCTCGCGCCCGCGGTCGCGCAGCACGAAGGCGTCTCGGCGAGTTCGCCCGCGGCGCAGGCCGAGGCGAGCGAGACGAGTTCGCCGTCGCTCGACGCGCAGCAGTTGGTCGCCGTCGGCAGGTTGTCTTCGAGGACGACGAAAGCCTCCCAGTTGTTGCCGTCGGGGTCGCGCACCCAGGTCTTGTCCTGCAGGGCGTAGCAGCAGTTGGTCTGCATCTCGTCGCGCGTCGCGAGCCCGGCGTCGCGCCAACGCCGGCGCATCAGCGCCACGTCCTCGGTCGAGGCGACCTGTATGCCGAGGTGCGAGAGCGCGCCGCTGTCCCGGAAGGGCACTTCGTTGAGCGTGAGGTTGAGCGGCGGGTTCGGTGAGTCGAACTTCGCGTAGCCGGGGCGCACCTTCGCGGGCTCGATGCCGAGCATCCTCCGGTAGAAGTCCGTGCTGCGCTCGACGCTGCGCACGTTGAGCGCGAGGTGAGCCTTCAGCGTGTTGACCGCCTGCGCCGCCGCCGCCTTCCCGTTTCCCATTTCCGCCCCGCCTTTCGCCCGTGATATATTCGCTTCCGCGAATGTGAACCGGATGTTAGTCGAAGCCGACACATATGTCAAGGCATATTTGTCCCGGTCGTCGGGGGAGGTCTTAAACACAGATGGGCAAGGCCGTGAAAGAGATCGGCATGGAGCAGTTCTACCGCGCGCTGGCCGACCGGACGCGGCTGCGACTGCTCGGCCTGCTGGGCGACGAGGAGGTCTGCGTCTGCTTCTTCGTCGAGGTGTTGGGGATGAGCCAGCCGAAGGTCTCGCGCCACCTGGCTTACCTGCGCCGCGCCGGGGTGGTCGCGTCGCGGAGGGAGGGGAAGTGGATGCACTACCGCGTCGTCGAGCCGCAAAGCGAGCCGGCGGCGCGCGTCTTCCGCGAGGTGCGCGCGTGGCTGGCCGAGGAGCGGGAGATGAAGCGCGACCGCGAGCGGCTGGTGAAGATGTGCTGCGCGCCCCGGCTGCCCGTGCAGCTTCAGGGCGCGCCGCGCCCGCAGGGGTTGGCGGGCTGAGAACTTTTCGACTTTTTACTTTTCGACTTTTTACTAGCGCGCAAAAGCGAAATTGCGCCGCGACCGCCCGAAGGCTATCGCGGCGCAATCTCTTAACTCCGGAAAACCGCCGAGGCGGTCTAGGGGAGCGGCAGTCCCGGCTTGTACACGCGCGGGGCCGCCTGATTTGTATCCCGGGGTCGAGCCTCTAGCGGCAGGCCATGCGATCCCGGTCGGCACCCGGCTCGCGTCGCCGCCAGCCGTTCGCGCCGCAATGAAGGGCGCGGTACCATTCGGTTTTTGTTGTGGTGGCTTTCCTCCACCGCCGGTCTACGTTCCGGTCTGAACGAGGTCCGACTTGCGCCGGACGACATCGCTTCTCGCTGGCTGATCAATTCCGGCGAGCGCCACCCGTTTTTATCCGGGCGCTTCGAGCGAGTCTGCCGACTCACTCTAGCCAGCCTTTCGGCTGCGAAGCGGGCGTCAGTGACAACGACTAACCGCTGATTGCTTTGTCACCCGGACGGTGCGTCGCCGCCTCCGTCCGCCTCTCCCCGCTGTCGGTTGCGAACCCTTGAGTGTCGCAACGGGAGGCGGAAGATACACCCTCGACCGAACACTGTCAACAGCTATTTTCCACTTCGCGCGAATAAAATTTCGGCGCGAAAGTTATCCACATGTGGATAACTTTCAACGCATTTTTTCGACGCGGAAGACGACGCGCGCAAGCCCGTGCGCGTGCTCTTCTTAAGTCGCCTCGGCCTGCGTCGCGCGAGTCGCGCGCGGCGTGTTCGTGCGGACTGGCCGGTAAAATTCTCGCGCGAAAATAATTTCTTAAGTGGGCGGCGCGGCGGCGCGGCGGGGGCGGGGCGAAGTGGAAAAAAGTCGCGGGCGAGACTTTCGGCTCGCCCGCGACTTTTTTTGCGCGCCACTTTGCGCGGCGAGCTTTAGTTGGCCTTGCGCTGCAGGAAGATCGTGTCGTAGACGCAGCGGAAGCGGAAGCCGACCTTGCGGTAGAGGTCGCGGGCCTCGCGGTTCTGCTCGTTGGCGAGCAGGCAGAGCGAGACGGCGCGACCGAGCAGCGCGCGAGAGAGCTGCGACAGGCAGCGCGAGCCGAGACCGCGGCGCCGCTCCGACGGGGCGACGTAGATGCCTTCGAGGTAGATGACTTCGGGCGTCTCCGACTGCACCTCGGCCTTGAAGGCGAGCCGCCCGCCCTCGACCAACACCCACGTCCGGCCCTGCTCGATGCGCCGCGCCGTGCGGCGGCGGAAGCCTTCGGGATCGGACTCGCGCGGATCGACGCCGCTCTCCTCGCGCGCCAATTCCGCCTGCACGGGGATGACGAGTTCGAGATCGTCGAGGCACGCGAGCCGCAAGCCTTCGACGTGCCCGCCGACGGAGACGGGGCAGCGCAGCTCGAAGAGCATCTCGCGGCAGGCGAGGCGCATCTCCTGACCCGCCTCCGAGTAGCCGCGCCAGAAGTTCGCGATCAACTCCTGTTCGCCCATGATCATGTGCGTGCCGGGGCAGCCCTGCGCGAGGCGCGCGAAGGCGGCGAGAGCGCGCTCAGTGCGCGCCTCGACGAGCGTGGCGTGCCCGATGAGGGCGACGCCTTCGAGACGACCGCGCTCGTCGCGGCAGGCGTAGAACGTGCCGCGGTTCAAGGGGCTCTCGACCCCGTTGTCGCGCAGCAGGCTCGACATGATGACCGTGTGCAGCGGGCGCTCGGCGAGGAAGGCGCGCGCTTCGGGCGCGTCGGCGCCCGCGAGCGGCTCGGCGCTCAGGTTCGCTTCGAGCGACGGCGGTGCCCAGAACGCCGGGGCGATGGTGCATTCTGCGGTTGAAGTGTTGAGCATGGCTGCTACCACTTGGGTCTTTTGCGGCGTGCCGGTCGGGGCGGGTTGCCGATCTTCGCGGTCAGTCTTAGTAGTCACTAGGGCAATCAGTCCCGTCGTCGGTCACGATCTCCAACTCGGTGGTGGCGTCGCCTTCCCGCATCGCGGACTGCGCCTGCGTCACGGCGTCGCCCACCAGCACGCCGTCGCCGACGAGCACGCCGTCGCCGACTAACACGCCGTCGCCGACCAGCACGCCGCTTCCGAGCAGGCTCTTCGAGCTGAGGAAGGGGCTGCCGTCGCCGACGAGCACGCCGTCGCCGACGAGCACGCCGTTCGTGAGCATCGTCGCGTCGCCGACTAAAACCCCGTCGCCGACGAGGACGCCGTCGCCGATGAGGACGCCGAGCCCGTAGATGCGCTGGTACTGCGTGACGAGAGCCGTGCCGGTGGCGTAGCCGTAGTTGAGGATGATGCCGCCCGACCAGCGGAAGGTGTAGGAGGAGACCGTCGTGTAGGGCGCGGGCAGCGGCGAGGTGAGCAGCGGCGCGCCGAGCGGCGTCGAGTTATTCAAATCCGTGCGGACGAGCTTCGCCAGCTCGACCGCGCCCGCGACGTTCAGTTCGCCCGCGCCCTGCTCAAGGTAGTTCGCGCCGCGCAACTGCTGCGACGTGTACATGAGCGTCGCCTTGACGAGGTTCGGCGTGAGCCGCGGGTTGAGCTGGAACATCAGCGCCGCCGCGCCCGCCGCCACCGGCGCGGCCATCGACGAGCCGTTCAGCAGCATGTAGTTGCGCGTCTTGTCGAGGCTCACGTTGAGGTCGAGCGAGGGCTTCTCCCTGATGAGCATGTTGTCGGCGGACTCGGCGGCGACGATCCTGTTGCCGGGGGCGACCACATCGGGCTTGATCAAATTGTCATAGTGGCGCGCGCCGTTCGGGTCCGTCCAGTAGCTTCGCGTCGGCCCGTGCGAGCTGAAGGAGGCCATCGCGTCGTCGGCGCGCGAGTCGGTGCCGAAGGTGTTCGACGCGCCGACGGTGAGCGCCGAGGGCTCGTTGCCCGGCGCGTGAATCTGCCCGTAGACCTTCTGCCCCGCGGCGTTCGTGCCGCTGTTGCCCGCGGCGGCGACGACGACCACCCCGGCGTCCACCAGCTTGCGGACGGCGCGGCAGAGCGGATCGTTGCGGTAGGAGCTGAGCGCGGGCATCCCCAGACTCATGTTGACGACGCGGACGTTGTAGGCGGCGCGGTTGGCGAGCACCCAGTCGAGCGCGCGCAGGGTGGCCGAGACCGTGCCCGCGCCCTGCGAGTTGAGCACGCGCAGGTTGATGATGTCGGCGTTGGGCGCGATGCCGACGTAGACGCCGCCCGCGACGCGCGCGTTACCGGCGGCGATGGAGGCGACGTGCGTGCCGTGCCCGTAAGGATCGTCGGTGCGCCCCTCGCCCGTGAAGTCCTGACTGTAGACGATGCGCGATCTCGTGCCGCGCTGATCGGTGAAGGCGACGTGGCGCGGATCGACGCCCGAGTCGATGACGGCGATGCCGACGCCCGTGCCGTCGAGCGCGAAGGGCGCGCCCTCGCCCGGCGTGTGCTGTCGGCGCGTCTCCTCCGTGCCGGTCGTGCGCGTCAGGTGGCTGCCGAGCGGGCGCACCTCGGCGTCGAGCGAGACGTAGCGGACGCCGCCGAGGCCGGCGAGTTTCCGAACCGCCGCGACGGGCGCTTCGACCTCGACCGCGCCGAGCCGCGGCATCGAGCCGACGACGCGACCGCCGCTCGACGCCAGCAGCGAGCGCAGCGCGTCCGCGTCGCCCGTCTGGACGACGAGGCGGGCGCGCTCTTTGCGCTGGCCGCCCGCGTCGATCACGTCCCGCAGCTCGGGCGACACGTTGACGCCCGCGAAATCCGCGCCGCCTTCGCCCGCGTCCGAGGCGTCTTCGTCCGCGCCTTCGGCGGAAGGATCGACGGGCACGGGCCGGAAGAGGCTCTTGAGCTTCGCGTCGGACGCGATGAACTGATCGAACTCGCTCGACGAGGCCGCGCCGACGACTCGCAGCGTGCCAGCGGCGAGCGCGTCCACGATCATCCGCGAGGCGTTCGCGCCGTGCGCGGCGTTCGCGCCGACGAGCGTCGTCGTCTGATCGACGAAGAGGATGACGGTGCCGCGCGCCGCCTCGACTTCGGAGAGGACCGCGCGCAGGTGGGCCTCGAACTCCTCGATGCTGCTCGCGCCGTCGAGCAGCGCGCCGGTGTCGAGGCGGAAGACCTGCTTGCCGCGCAGGGGGGCGGGCGCGTCGCCGCGCGCGATCTCGTTCGCCAGAGCCTCGACGAGCGCGTTCGTCGTCGCGCCCTCGTCGTCGATGATGACGGGGTTGGCGTTCTCGCGCGCGAGGAGGTTCGCCGTGCGGCGCAGAGCTTTCGAGACGGCGGCGGTGGGGGGGAGTTCGCCGTGGCGCGCCGCCGCCGTCAGGTCGCGCGCGTAGCGCGATAGCGCCGGCGTCTTCGACGCGGCGGCTGAGGCGCGCGTCTTCTCGCCGATCTTGTGGTGGGTCTGGGCGGAGGCGCTGTCGCTTAAGACGATGCCCGCGCAGAGCGGGAAGAGCATCGAGAGGCCGGTCAGCAGCGAGAGCGTTTTGGAAGGTTGTCTGTGGAGTCTCATAATGGTTTAGCCGGTTCGACCGTGCGGCGTGTTACGAGGCGTGTCCGGGCGCACTCAGGCGTATGCGCCCACAACCCTTTTACAAGCCCCGTGCCAGCGGGTCGGGCTTGGATTTTCGCGGGATTTGGGCTGTAATCGGGGCGTCCGGGGGCGGGCTGTCAGGCGGGGCGGTCAGACTGAAATCCAGCGCGTCAGTCTGACCGGGGCGATTTTCGCGGCGCGGGGGCTTCCAGTTATGTGCGCTTTGACGACGGCGGGCGGGCGGGCGATGGCGGCGGCGGAAGAGAAGCCGATCAAGTACATCGTCCAGAATCTGGAACGCGCCTACGGCGTGCCGGAGAACCGCTGGGCCGGTTCCGATCTGCTCGACATGCTCGTCTCGGTCGTCCTCTCGCAGGCGACTTCGGACACGAACAGCCGGCGCACGTTCGCCGAGCTGAAGCGCCGCTACCCGACGTGGGACGCGGCGCTTCGCGCGCGCGAGGCTTCAATCGCCGCGGCGATCAAGTCGGGCGGGCTCGCCAACCAGAAGGCGCGCGTGATCAAAAATCTTCTCAGGCAGATCAGGGAAGAGCGCGGCTCTCTCGATCTCTCTTTCGTCGCGGAGATGCCGAACGCGGAGGCGGCCAAATACCTTTCGCGGTTCGGCGGCGTCGGGCCGAAGACGGTCGCGTGCGCGCTGCTCTTCGCGTGCGGCAAGGAGGTCTTCCCGCTCGACACGCACATCTTCCGCGTCCTGCGCCGCGTCGGCCTCGTCCCCGCGAAGTGCTCGGACGCGCGCGCGCACGAGCTGTTGAACCGCGTCGTCCCCGCCGGGAAGTTCTACTCGTTCCACGTCAACCTCATCCGGCACGGGCGGAAAATCTGCCGCCCGCGCGATCCCTTGTGCGAGCGTTGCCCCATCGTCGAATACTGCGACTACGGGCGGGAGCGCATTTAGGATCGCAAGTCTGCGGCGAAGCGGGTAGAATCCCCGCGCCCGATAGCGAAGATTGGAGAACCCAACTGATGCGATGCAGCAACTGCGGTAACGATCTCCCCGGCGGCGTGCGCTTCTGCCCGAAGTGCGGCACGCCCGTCGCGCCCGCCACCTCGCCCGTCTCGCCGCCGCAACCCACCGTCTCCTTCGGCGATCAGACGCGCCCGCCGCTCTCCGGCAGCGGCATGATGCAGCCGAAGAAAAAATCCGGCTGCGGCAAGGCGCTGCTCGTCCTCGCGATCATCGGAGCCCTGCTCGCGGCGATCATCGGCGGCGGCGCTTATTACGCTTACAAAGCCCTCGGCGACAAACTGAAGTCGTCCGAGGCTTACACGGTGGCCCTCTCGGCGCTCAAGGAGAACCCGCAGGCCGCGGAGAAGCTGGGCGCGATCACGGAGACGGGCTTCCCCCTCGGCAGCTTTAACGAGGACGCCGGCGGCTCGGGCGCGGCGGCCTACCACATGTCCGTGAAGGGCACGAAGGCGTCGGGGACTTACGACGTGGTGATGTCGCGCCGCGGCGGCAAGTGGTACCTGACGACGGGCAGGCTCGTGCTCGCCTCGGGCGAGACGATCAGCCTCCGCTCGCCGGACGTGAGCGTCTTGGGCGGCGACCCCGCGAACGATAACTCGAACGCGTCGTCGCCGGGCAAGGGCGGCGCGGGCAAGGCCGTGCTGGGCGGGATGCTGGTGGGCAAGGCGACGAGTCTGCCGACGCCCGCGTACCCCGCGACCGCGAAGGCCGTGAAGGCTTCGGGCGTAGTGGTCGTCTTGGTGACGACGGACGAGCAGGGGAACGTCGCGACCGCGAACGCCATGAGCGGCCACCCGCTGCTGCGCGCCTCCGCCGAGGCGGCGGCCAAGCAGGCGCGCTTCACGCCGACGCTCGTCGCCGGCAAGCCCATGAAGATGACGGGCACGATCAGTTACAACTTCGCCGCGCAGTAGCGGCGAAGCCGCGACCCCGCCGCGCGGCGGACGACGGCGCGCGAGTTCGACGAGGCCGCCGGCGACGAAGCAGCCATGTCGTACCTCGTTGACGGCAACAACGTGATGGCGCAGCGCGTCGGCTGGCACAGGGACAAGCCGGGCGCGCGCCGCGCGTTGATGGACGATCTGGCGCGGTTCGCCGCGCGCAAGGCGGTGAGCGTCGCGGTCGTCTTCGACGGCGCGCCCGCGGATCATTTCCCCGACGGCTCAACCTACCGCGGCGTCCGCCTCCACTACGCCACGCGCGGCTCGGACGCCGACGCGCGGATCAAATCCTTCGTCGAAGCCTCGCGCGAGCGGCGCACGCTGCGCGTCGTCACCTCGGATCGCGCGCTCGCCGATTACGTCCGGCGCTGCGGCGTCGAAGTCGTCCGCTCGGGCGAGTTTCGTCGGATGTTGGAGTGGGCGCGCGCGGAAGGTTCGGAGGCGGTCGAGGCGGGGCGCGAGATCGAGGGCGACGCCGCGCACTGGATGCGCTACTTCGGCGTCGCGCCGGAAGACGACGAATGAGTGGGCACGACCACCCGCCGACTCATCTCCCGAAGAATCCGGGGTCCATCAGATACCAGTTGGCTAGCCCCGCCGCGAGCCCGACGGCGAACACCACGAGCACGATGACCTTATCCCGCGTCGTCTCCGGCTTCCCGCTCATGCCGGGGAAGAGCAGCACGAAGAGCCCGCCCACGATCCCGACCGGCCCGAACGCCGCCAGCTTCAACGAGTAGCGCCCCTCGGTCGTCAACTCGTGCCAGCCCAGCCAAGTCAACCCGGCGAACAGGGCGATCAGCACCGCCCCCAACAGACGTGCCTTCAAATGACGCATCACGGTCTCTCCTTAATCGCACGAATTGAGCATAAGAGCGGGCCACGGTTTTTTTATCGCCCCACTTTCGCCGCCGCCCGCCCGCGCCCATACAAACGCCTTCTTCACTGTTGCGCGACGAGCGCGAGGCGGTCGCCCGCGGGGCTGACGGCGATGCGTGTGATCTTGTGCAGGCCGTTGGGCGCGAAGTCGGCGACCTGCTGCCAACTGTGCTCGCGGGCGGGGTCGAAGCGGAAGAGCTTGGAGTCCTGCGCCATGAGGAGCGAGCCGTCCGGGAGCCACGCGAGGTCTTCGCTGCCGGGGAGCGTTTTGGTGAGCAGCTCCGTGGTGTGCGCGCGCACGTCCACGAGCTTGATGAGCCAGTCGTCGGGCGAGGTCTTGTGGACGAAGCTGAAGGCGTCGCGGCGCGGCACGCGCTGGAGCGAGCGACCGACGTTGGTGTGGAGCGTGCTCACCTCAATCGCGGTCGGCTCGCCTTTCTTGAGCGTGACGAGTTGGAGCGTGTTCGGCTGCTTGGCCTTCTCGTCGCCGAGGACGAAGAGCGCGAGCGTGCGCGCGTCGAGCCAGAGGTGGTAGCCGACCGGCTTGACGTTGTCGAGGACGAGCGACGCCGCGCCGCCGCCCGACGCGGGAAACTTCCAGAGCCGCTGCGTCTTGTCGGCCTCGACGCGGACGACGGAGAAGAACTTGCCGCCGGGCATCGGCGTCGGAGAGTACTCGCCCTCGGGCGTGCGCGTGAGCTGCGTGGTCGCGCCGGTCTTGAGGTCGTAGCGGAAGATGTCCGTCTGCCCGCCCTCGCGCTGCGAGGTGAAGAGGAAGCCGCGGCGGTCGGGCGTGAAGCTCGGCTGGTTGTCGTAGCCCGCGTGCCTCGTCGCGTTCACCGGCTCGCCGAACGTTAACTTGCCCGCCGTCGTCTTCATCCCGACGAGGAAGATGTCGGTGTCGGGCGGCGGGGCGGGCGTCGGAGACTGTGAAGGGGCGGGCGTGGCCGGGGGCTGTTGTGCGCGCGCGGTTGCGTGCGGCGCGAGGAGCGCGGCGAAGAGTAACAGCGTGTTGCGTGCGGCTCGTTTCATCCGGTGACTCCTCGCTCGCGTCTAGCGCGCGTTCCAAACCTTCGTCACGGAGGGCGCGGAGATCGCGGAGGGGAGAGATAGTGAATCTTCCCCCGTGACCCCCGTGTCCTCTGTGGCTAATGGTGTTGAATACTAACTCTCAGCCGCGGGCTCTCAACTGATTTCCAGCAGCTCGATCTCGAAGAAGAGCTTCTCGCCCGCGAGCGGGTGGTTGGCGTCGAGCGTGACGTGGGTGTCGGTGACGCCGGTGATGGTGAGGGGGATCTGGTTGCCGTCGCCGAGCTGCATCGTGAGGCTCATCCCGACTTCGGGCTCGGCGTCGAGGCGCATCCCCTCGCGCGCCACCGTGTTGACGAGCGCGTCGACCCGCTCGCCGTAGGCGTCGTCCGGCTCGATCTCGACCGTGCGCCGCTCGCCGACCCTCATCCCGCGCACGCCCGCGTCGAAGCCGCCGATGACCTGCCCCGACCCGACCTGAAATTCAAGCGGCTCGCCCTCCGGCGACTCGTCGAAGACCTCGCCGCCCGTAAGCTTCCCGACGTAGCGCACGCGGACGGTGTCGCCCGCCTTCACCTGCTCAGACATCTCCCTCTCACCCCCTCAAGTCTCGCGCCGTTGACGCCTACGATATCCCATGCCGTCAGGAGTTTCAAAGAAGGGCGCACGATGGTTCGTGGGTCAGTTCGGGCGTGGTTGCGATGAGATGCTCACCGCGGAGGCGCAGAGGGGCGCAGAGGGGGCGCAGAGAGTTGAAATAGTTTTCCCCTGCGTGATCTATGCCAACTCTGCGCCTCCGCGGTGAATCCTATCCTCGCTACACGCAAGGTGCGGACTGACCCGCCCCACGAACGGGCCGCGCGCATATTAAGTCTTGTAAACGGGCGGGGCTGCGATTATCCTTCCGCCGTCCTCCCCGCCGCGGCCTCCACGACAGCAACGGTGCGGAGACCGCGAGGTCGTCCGCGCGGCGCGCCGTCGCCCGCCGCACTATTCCACCGGCTCTTTGGAGCGTGCCATGAGAAAAATGCTCTCGCCCCTCGCCGCCCTCGCGCTACTGTGCGCCCCCGCGGTCTTCGCCCTAACCCTGCCTCAACAGCAGCAGCAGCCGACGCCCGCGCCCGCCGCCTCGCCCGCGGCCCAGCCGACGCCGACGCCGCCCGTCGAAGTTAACGAAGACGAGGTCGTGCGGATCACGACGAACCTCGTGCAGCTCGACGCCGTCGTCATGGACAAGCACGGCAAGCAGGTCACCAACCTGAAGCCCGAAGACTTCGAGATTTACGAGGACGGCAAGCCGCAGAAGATCACGAACTTCTCCTACGTCGAGCACGAACACCTCGCGGACGCCGCGCCGGTCGCCGCCGCCAAGCCCGACAAGAACGTGCCGCCCCCGCCGCCGCGCCGCCTCCGGCCCGATCAGGTGCGCCGCGCCGTCGCGCTCGTCGTCGACGACCTCCAACTGTCGGCCACCGATCTGGTGTACGCGCGCAGCGCCGTGCGCCGGTACGTCGATAAGTACATCTCGCCCGACGACCTCGTCGCCGTCATCCGCACGAGCGCGGGCGTGGGCGCGCTCCAACAGTTCACGTCCGACCGGCGCGCGCTCTACGCGGCCATCGACCGCATCAAGCCGTTCCTCATGGGCAGCGGCGGCCTCAGCACTTTCGCGCCCGCCGCCGCCAGAGACCCCTCCATGCGCCCGCGCTCCGACGACGACACGGACGCCGGCGACACGCTGGAGGAGTTCCGGCAGGAGTACTTCACCGTCGGCACGCTCGGGGCCCTCAACTTCGTCATCAACGGGATGGGCGAGCTGCCGGGTCGCAAGTCGGTCGTCCTCCTCTCGCCCGGCTTCAGGCTGCATACCACCGACGACGGGCGCGGGCTGGGCGACCGGGCGCTCATCGCCGCGCGCCGCCTCGTCGATCTCGCCAACCGCGCCTCCGTCGTCATCTACGCCATCGACCCGCGCGGCCTCGTCTACACCGGGCCCACCGCCGCCGACGACCTGAGCGGCATGACGCCCGCCGACATCGGCAACATGATGAGCCGGCGCAGCCAGCTACTGTTCGACACGCAGGAGGGGCTGCAGTACCTCTCCGACCAGACCGGCGGCTTCTCCGTGCGCAACTCGAACGAGCTGCTGCCCGCCGCCCGCATCATCGAAGACCTGCGCGGCTACTACCTGATCGGCTACCGCCCGCGCGGCGAGACCTTCGACCGGCGCTTCCACCGCCTCTCGGCCAAGCTCGTCAACCACCCCGACCTCAAGCTGAGGATGCGCAAGGGCTTCTACGGCTTCGCCAGCGAGAAGACGCAACTGGCGGCGCGGCGCACGCCCCAACAGAAGTTCGTCTCCGCCCTCATGTCCCCGTTCGCCTCGGGCGACGTGCGGCTGCACCTCACCGCCGCCTTCACCAACACGCAGGAGACCGGCTCGGTCGTGAGCGCGCTGCTGCACGCCGACGTGCGCGACATCACGTTCACGAAGGCCGCGAGCGGGCAGTACGAGGCGCGCGTCGACGTGCTCGGCGCGACGTTCTCCGACAGCGGCGGCGTCGTCGAGCAGCGCGGCATCTCGCAGGTGCTGCGGGTGTCCGAGGCGGTCTACGAGCGCGTCCGCCGCGACGGCATCATCTACCGGATCACCGTGCCCATCAAGAAGGCGGGCGCGTACCAACTGCGCGTCGCCCTGCGCGACAACGCGACGGAGAAGATCGGCTCGGCCAGCCAGTTCATCGAAGTCCCCGATCTGAAAAAGGATCGGCTCTCGCTCTCCGGCATCGTCATGGACGGCGCGAACAAGGCGGCCCGGCAGCCGGGCGCGGCGGCGCAGGGCGGCGGGGCCAAGGACGGCGCGGTCGAGGTGGACGACCCCGACGCGTCCTCCGCCGTGCGCCGCTTCCGCCAGCGCGGGCTCGTGGACTACGCCTGCGTCGTCTTCAACGCGCGCGCCGACAAGGCGACCAACCAGCCGCGGGTCACGGCGCAGACGCGCATCTTCCGCGACGGCCAGCTCGTCTTCTCCGGCGCGGAGTCGCCCATCCAACTCGCCGCCGGGGGCGATCCGAAACGCATCGTCTTCGGCGGTCGCCTCGCGCTCGGCACGAACCTAGAGCCCGGCGACTACACGCTCCAGATCATCGCCACCGATCAGGCCCGCAACGACAAGCACCGCGTCGCCGCACAGTGGATCGATTTCGAGATAGTTAAATGAGCGTGGCGGGCGGCGGGCGGCAGGGAGGGGACGTAAGCCGTAAGCCGTGACGGGTGACAGGGAGCGGTTAGCGATTAGCTGTTAGCCTTTAGCCCTGCCAACAGCTAACAGCTAACAGCTAACAGCTCCCCGCCACCCGTCACCCGTCACGGCTTTTCACCCGTCGCCCGTCACTCTTCACTCATGAAATCCATCATCGTCGGAACCGCCGGGCACATCGATCACGGGAAGACTTCGCTCGTGCGCGCTCTGACGGGCGTGGACGCGGATCGTCTGCCCGAAGAGAAGCGGCGCGGCATCACCATCGACCTCGGCTTCGCCGAACTCGATCTCGGGGACGCGCGCGTCGGCTTCGTGGACGTTCCGGGCCACGAGCGGTTCGTCAAGAACATGCTGGCCGGGGCGCACGGCATCGACTGCGTCGCGCTCGTCGTCGCGGCGGACGAGGGCGTGATGCCGCAGACGCGCGAGCACTTCGACATCACGCGCCTGCTCGGCGTCGCCTCGGGCCTCGTCGTCCTCACCAAGATCGACACGGTGGACGAAGAGTTCGTCGGGCTCGTCCGCGCCGAGGTCGAGGAGCTGGTCGGGGGATCGTTCCTCGAAGGCGCGCCCGTCGTCGCCGTCAGCTCGCGCACGGGCGAGGGGCTCGACGGGCTGAAGGAAGTTTTGCGCGAAATAGCGGCCCGCGCCCCCGCCCGCTCCGGCGAGTCGGTCGCGCTGCTGCACGTGGATCGCTCTTTCACCGTGCGCGGCTTCGGCGCGGTCGCGACCGGCACGCTCGTCGCGGGCGAGATCGCCGAGGGCGACGAATTAGAGTTGCTGCCCGCGGGCTTGCGCGCGCGCGTGCGCGGCTTGCAGGTCCACTCGCGCGCGACGGGGCGCGCCCTCGCCGGCCAGCGCACGGCGATCAACCTCGGCGGCGTCGAAGCCTCGCAGGTCGGGCGCGGCATGACGCTCGCGCCCGCGGGCCGCCTCAGGCCGACGCAGGTTATCGACGCGCGGATCGAAATGCTCTCCGACGCGCCGCGCCCCCTGCGCTCGCGCTCGCGCGTGCGCGTCCACCTCGGCACGGCGGAGGTGCTCGCGCGCGTGCAGGCGCTCGAAGCCGCGGGCGAGATCGCTGAGGGCGCGCTCGGCTTCGCCCAGCTACGACTTGAGACGCCGGTCGTCGCGCTCCCCGGCGAGCGTTTCATCCTGCGCTCCTACTCGCCGCAGCGCACGGTGGCGGGCGGCGTCGTGCTCGACGCCTTCGCGCCGAAGCACCGCGGGCGCGAACGGGCCGCGGCGCGCGAACGGCTCGCCGCGCTCGACGGGGCGGACGCCGCCGCGCGGCTCTCGATCTTCGTCGCCGCGGCGGGCGAGCGCGGGCTGACGCGCGCCGACCTCGCCGCGCGCACCGGCTGGCGCGACGAGACCCTCGACGCGGCCCTCGAAGAGGCGAGGCGGCGCGCCGACGTGATCGACGCCGAAGGCGTCCTTATCGCGCGCGAGGTTTTAGAGAGGCTCACCGCCGCGGCTGTGAGGGAGGTCGAGGCGCACCACCGCCGCGAGCCCTTGCAGCGCGGGCTCGCGCGCGAGACCCTGCGCGAGCGCGTCTTCGCGCACGTCGGCGGGGAAGTCTTCCGGGCCGCGCTCGCCCGGGCCGCGCTCGCCGGCGCGCTCGCCGCCGAGCGCGACGTGGTGCGCTCGGCCGCGCACAGCCTCGAACTCTCGCCGAGGGACGCCGCCCTGCGCGAAAGTCTCGCGCGGGTTTACCGCGACGCCGCGCTCGAAGCGCCGGCCCTGGACGAAGCCTTCGCGCGCGCCTCCCCGGGCGCGAAGCCCGACCGCGAGCACGCGCGCAAAATCCTCCAGCTCCTCATCGACGACGGCACGCTCGCGCGCGTCAACGCCGATCTCCTCGTCCACCGCGACGCGCTCTCGCGCCTCGTCGAGCGCCTGCGCGCCTACGCCTCCTCGCACGAGCCCGAACGCCTCATCGACGTGGCGGCCTTCAAAGACCTCGCCGGGGTCTCGCGCAAGTACGCCATCCCGCTCCTCGAATACTTCGACCGCGAGCGCGTCACGCGCCGCGCCGGGGATCGCCGCCTCATCCTGTGAGCCGCGCTTTAACGCGCCGTTTCGCCCGCTTTCAGCCGGTTACTTTGGTCTTGCTTTCGCTCGCGGGGCGGCGTTAACATAGCCGCCGTCATACCAGCTTTCGCTCTTACAATTCGCCGTGCGCCCGACAGCATTCGAGGGAGGGGAGCCGAGAAGCGTCCGCGTGAGGGGTCGGTCTTTGGGAGACCTCGCCATCATCTGCGACTAACTACACGAGGGGAGGTTGAGACATGAATCGGACGTTGGACATTCTCTACTGGGTGGTCGGCATCCTCGCGTTCGGCGGCGCGATCTACTACTTCATCAGGTTCCTCAACGTGCCCGCCAACTCGAACGACAAGGGCTCGCTCTGGATGGCTATCGGCGCGGCGGTCGTCGCCTGCATCTGCGCCCTGCTCTACTTCCTGCGCCACATGAATCAGGAAGAGGAGATTCACATCACCGAGTAGCGCGCCGGACGCCGCGCCCTGCCGGGGGTAACGAAGAATTGAACCGCCGCCTGCGCCGCGCGCCGCCCGCGGTCGTCGCGCGTGGGCGGCGTTTCGCTGCCCGCGCGCCCGCCGCGATTCCAAGACGGAGGAAGAAACTTTTACAATGACAACCGCCCTTGCGCTCGCGCAGGCCGACGCGTCGCCGGTCGTCCAATCGACCGCGCTCGTCGCGGTCATCGTCGTCCTGCTCGCCGCCGGCCTCGTCGGCTGGCTCGCCGCCGCCGCCGTCGGCTTCACGCGCGCCCGCGCCCTGCCCGCCGCGCGCTGGTTCGCGCTCTCGGCCCTGTGCCTCGTCATCTACCACCTGCACTTCATCGCCTTCGCGCTGCTCGGCACGGTCGAGAAGGACACGGCGAAACTGCTGAGCTTCGGCTCGTTCTTCAACCTCTTCGTCGTCATCGGCAGCGTCTGTGCCGTCGTCGGCTTTCTGCGCCTGCCGCGCCCGCGCGACTGAGGCGCGAGAGGCGCCTGTGCGCCGCCCCGTCGTTTTGAGACTCTCCCCGACCGCCAAGCTCGGCCTCCTCTACCTCGCGCTCGCGCTCGCCGTGGGCGCGTCGATCTTTCTGACGCTGCGCGACCCGCGCGCAGCGCGCCGCGCCCTCCCGCGCGGCTTCGTGCGCGCGGCGGGCACGCGCTTCGTCGCCGACGGCGTGCCCTTCCGCTTCGTCGGCGCGAACGTCGCCGTCATGTACCGCGACGAGGATCGCGCGCTGATGCCGGAGACGCTGCGCCACGCCGCGCAGCTCGGCGTCAGGGTCGTGCGCGTCTGGGCCAACGGCGAGGGCACGCCCGAGGACGGCATCACGAGCGTCGGCGCGGATCGCGAGGACTGGCCCCCCGCGCACCGCTTCCGCCGCGCGCCCGGCGTGTGGAACGAGGAGGCGTTCGTCCATCTGGATCGCGTGCTCGCCGAGGCCGCGCGCAACCGCCTGCGCGTGCAGCTCACGCTCTCTAACTGGTGGCGCGACACGGGCGGCGTCACGCAGTACCTGCGCTGGGCCGGCGTCGACGGCGCGGCTGACGAGAGGTACCCTTACGGCGTCAACGCCGAGCGCGCGATGGAGTTTTACTCGAACGACGCGGCGCGCAGTCTCTACCGCGAGCACGTCAGGATGATCGTCTCGCGCCGCAACACCGTGACGGGCGTGCTCTACCGCGACGACCCGACCATCTTCTCCTACGAGCTGATGAACGAGGCGCAGGCCCCCACGGGCCGCTGGGCGGAGCGGCGCGCGTGGGTGGCGGAGATGAGCGCCTTCGTCAAGTCGCTCGATCCCGACCACCTCGTGACTTCCGGATCGTGGGCTTACCGCTCGGCCTTCGAGCGGCGCGCGTGGCTCGAAGAGCAGCGGCTCCCGACGCTCGACTACTGCGACGTGCACAACTACCCGCGCGACGATCACGACAGCTTCGCCACGTCGCCCGCGGCGCTCTCCGAATTCGTCGCCAACCGCGCGGCGGCTGCCTTCTCGATCAACAAGCCGCTCGTCGTGGGCGAGTTCGGCATGAGCCCGGACGGCTTCGGCGGCGCGTCGCAGGCCGAGTGGTTCCGCGCGCTCTTCGAAGCGACGCGGCGCGACGCCGTCTCCGGCGCGATGTTCTGGATTCTGACGCCCGACCCGCGCCGCGGCTACGGCGTCACCTACACGACGACGCGCGACGACGACCTGCGCGCCGAGATCGCGCGCGGCGCGCAGAGCTTCGCCGCGCGCGCCGACTCGGAGCCGCCCGCGGAACTTTTGCGCGCCGGGCATCACCTGATCCCACGGCAGTTCGCCTTCGAGCGCGCCGCCGACGATCCGCTCGCCCAGCCGAAGACCGAGTTCGTGAAAACGACCGGGGGCGCGAAGGGCGACCCGGCGGGCGCGGCGAACGCTAACGCCGCGGGCGGCGCGAACGGCGCGGGCGACGCGCGGGGCGCGGACGGCGCGCCGCAGCTCTACCGCTTCGCGCCGGAGGCGGCGGCGCGCGGTCGCTTCGAGAAGATCGGCGGCGGCGACGGCTACGTCTGGGGGACGGGCGTCGGCTTCTTCGAGTACGTCGTGCCCGCGCGCGGCGACTGGCGCAGGGTCTCCGAGATCGTCGTGCGCGCGCACCTCCAGCCCGTCGTCCCCCCGGACGCGCTCCGCCGCATACGCTCGACGCGCGTCACGCTCTACGTCGGCGACACGGACTGCGGCTCGCGCCTCGTCAGTTACGAGGAGCCGCCCGCCGCCATCATCACGGAGTGGCGCGTCACGCGCCTCGCGCCGCGCCTCGCGGCGTCGCGCGGCAAGCCGCTCTCGATCCGCTTCGTCGTCGAAGTTGACGCCGACCGGCCCTTCGGCATCAACCTCTCGAACTTCCCCGCGGGCTTCGACGCGGGCGAGCGCAAGCCCGTCGAAGTCGAATTGAGATAAACGAGGGCGGCGAAACCGCGCGAAGAATTGCCGGGGCGGGGCCGAGCCCTTTGCCCCGACAGTTGCGGCGGGCGGCGGCTCAGAGCAGTCGCCGGAGCTTGATGCGGAAGCTCAGCGTCTCGTCGCCGCGCCTGATTGCCAGCGTGTGCTGCTCGCCTGCGCGCCGACCGCCGGGGATTACTTTTAATCTGCGACCGCGCGGGCGTCGAGCCGACCGCGAGCGTGAGCGGCAGCGCGACGCGGCGCGCGAAGGCGCGCGCCTAAGAGGCAGGCGGGGAGGGCCTCTCCGAACCCTCTTTAATCGACAGAGCAGGGAAGTAGAAAGGCGTGAGCGGCGGGAACACGGAAGAGGCCAAACAACAGCCAACAGCCAACAGCCAATCGCTAACAGCTAACAGCTAATCGCCAACAGCTTCCTCACCGCAACAGCCGCGCCGCCTCGCGCGCGTAGTAGGTGAGGATCACGTCGGCCCCGGCGCGGCGGATGCTGGTGAGCGTCTCCAGCATCACGCGCTCCTCGTCGATCCAGCCGCGCGCGGCGGCGGCCTTGATCATCGCGTACTCGCCGGAGACGTGGTAGGCGGCGAGCGGCAGATCGAAGCGCTCGCGCACGGCGCGCAGGATGTCGAGGTAACAGGTCGCCGGCTTGACCATCAGGAAGTCCGCGCCCTCGGCGTAGTCGATCTCGGCCTCGCGCATCGCCTCGCGCGCGTTCGCCGCGTCCATCTGGTAGGCGCGGCGGTCGCCGAAGGCGGGCGCGCTGTCCGCCGCCTCGCGGAAGGGGCCGTAGAACCCCGAAGCGTACTTCACCGCGTAGGCCATGATCGCGACGTGCTGGAAGCCGGCGGCGTCCAGCGCCTCTCGGATCGCGCCCACCTGACCGTCCATCATCGCCGACGGCGCGACCACGTCCGCGCCCGCCTCCGCCTGACTCACCGCCGTCTGCGCGATCAGCTCCAGCGACTCGTCGTTCAAGACCTCGCCCCCGCGCACGACCCCGCAGTGGCCGTGCGACGTGTACTCGCACAGGCACGTGTCGGCGATCACGACGAGACCCGGCGCGCTCTCGCGGACGGCGCGGATGGCGCGCTGCACGACGCCGTCGCGCGCGTAGGCCCCGGTCGCCGTCTCGTCCTTCGACTCCGGCAGGCCGAAGAGGATGATGGCCGGGATGCCGAGGTCGAACGCGCCCGCGGCGTCGCGCGCGATCTCGTCGACCGACAGATTGAAGACGCCCGGCATCGAAGAGATTTCGCGCCGCACGCCGCGCCCGGCGCACGCGAAGAGCGGCAGCGCCAGATTCTCGCGCGCCAGACGCGCCTCGCGCACCATCGCGCGCAACCCCTCGCTCCTTCGCAAACGTCGCGGCCTGTGAATCAGATCAGCCATGATGAGCCCTTGATTAGTGATGGAAGGTTCGGCCCCTCGCCGGGTCTCGCGCCCCGATGATACGCGCGCGCCGCGCGGGCGCGCAAACCGCCTCCGCACCCGACCCCGTTGCTTGACCTTCCCACACCCGTCCTTATAATTACAGCCACTTCATGCACGAGGCGGGGTAGCTCAGCCGGTTAGAGCGTGGGATTCATAACCCCAAGGTCGGGAGTTCGAGTCTCCCCCCCGCTACCATATTTTCCCGGCAGATCAAGGGCTACCCGAGGGGTAGCCTTTTCCGTCTGATTCGACTATTAACGTGGAGCGCGCCGGGCGGCGCGTAAGGAGGCGCGAATGTTTCAAGGTTTGAGAACCGTCATCTATCACGTGGACGATCTGGCGGGGGCGAAGGAGTGGTACGCGAAGCTGCTCGGGGTCGAGCCCTACTTCGACGAGCCGTTCTACGTCGGCTTCAACGTCGGCGGCTACGAGCTGGGGCTCGACCCGGACACGGGGGGCGTCGCGCGGGGCGAGGGCGTCGTCGCCTACTGGGGAGTCGGGGACGCGGCGGCTGCTTTCCGGAGGGCGCAGGGGCTCGGCGCGAAGGCGCACGCCGAGCCGCGTGAGGTCGGCGACCGCGTCGTCGTCGCGACGGTGACAGACCCGTTCGGCAACGTCTTCGGCATCATCGAGAACCCGCACTTCAAAGTCGGCGGCGGCGCGTAGTCCGTCTTTACAGTCCGCCTTTAATGGCGCGCCCCGGCGTCAGTTGATCGCCGACCCACCGTGTGAGCGGAGACCAACTTAATGACCGAGACTAAAAATCCGCTCGTCCGCGCGCTGACGCTCGTGGACGCGACCTCGCTCGTCGTCGGCACGGTGATCGGCACGGGCGTCTTTTTGAAGACCGCCGTGATGGCGCAGCAGCTCGGCACGCCCGCGATGGTGCTTTTGGCGTGGGCGGCGGCAGGCGCGCTCTCGCTCGCGGGCGCGCTGACCTACGCCGAACTCGGCGCGATGTTCCCGCGCGCGGGCGGCGAGTACGTCTATCTGGGCAAAGCCTACGGCGACGCGCCGGCGTTCCTCTACGGGTGGATGCAGTGTGCCGTGGCGGCGACGGGCGGCATCGCCGCCATCGCCACCGGCTTCGCCATCTTCCTCTCGGCCCTCGTCCCGATGGGCGGCCCGTGGGTCGAGCGCACCTTTCACCTGTTGGGGCAGGACGTCCACTGGCGGCTCGGCTTGCAGCAGTTGGTCGCGGTCGCCGCCATCGTCCTGTTCTCCGCGATCAACTGCGTGGGCGTGGCGTTCGGCGGTCGCGTGCAGTCGCTGCTGACCGGGGCGAAGCTCTTAGGCATCGCCGCCGTCGTCGGCGGCGTGTTCCTGCTGTCGAAGGGCGCGGGCTGGTCGCACCTCTCGACGCCGGCGGGCGCGGCGCAGACGGGCGGCGCGCAGTCGTTCGGCGCGGCGATGCTCGCGGCGCTCTGGGCTTACAACGGCTGGTACGCGCTGCCGCTCGTGGCGGGCGAGGTCGAGCGACCGCAGCGCAACGTCCCGCGCGGCCTGATCGTCGGGATGCTCCTCGTGCTCGGCGTCTACCTGCTGGCGAACCTGTCGTACTTCTACGCGCTGCCCCTCGGCGAAGTGCTGACTTCGAATTCGACGGCGCACCCGGACGCGCTCCCCGTGGCGACGAAAGCGGCGCAGACTTTCCTCGGCCCCACGGGGACGGCGTTCATCTCCGTCGCCTTCATCGTCTCCACGCTCGGCGCGCTGAACGGCATCATCCTCTCGAACGCGCGCATCCCCTTCGCGATGGCGCGCGACGGCCTCTTCTTCCGCGGGCTGGGCGAGGTGAACGAGGCGGGGCGCGTGCCCGCGCGGGCGATCGTCGCGCAGGGCGCGTGGGCGAGCGTGCTGGCCCTCTCGGGGACGTTCGATCAGTTGACGACCTATTCGATCTTCGCGCTGTGGGTCTTCTTCGGCGTCACCGCCGCGTCAGTGTTCGTCCTGCGCCGCAAGATGCCGGACGCGCCCCGCCCGTACCGCACGCTCGGCTACCCCGTCGTCCCCTTCGCCTTCATCCTCGTCGCCGTGTGGCTCGTCGTCAACACGATCATCACGAGCCCGGTGGAGTCAGCCGCGGGGCTCGCGCTCATCGCCCTCGGCGTGCCGGTCTATTTCTACTTCAAGCGGCGGCGACCGCCCGCCCCGCCCGAATGACGGCGTTCAGGTGACGCCGACAACCCGCGCCTAACAACTTAATCAACCGCGACGGGGCGGGCGGGTTTTGACACGCGCGCTCCGGCGCGGTAGTTTGTTGCTTATCAATTCTTAATTCAAGCGGGGGATTCTTCGAGGTAATTATGTCAAAGAGTGGTCACAAGGGCGTCAGCCGCATCGACTGCCCGGAGCGGAAGACCGTCGGGTGGTACGTGCGCGTCAGGCTCGGCAACGTCACGAAGTCGAAGTTCATCAGCGACAGCAAGCACGGCGGCAAAGAGGCGGGGCTCGCCAAGGCCGTCGAGTGCCGCAATCAATTAGAGCAGGAGCTGGGCAAGCCGCGCACGGACTGGGTGGTCGTCGGCGAGAACCCGCGCAACAAGAGCGGGATCGTCGGCGTGCGCCGCGCCGTGAAGAAGTACACGGGCAAGGACGGCGCGATCTACCTGAACGAGGTTTACGAAGTGTCGTGGAACGCGGGGCGCGAGAAGAAGGGGCGCACGTCCGTCTCCATTAAGAAGTACGGCGAGGCGGCGGCGTTCCGCCGCGCGTGCGCGATCCGCAGGGAGAAGGAGCGGCTGCTCTACGGCAAGGCGGTCGTCAGCAAGTGGGCCGACTCGCTCAGCAAGGTCTGCGCGGCGTGACGCCGGGCGCGGGCGCGCCCGCCTTCGGCGCGCCCGCGCCCGGCGCGCTCTACGTCGAGAGGCGCGCGGCATACGTCGTCGTCAGAGACGACGGCGGAAGGGTCGCGACGGTCGCGCCTCGGCAAAAACATTTCCTGCCGGGCGGCGGATCGCTTCCGGGCGAGACGGCGGAAGAGACGATCATTCGCGAGGTGCGCGAGGAGTTGGCGCGGGGCGTGCGCCTGACGCGCAGGATCGGCGAGGCCGTCCAGCACTTTTATTCCGGCGCGGACGAACGGCACTACAAAATGCTCGCGACGTTTTTCGCGGGCGAGTTCACGGACGAGGAGCACGGCGGAGAGTGCGAGCACGAGCTGCGCCGGCTGCCCGCCGAGGACGCCGCGCGGGCCTGCTTCCACGAATGCCACGCGTGGGCTATCGCGCAGCGCGGATGAGAGAGACGAATGTGGGCTCGAACGCTCTGGTCATGGTTGAGTTGACGTCGTGCGTGAGATGGTAAGACTCGCCGCAGAGGGGCAGGGGACGCGGGGAGGGCGCAGGGAGAGGCGGTGAAGTGAGAACGATGAAGCGGAGGCAGTCGGGCTCAGTTCATCATTCCGCATTCGTCATTCGGCTGCGGTCGTGCCGCTCCGGTCATGACCGCCGCGCCGAGTCAGGAACCTCCGCCATGCTCAGGCTCGGTCCGGCAGGCCTGCTGTGCTTGCTGCTCGTCGCCCCGCAACCCCTACAGGCATCCGTGCAACGTCGCCGCCCACAACAACCGCCCGCGCAACGGCTCGTGCTCGACGCGGCGCAGGCTTCGCACTTCGCCGGGCTCGCCCTGCGCTGCGCGCGCCGGGAGTACCCGAACAACATCACGCACATGCTGAACGACGCGAGCCAGGTGAAGTCGCCCGCCGCGCTCCACCCCGCCTTCTACGGCTGCTTCGACTGGCACTCCTCCGTCCACGCCCACTGGCTGCTCGCGCGCCTGCTGCGCCTCTACCCGTCGCTCGCGCAGGCGCGCGAGATTCGCGCCGCGCTCGACGCCAGCCTGACGGGCGAGAACGTCCGCGCCGAAGACGAATACTTCCGCGAGCCCGGCAGGCAGTCCTTCGAGCGGCCCTACGGCTGGGCGTGGCTCCTCAAGCTCCACGAAGAACTCTACAAGTGGGACGACCCCGAAGCGCGCCGCTGGTTCCGCGCGCTGCAGCCGCTCGCCGACACCATCGTCCGGAAGTACACAGACTTCTTCGCCAAGCAGACCTACCCGATCCGCGTCGGCACGCACTTCAACACCGCCTTCGGCCTCTCGTTCGCGCTCGACTACGCGAACGAGGTTAAGGGCGCGGACGCGGACGGCCAGCGCGCTCTCGACGCCCTCGCCGCGCGCGTCGTCGAGAGCAGCCGCAGGTACTTCGCCGCGGACGCCGACTACCCGGCGGCGTGGGAGCCGGGCGGCGACGACTTCCTGCCGCCGGGCCTCGTCGAGGCCGACTTGATGCGGCGCGTGATGCGGCCCGCCGAGTTCGCGCGCTGGTTCCGCCGCTTCCTGCCCAATGTTGCGCGCGGCCTGCCCGCGAACCTGCTCGCGCCCGCGGTCGTCTCCGACCGATCCGATCCGAAGATCGTCCACCTCGACGGGCTGAACCTGAGCCGCGCGTGGTGCATGCGCTCGGTCGCCGCCGCGCTCCCGCGCCGCGACCCCGCGCGCCGCGTGCTCGCGGCGTCCGCGCGCCGGCACGCCGAAGACGCGCTGCGCCACGTCGCCAGCGGCAACTACGAGGGCGAACACTGGCTCGCCTCCTTCGCCGTCTATATGCTCTCGACGCCGGAGCCCGATTGACGGCCCCGCGATCAAGATTTATTCGTCGGCGCGACTCACGCGGCGCGAGAACTTTTTTTAACGGCGCGCGTAACCCGCCCGCGTTTGCGTTCGTCTACGTCGCAAGTAGCTGTTAGCTGTTAGCTCTTAGCCATTAGCCAGAACAGAACTGCCTTCAACTTCTGGCTAATAGCTAACAGCTAATCGCTAATAGCTAACAGCTAACACCCACACCCGCTCGAAAGGAAGCCCCTTCCCATGAAAAAGAGGTCTGACTCCGCATCAGGCATCGTTTGGCTCACGGCGTTCGCCTGCGCGCTCGCCTTCGCCGGCGTCGCCAGCCACGCGCAGCAGCAGTCGCCGCCCGCGACCGGCCCCAACCAGACGCCGACGCCCACCGCGACGCCGACCGCGACGCCGACGCCGACGCCGATCAACTGGTCTGACGATCCCGCGCTCAAGCGCTTCGTCTGGCGCGGCATCGGCCCGGCCAGCATGGGCGGTCGCGTCGACGACATCGCCGTCGCCGAAAACGACCCCTACATCATCTACGTCGGCTTCGCCACCGGCGGCGTCTGGAAGTCCACCAACAACGGGACGACGTGGGCCCCCGTCTTCGACAACTACTCGACCGCCTCCATCGGCGACATCGCCGTCGCGCCCACCGACGCCAACACCGTCTGGGTCGGCACGGGCGAGCCGAACAACCGCCAGAGCTCCAGCTTCGGCGACGGCATCTATAAGTCCACCGACGGCGGCAAGACTTTCACCAACATGGGGCTGCGCGACTCGCAGTCCATCGCGCGCATCGTCATCGATCCGCGCGACGCCAACACCGTCTACGTCGCCGTCATCGGCCACCTCTTCGGGCCGAACAAGGAGCGCGGCGTCTACAAGACGACCGACGGCGGGCGCACCTGGTCGAACGTCAAGTTCGTCAGCGAGAACACGGGCTTCACGGACCTCGTGATGGATCCGTCCGACAGCAGGACGCTTTACGCCGCGTCGTACCAGCGGCGCAGGACTTCTTGGGGCTTCAACGGCGGCGGCACGGAGAGCGGCATCTGGAAGACGATTGACGCCGGTCGCACGTGGCGCAAGCTCGAAGGCGCGGGGCTGCCCGCCAACCCGATCCTCGGTCGCATCGGGTTGGACGTTTCGCGCTCGAACCCGAACGTGGTCTACGCGCAGATGGAGGTGGGCACGAGTCAGGGCACAGGCGGGGAGGAGCAGGCGGTGGCCGCCGCGACGCCGAGCCCCTCGCCCTCGCCCGGCGCGTCGCCCGCGGCCACGCCGACGCCCACGCCGAACGCCTCGCCCACGCCGACCCCCATCGATCCGAAGAAGTCCGGCGTCTGGCGCTCCGACGACAAGGGCCGGACGTGGCGCGTCGTGAGCAACGAGAACAACCGCCCGATGTACTACAGCCAGATCAGGGTCGATCCGAAAAACCCCGAGTACGTCTACGTCGGCGGCTTGAACTTCAGCAAGTCCTTGGACGGCGGCAAGACCTTCAAGTCGCTCCAGCAGAACATCCCGCACAGCGACCACCACGCGATCTGGATCGATCCCGCCAACGGCAGGCACATCATCATCGGCAACGACGGCGGGCTCGACGTGACCTACGATCAGGGCGAGACGTGGGAGTACGTCAACACGATCCCCGCCGCGCAGTTCTACGCCGTCGCCGTCGACATGCGTAAGCCCTACTGGGTCTACGGCGGGTTGCAGGACAACGGCTCGTGGGGCGCGCCCTCGCAGACGCGCAACCAGTCGGGCATCACCAACGCCGAGTGGTACCGCACGGGCGGCGGCGACGGCTTCTACTCGCAGGTCGATCCGACCGACTACAACACCGTCTACTCCGAGTCGCAGAACGGCGCGATGAGCCGGCTCGATCTGCGCACGGGCCGCAGCACGAGCATCCGACCGCGCGCGGCCCAGCAGCGTCGCGGCGGCGGCGGAGGTGGTGGAGGCGGAGGCGGCGGCGGTCGCGCGCAGCAGCAGCAGCCGGGCGCGTCGCCCAGTCCTTCGGCCTCGCCGTCAGCGCAGACGCAGGAGGAGGCTCTGGCGGCGGTGGCGGCGGCTGCTGCGGCGCAGGGCTTCGGCGGCTTCGGCGGCTTCGGCGCGGCGACCTCGAACGTCGTGCCCGCGCCGCCCGCGGGCACGCAGTACCGCTTCTACTGGAACACGCCCATCGTCATCTCTCCGCACAACCCGCGCGTCATCTTCACGGGCGGCGACCGGTTCTTCAAGTCGATGGACAGGGGCGAGACGTGGACGGCGTCCGCCGATCTCACCAAGCACATCGACCGCAACACGCTCTCGATCATGGGCGTCAAGGGCTCCGAACCGATGGCGTCGAAGAACGACGGCTACACGAGCTACGGCTACATCGTCACGGTCGGCGAGTCTTACGTCCTGCCCGGCGTCGTGTGGGTCGGGACCGACGACGGCACCGTGCAGGTGAGCCGCGACGGCGGCGCGACGTGGGCGAACGTCTCGAAGAACGTGCCCATCCTCGGCGAGAAGGAGGGCGAGCTGTACCACGTCACGCGCGTCGAGCCCTCGCACTTCGACGCGGGCACGTGCTACGTCTCGGTGGACGGCCACCGCTTCGACGATCTGCGCCCCTACGTCTACGTCACGCGCGACTACGGCGCGACGTGGAAGTCGGTCGCGGGGAACCTGCCCGCGACGGGCAACGTCAACGTCGTGCGCGAAGACCCGAAGAACAAAGACCTGCTCTACGCGGGCACGGAGTTCGGGCTCTACGTCTCCCTGAACGGCGGCGGCGAGTGGAAGCCTTTCATGTCGGGGATGCCGCGCGTGCGCGTCGACGACATCATCGTCCACCCGCGCGACAACGACTTGGTCGCGGGCTCGCACGGGCGCGGCATCTTCGTCCTCGACGACATCACGCCCCTGCAACAGATGACGACCAAGATCATGGACGAGGACGCGCACCTCTTCGACGTGCGGCCCGCCACCACCTGGTTCAACGACGCGCGCTACTCGCGCGCGGCCACGGGCGCGAAGTTCTTCCGCGGCAACAACCCCGCGCCCGGCACGGCGATCAGCTACTTCCTCAAGTCCGCGCCCGCGGGCGACGTGCGGATCACGATCTCCGACATCACGGGCAGGGTCGTGCGCACGATGACGGGCACGAAGGACGCGGGCCTCAACCGCGTGCAGTGGAACCTGCGCGCCAACGCGCCGCCGCGCCCCGCCAACCTGCCGCCCGGCTTCGGCGGCGGAGGCGGAGGCGGAGGCGGCGGCCTGAACGCCCTCTTCAATCAAGGCCCCCCGGTCGAGGCGGGGACTTACCTCGTCAAGCTGTCGGTCGGCGGCAAGGACTACACGACGCGAGTCGTCGTCGAGCCCGACACTCCGTTGAATCAGTAACCGTCTCCGCGCCCGAGGCGCGGGAGACTCACACCGACCGGCGGGCAGCTCTCTCAACGGGGCTGCCCGCCGGTCTTGTCAGTAGTGCTAAGTGAGAGACTGCGCGCGATCCGAAATCTCAAACCGAACTTTGAAGATGCGTATGAGCGCGACGCCGGTCGTCGCCGACGACGATAGCGCGCCCGTCCAGAGTTTCGGAGAACGCCCGTCCATTCTTTCATAATCGGGTCGAACCGCCCCCGCCGCGCGATCCGCGTCGCCCCCGTTAATCTCATCACGCTCCTTCTCTTAGATCACGAACGCGCGCCGTCGTGTAAGCGCGCCGCGCGCGTTGGCGCGTCGCTTGCCTGAATAGGTGGTCAGCTTGTTGAGGCGCATTCGTCTTCCCCGGCCCCCGACAAGTCGGGCGCGCGCGAAAATTCGAGGTTACGAATCGCGCCGCCCAACTATTGAAATCGACGAAAGGGGCTTCAGATGAAACGAGTAATGGAAAAGAGAGCGGGCGCGCGCTTGATTGCGCTGTTCGCCTTCGTGCTGGCCTGCGCGCCGCTGGCGGCGGCGCAGGTGACGACCGGCGCGCTACAGGGCCTCGTGAAAGACCCGAACGGCGCGGTCGTCGCGGGCGCGACCGTCAAGGTGACGAACGCCGACACGGGCATCTCGCGCGACACGACGACGAACAACGAAGGCTTCTACCGCGTCACCAACCTCACGCCGGGCAGCAACTACACCGTCGAGGTGACGGCGCAGGGGTTCGCCCCGCAGCGCGCCACGCGCGTCGCCGTGCGCCTCGCCACCGAGAACACCGCCGACGTGCAGGTCTCGGTCACGGGCACCACCGAGACCGTCAACGTCACGGGCGAGGAGCAACTGATCAACTCGACCCAGAACCAGCTCACCAAGTCGTACACGCCGACGCAGCTCACGCAGTTGCCCTTCAACGGCGGGGCCATCGACAACCTCGCGCTTTTGACGCCCGGCGTGACCACGCCCGGCGACACCGACTTCTCGAACGGCGTCGGCATCAGCGCCAACGGCAACCGCGGGCGCTCGAACAACTTCCAGATCGACGGGCAGGACAACAACGACAACTCGGTGGCCGGCCCCACGCTCTCGCTGACGAACACCGAGGCGGTCGGCGAGTTGCAGGTCATCACGAGCAACTTCTCCGCCGAGTTCGGTCGCAACTCGGGCGCGCAGATCAACGTCGTCACCAAGTCGGGGACTAACGACTTCCACGGCGCGCTCTTCGAGTTCCACAACAACGCGGCGCTCGACGCGGCGACCAAGGGGCAGGAGCTCGCGCGCGGCGGCTTCCAGTTCCTCGCGGGCAACGGCTTCTCGGAGTTCGCGGGGCTGGCCAAGCGCCGCCTCGATCCCTTCCGCAACAACCGCTTCGGCGGGGCCGTCGGCGGCCCCATCAAACGCAACAAGGCGTTCTTCTTCGCCACCTACGAGGGCGACCGGCTGCGCGGAGAGGCGCAGGCCAACAACCTGACGGGCGGCGCGCTGACGCTGACGCCCGAGAGCGTCCGGCTGGCGTCGAGCCTCGGCTTCCCCGGCGCGGCGATCCTCTCCAACACGGCGGTCAGCGGCGGCCCCGCCTTCGCGCAGGGCGTCGGCCAGTTCCTCATCGCCCCGCCGGTCTTAGACGTGAACGGCGACGGCGTCCCCGACACCTTCGCCTTCGGCCCCAACAACCCGGTCTTCAACCCCGTCACCGCCAACCGCCTCGACCCCGCCGTCTTCGTCAACGTGGGCGGCGTGGCCACCCCGCTCTACGCGGGCGAGGGCGTGCGCATCGTCCCGACCAACAACACCCACGATCAGTTCATCACGCGCGAGGACATTAACCTGACGAGCAGCGACTCGCTGAGCGTGCGCTACATCTTCGACCGCAACACCTTCCCGCTCGCGACGGGCCGCTTCGTGGCGGGCGCGCTCTTCGCCGTGCCCTCGAAGAACAACAACCTCGGCGCGACCTACACGCGCACGCTCTCCTCGCGCACGGTCAACGAGGCGCGCTTCAGCTTCTCGCGCCTCGACGTGAAGTTCGGCGACCCGAACGCCGCCCTCCCCGCGCCCGGCATCGGCTACACGAGCTTCGCCACCCTGAACTTTAATTTCGGGTTCGCCTTCGGCACCCCGAACAACCTGCCGCAGTCGCGCGTGGTCGACACCTACCAGGTGCAGGACACGCTCTCGACCACCATCGGTAACCACGCCGCCAAGTTCGGCGCGGACATCCGCCACCAGAAGGTCGACAACTTCTTCCTGCCCAACTTCCTCGGCGTCTACACCTTCCGCGGCGGCAACCCTCTGGGCGGGCCCAACGCGGCGGCGGGCGGCGTCCCGGCGACCTTCCCCGGCGTCAACGGCGGCGTCGGCCCCGTCTTCCTCTTCAACCCCGACGGCTCGCTCGGCGTGACCGGCCCGCGCACGGGCTTCCGCGCCACCGCGTTCGAGAACCTGCTCCTCGGCAGGCCGGGGCGCATCGCGTTCGCGCAGGGCGACCCGCGCATCCTGACGAAGCAGAACGACTTCTTCTTCTTCGCGCAGGACGACTGGCGCGTCCACCCGCACCTGACCCTGAACCTCGGCCTGCGCTACGAGGTCTCGACCACGCCGTTCAACCCGATCATCGATCAACTGAACGCGCGCGAGTCCGACCCGGCGACGGCCATCTTCGATCCGAGCTTCCCGCTCTCCGGGCGCACTCAGTCGAGGCTCCCGATCGACAAGAACAATTTCGCCCCGCACGTCGGCTTCGCGTGGCAGCCGAACCTGAAGTCGCTCGGCGACCGCTTCACTAACGGGCGGACGGTCGTGCGCGGCGGCATCGGCGTCGCCTACGATCCTTCCTTCTTCAACATCGTGCTCAACACCGTGACGGCGGCCCCGTTCGCCGCCGCCGGCCTCTTGCAGCAGACGCCGGGCGCGGCGGGGTCGTTCAACTACCCGTTCCTGCCGAACACGACGGCGCTGCTCAACCAGACGCCGGGCACCAACGGCGGCGACCCGCGCCTCTTCAACCAGACGCGGGTCGATCCGAATTTCCACAACCCCTACACCATCTCCTACAACCTCGGCATCCAGCAGGAGGTGTGGAAGAACACGGTGTTCGAGGCCCGCTACGTCGGCTCGCGCATCGTCGGGCAGTTCCAGACCGTCAACGGCAACCCGCTCGTCAACCAGCTCAACCAGGCCGCCTACTGTCAGGGGCTCGACGCGGGCGCGTACACGAACGGCATCGTCGTCGGCACGGCCCCCGCGACGCGCGAGGCGGCCTGCACCGGCGCGGGCTTCAACAACTCGATCATCAACGGCGTGGCGACCAACGGCAACGGGCGCATCGACCCGACGACGGGCGCGGTGCGCCTGCGCACCAACGGCGCGACCTCGACCTACAACGGCCTGCAGACGCGCTTCGACACGCGCTTCTCCGACAGCCTGAGCGCCAACGCCAACTACACGCTCTCGAAGACCATCGACAACTCGTCGGAGATCTTCTCGACCGGCGCGGGCGGTCAGGGCGTGGCCGATCCGCAGAACCCGTTCGACGGCAGCCGCGGCGAGCGCGGGCTCTCCGCCTTCCACCAGAAGCACGTCTTCACCGCCAACGCGATCTACGACCTGCCGTGGTACAAGGAGCAGCGCGGTTTCGTCGGGCACCTGCTCGGCGGCTTCCAGCTCTCCGGCGTCTTCTTCGCCGGGTCGGGTCGGCCCTACACGCCGGTCGAGGCGTTCGGCACCTACGATCCGAACTTCGAGAACTCGTTCTTCGGCATCGGCGCGCTGCGCCCCTACCCCGGCAACCCGAACGCGCCGCTCGGCACCATCGCCTTCGGCTTCAACGCCGCGTGCAACGTGCTCTTCGGCGGCCCCGCCTGCCAAGTGGCGACGCCGGGGCAGTTCATCGTCTACAACACGGCGCAGCCCGGCTCGACCGGCACGGTCGTCTCGGCCTCGCAGGTGATCCAGCAGGCGCGCCTCATCTACAACGACTCCGGCCTGTTCGGGCAGGCCGCCGCCGCGGCCTACAACTCGAACGAGGCGTTCAACCTCTTCAAGACGCCTTACAGCAGCCTCGGTCGCAACACCTTCTCGGGCGATCCGAACTACACCCTCAACATGGCGCTCTTCAAGGCGACGAGGTTGACCGAAGGGGTGAAGCTCGAACTCCGCGCCGAGGCGGTGAACCTGCTCAACCGCAGAAACTTCGGCGTCCCCACGACGCTCACCGAGCTGGCGGCGACCCCGTTCACCACGGGGCCGTTCCAGAACACCGGCTTCAACAACGGCACGTTCCGCAGCGTCCGCGTCGGCGCGCGCCTCATCTTCTAACCGCACGCGCACCCTTCGTGCGCGCAACCGAAAGGGGCGGGCGAGTCGCGAGGCTCGCCCGCCCCTTTCGTCGGATCGGACCCGTCGTAAAAAGGGATCGCGCTCCGCCGCGGACGACGTTCAAAACACCCCGCCGCGCGGCCCGGCACGGCGGCGGCCTCGTCCCCCGCCGCCGCCCTCATCCGCCTACACTCACAGACATCTCGGAGATTTGAAGAAGCCCGGCAGCCGAGACGGCGGAATGCGCGTAATGTATTACGGCTTTTAGGGCGTATAATTTAAGTTAGATTGCTTCGTGCCGCTGATGGCAAAAATTACGGGAGCCGCAACTGCTAAAACGCTAACGGCACGCGCCCGACGCCCAACCGGCGGGCCTCTTATCTTTCAGTGCAACAGGGCGGCGGGCGATGCCGGGCGTTCGACGGCTTTCCCTTTACCGGGAGCATAGGCCGGTTGGCAGTAAATTTTTTTCAACGTGGGGAGGGGTTATGGGACGAGTGACAGGCATCGGCGGAATCTTCTTCAAAGCGAAGGACGCGGAAAAATTAAGGACGTGGTATCGAGAGCATCTCGGCATCGAGTCGAGCGGCGAGGGCGGAGCAATGTTCGAGTGGCGTAAATCGGACAATCCCGACAGCAAAGGCATGACTATCTGGTCGGCTTTCCCGCACGACACCGAATACTTCGGGCCGGGCACGTCTTCGTTTATGGTCAACTACCGGGTCGTCGACCTCGACGGTCTTCTCGAACAGTTGCGGGCGGCAGGCATGCAGGTTGACGACCGGATTGAGGAATACGAATACGGGCGCTTCGCTTGGGCGACAGACCCGGAGGGGAATCGTTTCGAGCTGTGGGAGCCGCGGTAGTTGCCGTAAGTAATAGAGGCTTTTATGTCGTCCGCCGTCGAACAGGCCACCGGGGCGGGCGGCGGCGTAGCGTGCCTCTCACGTCGCGTGTCGCCTCCCTAACAACGGCATGCACCCGACCGCCGACGCGACGGATTTCATGCCCCAGTAGCCGCTCGGGGCGGAGGGCGATGCCGGGCGCTAGCCGGCCCCCTTTAACTTAACCATTCTATCTAGCTAAGGATTGACATCCACCAACCCGTAAGCATATTGTGCTCTCGCTTCAGTTGGTCGGCCTCGCCGTCGGTAGCTTTCATCAGCCTCACGCAACCCTTTGTTCGCAGCGCATTTTTCTCGATCAACTTTCGGGCGTGATTGCTGAATTTGAATCCGAGGAACACAGATGCCGATAACCCGCGAACGATTGTTAAGGGATTATGTGACCGCGATGCATGATGGCGACGCCGCATTGTTTATCGGCGCCGGCATGTCCCGCCCCTCGGGGTTTGTCGATTGGAAAGGGCTGATGCGTGATTGCGCGATAGAGCTTGGCCTCGACGTTGAGCTTGAGCACGATCTGATCGCCGTCGCCCAGTATTACCTGAACCGGAAACTGGATCGCTCACGCCTCAATCAAATATTGATCGACGAGTTCACCAAGCCGGTAAAGATTTCGGAAAATCATAAAATAATTGCCCGGCTCCCGATCTCGACGATCTGGACCACAAATTTTGATTCTTTAATTGAAGACTCGATCAAGGCGGCGAACAGGATCGTTGACGTTAAGGCGAGGGACGAAGATATCGCATTCCATAAAAAAGGGCGGGAGGTAATCCTTTACAAGATGCACGGTGATATTGCGATGCCCGATAAAGCGATCATCTGTAAAGATGATTACGAGCGGTACGCGAAAAAGCATCAGGTGTTGCAGAACGCGCTCGAGGGCGATCTGGTTAACAAGACATTCCTCTTTCTCGGATTCAGTTTTACCGATCCGAACCTTGAATACATGCTCGGTCACCTGCGCTCGCTTCTGGAGACCAGCAAGCGGGAACATTATGCGATTATGAGAGAGGTGCGCCATGATAAATCGAAGGGGAGGGATGGGCTGAGATCATTTAAATACGCCAAGAACAAGCAGAGACTTCAGATCGAAGATTTGCAGCGGTACAGTATTCAAACCCATCTCATCGAAAAGTTCAGCGACATAGCGAAGATTCTCGAATCCGTCGAGCAACGTTACAATCAGAAAAACATATTCGTTTCCGGCAGTGCCCATCAGTTCGGAGAGTTCGACGAAGACAGGACGCGGAAATTGTGTACGCAGTTGGGCGAGCGGCTCATAGAAGGGGGTTACAAGTTGGTTAGCGGGTACGGGCTTAACATCGGCAGCTCCGTAGTGGAGGGGACATTATTAAAGCTTTATGAGAACGGGGATTCGGCCCTCGATAAACATCTTACTTTAAGACCATTCCCCAGAAACCTACAATCAGCCTCAAGGGAGGCAGAATTCAACCGGAAGTATCGGGAGGACATGATCGCCAAGTGTGAATTCGCAATCTTTATAGCCGGAACCAGCAGTAAGCACCCGATATCAAAAGGGGTTAAGGAAGAGTATGAGATCGCCAGGAATTTAGGGAAGTTTCCCATCCCGATCGGCGCAACCGGATTCGCGGCGCGGTGGATATGGGAGGACATGGAGCCTCAAATAAAAGCTGTCTATCACGGCGCAGTGTCAGCCCGACTGTTTCAAGGTTTGAATAATCCCAAAGCCACCAACGAGAAGCTACTCGACATCGTCTTCGAAATCATCGACAGGGTTTCGAATGTTGAGCGGGCCAAGGCGGCCACCTGACAACTCGTTCAACCCGACCGCGAGTTAGCATGTCCCTCGCCGTCAAGCTGGGTGGTCTCGGTGTTGCCAGCGCGGCGGGTAATGGGGGCGTTAGGCACGCCCGAAAGTTGGGCCATGAGACGGGCGGAATAATCTGCCGGGTTTCATGGCTCAACCAAGAGGCTGTCTGACAAGTCGTTCAAGCTAACGCCGCGATAGAATGCTTCTCACGGGGCCAGCCATTCCGGCCATAAGGATTGAATAGGGTATGCGGAAAGCACCAAGCGGAACGTCAAGTCTGCCAGTCCTTGTCGCCGTGGCGCTGGCAGCCCTGGTCGGCGGCGCACAGCCGCAGGGGGAGGCCGGCGCGGGGCCAGCGTCTCCGCCCGTGGCGTCAGACCTCCCGCGCGGCGGTTACGTGCTCCGCGCGGGGGAGGGCGAGGTCATCCGACGGAAGGGGAACACCGTCACCGTCAAAGTCGATCCGAAGACCGGCTCGCCGACCATGGCGATGGGCACGCAGGCGCTCGACGCGGGCGTCGGCATCCCCCTCCACATGCACGAGCACGAGGACGAGGTGCTGTTCGTGCACGAGGGGCGCGGGGTGGCGGTCGTCGGCGGGCGGAAGGAGGAGGTAGGCGTGGGCGATACGGTCTTCATCCCGCACGGGGTGTGGCACGGGGTCGAATCGAGCGGCGGGGCCATAGACCTGCTCTGGGTGGTCACGCCGCCGGGGCTTGAAGGCTTCTTCCGCGAGACGGGCGCGCCGGCGGGAACGCCCCCGAGGGTGCTGACACCCGCGCAACTCGAAGACATCGGGCGTAAGCACGGAGTGCGTTTCAAGCATTGATTCCGCGCGGGGGATTCCCTGCCACGGTCGGCCCGCCCGTCAGGCCGCGGCTGACGACGGCGTGCGCCCGACCCCCCGCCACGTCATATACCGTCGGGGTGATCCGGGCGTCGGGCGGGTGGGTTGCTGTCACCGGAGGGCGTAAGCGTGGCGGGTTACGAACCCCGCAGGCGGGTCGTGCGTATGTCGAGGGGATTGGACGAGGGCGTTGGCCGGAGGCTCCGATGTTTTGTCCACGATGCAGTCAGCGACAAGTGTCCGACGGTACGCGCTTCTGCTCGCGCTGCGGCTTACCGCTCGGGCTTGTGACCGATCTGCTCGCCGACGGCGGCGATCAACTCCGGCGTGAGAGGCGGGAGATCACCGGGATCGGGTTGACGATGGCGACGGTCATCATGTCGCTGAACTTCCTGATCGTCTTCGGCGTCGCCACGCTGCCGCACCTGACGAACCCGGTCTTCCTTTGGATATGGGCCTCTTTCGTCGTCAGCGCGCTGGTCGTCGGCGGGTTCGGATTGGCGAATTTGATTCGCGGCGGTTTCTTCAAGAGGCTGAAGGAGCGAGAGTCGCGGCTGCACCTGATGAAAGTTGAACAGGAGCGTCAGACGTTGCCAGAGGCGAGTGAGGGCGCGGCCATCGGTGCCGGGCCGGCGGCGCGCTTGGCCGAGCCGGTAAGCGTTACCGAAACGACGACGCGCGAGTTAGAGGCCATCCCCCGGGCCGACAGTCGAGACTTCACGTAAGGAAAACCATGCCGCAGATCGGGCGCGCTCCCTAGCGCGCCCGACGAGTCATCCCACCCGACGCCCCGCGCTCGTCCTTCACGAATGATGGCCGCATGACGCCGCCGCGCTCACTTGGCTCTGATGAGGATCGCGTCGTTGACGTTCGTGCCGCGCTCGAAGGCGAGGCGACCGTCGCGCGAGATGTCGAAGCGGAAGATGCGCTCGCTTTTGAAGTCGGTGAGACGCCGCGCCGCGCCGCCGTCGACCGGCTGCACCCAGATGTTCGAGACGCCCGCCGCCACCGCGACGAGCGCGACGCCCTTGCCGTCGGGCGTCCAGCGGAGCGCGGGCGAGCCGGCGGGCCCCGGCAGATCGAACTCGCCGACGACCTTGCCGTCGGCGAGCGAGACGAGCGCGAGCCGCGCGTGCGAGAGCGGGTCGGCGTAGCGGTGGCAGGCGACGAGCTTGCCGTCGGGCGAGACCGCCGGATCGTCGGCCACGATCTCGCCCACGCGCACGGGCGCGCCGCCGCCGCGCGCGGGCGTCTTCCACAGGGCCGGGCGGCCCGACACGTATGACGAGTAGACGATCCACTCGCCGTCGGGCGTGAACGTCGGCGCGTCGTCGCCCTCGCCGTAGGTCAACTGCCGCGGCTCGCTGCCGTCGGCGTTCATCGCCCAGAGGTGGCGCTCGCCCGTGCGGTAGGAGACGAAGACGATGGTGCGACCGTCGGGCGAGACGGCGGGCTGCACGTTGCCGCCGCGCTCGGAGGTCAACTGCCGCGCGTTCGAGCCGTCCGAGTCCATCACCCAGACGTTCTGCTCGCCGCTCGCCGTCGAGGCGTAGACGAGCCGCCCGCCCGGAGTCCACGCGATGTTGTGTCGGTCGCTGAACATGTCCGCCGAGACGCCGCCCACCTTCGCCGCGGAGTTAACGTCGGCGAGCGGCGCGACCCAGAACCCGGCCACGCGCTCCGAGCGCGCCGTGAGCATCGCGCGCGAGTCCGCCGAGACGCTGACGCCGAGGTAGCCGTTCAGATCGTTCGTGATCCGGCGCGGCTCGCCCGCCGGGTAGGGGACGTACCAGATTTGATCCGACATCACCAGCGACTCGTTGTCCCACGCGACGATGATCAGCCCGCCGCCGTCCGCCGCCCACGCCGCGCGACCGATCCAGCTCCAGCGGTTTAAAGAGAACGGCTTCACCGATCCGTCGCCCGCGTCGACGACGAGCAGGCGCGCAGACCACTTCGCGGTCGGGTCGGCGTTGCTCGAACAGACGATGAGCCGCCCGTCGGGCGACCACGCGGGCCCGGCGACCGAGAACCCTTCCGCCATGGCGCGCGACGCGAGCTCGCGCTCGCCCCCGCCCGCGACGTCGGCGATGACGAGCGCCGTCTCCTTCTGATCGCGGCTCACGCGCACGAACGCCACGCGCGCGCCGTCGGGCGAGAGCGCGACGGCGCTGTCCACGTCCTCGACGATCTTGACGGGCGCCCCGCCGAGCACGGGCACGCGGTAGAGCACGCCGAGCACGCTGCCCTTCGCGCGCGTCACGTAGAAGACCGACGCGCCGTCCTTCGCGAAGGTGATGCCGACGTACCTCACCTCAGCCGCGGGCACGACCTCGACGCTGCTCGTGCTGTCCACCTGCCGGACGAGCAGGCGCGAGCGCCCGGCGTCGTACGGGGCGTAGGCCGCGTACTTGCCGTCGGGCGAGATCGCTATCGAGCTGACGTCGCCCGTGGAAGTGAGCTTCTTGATCTCGAACCGCGCGAAGGGCGTCGCGGACTCGCGCGCGCCGCGGCGCGCAAGCATCACGGCGGCGGCGAGCGCGACGGCGACGGCGAGCGCGGCCACGGCTGCGACCGTCACGCCCCGGCGCTTCGGCGCGGAGGCTGAGCGTTCAAACGCGGGCGCGCGGGGCGCGCCCGCGTGAGCGTTGACCGCTTCCGTACGAGAGGCGAGCGCGGCGCGCTTCGGCGCGTCCGCCGCCCCGTCCGCCGCCCCGTCCGCCGCCTCGTCGTCTTGATCGAACTCCTCCTCGACGATGACCTCCGTGCGCGTGCGGGTCGCGGCGGGGAAGTCGTCTCGCGTGAGGTCCGCGCCCTCGCGCGCGACGACCCTCACGCCCGCGGCGAAGCGGTAGCCGTGCTTCGGGACGGTCTCGACGTAGGGCGCGCCGCCCGGGGCCGCGCCGAGCGCCTTGCGGATCGTGAGCACGTTCTGCGCGAGCGTCTTCTCCTCGACGTAGGTGTCCTGCCACACCTCTTCGAGCAGTTGATCCTTCTCCACCAGCCGGCCCGCGCGCGCCACCAGCACGAGCAGCGTGTCGAACGCCTTGGGCGTCAGCGCGACGGGCTCGCCGTCGCGCAAAAGTACGCGCTCGGCGGCGTCGAGGCGGAAGGGCCCGAACAGGAACACGTCCCTCGTCCTGTCGGGCATGACGTCTTGGTGCGGCTTCGGAAATTCTTTGTTCAGCATTTGGAAACGTTTTGAACGGGCTTTGGATACTTTCGCCCCGGCTTTGGCTTACCTTACGCCCGTCGCGTCGCACGGGTTCGTGATTCGCGCCGCGGTAGTTCAGCCGAAGCCCTGACGGTGGGTGGGTCGTCGCCGGCGGGCAAAAAACGTTTCGGCTACAGGCATAGACGGGGGTTGCGGCGCGCGGCGTTGCCTTGCGGGTCGGCGATTTAGGGCGGGCGGGGCGGCGGGCGCGCCCGGCCTCGAAAGGGACAACCTTGAGGGTGAAGCGGAGGATACGAATCACGGTGCTGCGCGAGACGCTCGCGCCGCGCGGGGCGGCGGGGGCGGCGGACGCGGGCGCGGCATGGTGCCCGGCGTGCGCCGCCTTCTCGCCCCTGCTCACCGCCGAGGAGGCCGCCGCGCTCTGCGGCGTCGCCGCCGCCGGGCCGCGCTCCGGGGGGCCGGAGGCGGGGGGCGTCCACCTCGTCGAGGCGGGCGATCTCGCGCCGCTCGTCTGCTTGAGGTCGCTGCTCTCGGGCGTCGCGCCGCGCGATGTCGGCGCGGGCGACGCGGGGGGCGCGGGCGCGGCGAAGGTTCTAAACTTCAGAAGGGACGGTGGGTCGAGATGAACAGACTGGGTAACGTGAGACTGTTGGCGCACGCGGCGGCGGCGGAAGATCACCGCGCGCTGGAGTCGAGCCGCAACGACACTTTGATCAAGGCGGCGCTCTCTCTGAGTCAGGCCATCGAGGCGCTCGGCAGTCTCAACTTCTTCAACGAGCTGCGCCCGCCCGACGTGGCGCGCGGGCTGGACTTCTACCGCGAGGTGCGCCGCTTCGAGTGCGCGCTCATCTCGGAGGCGCTGCGGCTGACGGGCGGCAGCCAGACGCGCGCCTGCGCGCTGCTCGGTCTGAGCCCGACGACGCTCAACTGCATGATCAAGCGTTACGGCATCGAGGCGCAGACGCGGGCCGCCGCGGGCGGGCGGCGCTCGCGCCCGCGACGCGCGCGGCAGGCCGAGACCAACGCCGAGCCGCGCGCGGGCGCGGGGGCGGGGGCGACGCGCGCCGAGCGCGCCTTGACCGGGCACGAAGACGCGGGACGACTTGAGAGGTGATGAGGCGGTGACGCGCGGGGGGCGGCGCGGTGTTCGAGACTATGCGCGGCGGCGCGCGCGGTGTTAGTGTTCGCGCTCAGCCGCGGCCCGGACGGACCGGGGCCCCGCCGGGCGCGGACTCGCGCGGGGGAGACACGCGGACGCGAGCGATGGGCGCGGGCGAGGGAACGCCGTTGACTGTCATGGGTGAGAGAACGACATTGACGATTCGGGCCGTCGTCGCGGCTCTGGCACGAGCCGCGACGCGACGGCGCGAGGGGGCGGCGCGCCTTCGTGTGGGCTGGCGCGCCGCGCTCTCGCTCGCCGCGCTGCCGGCGCTGCTCGCCGCGTCGGCCCGCGCGGCTGACGAGTTGCCGCGCGGCACGATAGTCGAGGGGGTCAAGGTCGCGTCCGCGCCGGGGCAGACCTACGCGCTCTACCTGCCCGCCGGTTACACGCCCGACAGGAAGTGGCCGATCCTTTACGCCTTCGATCCCGGCGGGCGCGGGAAGCGTCCCGTCGGGCAGTTCCGCGCCGCCGCGGAAAAATACGGGTACGTCGTCGCCGGCTCGAACGACTCGCGCAACGGGCTCATGGCCGCGCCGCTCAAGCAGATCATCAACGCGCTCTGGAAGGACACGCACGAGCGGCTCTCCATCGACGACGCGAGGGTCTACGCGGCGGGCTTCTCCGGCGGCGCGCGCGTCGCCAACGGGCTCGCCGTGGCTTGCGGCGGGTGCGTGGCCGGGGTCATCTCCAGCGGCGCGGGGTTCCCTCCGGAGAACACTCCGACGGCGTCGCTGCCCTACGCCTTCTTCGGCACGGTCGGCGTCGACGACTTTAACTTCCGCGAGATGCGCCCGCTGGAGCGCACGCTCGACGCGCTCGGCGTCGTGAGCCGCCTCGCGACTTTCGACGGGAGGCACCAGTGGTGTCCCGAAGAGGTCTGCGCCGAAGGCGTCGAGTGGATGGAGCTGCTGGCGATGGGCCGCGGGCGCAGGCCGAAAGACGACGCGCTCATCGACGGCGCGCTGGCGCGCTACGCGGCGCGCGCCGAACAGCTCCGGCGTCCCGCCGACGCCTACGAGCGGTACGCCGCGCTGAGGGCCGTCGCGCAGACGTTCGACGGCCTGCGCGACGTGGCGCGCTACGGCGCGGAGGCCGCGGAGCTTAAAAAGACGAAAGAGTTTCGGGCGGCGGTCGCCGCCGAGCAGAAGCAGATCGACGAAGAGCAGGAGCGGGCGCGCGAGATGCTCGCCGAGGGCGGCGCGCTGCTCGACGATTCGACGCGCGACGACGCCCTCGTCCGCATCCGGCGGCTCGCCGCCCTCCTGCGCGAGCGGGCGAACTCAGCCGAGGACGGCGGCGCGCGCCGGGTCGCGCGCCGCACCCTCGCACACGTTTACGCCGAGACGTTTGAGTCCGCGATGTACGTCTACGAGCCGCGCAAGGAGTTCAAAGTCGCCGCCGCCAACCTCGAACTGGCGGCGGAAGTCCTCCCCGCCTACGCGGAGATCGAGTTCGAGCTGGCGCGCGTGCTCGCCCTCGACGGTCGCGACGGTCGCGCCCTCGCCGCCCTCTCGCGCGCCGCCGACAAGGGCTTCCGCGACGCGGCGGCCATCGAGCGGGAGGGGGCGTTCGCCCCTTTGCGCCCGAGCGCGAAATTCAAGAAGCTGGTCGAGCGCGTGAGGGCCGCGCCGGAGAAGGGGAACGACTAGGAGCGCCGGGTGGACTACTAAATTGATTTGTACTCTGTGCGTCCTCTGTGTCCTCTGTGTCTCTGTGGTGAAGTGACTTAGAAAGACTCACCGCAGAGGCACAGGGAGCACAGAGGGGGCGCAGAGAAAAACTGAAGCCGGTCGCTATCGAGTGAGAAAAACGTTCGCCGACTCTAAGGAGTTGAAGAGATGCTTAAATCGGGGTCGGGAATCTTGCCGATGATCGTCTTGGCGCTCTGCGCGCTGTCGTCACAGGCGTGGGCGCAGCCGCAACAGCCGCCGCCGCCGTCGCCCGCCATGCAGGCGGCGGACGCGCTCTCGAAAGAGAAGAAGTGGGCGGAGGCGTCGAAGGCTTACGAGGCGATCACCAGGGCGGAGCCCGCGAACGCGCAGGCGTGGTACGGGCTCGCCATGTCGCTCTACTCGGCTGACAAGTTCTCGGAAGCGGCGGCGGCCTTCGAGAAGGCGGGCGAGGCGGGCAAGGGGACGCGCACGGGCCGCCTCGCGCTCTACAACGCCGCCGCCAGCTACGCGCGCGCGGGCGACAAGGAGAAGGCGCTCGCGGGACTGGCGCGGATGGTCGCCGCGAACCCGCTCTTCGCCGCCGGCGTGGCGACCGATTCGGACTTCGAGTCGCTGCGGGGCGAGCCGCGCTACAAGGAGGCCGTCCTCGCCGCCGAGAAGGCGCAGAAGCCTTGCATGTTCGCCGCCGGGTATCGTGAGTTCGACTTCTGGGTCGGCGAGTGGGACGTGTTCGCCAACAACCAGAAGGTCGGCACGAGCAACGTCAAGATTCTCCAGAACGGGTGCATCGTCGAGGAGAACTGGGCGACGCCCGTGCAGACGGCGCAGAGCTTCAACTTCTACAACCCGGTGACGAAGAAGTGGCACCAGTCGTACATGGACAGTGCGGGCGGCAACTGGATGATGGACGGCGAGTACAAAGACGGCGCGCTGCGCTACGAGGGCTTCATCTACTCGCCGCAGGGGCAGACGCCCGTCCGCATGACCTTCTACAACCTCGGCCCCGACAAGGTGCGCCAGACCGCAGAGACCTCCGCCGACGGCGGCAAGACGTGGACGCAGGGCTGGGACGGGCTCTACGTCCGCAGGAAAGTCGAAGGCGGAAGCAAGTGATGCTCCGATCACAGGTGACGCTTGAATCACGGCAGGGGGAGATTGAGATCGTCATGGCCCCGTCCCGAAGCTTGAAATGAAGAGAATGATTTGCCTCGCCGCCCTGCTGGTAACGGCGACCGGGGCGCGCGGCCAGAGCGTGCGGAAAGCCCCGCCCCTGACGCTCAGGAGCGTCGAGGGCCGCCGCCTTCGCCTGAGCGACTACGGCGGCAAAGTAGTGCTCTTGAATTTTTGGGCGACGTGGTGCCCGCCGTGCCGCGCCGAGATGCCGGACTTGGTCAAGATGCAGCGCGACTACGCCGGGCGGGGGCTTCAGGTCATCGGCGTGACGTACCCGCCGGAAACGGCGAGCGCGGTTCGGCGCTTCGCGCGAAGCATCGGCGTCAACTACCCCGTCGCGCTCGGCACGAAAGCGACCAAGCGCCTCTTCGCCCGAACCGAGACGTTGCCGATCACGGTCGTCATAGACCGCGGCGGAAACATACGGGACACCATCGAGGGGATACTGCTCCCCGAAGAGTTCGAGCAAAAAATAAAACCTTTGCTCAAGCCGTCCGCGTCGGGGGTTAAAATGCCGACGGGCATCTCCGACCGGGACACCCACCAGCCGAGAATAGGAGACAGAGAAAATGCGGAGAAACAAAATCACGGCGCTGATGGTTCTCATCGCCGTCCTCGCCTTCGGCGCGGCCAGCGCCTCAGCCGCCACTAAGACGACCACCATTCACATCGAGGGGATGAAATGCAACATCTGCTCCGGCTCGGTCACGAAAGCGTTGAGGGCCACGGAGGGCGTCGAAAAGGTAGAGGTCAGCTTCGAGAAGGGCGAAGCCGTCATCCAGTACGACGACGCGAAGGTGACCGAAGAAAAACTCCGCGAGGTGATCGACGGCACGGGTTTCAAGTCCACTAAATGAAAGTCTGAGTAGGTTCCAAGTTTAAGCTTTTCTCTGTGCGCCCTCCGTGTTCTCTGTGCCTCCGTGGTGAGTCTTCTTTAAGATACCTCACCACGGAGACACAGAGTTCACAGAGGCCGCACAGAGTTCTAATCAAATTAGGACGCCGCCGAACTTTGGCGTGCCGATGGTAGGCGGCGGGAAATAGACCCGGCGGGGGGTTCTCGATCATGCGCGAAGAGCCGTCCGGGGCGTGTGTGAAGGTATGGCTCTCATGAAAGACGGTCACGCGGCGGGGCGACGCCTCGGGGCGTGGTGCTTAATCGTCGCGCTGCTCGCCGCGGGCGCGGCCAGTTCAAACGTCTCGTCAGCCGCGCAGGCCGACGCGCCGGAGGACGGCAGGTACTTCGAGGCGCAGGCGCTGAAGGCTTACCGCGCGAAAGACTACCCGGCGTTTCTGGAGAACGCGAAGCGAGCCGTCGCGCTCAGGCCCAACCACTCGCGCCTGATGTACTACCTCGCCGTCGCGCACGCGCTCAGCGGCAACAAGGCGGAGGCGCTTCTCTGGCTGGATCGCGTGGCGCGGATGGGGCTCGTCGTCCCCGCCGCTTCCGAAGAGGGCTTCGACTCCCTCAAGGACTCCGGCGAGTTCAAAGCACTCGTCGAAAAGTTCCGGCGCAACGCCGCCCCGCTCGTCCGCAGCGCGCCCGCGTTCACGGTTCACGAGAAGGGGGTCGTGCCGGAGAGCGTGGCGTACGATCCGACGGGGAAAAACTTTTACCTGAGCAGCGTCTTCAAGCGGAAAATCTTGCGCGTCTCGGCGGCGGGCGAGGCGACGGAGTTCGCGGGCGAGCGCGACGGCCTGTGGAGCGTGATGGGCATGAAGGTGGACGCCGCGCGCCGCCTCCTCTGGGTCTCGACCGCCGCGCACCCGCAGATGTCGAACTACAAGGAGGGCGAGAACGGCAGCGCCGCCCTCGTCAAGTTCGACCTGCGGACGGGGAGGCTCGTCAAAAAATATCCGCTGCCCAACAGGCCGAAGCCGCACTGGCTGGGCGATCTGGTCGTCGGCCCGCGCGGCGACGTGTACGCGACCGACAGCGTGACGCCCGCGATCTACGTCGTGCGGCGCGGGCGCGACGAGATCGAGCTGTTCCTCGAAAGCGATCAGTTCTCCTCGCCGCAGGGGCTCGACTTCGCCGCCGACGGGCGCGGCCTCTTCATGGCCGACTACGCGAAGGGCGTCTTCCTCATCGATCTCAGGACGAAACGGATCGCCGCCCTCGCCCCCGCGCCCGACTCCACCCTGCTCGGCATCGACGGCCTCTACTCGCACCGCGGCACGCTCGTCGCCGTGCAGAACGGCACGAACCCGGCGCGCGTCGTCCGGCTTTTCCTGAGCGGGGACATGAGGCGCGTCGCGCGCTTCGAGACGCTGGAAGCCAACAACCCCTTCTTCGACGAGCCGACGCTCGGCGTCCTCGTCCGCGACGACTTCTACTTCATCGCCAACAGCCAGTGGGGCGCGGTCGACGAGCGGGGGCGGCTCGCGCCCGACGACAAGCTGCGCGAGCCCGTCGTCCTGAAGATCAGGCTGTGACGCGGGGCGGCGGCCCAGTTTGATCCTGAGTGTGGCGGTAGTCAGATTTCACCGCGGAGGCGCAGAGTTCGCGCAAAGGGGAATGATGAAGTATGAACGACGAGCGATGAAGTAAGGGCAAACTGTTTTTACTTCATCGCTCGTCGTTCATACTTCATCGTTTGTCTCGCGCCTTTGCGGTGAGTGCTTTCTGAATAAGACTTGACGAAGCAAAACGCCTTCGACAACAATCGCTCCCCACGGAGGGACGTTTGATGAAACGAAGGACGTTTTTGCGCGGCACGCTCGCGGGCGCGGCGCTCGCCGCCACGGCGCGGCCCGCGCTCTGCACGCCGCGCGGCGAAGTCGCGGGGGCCGCGGCTGACGCGGGCGCGACCGCCGCGCCGCCCGTCAGGGCTTTCGCGCTCGAAGAGATGACCATCGCGGAGTTGCAGGAGGGGATGCGCTCCGGGAAATTCACCGCCCGCTCGCTCGCGAAAGATTACCTCGAACGCATCGACGACGTTGACCGGCAGGGCGCAGCCCTCAACTCCGTCATCGAGACCAACCCGGACGCCGTCTCCGTCGCCGAGTCTCTGGATCGAGAGCGCAAGGCGGGCAGAGTGCGCGGCCCGCTCCACGGGATTCCGATCCTCATCAAAGACAACATCGACACGGCTGATCGGATGCAGACCACCGCCGGGTCGCTCGCGCTCGTCGGCTCCCCGGCCCCGCGCGACGCTTTCGTCGCGCAAAAACTGCGCGAGGCGGGCGCGGTCATTCTGGGCAAGACGAACCTGAGCGAGTGGGCGAACTTCCGCTCGTCGCACTCGTCTTCGGGGTGGAGCGGTCGCGGCGGCCAGACGAAGAACCCTTACGCGCTCGACCGCAACCCGTGCGGCTCAAGCTCCGGCTCGGGCGCGGCGGCGAGCGCCAACCTCTGCGCCGCGGCCATCGGCACCGAGACCGACGGCTCCATCGTCTGCCCCTCGTCGGCCAACTCGCTCGTCGGCATCAAGCCGACCGTCGGCCTCGTCAGCCGCGCCGGCATCATCCCCATCTCGCACACGCAGGACACAGCCGGCCCGATGGCGCGCACCGTCGCCGACGCCGCCGTGCTCCTCTCCGCGCTCACGGGGCTAGACCCGCGCGATCCCGCCACCGCCGGGAGCCGCGGCAAGTCGCAACCCGACTACACGCGCTTCCTCGACGCGGGCGCGCTCAAAGGTGCGCGCGTCGGCGTCGCGCGAAAATACTTCGGCTTCAGCGACCGCGTGGACAAGTTGATGGCGGACGCCATCGACGTGCTGAAGCGCGCGGGCGCGACCGTGGTAGATCCGGCTGACATCCCGACGGGCGGCCAGCTCGACGCGTCTGAGTTTCAAGTCCTGCTCTTCGAGTTCAAGGCCGACCTCAACAAGTACCTCGCGGAGCGCGGGGCGCAGCCGGGCGCGCGCACGCTCAAGGAGCTGATCAAGTTCAACGAAGACAACCGCGCGCGCGAGATGCCCTACTTCGGGCAGGAGCTGTTCCAGCAGGCCGAGGCGAAGGGGCCGCTCACCTCGAAAGACTACCTCGCCGCCGTCGCCAAGAACCACCGCCTCTCGCGCGCGCAGGGCATCGACGCCGTCGCGCAGAAGCTCCGCCTCGACGCCTTCGTCGCGCCCACGGGGGGGCCGCCGTGGACGACCGATCTCGTCAACGGCGACCACTTCACGGGCGGCTTCTCCACGCTCTCGGCGGTCGCGGGCTACCCGCACGTCACCGTCCCGGCGGGCTACGTCCGGGGGCTCCCGGTCGGCCTCTCCTTCTTCGGCGCGGCCTACGCCGAGCCGAAGCTGATCGCGCTCGCCTACGCCTTCGAGCAGGCCACCAAACTCCGCCGCGCCCCGAGGTTCCTGCCGCGCGCCGAGCTGACGGCGCAGGAGACCTCCGACTTCGACGCCCGCCCGCAGCCGCAGCCGTTGACACGACTGCGCTGCGGGAGTTAGTGTAGCGACGTGCGGCGCGGCAGGAGCGCCGCCCCTTAGAGTTCGCGATGCGAAACGTCGGCCACAGCACTCGTTATTACTATTACGCCACGCCCACCGCGCGGAGGGGTGGGGCGGCGAGGGGCTGTGCGCGCCACGTGACGTAAGGCGGACGCGAAAACAGTTTTCACTGGGCCGGCCACCGAACCTTCCGACGCGGGAGATTCGGTGGCCGGCCCTTTTTTGCCCCCCGCCGGGGCGCATCACGAAAACCTCACCCGTCTGCTTCGCGCCCCCGCGCTCCGAAGAATTTTGACGCGGGGGCGCGGAGAAGGCGCAGCGGTTGGGATTAACCCGAAAGAGCGTGAAGGAGCTCAGAAGTTATGAACACCCAAGCAGCGAAGACGACACCGCTCAGCGATCACGCCGACGCGCGGCCCGTCGCAGCCGGGGCGCACGAGCCCGCGGCGAATGATCGCACCTCACTCGTCCGGCTCGATCCGGATCACCCGGGCTTCCGCGACCCGGAGTACCGCGCGCGCCGCAACCGCATCGCCCGCCTCGCGCTCGATCACAGGACGGGCGAGGCCGTGCCCGACGCCCCTTACACCGAAGAGGAGAACGCGCTGTGGCGCACCGTGCTCGACGCGCTCGGCCCGCGCCACGCCGAGTTCGCGTGCGCCGAATACCTCGCCGCCGTGCGCCGACTCGATCTGCCGCGCGACCGCATCCCGCAGCTCGGCGAAGTGTCGGCGCGGGTGCAATCCATCAGCGGCTTCCGTTTGGAGCCGGTCGCGGGGCTCGTCGAGCCGCGCGTCTTCCTCGAATCGCTCGCCGGCGGGGTCTTCCTCTGCACGCAGTACATCCGCCACCACTCGACGCCGCTCTACACGCCGGAGCCCGACGTGGTTCACGAACTGCTCGGCCACGCCGCCACGCTCGCGAGCCCGCGGCTGGCCGCGCTCAACCGGCTCTTCGGCGAAGCCGTCAAGATCGCGAAGGGGGAGGAATCCTTCGAGCGGCTCGCGCGCGTCTACTGGTTCACCGTCGAGTTCGGGGTGTTGCGCGAGGGCGGCGAGGTGAAAGCCTACGGCACGGGGCTGCTCTCTTCGGCGGGCGAGCTGGAGGCGATGCGGCGCGCGCGGCTGCGCCCGCTCGACCCCGACGAGGCCGCGCGCACGGAGTATGATCCGACGAGCTTCCAGCCCACGCTCTTCTGCGCCGACTCGTTCGACTCCGTGTGCGAGACGCTCTACACGTATCTCACCCGCGTGTGAAGGGGGCGCGCGCGGCGTTTGCGCCGGGCGCGAAGTGGCTTAGTATTGGGCGTCGGTAAAGATTTCGCAGCCGCGTCGGCTACGTCGGGCGCGTTCTGTGTCGCAGACTTGGACGGCGAAGCCGGGCGGGTCGCGTCCGAGACGGTCGGATAAACTCAGATGCTGGCGCTCATCTACCTCGCGCAGGAGACCGCCGACAGCTTCGTCCGCTCGCCCGCGAGCGGCGGCGTCGAGTCGGCGGTCGGCAACGCCGTGCAGTGGCTGCGGCTCTTCGTCGAGACGACGGGCGCGGTCGTCATCGGCCTCGGCGTCTGCGTCGCCGCCTACCAGTTCGCGCGCGCGCTCGTGCCGCCGCGGGTCGAGAGCTACAACCGCATCCGCCTGACGCTGGCGCGCTACCTCGCGCTCGCGCTCGAATTCCAGCTCGGCGCGGACATCCTCTCGACGGCGGTCGCCCCGAGCTGGGATCGCATCGGCAAGCTCGGCGCGATAGCCGTCATCCGCACGACGCTCAACTTTTTCCTGACGCGCGAGATGCGCGACGAGCGCGAGGCGACGCGCGGCGGCGGCGTGCGCGCCGACGCGCTCGCCGAGGACGGGACGACGCCCGCGCCGCTTTGAGGCGTGCCGGGTGGGATCATTCGACCGGGAGGCGACATGGGCGACAACGAGACGGGATCGGGCGGGGGCGGGCGCGCGGGCGACGTGGCGAAGGGCGTCGTCGCGGGGCTGGTCGGGGGGTTCGTCGCTTCGCTGGCGATGAATCAGTTTCAGCAGTTGTGGCAGAGGCTCGCCGAAGGCGAGGAGCGCGGCCACGGCGCGCAGTCGATGCAGCAGGGCTCGCCGCACCGCGGCGCGGGGGAGATGCTGCGCGAGCGCGGGGTGGACTCGGAAGACGACGACGCGGCGGAGCGCACCGCCTCGGCGATTGCCGTCGGCGTCTTCGATCACGAGTTGACGGAGAGTGAGAAGGAGACGGCGGGCACGGCTGTTCACTACGCCTTCGGCGCGGGGACGGGCGCGCTCTACGGCGCGGCGGCGGAACTCGCGCCCGTCTTGACGGCGGGCGCGGGCTTGCCCCTCGGCGCGGCGGTGTGGCTCACGGCGGACGAGGGGCTCGTGCCCCTGCTCGGACTCTCGAAGACGCCGACCGAGTACCCCGTCTCGACGCACGCCTACTCGCTCGCCTCGCACCTCGTCTACGGCCTGACGGTCGAGCTGGTGCGCCGCGCCGTGCGCGACAGGCTCTAACGTCGGCGCGCGGGCGTCGTCCTAGCTCTTCAACTTCTCCAAAAACTTCTGGCGGAACTTCGCCACCTTCGGCGCGACGACGGCGCGGCAGTAGCCTTGGCCGGGGTTGTTGCGGAAATACTTTTGGTGGTAGTCCTCCGCCGGGTAGAACTCGGCGAGCGGCGCGATCTGCGTGACGATGGGCGCGTCCCAGAGCTTCTGCGCGTCCAGCTCGGCGACGACGCGCTCGGCGGTCTCGCGCTGCTCCGGCGTGTGGTAGAAGATGGCGGAGCGGTACTGCGTGCCTACGTCCGCGCCCTGCCGGTTCAAGGTCGTCGGGTCGTGGACGGTGAAGAAGATTTCTAAAATCTCGCGGAACGAGACGACGCCGGGATCGAAACTGACGCGCACCGCCTCGGCGTGGCCGGTCGCGCCGGAGCAGACCTGCTGGTAGGTCGGCTGCGGCGCGTCGCCGCCCGTGTAGCCGGAGACGACCGACTCGACCCCACGCAGCTCGTCGAACACGGCCTCGACGCACCAGAAGCACCCGCCCGCCAAAGTCGCCGTCTCAAGTTTCCGCTCAGCACTCATCCCGCCCCTCCCTAATGCTCACCCCACGCCCTGCGATTTTTCGCCACCACCGACGGCGGCACGAGGCCGCCCTCGCCCGGAGGGCGAAACTCAGTTCTGTCCGGGCGGCGCGGCGTGCGTGACGCTCATCGCGGCGCGCCAGCGCCCGCGCGCGTCGCGCTTCCACACGCGCGCGAAGTAGCCCGTCTCGGTCTTGCCGTCCCCCTTGCCGATGGCCGGGACGAGTTCGTAGCTCCCGTAAGTGTAGCCGAAGTCGCCCGAGCGTGCCGCGCCCGCGTCCGTCACGTCCCACGAAAACTTCGCGACGTTTGCGGAGAGGTACGCGCTGATGGCCTTCGCGCCGACGACCGGCAGCGCGCCGCTGTGGTAGAACCTCGCGTCGTCGAGGACGCGGCCCGCGAACGCGCGCTCGACGCCGTCGGTCAGTGCGGCCCCCGCGAACGCGCGCTCCGCCGCGAGCAGCTCATCGCGCGCGGAGGGAGCGTCTTGCGCGCCGCGCCCGGGCTTCCACCCCGTCCGCCGCGCCGGGCTGAAGTCCTTCGCCCCCGGCGCCGCGAGATCGAGCGCGGGGGTCGGGATGCCGAGATCGAGCGCCACCTTCCACGCGCCGTCCGCCTGTTTGCGCCAGACGCTGAAGTAGTAGCCGTAGGCGGGCGGGCGCTTCTGCGGCGAGTTGTCGGTGCGCACGTAGGGCCCCGTGGTGTAGCCCAGATCGCCTGTGGCCGAGACGTCGCCGTGGACGGGGAACCAGTCGAGCGTGACGGGCGGCGGGGCGGCTGGCGCGGGGCGGCTGAGGAAGGCGGCGCGCGCCTTGACGGGTCCCGGCTGGAAGCCGATCCCGTCCTCGGCGAAGAACTCGATGAAGGAGTCGCGCACGCCGCGCTCCACGCTCGCGCGCGCGAAGGCGCGTTCCGCCTCGACGAGCGAGGCGAGCGCGGGCGACGCCTTTTCGCCCTGCGGCAGGCACACGACGGCCAGCGCGAGCAGGCCGCAAACGATCCCGACGAAGCGTCTTGTCATCATTAACCTTCCGGCGAAGAATATACCTTGAACGACGAGCGAAAATGTAGGGGCGGGGGCCGGGCCCCGCCCCCGCCGTCGCTCGAACGGCGATGCCGGTTGGATGTCGATTGATCGGAATCGGGTTCGCCGTCGCGCGGCGGGCCACGCCCCTACGGATTACTCCGCGCGGCGCGCGCTTCTTCGACGCGGCGTTCGGCGAGCGCGTCGGCGGCGCGCGCGGGCGTGGTGCCCGCGGCTTCGGCGGCGGCGAAGATTTCGAGCAGCGTGTCGTAGATGGCGTGGACTTTGCCGCGCGCGCGCGCGTCGTCCCAGCCGAGCAGCTCGGTCGTGCCGTTGATGACGCCGCCCGCGTTGGCGACGTAGTCGGGCGCGTAGAGCGTGCCGCGCGCGGCGAGGGCGTCGCCGTGGCGCGCTTCGAGCAGTTGGTTGTTCGCCGCGCCCGCGACGATCTCTACGAGCAGGCGCGGGATCGTCTCGTCGTTGACGACGCCGCCCAGCGCGCACGGCGCGAAGATGTCCGCGCGCGCGTCGTAAATCTCCGCGAGCGTGACCGCGCGCGCGCCGAACTCCGCGACCACGCGCGCGAGCTTCGCCGCGTCGAAGTCGGTCGCTACGAGGCGCGCGCCGGCTTCCGCCAGTTCGCGCGCGAGATGGTAGCCGACGTGCCCGCAGCCTTGCAGCGCGACCGTCCTTCCCGCGAGCGAGTCAGACCCCCAGCGGTACTTCGCCGAAGCCTGAATCGCGCGGAAGACGCCGTGCGCCGTGACGGGCGACGGGTCGCCGGAGCGACCGATGAGGCCGGCGACGTAGTTCGTTTCTTGCCGGATGAACTCCATGTCGGCGGGCGAGGTGTTCACGTCTTCGGCGGTGATGTAGGAGCCGCCGAGCGATTCGACGACGCGACCGTGAGCGCGGAAAACTTTTTCGCGGTCGAGAGAGCGCGCGTCGCCCGCGAGGACTGACTTGCCGCCGCCGAACGGAAGGCCGGCGAGCGCGTTCTTGTAGGTCATCCCGCGCGCGAGCCTGAGCGCGTCGGTGCGCGCCTCGTCCAGACTCGTGTAATGCCACAGCCGCGTGCCGCCGAGCGCGGGCCCGAGCGCGGTGCTGTGAACCGCGACGAAGGCGCGGTAGCCGATCTCTTCGTCTTCGGCGAAGACGATCTTTTCGTGCCCCGACGCCGCGCCGTCCTCAGAAATGATCTTGAGCATTCGACCTCCCGGTTTATACTGCAACCCGCTTGAACGACCCGTCACAGACTCACCCGCGCCCGCCGCGAACGGGCGGGAAACTGCTGCGCGTCTTAGGCGTCGGCTTCGGGCTCGCCGTCATCGTCGGCAACACCATCGGCGCAGGCATCCTGCGCGCCCCCGGCGACGTGGCGAAGCAGTTGCCGCACGCGTGGCTCTTCCTCGCCGTCTGGGTCGCGGGCGGCGCGTACGCCCTGCTCGGCGCGAACGCCGTCGCGGAACTCGGCACGATGCTGCCGCGCTCGGGCGGGCAGTACGTCTTCGCGCGGCGCGCGCTCGGCGACTACGCGGGCTTCCTCGTCGGCTGGAGCGACTGGCTCTCCACCTGCGGCACGACCGCCGCCGTCTCCGTCGTCATCGGCGACTACGCCGTCGCGCTCTTCCCCTCGATCAACGGTCGCGGCGCGTCCGTCGCCGTCTCGGTCGCAGTCCTCTTCGCCCTCGTCCAGTGGCGCGGCATACGCTGGGGCGGCTCGGTGCAGAACCTGACGAGCCTCGCCAAGTGTCTCGCCTTCGCCGCGCTCGTCGTCGCCTGCTTCGCGTTAGGGGGCGCGCGCGGCGCGGCCACCGAAGCGGCGCAACTGCCCCGCGGCCTCACGCTCGGCCTCGCCGTCGTCCTCGCCCTGCAAGCCGTGATCTACACATACGACGGCTGGGCGGGCGTCGTTTACTTTTCCGAGGAGGTCAAAGACCCCGCGCGCGACATCCCGCGCTCGCTCTTCGGCGGCGTGCTCTTGGTGCTCGCCATCTACCTGCTCGTCAACCTCGCGCTGCTCTACGTGCTGCCCATCTCGCGCGTGGCCGGATCAGACCTCGCGGTCGGCGCGGCGGCGGGGCAACTCTTCGGCGCGAGCGGCGACCGCGTGATCCGCGCGCTGACCGTCGTCTCGATGCTGAGCGGACTGAACGCCTACCACCTGATGGCGACGCGCGTGCTCTTCGCGATGAGCCGCGACCGGCTCTTCTCGGAGCGCGCCGCGCGCGTCAACGCGGGCGGCACGCCGGCGGTCGCGCTCTTCGTCAGTTGCGCGGTCGCCGTGCTCTTCATCCTCCTGAGCGGCACGTTCGCGAAGATCATCGCCGGGCTCTCGTTCTTCTTCGTCGCCAACTACACGATGACCTTCGCCTCGCTCTTCGTCCTGCGGCGGCGCGAGCCGCGCGCCCGGCGACCGTTCCGCGCGTGGGGCTACCCGTGGACGACCGCGCTCGCGCTCGCGGGCTCGGTCGCGTTCTTAATCGGCGCGGTCGCGGCTGATCTCGCCGGTGAGACGCGCGATAGCCTCTACGCGTTGTCGCTGCTCGTCGCCAGCTACCCCGCCTACAGGCTGATCAAGTTGATCGAGCGACCAGTTGTGTCCTAGTTTTAGCTGTTCTCTGTGCCCCCTCCGTGCCCTCTG
>DASVQC010000076.1:0-17133 GCA_036389335.1 Pyrinomonadaceae bacterium | reverse complement strand
TCTCCTGGGGTTAGACTCCGAAGGGCACGCACATGTTACCACCCCGCGCGGCGCGCGGAGTGTGTCGGGGAGTCGGTCGCGTTATGTATCGGCGATGCGCGGGCGCGGTGTCAAGCGGGGCGGCGTGGGAACGTCGTTCGTCGGATTATTCTTGCGCCGCGGGGGCGGGCCGGGGCGGGAAAGTTGTGAATCGCCCGCGGCGGGCGGCGCGCGGTCGTCTGGCACCGCGGTTGCCGTGGGGCGTGATCGGCTATCACACGTCGAGACCCGCGCGAAGCGGGCCGAGGAGGCACATGACGATGAAAAAAATTCTAACGCTCGCGCTCACACTCTTGCTCTTGCAGGCGCAGAGCGGCGCGGGCGCGCTCGCCGCCGGGCAGTCTTCGAAGGACGCGCAGACGCCCGACGAGGTGAAGGTGACGGTGAACCGCGCCGGGATCGGCGAGAAGGCGCGCGTGACCTTGCGGCTCAAGGACGGGACGAAGCGCAAGGGTTACGTCTCGGAGCACCGCGACAACGATTTCGTCCTGCGCGACCGCAAGACCGACGCGGCGTCCACCATCGCCTACGCGGACGTGAGCAAGGTCAGCATCGACCACGGACACTCGACGGCGCGCAACACCACCATCGGCGTCGTCATCGGCGTCGGCGCGGTCTTGGCGGTCTTAGGCATTCTCATCGCGACCGAGTTCGATTGAGAGGGAGGTCGGTAGTCAGTTGTCAGTGGTCAGTTGTAGGTTGTCCGTTGTCCGTTGTTCAGGTTCGCAGGGGCGCGTTGAGGATCAACACCAGAACTTTCACGCGGCTAAAACAACTGACAACTGACGACGGACTACTGACAACGGACAACGGACAGCTTTTCAAATTCTCTCCACCTCGACGAGCGCGTCGTAGAAGGTCGCGCCGCCGCCGAGGTCTGTGAGCCCTTGCGAGGTGAGCTGGTTGACGCCCGCGCCGCCGGGCGAGAGCTTGTTCCACCAGACCGAGGGCGAGACGACGACCCCCTCGCGCGCCCGCTCCGTGACGACCGCCGTCAGCTCGCACGAGCCGCGGCGGTTGAAGGCGCGCACGCGCTCGCCGTCGCGGATGCCGCGCGGCGCGGCGTCGCGCGGGTTGATCTCGACGAAGGGCGCGCGCTCCTGCTTGAGCTGCTTCGGCAGATTCGCGAAGCTCGAATTGAGGAAGGCGTGAGCCGCCGGGGTGACGAGCGCGAGCGGGAACTCGCGCGCCAGCTCCGGCGCGGACGCCTTCGATTCGCGCGGCGGGATGAACTCCGGCACGCCGGGCAGGCCAGCCGCCGCCAAGCTCTCCGAGTAAAGCTCGCACTTGCCCGAAGGCGTCCCGAACCCGCCCGCGGCGAACGGCGCGAACTCTTCCGGCAGGCGCAGGCGCAGCCAGCCGTGCTCTCTCAAGCCTTCGAGCGTCACGCCTTCGAGCGCGGGGTGTTCGACGGCGAGCGCCTGCCGCGCGATCTCCTCGTCGGAGTCCCTGAAGCAGTCCTCCTCGAAGCCGAGGCGCGCGGCGAGAAGTCTGAAAACTTCGGTGTTGGGCTTCGCCTCGTGGAGCGGCGCGACGGCGAGCTCGTTGACGGTCAGGTAGAAGTGGCCGTAGGCCTTGTGCAGATCGAAGTGTTCGAGCTGCGTCGTCGCGGGCAGCACGACGTCGGCGAAGTCGCAGGTGTCGGTCATGAACTGCTCGTGGACGACCGTGAACAAGTCCTCGCGCCGCAGACCTGCGATCACTTTCCGTTGATCGGGCGCGACCGCCGCCGGGTTCGAGTTGTAGACGTAGAGGGCGCGCACGGGCGGGTCGTCCACTTTCGTCAGCGCGTCGCCGAGCTGCGACATGTTGAGCGAGCGCGGTCGCGGGGCCGGGATGAGATCGGGGCGCTGGAGCGCGTCGTAATCGAGGGGGAAAGCGCCGGAGGTCGAGAGCAGCGCGCCGCCCGCCGCGTCGCGCCACGCGCCGGTGACGGCGGGCAGGCACAGGACGGAGCGCACGGCCATGCCGCCGCCCGCGTGCCGCTGCAAGCCGTAGTTCAGACGGATGACGGCGGGCCGCGCGCCCGCGTACTCGCGCGCGAGCCTCACGATGGTTTTCGCCTCGAGCCCGCAAATTTCCGCGACCCTCGCGGGCGGGTACTCGCGCGCGTGACGGCGCAACTCCTCCGCCCCGACGGTGTGCCGCTCTAAATAATCTTTGTCCTCAAGCCCTTCGTCGAAGATGACGTGCATGAGCCCGAGGGCGAGCGCGGCGTCCGTGCCCGGCAGGGGCGCGACGTGCTCGTCGCACTGGTCAGCGGTGCGCGTCCGCCGCGGGTCGACGGCGACGACGCGCGCGCCGTTCTTTTTCGCCTTGAGGACGAAGGGCCAGAGGTGGACGTTGCTGGAGATCGTGTTCGTGCCCCAGAGGATGATGAGGCGCGCGTCTGCGAAGCGTTCGGGGTCTGTGCCGAGCTTCGCGCCGAGGGTGGAGAGCATCCCCTCGGTCCCGGCGGACGCGCAGATCGTGCGCTCTAAGAGCGACGCGCCGAGGCGGTTGAAAAACCTGCGATCCATCGACTCCGACTGGACGAGCCCCATCGTGCCGCAGTAGCTGTAAGGCATGATGGTCTGCGCGCCTTCATCAGATTCCGCGAGCGCGCGGAAGCGCGACGCGATCTCGTCGAGCGCCTCGTCCCAACTGACGGGCACGAACCTGCCTTCGCCCTTCTCGCCGACTCGGCGCAGGCAGGTCTTGACGCGGTCGGGGCTGTGCGTGCGCTCGTGGTAGTTGGCGACCTTCGTGCAGAGCGAGCCGCGGGTGAAGGGGTGCGCCGGGTCGCCCGCGACGGCCACGGCGCGACCGTTCTCCACCCGCACGAGCATCGCGCAGGTGTCGGGGCAGTCGTGCGGGCAGGCGGCGCGGACGATCTTCGTGTTAAGGTTCTCAGACATAAGCGACCGCTTCGGAATTTTACGTCTCCCGCGAATCTCTTTATAATTCGGTAAAGACCATTCGGCGGACTCGATCAGGCTAAAAAGATTATGACACAAGTTTCAGAACAGGGCGTGCTCGACGCGCTCAGGCAGGTGAGAGACCCCGATCTCCACAAGGACATCGTCACGCTCGGCTTCGTCAAAGACCTGAGGATCGAGGGCGGCGACGTTTCGTTCCGCATCGTGCTGACGACGCCCGCGTGCCCCGTGCGCGAGCAGTTGCAGCAGCAGTCGGAGGAGGCCGTGCGCGCCGTGCCGGGCGTCACGAGCGTGCGCGTGACGATGGACGCGGAGGTGCCGAAGGGGCGGGGCTTGGGCGAGAAGGTGACCGTGCCGGGCGTGCGCAACATCGTCGCCGTCTCTTCGGGCAAGGGCGGCGTCGGCAAGTCGACCGTCTCCGTGAACCTCGCCGCCGTGCTCGCGGCGGACGGGGCGCGCGTCGGGCTGATGGACGCCGACGTCTACGGCCCCAACGTGCCGCTGATGCTCGGCGCGTCGCGCGTGCGGCCCGAAATACAGGGCAACAAGCTCCTCCCCGTGGAGGCGCACGGCATCAAGATGATGTCGATGGCGCTCTTGAAGCCGGGCGACGAGCCGATGATCCTGCGCGGGCCGATCCTGCACGGCCTCGTCAAACAGTTCCTGCAAGACGTGCTCTGGGGCGAGCTGGACTACCTGATCGTGGACATGCCGCCGGGCACGGGCGACGTGCAGTTGAGCTTGGCGCAGCTCGTCCCCGTGCAGGGCGCGGTGCTGGTGACGACGCCGCAGGAGGTCGCGGTCGCCGACGTGCGGCGCGCGCTGCGGATGTTCGAGACGGTCGCCGTCCCCGTCCTCGGCATCGTCGAGAACATGAGCTACTTCGTCGCGCCCGACACCGGCACGCGCTACGACATCTTCGGCGCGGGCGGCGGCCAAAGGTTGGCCGAGACCTACGGCGTGCCGTTCCTCGGGGCCGTCCCGCTCGGCCTCGAAGTGCGCGAGGGCGGCGATAAAGGCGTCCCCGTCGTCGTCGGGCAGCCCGACTCCGTGCAGGCTAAAGCCTTCCGGCACGTGGCCGAGGAGGTGGCGCGGCAGGTCTCAATCGAGGCGATGAAGCCGGAGCTGAAGATCGTGATGAGCGGGGCTTAAAAACTGTCAGTTGTCCGTCGTCCGTTGACCGTTGTTTGTGATCCGGGCGTCGAGCGGTTAAAATCACGTCGTCAGTTAGACTAACAACGGACAACGGACGACGGACAACTGACCGCCGACAGAATCATCTTATTGACGGACTGACTGCTCTGGGAGGAGATTTTAGATGTCAACAGCGACGATGCCGACCGTGACGCTCAACGTGACCGACACGGCGGTCGAAGAGATCAAGAAGTTCATGGCGAGCGAAGAGGGCTTGCCGGAGACCGCGGGCCTGCGCGTGCGGGTCGTGCCGGGCGGCTGCTCCGGCTTCCAGTACAGCCTGAACATCGAAGAAGAGTCGAAGCAGGGGGATCACGTCCTCGACTCGAAGGGCGTGCGCCTCTTCGTCGACATGTTCAGCGCGCAGTACCTGAACAACGTCGAGATCGACTACGTGACGAGCGTCATGGGTCAGGGCTTCGCGTTCAAGAACCCGAACGCGACCGGCTCGTGCGGCTGCGGCACCTCGTTCACGGCCTAAGCGCCGCGCGGGCGAGTCGGCCCGTCACCGAAGAACGCGGCGCGCTCTTCGTCGTGTACCGCGTTTTTCGTTTTTCGTGTACACTGCGGATCAAACCGAGCAATTAAATATCGACGGACAGAAGGAGTGGAGACATGCCTAGAATCGAAGCGGAGGCCGCCGCGGGCGCGCAGGCTTTCGAGGCGGAGGCCGGGCGCAAACTCGTCCTCGCGATTGAGGACGCCGGCATCGACATCCTGCACCGCTGCGGCGGCAACGCGAAGTGCACGACCTGCCGCGTCGAGGTGCTCGCGGGCGACCCCGGCGAGATCGGCGACGCCGAGCGCGAGCGCCTCGCGCGCGAGACCGGGCTCGCCGAGAACGTCCGCCTCTCCTGCCAAGTGCGCGTGCAGGACGACCTCAAGGTGCGCGTCATCAATCAGGCGAGCACGAGCGGCATGGACGCGGGGCCGAGGCCGGTCGAGTAGAGGTCGGAGGTCGGAGGCTGGAGGCCGGTGAAGAGCCGGGACTCGTGTTTTGAAATTCGCCGCCCGTAATCCGCGCCTCTGATGCTCTTACTCCTCAGCGCGGAGATTACGGTTTTGACTAATCTCTGATCTCTAGCCGCTGACCTCTATCGCCATTGCTTAGGATCGCGCTTGGTGCTAATCTCGCGCGCGACAACCGAGACAACCAAGAGTTCTTCCATCTCGCGCCGAAAAACTTAAACTTTCGGAGGGCTTATGCTGATCGAGTCAACCGCACATCTCCCCTTCGGGCTCGCCCTGTTTCAAGACCTCTTCCACGCGCCGGGCGGCGATCAACTGCCGCGCATCCTGCTGCGCTGGAGCCACTTCGTCTTCGGCATCACGTGGATCGGGCTGCTCTACTTCTTCAACCTCGTCAACGTCCCCTTCCAGAAGGGGATCGACGCCGAGACGAAGAAGAAGGTGAACCCCGATCTGCTCTCGCGCTCGCTCTGGTACTTCCGCTGGGGCGCGGTCGGGACCGTCCTCGTCGGCTTCACCTACTACGCGATGTACATCCTCTCGGCGGACGTGAAGAACGCCAACGCCGCGGGCGGCAACGTCAACGTCTGGGTCGTGCTCCTCGTCTGGCTGCTGATGCCCATCGTCACCTTCGCCGTCGAGTACCTGATCATCATGAAGGTGCCCGCGCTGACGAAGGACGGCAAGGTCTTCGGCGCGGTGGTCGCGGTGCTCGTCATCGTGATGGGCTTCCTCATCGTGCGCTGGCTCGACGGGCAGCTCACCGTCGGGCGCGACGGCTTCGCCTCGAACAAGACGTTCTCCATCGGCATCGGCGGCGCGCTCGGCCTGATCATGCTCTTGAACGTCTGGGGCATCATCTGGCCCCTCCAGAAGCGGATCATCGCCGCGACGGCGGGGACGGGCCCCGCCGCGCCGCCCGAGTTCGCGCGCCGCGCCTTCCTCGCCTCGCGCACGAACACCTGGCTCTCGCTCCCCATGCTCTTCTTCATGGCCACCTCGCACGGCGACTGGATCATCTTCGGGCGGTAGAAAAGCCGTAAACGGTAAACCGTGACAGGAGCGGGCAGGTTTTACCCGTCACCTGTCACGGTTTACCGTTTACGGTCTTCTTGTCACCCGTCACGGTTTACCGTTCACGGCTCCCGCGGGTGTAGACTGTCGTCACGCCTGTCAAGCCATCTACGGAAGTGAGGTAAAGCCATGATCAATAAGTTCACGTACCAGCCGAAGCAGTTCGACCTCTCCGGCCTGAACGGCATCTCGGACAAGACGCTGGAGATGCACTTCAAGCTCTACGCGGGCTACGTCAAGGAGACGAACAACCTGACGGAGAAGATTTCCGAGTTCCTGAAGGACGGCAAGATCGATCAGGAGGAGGTGCCCGCCTACTCGGAGCTGACGCGCCGCCTCGGCTTCGAGTACAACGGCATGGTCTTGCACGAGTACTACTTCGGCAACATGAAGCGGCAGGGCTCGGTCGATCCCGACAAGAACTCCACGTTCTACAAGCTCGCCGAGGACAGCTTCGGCAGCTACGACATGTGGAAGGCCGACTTCTCTTCGGTCGGCAAGATGCGCGGCGTCGGCTGGGCGATCTGCTACCAGAACCCGGCCAACGGCGCGCTCTCGAACCACTGGATCAGCCTGCACGAGACGGGCAACGTCGCGGGCTTCACGCCGGCGCTCGTGATGGACGTGTGGGAGCACGCCTTCATCCTCGACTACGCGCCCTCCGACCGGCCCAAGTACATCGAGGCGTTCTTCTCCAACATCGACTGGGCGGCGGTCGAGCGGCGGCTGCAAGTCGACGCCGTCTCGCGCCCGGCGACGGCGTGATGGATTGCGGGATGCGGATTGCGGATTAGGAGGCGTCGGCGTCGCCGCCCTTCTCCAACCCGCGACCCGCATCCCGCAATCTAAAACCGGCACGTCCGCACCCGGCAGTCTAGTTCTCGCCGCCGCGCCTTTCGGTTTATACTCTGGCCGCACCTTACTCAAACATCCTGAACGGAGGCCCGTATGAAATTCTCTCCACGTCTCTTCGCGCCCGCGTCGCTGTGCGCCGCCCTCGCCCTGTTCGCCGCGGCCTGCGCGCCCGCCGAGAACGCCAACTCCAACACGACCGCCACGACCAACGTCGCGCCGCCCACGACCGCGACGCCCGTGCAGACGCTCAGCGAGGTCGAGCGCCCGCAGAAGATCAAGGACATGACGGCGCAGCGCGGCGAGCAGGATAACGCGAAGCCGACCCTGCGCTTCGTCCAGCCGCGCGACGGCTCGACCGTCAACGGCTCGACCGTCAAATTGCAGCTCGCCCTCGCGGGCGATCTCAAGGGCTACCAGCCGCACAAAGACCCCGCGACGAACATGGGCAACCACATCCACGTCATCCTCGACAACCAGCCCTACGAGGCTTACTACAACCTCGGCGAGCCCTTCGAGCTGCGCAACGTCACCGAGGGCAAGCACACCCTGCGCGTCTTCGCCTCGCGCCCGTGGCACGAGTCCTACAAGAACGACGGCTCGTTCCAGATGGTCGCCTTCACGGTGAAGGGCGGCGGCGACGCGGCCAAGCCGACCACCACCGCCTCCGGGCAGACGATGGCCGACAACAAGAACGCGAACGCCGCCGCCCGCAACGCCAACGCGACGGGCGCGGCGAACGCGAACGCCGCGGCGAGGAACGCCAACGCCGCGCCCTCGAACGCCAACGCCTCGAACGCCAACGCGCCCGCCCCGCCCGAAGGCAAGGACATGCCCGCCAGCCAAGGCGGCGACGTCGATCGCGCGAAGCCGCTGCTCACCTACAGCCGCCCCAAAGGCGAGTACAAGGGCGCGGACGCCGACGCCATCATGATCGACTTCTGGCTCTCGAACGCGAAGCTCCAAGGCGACGGCGGCGACTACCGCGTCCGCTACACGGTGGACGGCGGCGAGGCGAAGTTCATCGACAAGTGGTCGCCGATCTGGATCACGGGCTGGACGGCGGGCACGCACAAGGTCAAGCTCGAACTCGTCGACAAGAGCGGCAACGTCGTCGATAACGGCGGCTACAACTCCACCGAGCGCACGATCACGGTCACGAAGTAGCTCGGGCGGGGGCGGCGCGGCGCGCGCTAGATTCGTGGGGGCGGGGACACGTCCTCAGCCCGCGACGCGCGCCGCCCCCGGCTTAATTCCTCGGAACGCGGCGGGCGGGGCGGGCCCTGCCCCTGCCTTTGTTGACACGCTTGCACCCCCTCGACAAAAAGCGCGCCCTCTTCGCCTCGCTCGCCTCGGAGGCCGCGGCGTGCCGCAGGTGCGCGGCGATGTGCGGGCGCACGGCTGTCCTGAGCGAGAGGAACGGCGACGTGTCGGCGCGCGTCATGTTCGTCGGCGAGTCACCGGGCCGTCAGGGCGGCGACCGCACGCGCGTGCCGTTTTCCGGCGACAAGTCGGGGCAGAACTTCACGCGCTACCTCGCCTCGATCAACCTCGCGCGCTCAAGCATCTTCATCACGAACGCCGTGCTCTGCAACCCCCGCAAAGAGTCGGGCGCGAACCGCAGGCCGACGGGCGCGGAGATTAAAAACTGCGCGGAGTTTTTGCGCCGCCAGATCGCGCTCGTCGATCCGCGCGTCGTCGTCACGCTCGGCGCGGTCTCGCTTGCCGCGCTCGCCGGCGTCGCCTACCATGAGTTCACGCTGAAAGAATGCGCCGGGCGCGTCGTCGAGTGGGACGGGCGGTGGCTCGTGCCGCTCTATCATCCGAGCCCGCAGGTGCTCGCCTCGCACCGCCGCGAGGAAGCGCAGCTCAGGGACTACCGCGCCGTCGCGCGCGCCGTCGGGCGCGAGGCTCTTTCGAGGCACGCATGACGAACACGGTCGAACAGGCGACGACGCGCCGTCTCGCGCTCGACGAGACGCACCGGCGCGCGGGCGCGTTGATGGTCGAGCGCGACGGCCACCTGCTGCCCGCTGTCTACGGCGACGCGGCGGCGGAGTACGAGGCCGTACGCGGAGGCCGCGGGGCGGGCCTGATCGATCTCTCGGCGCGCGGTCGCGTGGAGGTGGACGGCAAGGACGCCGTGCAGTTTTTGAACGGGCTCGTCACGAACGACGTGAAGGCGCTCGCGCCGGGCGCGTGGATGTGGGCGGCGCTGCCGAACCCGCAGGGACGCCTCCTCGCCCTCGCGCGCGTGTGGCGCGCCGGCGAAGACGCGCGCTTCCTCTTCGACACCGAGCCCGCCACGCGCGAGGTCGTCTTCAAGAGCCTCGAACGCTTCTCGCCCGCGGGCGACTTTCGGGTCGAGGACGCGACCGGTGCCAGCGCGCAACTCTCCGTGCAGGGCGCGCGCGCTGCGGGCGTCGTCGCCGACGCGCTCGGCGAAGAGGCGGCGCGGCTCGCGCGCGGTCGCGTCACGACCGTCGGCCCTTTCGGCGGCGTCCGGGTCGCGCGCGCGACGCACACGGGCGAGGACGGGTTCGATCTCGTCGCGTCTGTTGACGCCGCGCCGGGGCTGTGGGACGCGCTCGCCGCGGCGGGCGCGCGGCCCGTGGGGCAGGACGCGCTCGAAGTCCTGCGCGTCGAGGCGGGCGTCGCGCGCCACGGCGCGGACGTGGACGCGACGAACGTCGTGCTCGAAGCGGGCGTGGACGAGGCGGTGAGCTACACGAAGGGCTGCTACGTCGGGCAGGAGATCATCGCGCGCATACACTGGCGCGGCCACGTCGCGAAGAGGCTGGCGGGGCTCGTGCCCGCGGACGGCGAAGGCGCGGCGCTCTCGCCCGGCGCGAAGATCAAGGCGGCGGACGCGGCGCGCGAGATCGGTCGCGTCACGTCCGCCGTCTTCTCGCCGCGCCTGCGGAAACAGATCGCGCTCGGCGTCGTCAGGTACGACTTCCTCGCGGCGGGCACGGGAGTTTTGATCGAGTGCGAGCGGGGAGACTGCCGCGCTGTCGTCTCGGAGTTGCCGTTCGTGCGCGGGGGTTGGTACGAGGACGGTGCGGCGTCGGGGGCGAAGTCGTGAGCGGTCGCGAGTCTGAGGATGACGAGAACGGCGCGGGGCGCGCTTTGACCGGCGCAGGTGGCGAGGGCGGCGCGGCGGGCGGGGCGGACGACTCCGCGACCGGCCCGCGCCGCGATCTCGACGGCGCGCAGGCGCGGCTCGCGTACTCGATCATGCGCGCGCTGCTCGAACACACGCGCGTCACCGGCGATCTGGTCGCGCTGATGGCGCAGACCATCGACGAGGACACGCTCAAGGCGCTGACCGCCACGCCCCACTGGGCCGCCTACCTCGACAGCCGCCGCGCCCTCGCGCGCGCGCGCGAAGAGATGGAACAGTTCGCGCGCGTGATGAGCGAACTCGGCGAAGACCCGTAGCGCCGCCCGCCGCCGCGACCCGCCGCGCCGCGCGCCGCTTACGGGCGGTCGTACCTCTCCTTCTTACCTGCCTCAAGGGCCTCGACCGCCTTCGCGATCCTGCGCCCGCGCGTCTCCGGCTTCTTCGCCTCCTCGATCCACTGCGCGTACTCCCTGCGGTGCGTGTAGCTCAGGGCCTCCCACGTCGCGCGGGCCTGCTCGTTCGCCTTGAGGGCGCGCGCGAAGTCGGCTGACGGCTCGACGGTGCGCGGCTCCTCGTCGCGCTCCATCGTGACGCTGACCGTTTCGCCGCCCTTCAAATTCGCGCCCGCGCGCACCTTGCCGTTGACGACCATGTAGTGCTTGCCGTCGCCCGTCGGGAAGATGGAGCTGCGGTAGGGGAAGCCGTTGATCGTGCCGCGCACGGGGACGCGCGCGCGCGTGCCGAAAACTTTCTGCGCGTCGAAGGGGACGCAGATGCCCGTCGCGACGCTGCCCTTCGGGTCTTTTTCGAGCAGCGCGCGGAAGCGTTTGGCCTGTGGCTTAGCTCGCGTCGTCGCCATTTAAGGTTCCCCCTCTCGTGTCGGAGTTTGTGCGCCCGTCAGAGTCCGTCCGTGCGGCGGGCTTCGTCGCCGTCACCAGCCGCGACGGGATGAAGAAGATGAAGCTCGGCGCGTGGAGTTTTACGCCCGCCATGCCGCACGCCTTGAGCGAGCGCGCGTAGTCGGCGGCGTGGCGGATGTCGATGACGGCGAGGCGACCGCCGGGCTTTAAGACGCGCGCGATCTCGCGCAGGGCCTCCGCGCGCCCCTCGGCGTCGTAGATGTTGTGGAGCGCCCAGCTCGACACGACCGCGTCGAAGCTCGCGTCTTCGAAGGGCAGCCGGCGCGCGTCGCCGTCCCGCAGCTCGACGCGATCCGCGACGCCCTCTGCGCGCGCGTTGGCGAGCGTGGCCGCGGGGCTGTTGCCCGCCTGATCCTCTTTCTGCCAGATGTCGACGCCGACCGCGCGGCCCGCCTTGAGGCGCTTCGCCGCCGCGATGAGCATCAGCCCGTGGCCGCAGCCCACGTCCAACACGCGCTCGCCGCCGCGCAGGGAGAGTTGATCGACGATGCGGTCGCGCAGCCGGAGCTTACCGATCTTGCTCCCCCAGAACATCACGCCCGCCGTGAGCACGAACGTCGCGCCGATGGAGACGAGCGGCGAGGCGAGGCCGCGCGCGGAGCCGACGTAACGCGCGCGCCCGGCGAGGATCAGGGCGACGCCCGCCGAGGCGCAGACGAGCCCGACGATCAGAAAGCGCAACTGCACGCCGGGCGCGTCGATGCCGTAGTCGGCGCGTCGCAACTCTTTTTGTATTTGGCTCATCGTGCGGCGAGATCGTCGTCGGCAGCGTGTTCGTCGTCGAACGTCAGGCGAGGCGGCGCACAGTCTAGCACAACACGCGGCGCGCGGTTCGCGGAGACTTTATGAAAGCGCGCGGATCAAAAAAGCGACTGCTGGCGTTCGAGGTCGGAGGGCGGGACGGTGGGCAGGCCGAGGAGTTCTTTGAGCCGGTTGGCGCTCGCCGGGGCGAAGCCTTCGTAGAAGTTGCTGAAGTAGGCGAAGACCGAGGGGACGCGCTCGCAGAGGCGTCTGGTCGCCTCGGCCCACAGTTCGAGGTTCTTCCCGCGCGGTCGCTGCACCTCGTCGAAGCGCGTGAGGTCGCGCTCGCCCATCCAGCGGATGTAGGCGAACTCGGCGGTCAGGGACTCGACGCATTGCCAGAGGGCGCGGCGCTCGATCCACTCGCCTTCGACGAGCGCGAGGGCGACGCCGTGTTTGTTCAGAAGCTCGATCACGTCTTCGGCGATCCAGCTCGCGTGGCGGAACTCGACGGCGAAGCGCAAATCTTTCGGCAGCCGCGCGAGGAAGCGCGCGAGAGAGCGCGCCGTCTCGGGCGCGGCGACGAACTGCGGCGGGAGCTGTACGAGCACGGCGGCGAGTTTCCCTCCGAGCAGCCGCGCGTGATCGCAGAACTCCGCGAGCGCGTGGTCGCCGCCCTTGCCGAGCGCCGACTCGTGCGTGATCTCGCGCGGGAGCTTGAGGGCGAAGCTGAAGCGCGCCGGCGTGCGCTTGTTCCAGCCGTCCACGACCGGGGCGGACGGGACGGCGTAGAAGGTGGAATCGACCTCGACCGTGTCGAAGGCGCGCGCGTAGACGGCGAGCATGTCGGCGTCGCGCGTGCCCTGCGGGTAGAAGACGGGCGCGGAGCCGGCGGGCGGCGTCACCCAGTCGGCGTAGTTCCAGCCCTGACAGCCGACGTGCGCGCAATCTTTAGTCGGAGGCATCGCCTTAGATTCTATCAGACCTCGCACACGATGAGCTGTACGATGCCGAGCGCGTGAGACTCGACGCGCACGACGCGCAGGCCCGCGCGCCGCGCCTCGTCAGCCGTGCGGCGGTTGAAGTGATCGTCGAGCAGCCACGCGGCGAGGGGGCTCAGGGCGTCGAAGAGGAGGCCGAGCGCGCCCGGCGGTCGGACGTGCTCCAGGAGGACGACGCGACCGCCCGCGCGCACCACGCGCCTTAGCTCGGCGAAAGATTTCTGCGGCGACTCGACGGAGCAGAAGACGAGCGTGGCGACGGCGGCGTCGAACGACGCGTCGGCGAAGGGCAGCGCCTCGGCGCGGGCCTGCGCGAGCGCGAAGCCTTCGGGCCGCGCCTTGCCGCGCGCCACCTTCAACATCTCCGCGCTCGGCTCCACGCACGCGCCCGACGAGCCGCGCGGGTAGTGGGCGAAGTTCGCGCCCGTGCCCGCGCCGACCTCGACGAGCCGCGCCGCCCCTCCGATCTCGGCGAACGCGCGCCCGCGCAGGCGCGCGAAGAGACGGCGTTCGAGCGGGCGCATGGCGCGGTCGTAGCGGGCGGCGAGGCGGTCGTATCTCGGGGCGTCAAGGGTCATGCGGGCGGAGCCTCAGGCGGCGCGCGGTCTATGAAATTTTAGAGATTCCAAAAAAATGGATGGCCGAAGGCGGCGCGACCGGGCTAAGTATAAGTAAATTCTCGATTCGGACACGCGCGGCGCGGGGCATACTGCTTGCAAAGCCGTCAGAGCGTCGGTCGCATTCTTTGTCATCTCAGGGGCGAATACCTCTTCTAACTTATCGCCTCGCCGCCATCATCCGCAGGGTTTTTTACGACCTGAGGATCGAGCCCGCAGCCTACAGCGAAGCCCGCGCGTCCGCGCCGATTGAGACGGCGCGGGCGCGCTCGCGTCAACCCGGGGAGACAGTCCCTCTTGTCAGAACGTCCCTTCGAAGGAGGCAGAAATGTTTAGAACGTTGAAACTCGCCCTCGCCCTCGCCCTCGCCCTCGCCGCCTCGGCGGTGTGCGCGTCGGCGCAGACGACCGGATCGATTTCGGGAGCGGTGCTCGACGAGAAGGGCGCCGCGATCCCGGGCGCGACCGTCACGGCGCGCAACACGCAGACCGGCACCAACCGCACGTCGCAGACCGACAGCGACGGGCGCTACAGCTTCACGAACATGCCCGTCGGCAACTACGAGGTGACGGTCGAGGCGACGAACTTCGCGAAGCACGTGCAGACCGGCATCCAGCTCCTGCTCAACCAGCCCGCGGTCATCGACGTGACGATGAAGGCGGGCGGGGTGCAGGAGGTCGTCACCGTCTCCGAGAACGCCGCGCTCATCAACACGACTAACGCCGAGGTGGGCACGCGCTTCGACGACAAGCGTTTGTCGGAGCTGCCGCTCGCCACCAACCGCAACGTCTACAACGCCGCGCTCTCCGCGCCGGGCGTGAGCCAGCTCCAGTCGAACCAGTCCGGCTTCACCAACGGCATCAACTACTCGGCCAACGGCGGGCGGCTGCGCTCGAACAGCTTCCTGATCGACGGGCAGGACAACAACGACTTCGGGGTCGCGGGCGCGGTCGTCGGGCTCAACAACCCCGACCTCATTCAGGAAGTGCGCCTCGTCACCAACCAGTTCACCGCCGAGTTCGGTCGCAACAGCAGCTCGGTCTTCAACGCCATCACCAAGTCGGGCACGAACGAGTACCACGGCTCCGGCTTCTGGTTCCACAACGACAACGCGCTGAACGCTTGCAGCAACCTGAACAAGAACGCGGGCTTCTGCAACCCGAACGCGACCGACTCGAAGCGGAACGCGCCGTTCCGCGTGGAGAACCAAGTGGGCGGCACCTTCGGCGGCCCGCTCCACCTGCCGAGCTTCGGCGAGGGCGGCAAGCCCTACATCAGCGGCAAGGATCGCACCTTCTTCTTCTACTCGATCCAGCGCTGGTGGGATCGCCGCCTCGGCCAGGGCGTGACCGTCAACGTGCCGACCGAGGCCGGTCGCCAGATCCTCCAGTCGAACTTCGGCAGCCGCCCGCAGGTGCAGGCGCTCCTCAACTTCCTGCCCGCCTCGCAGGGCGCGCAGAACAGCACGAAGAAGATCACCGTCGGCGGGCAGGACTTCTTCATCCCGCTCGGCGCCCTGACCGGCTCCAGCTCCTTCGTCTTCGACGACTGGCAGACCTCCTTCCGCGTCGATCACCGCTTCAACAACAACCACATGTTGAACGCGCGCTACATCTATCAGGATCAGAACACCTCGGGCGCGGGGCAGTCCACGCCGGCGGGCTACGAGTCGTCGAACCTCTCGCGCAATCAGGGCGTCAACATCTCGCTCAACAGCGTGCTCAGCTCGCGCATGGTCAACGAGGCGCGCGCCGCCTACCTGCGCGCCGCGAGCGCCACGGTCGCCTCCGACCTGCGCGCCGAGGCCATCCCCTCCATCGCGATCAACGACATCGGCCTGACGGGCCTCAACGCGGGCGCGACGCGCACCGCCATCGGGCTCGCGGCGAACCTGCCGCAGGCCTCGTTCCGCAACACCTACCAGCTCCAGGATAACCTCTCGCTGACCAAGGGCGACCACGGGCTGAAGTTCGGCGGCGACGTCCACCGCAGCCAGCTCGCGCAGCTCTTCAAGCCGACGACGCGCGGCCACCTCGTCTACACGTCGCTGCAAAACTTCATCAACGACACGGCCAACGTGCAGATCAACCGCGACCTGCCCGGCGTCGCCAGCATCCTCCACCTCGACTGGCACGACTTCTTCTTCTACGGCCAGGACGAGTGGAAGGTGAGGTCCAACTTCACGCTGACCTACGGCCTGCGCTACGAGAACCCGGGCCAGCCCATCGGCGATCTGGTGCAGGAGAACGCGCCCGTGCTCGCCGCCGCGGGCAACGACCCGCGCTTCCGCGTGACGCCCATCCCCAAGCGCGACATGAATAACTTCGAGCCGCGCCTCGGCTTCAACTGGAACCCGCGCACCGGCGACGGCAGCCTCCTCCACTTCCTCACCGGCGGCGACAAGCTCGTCATCCGCGGCGGCTACTCGCGCACGCACGACTACGCCTACACCAACATCGCGCTCAACATCTGGAGCTCGTTCCCGTTCGTCGCGGCGTTCAACCGCACGGGCGTCAATAACGCCTTCGCCACCTACAAGACCCTGCCGCTCGTCATCCCCTCGCTGACGCGCACCGAGGTGACGCAAGACTTCCGCTCGCCGCAGTACGACTCGTTCAGCCTCGAAGTGCAGCGCGAGTTGACGCGCGACTTGGTCGTCCGCCTCGGCTACGTCGGCTCGAAGGGCACGGGCCTCTTCGAGAGCATCGACGGCAACCCACGCAGGCCCCTCTGCGTCGTCACCGACCCGGTGAATAGTCCCAGCGTCTGCAACGTCGATCCGACCATCGGCACGATCCGCCTGCGCGCCAACTCCGGCTACTCCATCTACCACTCGATGCAGGCGAGCATGGAGAAGCGCCTGACGCGCGGCTTCAGCGGCGGCGTCCACTTCACCTGGAGTTCGTTCATCGACTCGATGTCCGAAATCTTTAACAACTCGAACGCCGAGATCGCGCTCGCGCAGGACCCCTACAACCGCGCGCTCGACCGCGGGCGCTCCTCCTACGACCGCCCGCTGCGCCTCGCCGGCAACGCCGTCTACGAGATACCGTTCTTCCGCGAGCAGCACGGCTTCGTCGGGCACGTGCTCGGCGGCTGGCAGTTGAACGCCTTCCTCAACTTCCAGAGCGGCGCGCCCTTCTCGCCCCTCAACGGCTCTGACCCGGCGGGCGCGCTCGGCGGCCTCGCCTCGGCGGTCGGCATCTCCACGCGCCCGAACGTCATCACCGGGCTCGACCTCTCGCAGATGTCGGTCGAGCAGTTGTTCGCGCTGCGCGGCGCGATCTCCGCCAACGGCAACGCGCTCTACCGGACGCTCGTCTGCCCCGACCCGACCCTCTCGACGTGCCAGCGCGTCGGCAACGCGGGCCGCAACACCCTGCGCGCCGACGGCATCAACAACCTCGACTTCGGCCTGTTGAAGAACACGCGCATCGGCGAGTCGCAGCGGCTGCAACTGCGCGCGGACTTCTACAACGCGACGAACACGCGCGACTTCGGCACGCCGTCTTCGACCATCACCGACTCGAACTTCCTCAACCAGTGGGCGACCGACGGCGGCAACCGCCGCATCGTCGTCAGCATGAGGTACGTCTTCTAACCCGGCGCGCCCGCACGGGCGGGCGCGGCGGCGAACTCAGAAGGGGCCGGGGGACGCGAGTCCCCCGGCCCCGAGTTGTTCCG
>DASVQC010000075.1:0-28129 GCA_036389335.1 Pyrinomonadaceae bacterium | reverse complement strand
GGGCCTGTCCCCGCCTGTCATGAAGGAGGGACAGGCGGGGACAGGCCCCGCCACTACATGATTACGCGCGGCGCACGATCAGGCGCGACGCCGAGTCTTGTTATCGTCTTGATGACGGACGGAAATTTGCGGCCCGCTTCAGGCGACCTGCGGCTGCTCGGCGGCGATCTCGGCGGCGGGCGGCGGCGGCGGGGCGGCGGCGGGGCGGCGCGAGCGGAGTTTGACGCGACCGGGGCTGATCTGCCCCTGCTCACAGGCCGCGACGAGCGCGGCGACCACCGCGGCGTCGTAGCGCGTGCCGACGAACGTCTTGATGCGCGCGAGGGCGTCGTCGAGGGTCATCGCCTTCTGGTAGGGGCGGTCGGTCGTCATCGCGTCGAAGGTGTCGGCGACCGAGACGATGCGCGCCTGCATGGGAATCTCCTCGCCCTTCAGCCCTTGCGGGTAGCCCTCGCCGTTGATCATCTCGTGGTGCATGTACATGCCGGGCAGGAAGTCGCGCATGGCGGGAATCTGCGACATGATCTTGAAGCCCTTCTGCGGGTGGCCCTTCATCACCTCGTACTCTTCGCTCGTCAGCGGCGCGGGCTTCTTCAGGATGTTGTCGTCGATGCCGATCTTGCCCACGTCGTGCAGGAGCGCGCTGACGCGGAGTTTCTCGTACTCGTCGTCGGCGAGCCCGAGCCGCTCGGCGATGGCGAGCGAGAAGCGCGCGACGCGCTCGGAGTGGCCGCGCGTGTACGGGTCTTTGCCGTCGATGGCGGCGGCGAGCGCCTTCACGGTTCCGAGGAACAGCTCGCGGTTCTCGGCTGCCGCGCCGCGCAAGTCCTCGACGTAGCGTTCGAGCTGATCGGTCATCGAGTTGAAGGCGTTGCCGAGATCGCCCAACTCCGTGCGGCTGCGGACGCGGGTGCGCTGCGCGAAGTTGCCGGAGGCGATGCGCCCGGCGGCCTCCGCCAGATCGCGGACGGGCTGCGTGAGCTGCTTGGCGAAGAGGAACCCGGCGAGCAGGGCGAAGGTGGCCGCGAGCAGGCTGATGACGAGCGTCTGCTTGCGCATGTCGGAGACGGAGCGCAGCGCGGCCTGCTCGTTCTGGATCGCGATCACGCCGAGGCGCGCCTCGTCGTCGAGCTCGGCGGTCGCGTAGGCCCCGAGCATCTCCATGCGCTGCCCCTCGCGCTCGGCGGTGAAGGGCGCGAGCGCCGACTGCACCTGCCGCCCCGTGTCCATCCAGTCCTGCACGACCTTGAGATCGGTCATCGAGCGTTCGGCGTAGGCGACGCGCGCGTCCGGGTGCGCGACGGCGCGGCCCTGCGCGTCGACGACGAAGATGATGGGCCTGCCCTGCTCCAACAGCTCGCGCTCGCTGGCGGTCGTCGTCTGCCCGACGGTCTTGAAGACCTCCTGGAACGAGATGACCGCGACGACCGCCGCCGTCACCTCGCCGCCGCCGTCGCCGCCCATCACGGGGGCCGCCACCGTCAGGCTCATCTCCTGACTCGAACGGATGAGGTGCGGGCGGTTGACGACGATCCCCTTCCCGCTCATGCGCGCCAGCACTTCGCCGACGCGCTCGTTCAACTCGTCGCGCCCGATCACGTCGGTCTTGTAGGCGAGGTGCGGCACGCCGCCGACGGGCAGGATCGCGAGCGCGATGATGTTCGGGTCTTCGACGACGGCGCGCTGGAGCCGCGCGTCGGACGCGCCCTCGTTCAACACGCGCACGCCGCCCGCCAGCTCGAAGGCGCGGGCCAGACCCGTCACCACGTCGCGGTAGCGTTGGCCGTAAAGCTCGATCTGCCGCGCCTTGTCCTCGGCGAGCTGGGCCTGATAGCGCCCCTCTACGGCGCGCAGCTCGCTCGCGCTGCGGTTCGAGAGCATCCAGCCCGCGAGCGCGAGCGGGAAGAGCCCGACGACCAGCAGCGTCGCGAGCACGATGTAGAGCAGGCGTATGCGGCGGAGGTTTTGGAACATTCGGACGCGGGCGCGCGAACTGCTTCGGACGGATCGGTTAAAGAATTGAGAGGAGCTGAGAGGGCAAAGCGGGGCGAAGAACGTGGTGGCCGCGCCGAAGCAGCCGAATTCATAGTACGTGGCGGCGGCAAACACTGTCAACGCCCAACTTCCACGGCCCGTAAAGCCCCGGGGCGCGACCGGACAACGGCCCCCGGCGCGCTGGTAGTTCGGCCCGCCGCGCGCGTAAAATTTTCCAGACCAGCGGGTTAGCGCGGGCGTCTAAATTTTCGAGCGCGCTCGTTCGAGTCGCTCGGACGAGGGGGCGGGCCGCCCCTGAAAGGCGCGATGGAGACTGTCGGGACGAGCGACGAGCAGATCGTGGAGATGGCGCAGGCCGGCGACGCCGAAGCCTTCGGAGAGATCGTGCGCCGCTGGGAGCGGCGCATCTTCGCCCTCTCCTACGGCATCCTCGGGCGCGAGGAGGACGCGCGCGACGCGACGCAGGAGACCTTCGCCGCCGCCTTCCGCAACCTCGCGGGCTTCCGCGGCGACGCGAAGGTCTCCTCGTGGCTGCACCGCATCGCCGTCAACCAGTGCATCACGCGGCAGCGGCGCGCGAAGGTGCGCGGCGAGACATCGCTCGAAGCGCAGGAGGAGGCGGGCGGCGCGCAGTTCGCCTCGACTCCGGAGGCGAGGCCGGACGCGCGGGCGGAAGGTCGGGAGCGCGGCCAAGACGTCAGGCGCGCCGTCAACTCGCTGCCGCCGGAGCTGCGCTCGGTCGTCGTGATGAAGGAGTTCGAGGACTTGACGTTTCAGGAGATCGCCGACACTTTGGGCGTGCCGCTGAGCACGGTCAAGAGCCGCCTCTACACCGCGCTCAAGCAGCTTCGGATGCGGCTCGAAAAGCACGGCGCGGCGGCGAACGTCTGAGGAGTTTTACGTTAACGGTCGGCGGCGATCAGTTTGGAGTGAGGGCATGAGTAAGATTCAGGAGACCAACCCCTGCGGGCGCGGCGAGCAGCTCGTCGGCTACCTCTACGGCGAAGCGACCGAGGCGGAGCGCGCGGGCTTCGAGCGACACCTCCCGCATTGCGCCGCGTGCCGCGACGAGCTGGCGGCGTTCACGCAGGTGCGCGAGGCGGTGGGCGGCTGGCGCGCGGAAGTATTGACGCATGCGCCCGGCGGCCTTGCCGCGGACTTGAGCCCGGCAGGCGCGCCGCCGGCCTTCAACGTCGCGCCCGCGCGCCGCTCCGCGCTGAACGCCCTGCGCGGGTTCTTCGCCCTCTCGCCCGCGTGGCTGCGCTACGGCTCGGTCGCGGCGGCTGTCGTCGTCTGCGCGCTCGCCGCGCTCGCCGTCTTCAACGTCGAAGTGAGGCGCGAGGGCGACCGCATCGCCGTCCGCACCGGCGTGTGGCGCGCCGCCCCCGCGCCCGCGAACGGACAGCAGCCGCGGGGCGCGGTTAACGGCGACGCGGCCCGGCTGGATCAGCTGATCGCCGAGCGCGACGCCGCCGTGCGCCAGCTCGAAGACGCGCGCGCGCAGCTCGAAGACAGCCGCGCCGCGAACATCGAGGCGGTTTACGATGAGGTCTCATCAGACGGGCCGGAGACGGCGGCGCAGCAGCCGACTTCCGCGGCGGGCGCGAATCGTCCGCGCCGCGCGGGCGGCGCAAGCGCCCCGCGTAAATCCCCCGCGCGGCGCGGCCCGCGCGACGAAGACGATCTGCCGCGCCTGCTCGACCTGATCGGCGGCGCGAACGATTGACGATGGTTCCGAGCGAGACGGGCCGCGCCGAAGTGGCGGCGCGAGTTCCGCGGGCCTGAAGAACGTCGAATGAAACGTCGAATGAAACGTCGAATGAAATGATTGCGCGTAGAAACAGAATCTCAGGCGCGATTGTCGCGGCGCTCGCGCTCGTCGTCGCGCCGCGGGCGGCGGCGCAGGGCGGGGCGCAGGCGGTCGCGCAGGCTGATCGCGCGGCGCAGGAGCGGCGGCAACAGTCGCAGCCCGGCCCCGACCAGTCGGAGCTGATGCGCGCCCTCAACCTGACGCCTGAGCAGCGCGCGCGCATCGCGGAGATTCGCCGCGAGACCGAGGAGCGCGCGCGTCTCGACAACGCGCGCGTCCGCCGCGCGCGCCGCGCGCTCGAAGAGGCCATCTACGCCGAGTCAGCCGACGAGTCCCTCATAGACGCGCGCTCGCGCGAGATCGCCGAGGCGGAAGCGGCGCGCGTGCGCGCGCGCGCCGACGCCGAGCTGAAGGTGCGCCGCGTGCTCAAGCCCGAACAGTTGGTGACGTTCCGAGAGCTGCGGCGTCGTGCCATGCTCGATCAGCGTCGGCGGCGTCGCAACGCGCTGGGGATCGAGTCGCGGCCCGGCGCGCGGCGGCTCCCGCGCGAACCCAACCGGCCCGCGCCGGGCGCGGGCGCCCCCAACGCCAACGCGCAGGCCGTGCCCACTCCCCCGCGCCGTCAGATCGAGGCGGGCCGCCGCCCGCGCCCCTGACGAGGAAAGGCAGCGCGGCCACCGTCTCATAAAATCTGTCGGCGTCCTGATTTAATTTCCACCCCGCCCCCCTCATTTAATTTCCACCCCGCCCCCCTCTCGCGTCTCCCTCCCGCGTCTCCGCGTTGAATGCTTCCGATCACCGCCCGCCGCAGGGAACGGCAAAGGGGGTTAGAGGGGAGCCGGAACCTAGCCGCCACTTAAAATTCACGCCGCCGGCGCGCATCTTCCGACCCGCCGCCCTCTCACGAATCCGACCTTTCGGCGTCGACACTCTTGACGCACCGCCCGTTCTTCTCGCATCATGACCTCGCACTGTTCGCCGTCCGCAGACCCGTCTCGCACTTTCCACGTCCGCGCGGTGAGTCTCAAGTATGAGCGCCGCATCGTCTTCCGGCGGCGTTTCGCGTTCGGCGTCGCGCGCCGACCACAGTCCGCGCGTGTTCCCTGCACCCCGAGTCAACGCATGAACTTTGCCATCCGTTCCCTGCTCGAAGTTCAGGAGACGAGCCTGCTGGTGGCGCAAGCCGCGCGCCGCCTCTTCCGCCGCCCCTCCTACATCACGGAGATGCTCGCGCAGATGGACGTGATCGGCGTCGGCTCGCTGCCGATCATCTTCCTCACGGGCTTCTTCACGGGCGGCGTCCTGACGCTCCAGACTTTCCCGACGCTGAAGTCCTACGGCGCGCAGGATCAGACCGGCTACCTCGTCGCGCTCTCGCTCGTGCGCGAGCTGGGGCCCGTCCTGACGGCCCTGATGGTGACGGGCCGCGTCGGGTCGGCGATCTCTGCGGAGCTGGGGTCGATGGTCGTCTCGCAGCAGATCGACGCGATGCGCGCGCTCGGCACGGACCCGGTGCGCAAGCTCGTCGCGCCGCGGCTGCTGGCGCTGCTGCTGATGATGCCGCTCCTGACCGTGACCGCCGACATCCTCGGCATCATCGGCGGCGGCACGGTGGCGACGATGCTCTACGGGATGGCCCCGGAGACCTTCGTCAGCTCGGTGCGCTTCGGCATCACCTCGAACGATCTGCTCGGCGGGATCATCAAGCCGCTCGTCTTCGGGCTCATCATCGGCAGCATCAGTTGTCAGAAGGGCCTGAGCACGGACGGCGGGACGGTCGGCGTGGGGCGCTCGACGACCTCGGCGGTCGTCACCGCCTCCATCGTCGTCATCATCGCGGACTTCTTTCTGGCGAAGGCCCTGCAGGTCGTCCTCGACATGCCGGGCAAGTGAAACTATAACTTAAGGACGCATGGCTACAACCGACGCAGAGATCAACCGGACGGGCGCGCCGGAGGTGGACAATCAGGTGAGCCACGCCGCGGCGGAGACGACCTTCGCCGAGGTGGAGAACGAGGATCGCGCGCTGCCCGCCATCGAGTTCCGGGACGTGCACCTCTCGTTCGACGGGCGGAAGATTCTCGACGGGCTCTCCTTCAAGGTGATGAAGGGCGAGTGCAAGATCATCCTCGGCGGCTCGGGCGGCGGCAAGTCGACGACCATCAAGCTCGTCCTCGGGCTCCTGAAGCCCGACTCCGGGCGCATCATCGTCAACGGCGAGGACATCACGGACTACAACGAGGCGGAGATGATGCACGTGCGCAAGCGCTTCGGCATGATCTTTCAGGAGGGCGCGCTCTTCGACTCGATCTCGGTCTACGACAACGTCGCCTACCGCCTGCACGAGCAGGGCGTGCCCGAGGACGAGGTCGAGCAGGAGGTGCGGCGGATGCTGCGCTTCGTCAACATGGAGGACGCCATCGACAAGATGCCCGCCGAGCTTTCGGGCGGCATGCGCCGCCGGGTCGGCATCGCGCGCGCGCTCGTCGGCGGGCCCGAGATCGTCATGTTCGACGAGCCGACCGCCGGGCTCGACCCGCCGACGGCGCGCACGATCTGCGAGCTGGCGATCAAGCTGCGCGATCTGGAGGACGTGTCGTCCATCTTCGTCACGCACGAGATGAACAACATCGAGTACATCACGGGCGAGTACGCGGCGGTCGGCGAGGACGGCGAGGTCATGTTCGAGCCCGAGGGCGAGAAGCTCTGCCTCATCAACACGAAGATTCTCATGCTGCGCGACGGCCACATCATCTTCAGCGGCACGGACGAGCAGATCAAGAAGACCGACGATCCGTACATCAAAAAGTTCCTGCGGGGACGGTGAAAGGATAGCACTTAGCCTTTAGCTGTTAGCTCTTAGCTTTTAGCCGAACGGAAACGCCGCGGGTTTCCGGCTAGCAGTTATTAGCTAACGGCTAAGAGCCAACAGCTAGCAGCTAACATGCCTCCAGCCAGAAAAACCATCGGACTGCGCGAGGTGCGCGTCGGCATCTTCATCATGGTCGCCATCATCGTGCTGATCGTGCTGATCCTGAACGCTTCGGGCGACATCTCGTTCAAGTCGAAGAAGCACCTGAAGGTGAAGTTCGAGACCGCCGAGGGCCTGCGCAAGGGCGGCGAGGTGCGCCTCGCGGGCGTCAGGATCGGGCGGGTGGACGACGTGAACCTGCTGCCCCCGACCGACGACCCCAAAGACGCGCGGGTCGAGGCGCTGCTCTCCGTCGACAGCACGGTGGACGGCAAGCCCATCACGGACTTCATCCGCACCGACTCGAAGGCGCAGCTCACCTCGCCTTCGCTGCTCGGCAGCGACAAGGTGATCAGCATCACGACCGGCACCGCGCTCGGCAAGCCCGTCCCCGACAACGCCGAGCTGCCCACGACGACCGAGGGCGGCATGGCGCAGCTCACCGCCTCCGGCAACCAGCTCGTCGATCAGCTCAACCGCCTCTCCGAGCAGATGACCGGCATCACCACCAAGATCAACGAGGGGCAGGGCACGCTCGGTCGCTTCGTCAACGACGAGGCGTTCTACGACAACCTCAACCTCACGGTGAGGGAGGCGCAGGCCGTCATCCGCGAGCTGCGTTCGGGCCAGGGCACGGCGGCGAAACTGGTCAACGATCCGGCGGTCTACAACAACGTCTCCGCCATCACCGCCCGCCTCAACGAGATCGCCGAAGACCTGCGCCGCGGGCGCGGCACCGCCGGCAAGCTTCTGAATGACGACGCCATCTACAACGAGGCGCGCTCCACCCTCGCGCGCCTGAACCGCACCGCCGACGACATCAACGCCGTCACCGCAGACATCCGCGCCGGGCGCGGCACCGCCGGCAAGCTCCTCACCGACGAGACCCTCTACAACGACACCCGCGCCGCCATCGCGCGCTTCAACACCACCGCCGAGCGCGTCGACAACATCGTCGCCAGCGTCCAGCGCGGCGAGGGCACCGCCGGCAAGCTCCTCTACGACGACAAGCTCTACAACAACGTCAACCAGCTCTCCTCCGAGACCGTCAAACTGATCTACGACTTCCGCCAGAACCCGAAGAAATACCTGACCATCAAGTTCTCAATCTTCTAGCCCAAGGCGTTTTGTCCATGGAAAATTAAGTTGTTCACTGGAGTAATTAAGTTGTTCCCTGTGGAAATTAAGTTCTTCCGCAGACTTCCACCACCGATAGCATATTCTTCCGGCTCGCCTTCTCGCCCGACGACCGAATGCTCTTCGGCGGAGATGCGAAGGGCAACGTGTGGCTATGGCGCGGGGTAAAGGAGGGTGAGATTGAGTCGCAGCGGGCGACTCCGCCGAAGCCTACGCAGCCGGCGGTGCAAGCGGCTCGTTGACGCACGCGGGTCTTAAGGAATTCCGACGCGGCGTCGAACTCGCTCAAAGAAATTTCGGCCCCCACGCGGAGAGTAGTTCTCTACCCTCGGGTTTTCAAATCGACCGTCCGCGCAGGAGGTCGAGTGTCGCCAGCGAGGCACGCCCAGGTATGAGGTGGCGGTCGCCGGGGGAAGCATCAGGCATCGGCGCTCGGTGTGTGCGCCGTCCGAGAGCGAGACGTAAACGAGGGCGGCGGCCTTGTCCGAACTGCCGCTGCCCCGGCGATTGCATACCTCACGGCCTCGACTTTGGATAAAAGCAACACGAACGTTATCGAGATAATCACCCTTCCCGACCTCGGCGGCATCCTGCTAAAGGGCTCGAATCTGCACGGGCCTTACATCTGCGAGACATGCCGGCTGGGAGCGGCGACGCTACCCGTCGGCACCTTATTCACAGGCATTTCCAATCAAACTGTATTCACCTCTTCGATAGTCATCCCGGCCTGCTGCGCCCGCTCTGCGAATTCTGCGGTCAAATCATCTTCGCCACGTGATCTACCTTCCCATATGATCATCGCTCTATTCTGCTCTTTACCTGAATCGCCCTGATCGCAGTAGGCCCCGCGTCGAGATAAGTTCAGCGCTTCGGTGATAAGACGTTGATTTGTTTCAACATAAGCTGACGTCTTAGCACCTGTCCCGCCACCCCTGCGCGGCAGTACTATCAAATCATCAGTATCATTTGCTTTTTTGATGAACTCATCGAATAGGGTGCCCCAGTTCCAGGTTGAATTCCCAGGGCGGTCTATCACGGAAGTCTGGCGGAAGTGCCTGGGCGCGAAGGGGAGCACAATGCGACTCCTGATCCCCAATTTTCTAGCCGCATTTAGAGCTATCAGGTCCGCGCCACAGGCGGCAGAGCTGACCAACACGCCGACCGCTAGAGATTCAAATCGGGACTGAACCTCTTTAGCGACCCTGTTGGCATTCCTTAGCGGGAATCGGGCATCTTTTGCCCCCCTCGCGTCAATGCGACGACCTGCCAAAGTAAGGATCACTAAGCAGTCCCTCATGTTAGATCGAAGACCGGCGGGAAGTGGTCGGGGGTAACGTCCTGCTGAGCGGCACGCTCGCCGATGGTCATTAAATCCTGACAGTTTTCGCCGACCTCCATTTTGCGCAAAGAGTCGAGCTCATTAACTAGCGAACCGAGTCCGAGGGACTGTAGCGGGTTAGTCTCCAAGCATGCATTATACCGGAGGTAAGTGAGAGCAGGTTCTGACGTGAGTAGGTCGTCGGAGAGATTGCCTACTTCCCCGTCAATTTTCCAAGGGGTTTTTGTTTTAGAAAGATACTGTAGTAAAAGCTGATTCTGCCTGTTAGCATCGTTCATGAGGATTGCCGGCACCCTCTCTGCCCAGCTTAACTTCGAAGCGCCGGTCACGGCATCCACTCCCGCGACTGGTTTCCATGTCCCGGTTCCAAGAGAAACCAATAGCAGGTTGTCTTCCCCTAGCGGCCAATGGAAGGGGAAGCCTCTCAAGGTGGCGATCAGGAAAAGCTGGAGGGCCGGGTTATTCGCCATGCTGACGCCGCCGTCAACAAAGATTCCAATTTGCCCTTCGCCCACCTCAAGCTTTTCCGCCTCGAAATAAGTTGGCGCGGCTGTACTGGCCCGAATGACGCCTCGCAATAACATGCCTCGGTTATCGGAGAAATAAGCACCCTCCGGGTGATTGATTATGGGCCAAGTACTGCCGGTGTCGGCCCTCTTGGTAACAATACAGAGACCGGTCTTGATGGATGGGGCTCCGGGCTCGACTAGCGTACTGCCTTCATTATGCCCGAAGGTTAGGTCTCCGAACACATTCTCTAACTCGGCTTTGAGCTGCGTCTCGCTGAAAGTTGCCCGCCAGAAACGTTTCCACCCCCACTTATTCTTGGTAAAGACCCGTTCCCCTAATCTCAAGTACATCTCCTTGAGTTCTGAGACCTCCTTACCAATCGCCAAGGCGGCGGCAATGATAGCGCCCGTGCTCGTGCCGCCAATCAAGTCAAAATAATCACATAGCTTCAAGCTCGGCCTGTCATAACGAAGGCGCAGAATATTCTCGATCCTCTCAAGATAACCGAGGGTTAAAGCGCCGCGAATCCCGCCACCGTCTAATGCAAGTATTCGCTTCGGGCCGGAGGGCTCCAATTTCTTCATTAGTTTCATAGCTACCTCAGCGGTGGGCCGGCGGTGAAATCTGTGGCCGTCTCAGGCCAGGAAAGCGAGCCTTCGGGGAAGGGTAATTACTTATCTCTCTCCACCCATCTCCATCACCTCGATGTTGCCCGTCCCGTTTCTACTTGGATAGGAATTGCATACACGTCGACATACTCCGCGCTGAGGCTTGAAGACACCCGCACAAGCGCAAGTGAATCCTACTCCTATGCGGACTTTCCTAACTCGTTCTCAACATCTTTAACCCACTCAGGTATGATCTCATGACGACGCTCTCGGGCTTCCCTTATTAAGCGTAGATTGCGTAAGGTCGTCTCCGCCTCCCATCTCTCCCGGACTGCGGTAAGCGCGTTACTCAGCGCGTCTAAAGCACCCTGTTCGTCCCTGGCGATTACGGCGAGTTCGAGTTGTGTTGCGTAATCCCAGTAGTCGGGCTTACCAACAGCTATATGGCGCTCGACAGAATAGGAAATGACCGGAATGAGCTTTTCGCGTCGCGGGTCAGGAGAATCTTTGAGCTCCATCAGGGTGACAGCATTGATGCCCGGATAGACATCGCGCCAATCCGTCTCGAAGCCTTTCAAGTAGGCGTCAATTGCCTTATTGAGTTGCCCCTGCGCTATAACTTTCTCGTTCCTTTTAAGGGCGTCTTCCCAGCGATCCTTGTAAACGCGCCCGAGTATGCCGTAGGTCTCGCTGCTCGGCCCCCTATGTTCCAATAATTCTGCGAGGACTCGCTCGGCCTCGTCGCGTCGTGAGAGTCGGTTGAGTGCCAGAGCCAACTGCTCCTGTACCATCACGGTCGTAGCCAGCGGACGCGGCATCTTTTGCACCAAGTCAACCATCTCCTGCCAACCTTTACCAGAGCGATATGAGAGGAAAAGGTCAATCACCACTCCCGATTCCTGCTCGCCGATCGGTTCCAGCTCCTTCCCTATCGCCCGCACAGCTTCAACCCCCTGCCTCCGTGCACTAGCGAGTTTTTCCTTCTTCTCGGCAGAGTAACGGACTTGCTCGCGGAATATGTCCGTCTTCTTGTGCGCAACGTTGGGGTAGCCTTCGACGAGTTGATAAATGGGGGAGTCTGTTGACGGCTTATCCGCCGCTAACTGCCGCGCCTCAGCGAGGCGTCGCGCTAGTGCATTCTTTGATGCCTCGACGTCAGAGGGTGCGCCATCAGGGCCCAACTGGTAAGGCAGCGCCCGCAACGGCGCGACGTCGAATGGAAGTTGGCTGCCGCCTTTCGAGAAAATCAAGACGGTGCTCCAAGGCCTGACGGCGTGACGCAGCCCGAGTTCATAGAACACGTTGGCATTCGACGTGGTCAGGTCCGCAACGGCGTACTCGCAGAGAATCAGGCGCTCGAACATGGGCTTGTGGATGATCCCGCCGGTCATCTCCTCATCGGCGCGCAAGGGCTCCATCCCGGCCTCGGCGATAGCAGGTGCTATTAACTCTCTATAGACGGCGTCGAAATCAATGACGGCACCGGCAGCATCAGGCTTTTTGCCGAAGGGCATGAGAACAAAGCAGAGCGGTTTAACCATAAATCTATTACGCGTGACCTAAGGCACGGAATCAATGTTCGTCATTCGAATTATAGTTCAACTGGTTTCGACAGCTTAAACAAATTCGCCCGGCCGGGGCGATTCATGGATATGGTTTGGATACCCTGACGGGCCACTCCTCGCATTACCGCGATCGTAGTACTCAATTGGAAGGTTGTGGGGGACATATTTTATGGTTCTCATTCTTCAGCGGTATGTAAGCAACGTACTTATCACGGACGACGGGCGGGCGGAGGCCATAGTCAATACCGCGCATGCCGTTTAAGTTTACTGCATCTTAGGCAATCTAAAGCCAGCAACACCTCCGTCCCCACGCTTGGGCAAGAAAGCACTTTTAGGGAAGAACTTTATTGTTCACTCGATTCTCTGCCCCGACGTGAGACGAGGCTTTAGGAAAGAACTTTATTTCTTAACTCGTGCTCAGGGTCAGTCGAAAATAAAGGGCTTACGCCCTTTTCAGGGAAGAACTTAATTGTTCGTGATCACGTTAGCCTGTCTGAAAATTACGTCGTTTCCTAGTGCGATGAAGGTTTTCTAAAGGCGGGAGGTTGTCACGAGGGCCGGGGGCCGGGCGATATGTCCGGCCCCCGGCCCTCGTTGGTAGGTCTTTCGGGCGGCTCAGTGGTGGTGTTCGCGCTCGTACTCGTCGGCCTCCGCTTTCGTCCGGTGGACGGTGCCGTCCGGGTGTTCGGGGGGCGTGTAGACGGTGTAGAGCTTGAGCGTCGCGTCGCCCTTCGTGATGAAGTTGTGCCGCGTGCCCGCGGGGACGACGACCACGCTCCCGGCGCTCACCGCGCGGCGCTCGCCGCCGAGCACGGCTTCGCCCTCGCCCTGGACGAAGGCGAGCACCTGATCCACCTCGTCGTGCGTCTCCTCGCCGATCTCCTCGCCCGCTCGGATCGCCATCAGCACGAGCTGCGACCGCCCGGTCGTGAAGAGCACCTGCCGAAAATTCTCGTTGCGCCGCGCCAGCTCCGCCACGTCCCCGGCGTAGAAGCGCGCTTCCTGCGTCCCTGTTGCTTCGCCCATCGTTTGAGTCCTCGGTGTTGATTCGGCGTAATAAAACTTGCGACCGGCAACTTATCAGGGCGCGTGTGTGAAACTGTTGCCGGGGGGTTACTTTTTCTGCACGAGGACTTGGAAACTCTCGCACATCCCGCCCGGCAGGATCATCTCCCTCGCCGAGACGAGCAGCGCGGCGCGCTCGGCCTCGTCGGCGGCGCGCGCCGCGAGGCTTTCGAGCTGTCCGAGGGCGCCGGCGCGCATTAAAAACTTGTCGAGCCTTTCGAGCGACACGGTTTCGAGCCCCGCCCCGCGCCCCGCGAGTTCGAGCTGCGTCCAGTTGACGGTCGCCGTAATGTCCTGCCCGCCGGGGCCCGCGAGCAGGTCTTCGCAGAATTGGTGGGCGCGGAAGGCGCGGAGCGTGCCGCCGGGCCGGAGCGCCGCGTCGTAGAGTTCGCGCGCGGTCGCGCCGTAATCGACGGTGACGACGTAGCCGCGCGCCAAGCGCGACGCGCACGCGGCGAGCCACCCGTCCGCTTCGAGGTTGACCTCTGCGTGCTGCCCCTCGGACAGCGTGACGCCGAGCCGCGCGAAGTGCTCCGCGAGCAGCGGCGTCGAGGGCTCGCGCTCCTCCCAGCAGAACTCCCCGCCCGCGTCGAGCCCTACGCACAGCTCGCGCAGACGCCCGCCGCTCGCGCGGACGCGGTGCACGGGCAGCGCGTCGATCAGCTCGTTCGAGAAGACGACGCCGACGCCGGGCGGCGGGCCCGGCTCGCGCGGGCCGCGAAACTCCACGCGGTCGGCGAACGGCGCGAGCCGTGCGGCGGCCCTCGCGCGCGAGGCTTCGCCGATCTCTTCGACGACGTATCGCGTCGCGTCGAAGACGCGCGGGTGCTCGCGCGCCAACGTTTCGAGCGCGACCGAGGCGAAATCGCCCGCGCCCGCGCCCGACTCCCGGATCGTCCAGCGCGCGGGCGAGCCGAGCGTTTCGTGGAGCGAGGCGAAGTAGCGCGCGAAGGTGGCGGCGAAGAGGGGCGAGCGTTCGGGGCTCGTGCGGTAGTCGCCCGCGCGGCCCCAGCGTGTGATGTCGGCGCGGCGGTAGTAGCCCCCGCGCTCGTCGTAGAGCGCGGCGGCCATCCAGTCGCGGAAGGTCAACGCGCCCTCGCGCGCGATCCGCGCGCGCAGTCGTGCGGCGAGCGGCTGTTCGTTCGGGCGGGTCGCTTCGCTCGTGTGCATTGGCGCGCGCCTTCGGCGGGCGGCGGCGGGCGGCGTGACGGTTGCGGCGTCGCGCGGCGCGGCGTCAGCGCCCGGGCGCTTCGTCCTCGTCCCTGAGTAAGCGCGTGGTGTGATCGGTCACGCTGGGGGGCGGGGCGATCTCTGCGGTGTCCTGTCGGGGCGGGAAAGAGGCGCGCGCGGGGACGAAATCGCCGTGCGGCAGAGCCGCGCCGCGCGCGCCGGGGATGAACTGTGCGCCCGCGGCGTGCTGGGCGTAGGCCGCCTGCTCGGGCGGCTGGGGCGGGGCGGGCGACTTGTCCTCGAAGAGGAGCGCGTAGAGGACGCGGAAGAACCCGGCGACGAAGATCACGGCGCTCAGCGCGACCACCTCGCCGGGGCCGTCCGTCGCCCCGACCAGAATGCCCAGCATGAGCGAGATGATCACGCCGAAGAACATCAGCTTGCCGCCCCGCCTCATGCCCCTGCGCCGCGGCGACACCCGCGGCGCGTCGGCCTGTTGGTGCGTCGCGATCCCGTTCCTCGCGAGCAGGTCGGTCACGCCGCCGAGCGGGAAGCCGCAGCGCGAGCAGAAGCGCACCTGTTCGGAGACCTGCGATTGACCGCACTTGGGACAGAACATCAGGGAGACCTCGGCGCGAAAGAGTTGACGGCGGCGGCGTCACCTCACGGCTGTGTGTGACGCAGTTGCCTTACGACCCCGTGACTCTGAAAGTTCGTCCGGCGCGGCGCGCGCGAACGCGGCGGCGACGCGCGCGCGCTCAGAGCGGGGGCAGACGCGCGTCGGAGAAGAGTCGGAAGACGGCGAAGGCGCGGCCCTGCTGGTGCGCGGCGCGCGCGAGCGTCTCGACGAAGAGCGCGGCGAGCGGCCTCATCTCGCCCGAAGGCACGGCGATCTCTTCGGAGAGTTCCGCGTCCGTCTTCACGAGCGCGAAGCCGCGGCGGCGCGTCGCCTCCACCTCGTCGAGGTACTCTTCGACGAGCCGCGGCGTCGAGAGCGTTTCCGGGAGCGTCCACTCGAACGGGTCGTCCCAGAGCGTCGCGGTGATGCCGCCGAAGGTCTGCTCGACGGAGGCCGCGGAGCGCAGCAGGTGCTCGCCGCACGAGTCGAGCAGGAGCCCGCCCGCCCCTTCGGGCTGCCGGTAGAGTTGGTCGGGCGGCACGGCGCGCACGAGCGCCACCGAGCGCCCGTGCAGCCGCGCGAACTCCGCTTCGAGACTGCGTATGATCTTCATCGCGGGGGAATGACGGAAGCCGCCCGGATCAGTGATCCTTCGCCTTGCGATCCGACTCTTGCAGCACGGTGCCCATGTTCCTGCCGCGGAAGACGAAGCCCGTGATGATGCGCCCCTTCGCCTCGACGCGCGCGCCCTTGGACGGGACGGCGCGCTCGGCGACGACCCACATCCGGCCCGTGCCGTCGTCGATCTCGTAAGCCCCTTGGCCGAGCACGCCGTAGCTGTCCGTGACGGTGCCGACGATGGAGATTTTCTTGTTGTGGTAACGGCTGGGGTCGGCGTTGATCTCGTTGATGGTCTTCTTGGCGAGGGCCGTCACGGACAGCAGCCCGACGAGGGCGAGGACGGCGGCGATTGATCTGATGTGCGAGCGCATGGCTTCTCCTTTCAAGTCCGCTGAAGGATCAGGGTCGTGGTGGGAGAGCGAAAATTAACCCGTGCTGCGATGTCACGCCGCCGGCGGGGGATGCCAGAAAAAAACGATGAAGTGGGAACGATGAACGATGAAGTTAAGGAAGTCGCTTTCACTTCGTCGTTCATCGTTCCTGCTTCATCGTTTTCAGTTCCCGTACCAGCCGATGGGCTTGCCGGAGAGATCGACCCAGACGCTCTTGATCTGCGTGTAGAGGTCGAGGGCGTGGTGGCCCATCTCGCGCCCGTAGCCGGACTGCTTGTAGCCGCCGAAGGGCGAGGCGGCGTTGAACATGTTGAAGGTGTTGATCCAGACCGTGCCCGCGTGCACCTCCCGGGCGAAGCGGTGCGCGCGCGTGATGTCGCGCGTCCAGATGCCGGCGGAGAGTCCGTAGATGGTGTCGTTGGCCTGCCGGACGAGATCGTCCTCGTCCGTGAAGGTGATGACGGAGGTGACGGGGCCGAAAATCTCCTCCTGCGCGACGCGCATCGTGTTCTTCACGTCGCTGAAGATGGTCGGCTGGAAGAAGTAGCCCTTCTGGAACTTCTCGTCGAGCTGCGGCGAGCACCCGCCCGCGAAGACGGTCGCGCCCTCGCCCGTCGCGATGTCGCAGTAGCCCTTGATGCGGTTGAGCTGCTCCTCGGAGACCTGCGGCCCCATCTGCGTCGCCGCGTTCATCGGATCGCCCACGACGATCTTCTCGGCGCGCGCCTTGAAGCGGTCGAGGAACTCGTCCTTGACGCGCTCGTCGAGGAAGATGCGCGAGCCCGCGCAGCAGACCTGCCCCTGATTGAAGAAGATGCCCATCATCGCGCCGCTCACCGCCTGCTCGATGTCGGCGTCGGCGAAGACGATGTTCGGGGCCTTGCCGCCCAGCTCCAGAGAGACTTTCGTCAGGTTGTCAGCCGCCGCGTGCGCGATCATCTTGCCGACCTCGGTCGAGCCGGTGAAGGCGATCTTGTCGATGCCCTTGTGCGCGGCCAGCGACGCGCCCGCCGTCTCGCCGTAGCCGGGGACGATGTTGACGACGCCTTCGGGGAACCCCGCCTCCTGAATGAGCTTCGCGAGTTCGAGGATGGTGACGGGCGTCTGCTCGGCGGGCTTCAGCACCACGGTGTTGCCGGCGGCGAGCGCGGGCGCGAGCTTCCACGCCGCCATCAGCAGGGGGAAGTTCCACGGGATGATCTGGCCGCAGACGCCGATCGGCTCGCGCAGCGTGTAGTTGAAGAACTGGCCGGGGACGGGGATCGTCTCGCCCTCGATCTTCGTCGCCCAGCCCGCGAAGTACTCGAAGTTTTCGACGACGCCCGCCATGTCGATGTACTGCGACTCGCGGATCGGCTTGCCGTTGTCGGCGGTCTCCAGCGCGGCCAGCTCCTTCGTCTTCGACTCGACGAGCTGCGACAGCTTGTAGAGCATCCGCCCGCGGTCGCGCGCGGAGACGCGCGACCACTTGCCCTCGAAGGCGCGGCGCGCGGCTTGGACGGCCTTGTCGATGTCGGCCTTGTCGGCTTCGGCGACCTCGGCGAGCGTCTCGCCCGTCGCCGGGTTCGGCGTCGTGAAGGTCTTGCCCGACTCGGCGTCCACGAACTTGCCGTCGATGAAGAGTTGGTAGCGGCGGGGCGTCTCGGACGTGGCTTGCGCTGAAGACATGGGATCGCTCCTTATACTTTTTTCGGTAGATTCGCGCGGGGGTTGTCGGCTCTCGGCGTAAACACTGTGAAGAATTTAGCACCAACGGGCCGCGAAGTCTAAATCGTAGACTTCTCGCGCCCGACGCCCGCGTCGCCGCCCCCCGGGCGCGGGCGCTCCTTGGCCTCGTCCGCCGCGTAGTCGAGGTCGCGGTCGCCCGTCACCTCGTCCCAGTCGTAGCCGAGGTGGCGCGCGAACCTCAGGAGCGGCTCCTCCCACTCCTCCCGGTTGGCGCGGTACTCCTCCCAGCCCGCCCCGCGGTCGCGCTTCGTCGCGATGCCCGCCTCCGCCAACTGCGCGAGCGTCTGCCCGAAGCGCGCCCCCCAGCGCCGCGACTCCTCGAACTTCGCCGCGCTGCTCTTGCGCCTGCCCGCCCCGAGCGAGAGCGACTCGACGAACTCGCCGAGCACGTGGCGCGCGCTCGCCTCCAGGGTCCGCACCTCCGGGTGGCGGCAGAGCTTGGGGTACGTCCCCTCGTCGATGCAGGAGCGGATGACGGCGCAGGTTTCGAGCGCGATGAAGAGGACGCGGGGCAGGCTCTTGTAGACCTCGACCGTGTGGAAGTAATGAAGGATGGGGTGCTCGACGTGCGATTCGAGGAGCGACTGTAGATCGCGCGCGGCGACGCGCAGCACGCCTTCGAGCCCGACGAAGCGGTCGACGACGAAGTGGTGCGCGACGAAGCCCGCGACGTTCGCGCCCTCGCCCGCCTGGTGGTAGAAGCTGAGCGCGACGGCGCGCTTGCGTTGCAGCGCGTTGTAGACGGTGAGCAGGTACGTGACCGAGAGCGAGATGAGGGCGACGCCCGCCGCCGACTCGCCGACGGCGAGGATGCGCATGGCGCGCGTCTGCGGCGTGATGTCGCCGAAGCCCGCGGTCGTCAGCGTCATGCCGCTGAAGTAGATGGCGTCCCAGAAGCCCGGCTCGCCGAACGTCGGGCTCACGCGGAAGAGCGTCGCGAGGCGCGGGTAGTAGACGAGGCCGAAGCCGAAGGTGAGGAAGACGAGGTAGACGATGATGAGCGAGGGCAGGAGGAGCGGGCCGATGAGGTTGAGCAGGCGGTGGCGGCGCGTGCGCGAGACGCGGCGCGCGACCGTGATGCCGACGCGCCAGGCCGTGCGGTTGAGCGTGTCGCCGAGCGGCCCGACGCGCGGGCGGTCGTCGAGGATCGTGACGTAGACGTCCGCCGCGACGAGCAGCAGGAACAGCACGCCGGAGATCGTGAACGCGAGCTTCGTCATCATCGCCGTCGGCAGTCGGGTCGGGCCCGAAAAAATTTTAACCGCAGAGGGCGCGGAGGGACACGGAGTAAGAGCAAGGCCGCGCCTTCCCCCCGTGCCTCTCCGTGCCCTCTGCGGTTAATCCCCTGTTCCGAGACGGACTCTTGATTTGTGGATCGGGGCGCAGCCTTATTCGGGCTGCGCGATCAGTTGCCGCAGGACGAACGGCAGGATGCCGCCGTGGCGGTAGTACTCGATCTCGATCGGCGTGTCGATGCGCAAAGTCACCGGGACTTCCTCCATCTCGGTCTTCGTGCGGTGGATGTGCAGCGTGATGTCCTGCTGCGGCCTGATCTCGACGTTCTCCAGGCCGACGAGGCAGAAGGTCTCCTTGCCGCTGAGCCCGAGCGTCTGCGCGTTAGTCCCCTCCTTGAATTGCAAGGGCAGCACGCCCATCCCGACGAGGTTCGAGCGGTGTATGCGCTCGAAGCTCTGCGCGATGACGGCGCGCACGCCGAGGAGCCGCGTCCCCTTCGCCGCCCAGTCGCGCGAAGAGCCCGTGCCGTACTCCTGCCCGGCGATGACGACGAGCGGGACGCCCGCCGCCTGATAGTGAACCGAGGCGTCGTAGATGCTCATCTTCTCGTTGACGGGTTGGAGGCAGGTGAGGCCGCCCTCGGTGCCCGGCACCATCTGGTTCTTGATGCGGACGTTGGCGAACGTGCCGCGCACCATCACCTGATGGTTGCCGCGGCGCGAGCCGTAGGAGTTGAAGTCGTCAACGTCGATGCCGCGCAGGCGCAGGTAAATGCCGGCGGGGGACGACGGCTTGATCGCGCCCGCCGGGCTGATGTGATCGGTCGTCACCGAGTCGCCGAAGATGGCTAAGGGCCGCGCCTGTTTGACGTCCGTGAACCTGCCGGGCTCCGTGCTGAAGCGCTCGAAGTAGGGCGGCTCCTGAATGTAGGTCGAGAGCTGATCCCACTCGTAGACCTCGCCCGCCACGCTCGGAATGTCGTTCCACAGCGGGTTCTGCCCGGCGAAGTCGCCGTAGAGGCGGCGGTAGGTCTCGGGGTCGGTCGCCGCGCCGAGCTGCGCGCCGATCTCTTCGAGCGTGGGCCACACGTCGCGGAGGTAAACGTCCCCGTCGCGACCGCGGCCGATGGGCTCTTTCGTCAGATCGACGGTCACGCGACCGGCGAGCGCGAAGGCGACGACGAGCGGCGGCGACATCAGAAAGTTGGCGCGGATCGACTGGTGGACGCGCGCCTCGAAGTTGCGGTTGCCGGAGAGGACGCTCGCCGTGACGAGATCGTGCTCCTGAATCTCGGCCTCGATGCGCGGGTCGAGCGGGCCGGAGTTGCCGATGCAGGTCGTGCAGCCGTAGCCGACGAGGTTGAAGCCCAGCTCGTTCAGGTAGGGTTGCAGCCCGGTCTTCTCCAGGTACTCCGTGACGACGCGCGAGCCGGGCGCGAGCGAGGCCTTGACGGCGGGGCTCGGCTTGAGGCCCCGCTCGACCGCCTTCTTCGCCAAAAGTCCCGCGGCGATCATGACGGACGGGTTCGAGGTGTTGGTGCAGGAGGTGATGGCGGCGATGAGCACGTCGCCGTGCCCGAGATCGATGTCGGCGCGCGGGAACTCGTCGGGCGGGATGTCCTCGATCCGCGACGGGGTCGGGCGGTTGTTCATCATCTCGATCTCGGTGATCGTGCTCGTGTTCTTCTCGCTCTGCGAGCCGAGCCCGCCGACCGTCTCGGTCGCCACCACTTCCGGCGCGGACTCGGTCTCCTGCGCCCCGCCGCCACGCATGGACGGCAGCGGCGTGTCGTCGATGCTGTCGAGCCCGACGCCGACCGCGAAACGCTGATCGATCTCCTCGACGCCCTTCGCGTAGCCGTTCTCCGCGACGGGCTTCCGCAAGAGATCGAGGAAAGTCTCTTTCAAGTCTTGCAGCGCGATCCGATCCTGCGGGCGTTTCGGCCCCGCCACGCTCGGCTCGATGCTCGCCAGATCGAGCTCGACCACCTTGCTGTAAGCGCACTGCCCCGCGGCGGGGACGCCGAAGAGGCCCTGCGCCTGTAGGTACGCGCGGTAGGCGGCGACGTGCTCCTCGCTCCTGCCGGTGGCGAGCAGGTACTCGCAGCACTTCTCGTCGGGCGGGAAGAAGCCCATCGTCGCGCCGTACTCGGGGGCCATGTTGGCGATGGTCGCGCGATCCGTCAGGTGCAAGGAAGCCGCGCCCTCGCCGTGGAACTCGACGAACTTGCCGACGACCTTCTCGCGGCGCAGCATCTCGGTGACGCGCAGGACGAGATCGGTCGCCGTCACGCCCTCGCGGGTGCTGCCCTTGAGGTTGACGCCGATCACGTCGGGCGTCAGAAAGTAGACCGGCTGGCCGAGCATCGCCGCCTCGGCCTCGATGCCGCCCACGCCCCACGCCACGATGCCGAGCCCGTTGATCATCGTCGTGTGCGAGTCGGTCCCGACGAGCGTGTCGGGGTAGTAGACTCCGTCGCGCTCGGCGACGCCGTGCGCGAGGTGTTCGAGGTTGACCTGATGGACGATGCCGACGCCGGGCGGGACGACGTTGAAGCTCTGGAACGCCTGCATCCCCCACTTGAGGAACTGGTAGCGCGAGCGGTTGCGCCGGAACTCCATCTCCATGTTGCGCCGCAGCGCGTCGTTGCTCGACCAGAAATCGACCTGCACCGAGTGATCGATGACGAGATCGACCGGCACGAGCGGCTCGATGATCTTCGGGTCGCGCCCCATGCGCTGCACCGCCGAGCGCATCGCCGCGAGATCGACCAAGAGCGGCACGCCCGTGAAGTCCTGCAAGAGCACGCGCGCCACGTAGAACGGAATCTCGTCGGAGCGCTCGCCCGTCGGCTGCCAGTTCGCCACCCCGCGCACGTCCGACTCCTCGACGACCTTGCCGTCGAAGTTGCGCAGCACGGATTCGAGGACGATGCGGATGCTCACGGGGAGCTTCGAGACGGGGCCGACGCCCTCGCGTTCGAGCTGCGGCAGCGAGTAGAACTTTCCCCCGCGGCCCCGACCGGCGTCGAATTCTTGCAGCGTGTTGAAGAGGTTATGAGTCATTTGATGTTTTAAGTTCGCGCGAAAAGGGGGCGCGCGGCCAGCCCGTGGCGCGAGCCGCGGCACGCGGCTCCGGCGTCAGTTTGTTTCAGGTGTACGGGTGAACAAGTAAATTCAAGTTTACGAGGCGGGTCGTGAATCGTCAAGGAAGTGGTCTGTTTGCGCGTGACGCCGGGGTCGTGTGGCGTCGCCCCGCGCCATTTGTTATAGTCGCGGCAACCGACAACACCGAGGGGAGACGAGCGATGCCCAAGAAGAATCCGGAGGACTTCGAGTACCTCAGCAACGATCCCAACTTCGTGCCCGACCCGGAGATCGAGCAGTTCATGGAGGAGGAGATCGCGCGCGCGCCGAAAGACCCGGAGCAGCTCGCGCAGCGCCTGCGCCAGAACACGTCCTCGTCCCCCGCCGACTCCGGCGGCGATCCGGACGCCTCGTGGGAGGACGTGAACGACAGCGGCGAGGAGTCGGTCGCGGGCGACAACCCGACGCCCGATCAGTCGCTCGTCGAGGAGAACGCGCGCGCCGTCGGCATCTCCTTCGAGGACAACGAGGAGCTGGAGTTCATCGACAAGATTGACCGCCGCGACCGCGACCGCTTCGAGCTCGACCCGCGCTCGAAGACCGAAGACGACTCGATCTAAAGCCGCGACGGGTGAAAGTTGAAAGCCGTAAACGGTAAACCGTGACGGGTGACGGGCGAAACCTTTTCTTCCCCGTCACCCGTCACGGTTTACCGTTTACGGCTATTTGAAGCTGCTGCGCGGCGCGAGCGTCACGCTCTTGACGAGAACCTTGTCGGCGGGCCGCGACGTGCCCTCGACGACCGGGGCCTTGCTGATGATGTCGGCGTTGTTGAGCCCCTCGATGACGCGGCCGAAGACGGTGTAGCGGTTGCCCGGCTGCTCGAACGCGGGCTGGCGTTTGAGCGTGACGAAGAACTGGCAGTTGGCGGAGTTGATGTCGCCGCCCGTGCGCGCCGCGCCGACGACGCCCCGCTCGTAAGGGACGTCGCTGAACTCGGCGGGCACGTTCGGGTAGGGCGAGCTGCCCGCGCCGTCGTTCCCCGGGTCGGCGTCCTTCGAGTTCGGGTCGCCGCCCTGAATGATGCCGAGGTCGGGGTCGATGCGGTGGATGGTCGTGCCGTTGTAGAACCCCTCGCCCGCCAGCTTCTTGAAACGCTCCACCATCTTCGGCGCGAGGTTCGGGTAGAGCTCGATGACGATGCGACCGTAGTCGGTCTCGACGACCGCCGCTTGGCCGTCGGCTTCGGGCTTCACGCCCTGCTTCACGCCCGCCTCGTCCGCGCCCGCCTCATTCGCCGCGCCGTCCTTGCCCGCGTTGCCGCACGACGCCGCAGAGAGCGCGAGCGCGGCGCACAGCAGCGCGCGGAAAAAAGTTTTCGTCCCTCGATTCATCAAAGTCGGTTTCCCTCTCGCCAGTTTTGTGAATGCCCGGTTGCGCCGCGAAGTTTGTACGTCGAAACGCGCGCGATCTCAAGCCCGCGGCGCGCGCTAGAACAGCTTGCGGCTGTCGAGCAGGATGGTGACGGGCCCGTCGTTCACCAGCTCGACCTCCATCATTTTCTGAAAACTCCCCGTCTCGACCGCGAGCCCCGCGCCGCGCGCCGCGGCGACGAAGAACTCGTACAGCCCCTCGGCCTCTTCCGGGGGGGCGGCGTCGAACCACGAAGGCCGGCGACCGCGCCGCGCGTCGCCGTAGAGCGTGAACTGCGAGACGACGAGCAGCGCGCCGCCCGATTCCGCGACCGAGACGTTCATGCGCCCCTCCGCGTCGTCGAAGATTCGCAGGTTGGCGATCTTCTCGACGAGGTAGCGCGCGTCCTGCTCCGCGTCGTCGCGCGCCACGCCTAAAAGGACGACGAGCCCCGCGCCGATCTCGCCGACCGTCTCGCCGCCGACCCTGACGACGGCGCGCGTCACGCGCTGCAACACGGCTCGCATCTCAGGCCCGACGTTTCAAGCTGCTAGTTTCCTCACGACGTTAAACGACACTGCGCCGCGCGACACGGCTCGCGCCCGGACGCCCTCGCCCGGCCTTCGGCGCACACCGCATGCCGCCGCCCCCGCTCAGTCCGTCAGACTCGCCCGCGGCTCACGAGAGCGTGAACTTGAAGGTTATCGTCCCCGAGACTTTCACCGGCTGGCCGCTGAGCAGCGTCGGCGTGAAGCGCCAGCCGTAGGCCGCGTTCTCGCTTGCGTCCCTCAGCCCGCGGGGGCCGGAGACGGCGCACGCGAGAATGACCCGGCCCGACTCGTCCACCACGACCTGGACGACGACCACCCCCTGCTGACGCGCCTGGCGCGCCGCCTCGGGGTACTGCGGCGCGGGCTTGACGACGGCCCTGCCGTTGAGTACCCCGCCCCGGATTTCCATCTCCGAGCCGCCCGCGCCCGCGTCGGCGCGCGCGCCCGCCCCTCGCTCCATCAGCTCGGCGGCGCGGCTGCCCAACTCGTCGGCTTCAGCGTCGCGGTCGTCTTTGCGCAGCAGGCAAGAGTAGCGTTCGACCGTCGTCATGTAATCCGGCGGCGGGGCCGCCGCGCCCTTCTCCCAGATCGAGACGGCGCGCCGGTAGAGGGGCTTGGCTTGATCGGGCCTGCCGGTGAAATGGTAGAAAGAGGCGAGCGAGGCGAGCGCACGCGCGGTCTGCGGGGTGTCGCCGCCGGCGGCTTCGCGCAGCTCAAGGTTTCTTTTGTAAGCCTTCTCCGCGTCGCCCAGCTTGCGCGCGCGGAACGAGAACACCGCGATCTGTTCGAGCGCCCTGAACACGTCCTCGCCGCCGGGCTGCGAAACCTTTTCGTAGATGGGCAGCAGCCGCTGGAGGACTTTTAACGCCGCGCCGTAGTCGCCCTTCGCGGCGTACACCTGCGCCAAGTTATACAGCGAGGCTCTGGTGGCCGCGTGCTCCGCGCCGAGCGACTTCTCCCGCAGTTCCGCCGCGCGCTTCGCCGCGGCCAGAGCCTCGTCATACTTCTTCTCGTTGAAGAGCCGGACGGCGAGCGCGTGTTGCCGCCCCGCCTCATCCAAGCCCGGCGCGGGCGACTGATCCTGAGCCTGCCCCGGCGCGCCCGCGCTCGCCTGCCCTGTAGCCTGAGTGGGCGCGACGGCGGCGAGCCACGATACGACCATCAAGAACAGCAACGCTCTCACGGGACTGACACCTCCTCGCGTCACTTCTGCGGCGGGCGGCTGGGCCTGATCTCGACGCGGCTCGGCAGGCTCCGCTCGTCGTGGCGCAGGAGATCGAGGACGACGCGCGCGATGTCCGCGGGCTGAAGCTGCCAGCTCTTCGACTCGTCAGGCACGTCGCCGCCGAAGGCCGTGTTGACCGAGCCGGGCATCACGTAGCTGACCTTGATGCCGTCCTGCCGCACCTCCTGCATCAGCGCCTCGCTGAACCCGTTGAGGGCGAACTTCGAGGCGTTGTAGGCCGCCATCTCGGGGTGCGGGTTCGCGCCCGCGAGCGAAGAGATGTTGACGACGTAGCCGCCGCCGCGCTCCTTCATCAGCGGGATCGCCTCGCGGCAGCAGTAGAAGACGCCGAACAGGTTCGTCTCCAGGACGGCGCGGAAGTCCTCCGGCGACATCCCCTCGACGCGACCGAACTTGCCGACGCCCGCGTTGTTCACCAGAATATCCACGCCGCCGAACTCCGCGACCGCGTGCGCGAAGAGCGCGCGCACCGACTCGTAATCGCGCACGTCGCAGACCGCGCCCGCCGCCCGCGCGTCGCCCGCGCCGCCCAGTTCGTCAACGGCCCGCCTGATCTCGTCCACGTCCCTCGCGCCGACGCAGACGTTCGCGCCCTCGCGCGCGAGGGCCTCCGCGATGGCGCGACCGATGCCCTTCGTGCCGCCGGTGACGACCGCGCTCTTACCCTTGATCTCCATCGGTGGTCAATCAGCCTTTCAGTTTTTTCAGCAACGCCTCGTTGACGACCTTCGGGTTCGCCTTGCCCTGCGACGCCTTCATCACCTGACCGACGAAGAAGCCGAGCAGAGACTCCTTGCCCGCGCGGTACTGTTCGAGCTGCTTCGGGTTCGCCGCGACGACCTCCCCGACGATCCGCTCGATCTCGCCCGCGTCCGAGACCTGCGCGAGCCCTCGCTCCTCGACGATTGAGGATGCGGGCCTGCCCGTCCTGAACATCTCGACGAGCACTTCCTTCCCCTGCTTGCCGCTGATCTTACCCTCGTCGATCAGGCGCACGAGCGCGCCCAACTCTTCGGGCGCGACCGGCGACGCGTCGGCCCCGCGCCCCGCCGCTTCCAGCTCGCGCAGCAACTCCGACCTGATCCAGTTCGACGCCCCGCGCGCGTTCCCCGCGGCCTCCGCCGCGCGCTCGAAGTAGTCGGCGAGCGCGCGCTCCGACGTGAGCTGCGCCGCGTCGGCGTAGGAGAGCCCGTGCCCTTCCATGAAGCGCGCGCGCCTCGCCTCGGGCAGCTCCGGCATCTCCGCGCGCACGCGCTCGGCGAAGCCTTCGGGCAGGACGAGCGGCGGCAGATCGGGCTCGGGGAAGTAGCGGTAGTCGTGCGCCTCCTCCTTCGAGCGCATGACGCGCGTCTCGCCGAGGTGATCGTCCCACAGACGCGTCTCCTGCGAGACGCGGCCGCCCGACTCGATCAGCTCGATCTGTCTGTCGATCTCGAACTCGATGGCCTTCTGCATGAAGCGCACCGAGTTCAGATTCTTCAGCTCGACCTTCGTGCCGAAGCCCTCGCCCTTGCGGCGCACGGAGACGTTCGCCTCGCAGCGCAGGTTGCCCTTCTCCATGTCGGCTTCGGAGGCCCCGACCCACTGCAACGCGCGGCGCACGTGGTTGACGTAGTCGTAAGCCTCCCAAGACGTGCGGAAGTCGGGCTCGGTGACGATCTCGGCGAGCGGCGTGCCCGCGCGGTTGAGATCGACGTAGGAGAAGCGATCCGTGTCGGGCAGCCCCTCGTGGACGTTCTTGCCCGCGTCCTCTTCGAGGTGGAGGCGCGTGATGCGAACCCTCATCGGCTGCCACTCGCGCGCGTGCCCCGACTCGTCGCGCAAAGAGGTCATCACCTCAAGCTCCCCGCGCTCCGAGAACGGCCTGTCGAACTGCGAAATCTGGTAGCCCTTCGGCAGGTCGGGGTAGAAATAGTTTTTGCGCGCGAAGACGGAACGCTCGTTGAGTTGCAGACCCAGGGCGAGCGCGGCGCGCGCGCCCAGCTCGACCGCGCGCCAGTTGAGCACGGGGAGCGCGCCCGGCAGTCCGAGGCAGACGGGGCAGGTGTTCGCGTTCGGCTCGTCGCCGAAGCGCGTCGAGCAGCCGCAGAAGATTTTCGACTCCGTGCTGAGTTGCGCGTGAATCTCCAACCCGATGACTACTTCCCAGCCTTCTTTCATAAGAAGCGATTAGCTAATGGCTGTTAGCCGTTAGCTTTCCAGTGGATGATGTCAAACGTTAAAGACGCCGGCTGACGGCGGACGACAAATCGAAGTGACGGGCCGGGCACTAACTCCGGCCATGCGTCGGCCCCGGCTAACGGCTAACGGCTAATAGCTAACGTCCAACGGCAGTCACGTTTGCGCCGAGTATAGCACCCGTTCCGGGCCGGGCGAAATTGCCCCTGCGGCGGCGAAAATCGTGGTATCGCGCGCCGCGAAGTGGTGTACAATCCATCCGGTTTCACTCCATGTCCGTAGTTCTAGGGCGGCTGCGACTGCCCCGCGCGCGTGCGGGAGTTTGCCGCGCGCGTGATTCCACACCTTTTCTCCCTAAGGAGGCTACTCGGTAACATGGCTAAAACGATTGCGACACTCGTCGGCGCGGTGCTGCTGCTCGTCGGCATCGTGGGATTCGTCGTGGGCAAGCCCGCCGATCCCATGACGCCCAACTTCATCGGCACGCACCTGACCTTCACTCACAACATCGTCCACATCCTGACCGGCGCGATCTCTCTCTACTTCGGCCTCTCGGCCTCGCTCGCCGCGGCGCGCACCTTCGACATCCTCTTCGGCATCGTCTACGGGCTGCTCGGCGTCGTCGGCTTCCTGCTCGGCAGCGGCCCCGACCGGATGTTTGACGCCCTCGCCTCCCTCGGCCTGCACCTCGGCACGATGGATCACGTCGTCCACATCCTGCTCGGCGTGCTCTACCTGATCGGCGGGCTGTTGACCAAGGCCGCCGTCGATCACAACGGTCGGGATCGAGCCTAGGCTTAACCGGGCCGGCGCGCGGGCCGGCCCGCGGGAAAAGCGCGGGGCCGCGCCGGCGGGCGGGAGGCTTGATCGGCCTTCCGCGCCCGCCGGC
>DASVQC010000074.1:0-36086 GCA_036389335.1 Pyrinomonadaceae bacterium | reverse complement strand
GAGGGCGATGGCGGCGACCATGCTCGAATGCTCGGCGACGCCGCGACCGGCGATGTCGAACGCCGTCCCATGATCGACCGAGGTGCGGATGAAAGGCAAGCCGAGCGTGACGTTGACCGCCTCGCCGAACGACAGGCACTTCACGGGAATCATCGCCTGATCGTGGTAGCACGAGACGACCGCGTCGAACTCGCCGCGCGAGGCGCGCAAAAAAACCGTGTCCGCCGAGAAGGGGCCGCGCACGTCCACGCGGTCGCGCTCGCGGCACGCCTCGACCGCCGGGGCGATCTCCGCCGCCTCCTCGACGCCGAAGAGCCCGCCCTCCGCGCCGTGCGGGTTCAAAGCCGCGACCGCGATGCGCGGCTCGTCGATGCCCCAGCGCCGCAACTCCCTGTCGGCGAGCCTCACCACGCGCTCGATCCGCTCGCGCCGCACGAGCCTGATCGCCTCCGAGAGCGGGACGTGCGTCGAGATGAGCACGATGCGCAGGTTCGCCGCGACGAACGCCATCGCGACCTCCGGCGCGCCGGTCAGGTGCGCGAGGAACTCCGTGTGCCCGGGGAAGGAGTAGCCGCCGAGGAAGAGGGCCTTCTTGTTGATGGGCGCGGTCGAGATCGCGTCCACCCGCCCCGCCGCGCACAGCTCGACCGCCGCCTCGATGTACTCGGCGGCGGCGCGGCCCGCCGCGCCCGACTCGACGCCCGGCTCGACGTGGTCGTGGATGTTGTCGAGGTGGAAGATGACGGGCTCGCCCGAATCTTCCGGCAGGCTCTCGCCGCGCCGGACGATCTCGTAGCCGCACTGCAAATCGAGTTTGCGCGCGGTGTGCGCGAGCAGTTGCGCGTCGCCGACGATGACGGGCGCGCAGGCCGCGCGCACGCTCTCCTCGGCCACGGCCTTAAGAACGACTTCGGGGCCGATCCCCGCCGGGTCGCCCATCGTGATGCCGATGCGCGGTCGGCGGCGCGCGTGCGCCGAGTCTCGCCCTGCGTTGTGCCCGGTGTCGCTCATCGTGAGGCGCGCCGCGGCGGGCGCGGCGGGTGTCCGCACGCCGCGCGCCCGCCGCCGAAGCATCGGACTGGTCGGTTAGCTCTTGCCGCCGGACTCGCCGCCGCCGTCGCGATCCTCGGCCTTGAACATGTACTTGATGTTGTGCTTGAGCAGGAGGATGTTGGGAGCGCCGCGGCGGTTCACCTTAAGCGCGGCGCGGTCGTACCACTCGATAGTGCCCTCGATCTCCTCGCCGTCCATCAGCACAATCACCATCTGCGTGTGAGAGTCCATCTGTTTTTTGTAGTAGAAGATTTCGGCGTTCGTCTCCGCGGGCGGGACTCGTTTGCGCCCGCTCTGGATCGCGTCGCGCGAGGACGACATCATCGAGTCCCTGGCGGGCGCGGGCCTGGAGTGGGTCGGGCCGCCCGAGCGCGGGGCGTAGCCGCCGCCGCCCGCGCCGACGCTGCGGGGGCTGCCGCCCTCGCGGTCACGCTCGCGCTCGCGCGGCGGGTCTGAGTCTCGTTCGCTAACGGGGGCGGCGGATTCGCGGTTCCTCACGTCCGCCAGGGTGGTTCGTATCAGCTTGCGGTTCACCTTTTCACCTACCTCCAACTTGTCTCACAACGGAAAGCCGCGCACGCGGGCGACGGGTTCAACGCGGGATGCTGACGAATGGCGTGTCGAACACGGGGGCGCGCTGGTAATGGCAGCCTGCCTTTGACGCAGGCGACGGTGTCGAAAGACGGGAACGGTCGTTCCGTTGTTGAATTACAATCCTGTCAGGAATTGGCGCAATGCTACACGAGCGATCCGCGTTTGGCAAGGCTCGCGGCGGCGGGCGGGCGACAAAATGACGCGACGACGGACGAAAGGTGAACAGAAAATCGGCGGGCGGCGGGCGGGCGAAAGAGAGACGGCGGCGGGCGAAAGAAAAAGGATGAAGCGATGGCGCGCATCACTTCATCCTCACTCAGTTATTGCTTCCCGCCTGTCGCTCAGTCCGCCTTCTTGCGGATGAACGCGGGCACGTCGAGGTCGTCCGAGCGCCCCTGCGCCGCGCCGCGCGCGGGCAGCTCCTCGCGCCCCACGTAGCGCGGCGCGTTGTTCGGGTGCGTGTTGGAGTTGGTGATGACGCCCGTGTCGGAGACTTCCTTGTCGAACCCGGTGGCGATGACCGTGATCTTCATCTCGTCGCGCATCGACTCGTCGATGACCGCGCCGAAGATGATGTTGGCGTTCACGTCAGCCGCCTCGCGGATGATAGACGACGCCTCGTTCACCTCGTAGAGCGTCAGATCGGGCCCGCCCGTGATGTTGATCAAAACGCCCTTCGCGCCCTCTATCGTCGCCTCTTCCAGCAGCGGCGAGGAGATCGCCTGCTGCGTCGCCTTGAGCGCCCGATCCTCGCCCGACGCGCGCCCCGCGCCCATCAAAGCCATGCCCATGCCCTGCATGATCGACTTCACGTCGGCGAAGTCGAGGTTGATGAGGCCCGGCACGGTGATCAGATCGCTGATGCCCTGCACGGCTTGGCGCAGCACGTCGTCGGCGAGCTTGAAGGAGTCTTGCAGCGAGACGGTGCGGTCGACCGTGCCGAGCAGCCGCTCGTTCGGGATCGTGATCACCGTGTCCACGCACTCCCTCAGCTCGCGCAAGCCCTGCTCGGACTGCTCCATCCTGCGCTTGCCCTCGAAGTGGAAGGGCTTGGTGACGACGGCGACCGTCAGCGCGTTCAATTCCGTCGCGAGCGAGGCGATGATCGGGGCCGCGCCCGTGCCCGTGCCGCCGCCGAGGCCCGTCGTGACGAAGACCATGTCCGCGCCTTCCAGAGCCTCGATGATCTTCTCCGTGTCTTCGAGCGCGGCGTTGCGACCGACCTCCGGGTTCGCGCCCGCGCCCAGCCCCTTCGTCAGCTTCCCGCCGAGCTGAATCTTGATCGGCGCGCGCGAGCGCTTCAGGGCCTGCAAGTCGGTGTTCGCGACGAGGAAGTCGATGCCCTCGATGCCGGCCTCGATCATGCGGTTGACGGCGTTGCCCCCGCCGCCGCCCACACCGATCACTTTGATGCGCGCGCCCGTCATCGGCGGCTCGTCGTCGATGTAGAAGTTGAGCTTGGTGCCCGGCTCACGGCTTTCCGGTGTCATGTTCTCCGAAGTCCTTTCATTTCTGTTTACGCCCGCCGCCTGTGGAAAGCGCATCCGAGGTTATTTTGGGCTGTGCGCGCCGGTGACACCAATATATTGCGGACAACATCTTGTGCCGGCTGGCGCGGCAGCATACAACATCTTCTCAAAAAATACCACTGAAACGATCACGAAATTTCGTGACGAACGCCCCGAGTCCGCCCGTCGCCCCGCGTTTTCCCTGCGCGGCGCGCGCCTCGCTCGCCTGCGCGCGCTGCGCGACGAGCGACAGCCCCGCGGCGGCAGTCCACGCGGGGCTTTGCACGTCCTCGACGAGCCCGCCGAAGCGATCCCTTTCGGGGTAGCCGACGCGCACCGGCGCGTCGAAAACCTGCTCGGCGACCTCGACCATCCCGCCGAGGAGCGCGCCGCCGCCCGTCACGATCACGCCGGAGGAGAGCTGCCGCTCCCAGCCCGACTCGCGTATCTCGTCGGCGACGTGCATCAGCACCTCCTCGGCGCGCGGCTGTAGGATGTCGCACAGTATTTGGCGCGAGAGTTGGCGCGGGGCGCGCCCGCCGACCGAAGGGACTTCGACCAGTTCGCCGCGCTCCATCTCCCCGAGCCCCGCGCTCGAAGCGTAGCCCACCGTGCGCTTGATCTTTTCGGCCTCGGGGATGGGCGTGCGCAAGCCGAACGCGATGTCGTTCGTGAAGTGCGCGCCGCCGAGCGCGAAGACCGCCGTGTGCTGCACCGCCCCGCGCTGGTAGATGACGAGCCCCGTCGTCTCCGCGCCGATGTCGACGACCGCCGAGCCGAACTCCTTGTCCTCGTCCGTCAGAGACGCCTCGGCGGACGCGAGCTGATCGAGTACCATGTCGGAGACGACGAGCCCGGCGCGGTTCACCGCGTTGATCGCGTTCTGCCGCGCCGTCACGGGGCTCGTCACGATGTGGACTTTGACGGCGAGCCGCGCGCCGATCATGCCTACGGGGTCGTTGATGCCGTCCTGATCGTCGACGATGAACTCCTGCGGGAGGCGATCCACGATCTCGCGCCCCGCCGGGAGCTGGATGGCGCAGGCCGAATCGATCGCGCGCCGCACGTCGTCGGAGCTGATCTCGTGGTCGCGGCCCGAGACGGCGACTATCGCCTGACCGTTGAAGCCCATGATGTGCGAGCCGGCGAGGTTGATGGTGACCTCGCCCGCTTCGAGCCCGCTCATGCGCTCGGCGGATTCGACGGCGTGGCGGATCGCCTCGACCGCGTTCTCCGGGTTGACGATGACGCCCTTGCGCAGGCCCCGCGCCTCGGCCTCGCCGATGCCGACGATGTCGAGCCTCCCGGCGTCGCCCGGCTCGCCGATGATGCACGTCACGCGGCTCGTGCCGATGCTCAAGCCCACCGTGTGAGTCCCGCGTTTCGCCATCCTGTTGTGCCTCGACCTCCTCAACGCGACGGCCAGGGGGTTCTAAAACGTCCGCCCCGGCGCGCCCCTCATCCGTTCTTCGTCACGCGCCGCGGTCGCTCCGATCCGGTGCGCGACCGACCGGCTGCCTGCGCGCCTTCGCGCGGCTTCTCTTTCTTCTCGGACTTCTTCGCGTCGGACTTCTTCGCGCCGGGCTTCTTCGCGCCCGGCTTCGCGGCGCGCGCCTCGGTTTTCGCGCGAGCCGCGTCCGCGTTCGTCATGCTCGCCTTCAACGTCTCGGCGTCGCCCGACGGTTCGCCCGCCGTCCCGTCCCCGCCGGCGACCGCCGCGGCTGGCGGCTGCGCGTGCGGGTTGAAGCCGAAGACCGCGCGCTTGCCCTGCGTCATGTCGATGTAGGTGATGAGCGCGCCGCGCGGCGTCTGCCGCTGCTCGTCGAGCTTGCCGAGGGCCTGTCCGAGGCGCTTCGTCCAGTCCTCCTTGCCGAGGCGCACTTCGATCTGCGAGTCGCCGCCCGCGAGCTGCGCGCGCACGTCGCGCAGGTCGTCGAGGTTCAACTCGCTGACGCGCGGCGCGAGCCCCGCCGACACCCACTCGCCTTCGAGCTTCATGAACGTCTCGACCCGCCTGCGATTCTCCGAGCGCGCCGCGTCCGTGCCCGACTCGTCGAAGCCGCGCATGAAGAAGGCGGGCTGCTGCTGCGCGGGCGTCAGGGGGCCGACCGCGACGCCGTCGTCGTCGACCCAGACGAAGCGCCCCGCCGCGGTGCGCACCACGAGGCGCGGCACGCGCTCGGAGATCCGCACGCGCAGGCCCGAAGGCAGCACGCGCGTGACGACCGCGGTGCGCACCCACGGCTGCCGCCCGATCTCGGCGCTCAGCGCCGCGAGGTCTGCCTTCCACACGCCCGCCGCCGCGCCGCGCCGCACGATCTGTTTGATCTGATCCTCGGAAGCCTGCGAGACGCCGCTCACGTCCACCGAGCGCACGTCGAAGAAGGCGGACGAAGCCGCCGCGCGGTAGCCTTTGAAGAGGACGAGCCCGGCGCAGACGGCGACGAGCGCCTTCGCGATCAGCGGCGTCCACGCGAGCGCCCGGCCCCACGAGCCGCGCTTCGACTTCACGCGCTGCGACGGCGCGCCCTTGGCCTGCGGCCTGTCGCCGCGCCGCGCCGCGGGCCGCTGCGTGATCTTCCCGGCGCGACCGTCGGTCGTCACGACGCCGCGGTCGTCGCCGCCGCCGCGACCCGCGCCGCCGCGACCGCCGCCCCGCGCTGAAATGACTTGCTCTTTCAACATCCCTCTTACCTCAGGTGGTGACAGGTGAACGGTGACGGGCGACAGGTGACCTCTCGCCCGTCATCGCTCGTCGCCCTCCTTCGAATGTTCTTCGCTCTTTGCCTCCGCGCCCGTCGCACGCTCGCCCGCCGCCGCCGCGCCGCCGCTTTCGTCCGCCCGCGCCGTGCCGCGCCACAGCTCGACCTCGTACTCAAGCTCGATGCCGCGCTCGCGGCGGATGCGCTCGCGTATCTCTTCGGCGAGGGCGAGGGCGTCGGAGGCGCGCGCGTCCTTGCCCTCGGTGACGATGAAGTTGGCGTGGACGGGCGAGACCCGCGCGCCGCCCCTGCGCTCGCCCTTCATCCCCATCTCGTCGATCATCTTGCCCGTACTCAGCCCCGACCCCGGCGGGTTCTTGAAGAAGCAGCCCGCGCTGCGCGAGCCGTGCGGCTGCGTCTCCATCCGGCGACGCTTCGACTCCTCCATCCGCGCGTCGATCTTCGCCGCGTCGTCCGCCGTCAGGCGCAGCGTCGCGCCGAGCAGCAGCTCGCCCTCGCCGAACGACGTGTGTCGGTAGTCCCACTTGATCTCGGAGCCCGGCACTTCGACGATCTCTCCGCCGCGCGCGACGCGTACGGTCTCGACGACGTTGCCGATCTCGTGGCCGAACGCGCCCGCGTTCATCCACAGCGCGCCGCCGACCGTGCCCGGAATCCCGTTCAGGCCCTCGATGCCCGACAGTCCCTTGCGCGCCGCGTCCACGCACAGCCGCGGCAGCGAATAACCGGCGCTGACGGAAACTTTTTCGCCGTCGAACTCCGCCCCGCCTTTGACCTCACGCATCGTCAGGACGACGTAGCCGTGCCGCTCGTCGTCGGCGAGCACGTTGCTGCCCGCGCCGAGCACGCGCCACGGGACCCCCGCCTCTTCGAGCGCGCCCGCGACCCGCGCCGCCTGCTCCTCGGTCTCGGGGACGACGACCCAGTCGATCTCGCCGCCCACGCGCAAAGAGGTCAACTCGGCGAAGCGGCGTCCGCGCTCGGCGCGCACCCCCAGGCGCGCCGCGATCCCTTCGACCAGCGCGTCGCGCGTCTCCGCGTCTAAAGTTTTTTGCGCCTCTGTCATCAAAGCCGTCCGCCCGCCGCCCCGCCCGCCGCTTGATCCGACGGATCATTGATCCACCCTTTCGCGGCGCGGGCCGCGCGCCCGGGGCAACGGGCCGGTGGATCAATGATCGGACGGATCAATGCCTGCCGTTCCGCTTCAACAGCTCGACCAACTGCTCGCCCGCGCCGGAGACGTTGCCCGCGCCGAGCGTGAAGACCATGTCGCCGGGCCGCGCCTCGCTCAAGAGCGCCTTGACCGCCGTGTCGAGCCCGCCGACGTAAAAGACGTTCTTGTGCCCGTAACGCTTGACCGCCTCCGTCAGGGTCTCCGCCGTGATCCCCTCGATGGGGTCTTCGCTCGCGGCGTAGATGTCGGAGATCAGGAGCACGTCCGCGTTGTTGAAGGAGCGCGCGAACTCGTCCATCTGATCCCTCGTGCGCGTGTAGCGGTGCGGCTGGAAGAGGACGACCATCCGCCGCCCCGCGGAGCTGAGCTTCGCCGCCGCCAGCGTCGCGCGAATCTCGGTCGGGTGGTGCGCGTAGTCGTCGACGACCAGCACGCCGCCCACGTCGCCCTTCGTCTGGAAGCGGCGGTTGACGCCGGTGAACTCGTTCAACCCGGCGGCGATCTCGGCGAACGGCACGTCCAGCTCGAGGCCGACGGCGATGGCCGCGAGCGCGTTGTAGATGTTGTGCAGGCCCGGCACGCGCAGCGTCACGTCGCCCACCACCTCGCTCCCGCGCCAGAGCGTAAAGGTCGAGCCGAACGACTCGGCGTAGCGGATGCCGTGCGCGGAGATGTCGGCCTGCGCGCTCAGGCCGTAGGTGATGCGGCGGCGCTTGACGTGCGGGATCACCATCTGCACGTGCGGATCGTCTAAGCACAGGACAGCCGCGCCGTAGAACGGCACCTTGTTGACGAACTTCGTGAAGCAGTCGTGCATGTCCTCCATGTCGGTGTAGTAGTCCATGTGCTCGCGGTCGATGTTGGTGACGACGGCGAAGGTCGGCGCGAGCATCAAGAACGTCCGGTCGCTCTCGTCCGCCTCGACGACCATCAGATCGCTCTTGCCCAGGCGCGCGTTCGAGCCGAACGCGCCGACGACGCCGCCGACCACCACCGTCGGGTCGAGCCCGCCCTTGCCCAACACCATCCCGACCATCGAGGTCGTCGTCGTCTTCCCGTGCGAGCCCGCGACCGCGACCGTGTAGAGCTTCAGGCGCATCAGCTCGGCGAGCATCTCGGCGCGCGGGACGACGGGGACGGACTGCTCGCGCGCCGCGACGATCTCCGGGTTGTCGTCGCGCACGGCGGTCGATCTCACCACGACCTGCGCGTCGCCGACGTTCTCCGCGCGGTGGCCCTCGCGGAAATCCACGCCGAGCGAGACGAGCCGGTCGGTCACGCCCGAACGCTTCAAGTCCGACCCCGACACGCGGAAGCCCAGATTGCACAGCACCTCGGCGATGCCCGACATGCCGATGCCGCCGATGCCGACGAGGTGTACGTGCTGGATGCGTCGAAACATAAACTCAGAGGCCAGAGGCTAGAGGCTAGAGGCCAGTAAGAGCAGTCTGAGTATTAAGACTGACCTCTGACCTCTGACCTCTGACCTCTTCCGATCATCTTCTCGATCATGTCAACCGCGGCGGCCGCGGCGTCGGGTCTCGCGAGTCGCCGCGCGGCCCGCTCGCGGCGCGTGATCTCTTCCGGGTCGTCGATGAGCTTGGCGATCTCGCGCGCCAGCTTTTCGCCGGTCAGCTCCGCTTGCAGAATCATCGACGCCGCGCCCGCGTCGCGCAGGGCCTCGGCGTTGCGACGCTGCTCGACCTGACCGGGGAGCGGAACCATGATCGCGGTCTTGCCCGCCGCCATCAGCTCGGCGGCGGTCGTCGCGCCCGCGCGCGCGACGATCAAATCCGTGTTCGCGAATTCTCCCATCATGTCGTCGATGTACTCGCGCACGTCCGCGTTCCCCGCCCAACCCGCCGCGGCGTAGGCGTCGCGCACGCGCTCGAAGTCGAGCTTGCCGGTCTGGTGCGTGACGCTTAGACGCCCGCGGTAACTTTCGAGGTGCGGCAGGGCCGCGATCATCGCCTCGTTCACCGCGCGCGCGCCCTGCGAGCCGCCGAAGAGCAGGAGCGACGTGCGCCGCGGATCGCGCGCCTTCGCCGGGATGTCAAAGAACTCGCGGCGGACGGGGTTGCCCGTGACGACCGCCTTGCCGCCGAAGTAGGGGACGGACGCTTCGAACGAGACCGCCGCCGCGTCGACGAAGCGCGCGAGCCTGCGGTTCGTGAAACCCGGCACGGCGTTCGACTCCATGACGAGCGTGGGTCGCCGCATCAGCGCCGCCGTCATCAGGACGGGGCCGGAGACGTAGCCGCCCGCGCCGACCACGGCTTCGGGTCGGAACTCGCGTATCAGCCGGCGGGCGTCGAGGAAACTTTTCGGCAGGAGGCTCAGCCCGCGCAGTCGCGCGCCCCAACCCATGTTGATGAGCCCCGCGCTTTCAATGAGCGAAAGTTCAAACCCCGCCTGCGGCACGAGCTTCGTCTCCAGCCCGCGCGCCGTGCCGACGAACCTGATCGACGATCCGGCGTCGCGCCGCACGACCTCGTTGGCAACCGCGATTGCCGGGTAGATGTGGCCGCCCGTGCCGCCCGCGGCGAAGAGCACGCGCATCGCGTTTAGCGTCCCTCCGGTCGCCACGTCTGCGTGACGGGCGCGCGGTGCCGCACTTCCGACTTCGCCCGCACCGCCTCGGCGGCCTGCGCGAAGGCTCGCTCCTGCAAGAGCGCCGACTGCTCCGTCCCCTGCTGCGAGATGTTCAGAAGGACGCCGACCGCGCCGAGCGTCAACAGCATCGACGAGCCGCCGTAGGAGATGAACGGCAGCGGGATGCCCTTCGACGGCACGAGCGACAGCACCACGCTCATGTTGAAGAGGGCCTGCGCCACGATCCCCGTCACGATGCCCATGCCCAACAGCATCCCGAAGCGGTCGGGGGCGCGCCTCACCGCGCGCACGCCGCGCCACAGGAAGATCGCGAAGATCAGGAGCACCGTCAGCGCGCCGACGAGCCCCAACTCCTCGCCGACGACGGCGAAGATGTAATCCGAGTGGGCGAACGGGAGGAAGAACATCTTCTGCCTCCCCTCGGCGAAGCCGAGCCCGTCCGTGCCGCCCGACCCGATGGCGATCAAAGACTGCACGACTTGGAAGCCCTTGCCCTGCGCGTCGTCCCACGGGTGGAGGTAAGCCGAGACGCGCCCCATGCGCCACGGCGACGTGATCAGCATCACGACGACGCCCGCGAGGCCCAGACCGCCGAGCATCCCGAGGTGCGCGATGCGCGCCCCCGCCGTGTAGAGCATCACCAGGCAGACGACGCCGAGCATCATCGCCGTCCCCAAGTCGGGCTCTTTGGCGACGAGCCCCGCGAGCACGCCAGTCGTCAGCAGGCACGGCACGAAAGTCCGCTTGAACGAAGCCTCCTCGCCCGCCCTGCGTTCGAGCAGCCGCGCGAGGAAGATCGCCAGCACGATCTTCGAGAACTCCGACGGCTGGAACGTGAAGCCGCCCGGCAGCCTGATCCAGCGGCGCGCGCCGTTGACCGGCGGGAAGCCGAAGACTCCGAGGAGCAGGACGACGGTCGCGACGAGCAGCCCGATGACGACGAAGCGGCGGCTGAGCACCCGGTAGTCCGCCTGCGAGGCGAAGAGCATCAGGAAGAGCCCGCCGACAGTCCACACCGCCTGCCGCTTGACGTAATAGTATTGACTCCCGAACTGGTGGAACGAGATGTCGGCGGACGCGCTGTAGACCATCACGACGCCGAACAGCGCCAGCGCCGCCGTCGCCGCGAACAACCACTCGTCTGCCTGTAACTTCTTAGCCATTACTCAAGCTTTCAGCTATTAGCTATTAGCTATCAGCACTCAGCCGAGCAGCCTCTTCCGGCTGACCGCTGACCGCCGACTGCTGACCGCTTCTCACTGCTTCCTTGTAAACCTTCCCGCGGTGCTCGTAGCTCTTGAACATGTCGAAGCTGGCGCAGGCGGGCGCGAGCAGCACCACGTCGCCGGGCTCGGCCACCGCGCGCGCGCGGCGCACGGCGTCCGCCATGTCGGTCGCGCGCTGCATCGTCGGCGCGACCGTCTTCAACTCCGCCTCGATGCGGTCGGCGTCTTCGCCGAGGACGACTAAGGCGCGCGCCTTTCTCTCGATCAGCGGCGCGAGCGGCGCGTAGGGGGCGTTCTTCCCGCGACCGCCGAGGATGAGGACGACGCGGCCCGCCTCGTCGGCGAAAGCCTCGAAGGCTTTGACCGCCGCGTCCACGTTCGTCGCCTTCGAGTCGTTGTAAAACTTCACACCATTGATCTCGGCGACGAACTCCAGACGGTGCTCGACCGGCTGGAAGTTTCTGACGGTCTCGCGCATCGAATCGGGCGACGCGCCGCACGCGAGCCCCGCGGCCAGCGCCGCCAACACGTTCTCGACGTTGTGCAGGCCGCGCAAGCGTATCTCGTCGCGCGCCAGCAAAACTTTCTCGCCGCCGCGCGTGCGCGAGACGATCTCGCGACCGCCGCGGAGGAACAGGCCCTCTTCAAGCTCGCGCCGGGCGCTGAAGAGCGTGACGTGCGCGCGCAGGCCCGGCGACCAAGAGGAGACGACGCGGTCGTCCGCGTTCAGGATCGCGATGTCTTCCGCCGTCTGGTTGCGGAAGACGTTGTGCTTCGCCGCGGCGTAGTCCGTCAGGCTGTCGTAGCGATCCATGTGGTCGGGCATCAGGTTCAAGACTATTGCCACCTGCGGGTGGAAGTCGCGGATCGTCTCAAGCTGGTAGCTCGACACCTCGACGACCGTCCAGCCTTCGTCGCTCGACGTCTCGACGAGGGAGGTGAGCGGCGTGCCGATGTTGCCGCCGACCTGCGTGTCGAGCCCCGCGCCCTTCAAGAGTTCTCCGACGAGCGTCGTCGTCGTCGTCTTCCCGTTCGTGCCGGTGATGGCGACGAGGCGACCGCGCAGGAAGCGAGACGCGAGTTCGACCTCGCCGACGACTTCCGCGCCCGCGCGCTCGCAGTAGCGCACGGGGATCGACTTGGTCGGCACGCCGGGGCTCAGGACGACGAGCTGAATCTGATCGAGCAGCCACGTCGGCGCGTCGCCCGCGAGGAGCCCGACGCCAGCATCCTTCAAAGACCGCGCCTCCTCCGACCACTCCGCGAGCGGCTTGCGGTCGTTCAAGGCCACGAGCGCGCCGCGCGCGGCGAGGAAGCGGGCGGCGGCCACGCCGCTCAGGCCCGCGCCCACGACCAGAACTTTTTTCCCGCCGAGTTCCATCTCGCGTCTTAAATCGAAATCTTAAATCCCCAATCTTAAAAACTTTTCGCCGACCCCCCGCGCAGCCCCAGACTAGCGCAGCTTCAGCGTCGAGAGGCTCAGCAGCGCGAACAGGATCGCCAGGATCAGGAAGCGGAAAACAACCTTCGACTCCTTCCACCCGCGCATCTCGAAGTGGTGGTGCAGCGGCGTCATCTTAAATAGCCGCTTGCCGACGCCCGTGTGCCGCTTCGTCAGCTTGAAGAACGAGACCTGCAACATCACCGAGAAGGCTTCGAGGACGAAGACGCCGCCGACCAGGACGAGGATGAACTCCTGCTTCGTCAAAACGCCTATCGTCCCTATCGCGCCGCCGATGGCGAGGCTGCCCACGTCGCCCATGAAGACGTCGGCGGGCGGCGCGTTGTACCAGAGGAAGCCGAGGCTCGCGCCCGCCATCGCGCCGCAGAAGACCGTCAGCTCGCCCACGTCCCTGCGGTGCTCGATGAAGAGCATCCGCGCCCAGCGCTCGTCGCCGCTGACGTAGGTGAAGGCCGTCAGCGCGACCATCGCGATGAAGGTGATGCTGATGGCGAGCCCGTCGAGCCCGTCCGTCAGGTTCACGGCGTTCGACGCGCCGATCAGGACGAGCATGATGAAGGGCAGGTAGAGCCACGGCCCGATGTTCGTGACGCGCGTGATGTCGGTCTGCTTGAAGAAGGGCAGGCTCAGGTTCCACGAATAAGTGTCGCGCGCGAAGAAGTAGAGGGCCGCCCAGACGCAGAGCGCGACGGCGAACTGCGCGGCGAGCTTCTGCTTGCCCGTCAAGCCGAGGCTCTGCTTCTTGGCGACCTTCGCGTAGTCGTCCATGAAGCCGATGGCGGCGAAGGCGGCGGTGGCGAAGAGGATGATCCAGACGTAGAGGTTCGTCAGCCGCGCCCAGAGCAGCGTCGAGATGAGGACGGAGGCGATGATCAGGACGCCGCCCATCGTCGGCGTGCCGCGCTTCGCCATGTGGGCCTGCGGCCCCTCCTCGCGAATCTGCTGCCCGATGTTCAAGTCGCGCAGGTAGCGTATGACGCGCCCGCCGAAGAGGAGCGAGATCAGGAGCGCCGTCACCGTCGCGTAGGCCGTGCGGAACGTGACGTACTGGAAGACGTTGAGGGCCTTGACGAAGTACGACTCCTCGCCCCCGGCGGAGAGCCTGCGGTAGAGCCACTCGTAGAGAAGGAAGTAGAGCATTTGCCTCGCGGGGTTCAAGATTAAGGGGAGGAGTTTAGGTTAAAGCCCCGGCGCGCTTTTTCCAAACCCCCTCAACCTCACCCCTCGCCCGCCGCCCTTTCGTCTTCGCCGACAGCCGGGAACTTCTCGCGCAACGCCTTGACGATCCGCTCCGTGTGGACGCCGCGCGAGCCTTTGACGAGGACGAGATCGCCCGCGCGAACCTCCGCGACGAGCGCCGCCGCCGCCTCGTCGGTCGTCTCGAAGAAGCGCGCGGCCCCCTCGGCCATGCCCGCTTCGCGCGCGCCCCCGACGATCTCTTTCGCGAGCCCGCGCACGCCCCACAGCTCCGAGACGCCCATCCCCCCGATCTCGCGACCCGCCGCGCGGTGCATCGCCGCGGCCTCGTCGCCCAACTCCAGCATCTCGCCCGCGACGACGATGGTGCGCCTCGCCGCCGCCCCGGCCCCGCGCGCGCCCTCGACGAGCGAGCGCGCCATGCTCGACAGGGAGCGCGGGTTCGAGTTGTACGAGTCGTCGACGAGACTGAACCCGGCGGCGAAATCTACGACCTCGCCGCGCATCTCCGAGGGCCGCGCCGTCCGGAGCGCGCCGGCGATGACGCGCGGCTCGATCCGGAAGCAGGTGGCGACCGCGGCGGCGGCGAGCGCGTTCATCAGATTATGACGACCGGGCAGGGGCAACTCGGCGACCGCCTCGCCGAGCGGCGTGACGAGGCGGAAGCGCGTCAGCCCGAGCCGCTTCGATTCGATGTCGGCGGCGGTCACGTCCGCCGCCTGCTCGACGCCGAACGTCACGACCCGCCCCGCGTGCTTGGCGCGCATCGCGGCGACGCGCGCGTCGTCCGCGTTCAGGATCGCGACGCCGCCGGGCTTGACGCCTTCGACCATCTGGCCCTTGCCCTCGGCGATCTCTTCGACCGACGCGAAGAATTCGAGATGCACGGGCGCGACCAACAGCACGACGCCGATGTCGGGCGGCGCGACCTGGCAAAGCCTGCGAATCTCGCCGAGCATCGACTGGCCCATCTCCAAAACAGCCGCGTCGAAGTCCGCGGGGCGCGCACCGTTCGTTTCCATTTGCAGGATCGAGAGCGCGAGGCCCAGCTCGTTGTTGAAGTTCTTCTGCGTCCTTAAAGTGCGCAGGCCCGCCGCGCCGAGCACGTGCGCGGTTAAATCCTTCGCCGTCGTCTTGCCCGCGCTGCCGGTGATGCCGACGACTCTGCCGCCCCACGCGAGGAGCGTCTCGTGCGCGAGCGCCTGCAGCGCGTCGATCACGTCATCGACTAGGAGCAGGCGGTCGGCGAACTTCTCAAGCTCGTCATCCCCCTCGACCCGCGCGCGGCGCGCGACGACCGCCGCCGCGCCCTGCGCTATCGCCTGCGGGATGAAGCGGTGCCCGTCGTCGAACTCCTTCGCGGTGAAGAAGTGTCGGCGGTAGTCTTCGGGCGCGAGCGCGAAGAAGAGATCGCCCGGCGCGACCGTGCGCGAATCGATGGAGAAGCCTGACAACTGATTGTCAAAGATCGGAGAGCCCGACTGTCGGGAGTCAGGCACGGTGGCACGCATGCGTCGTGCTGCCGTTTCGAGGTTCACGTCTTCGCGGATCGTCCTTCCACGACTGACTCTTCACGCGTGCGGCGCTCTCCGGCGCGCGCCGCCGAAACTTTTCACGCGACGCCGGACTGATCGTCAGCGTCGCGCGCGGGTCGGCCTCCTCCTGCGCCGCCCCTCTTCATCCTCGTCGGCGGTCGCCGCCTCGTCGCCGACCGAGTGTTCCGCCGTCGGCGCGGCCTGATCGAGTTGTCTCTGCGCGGTGCGCGCCTTCCTCAGACGTTCGCGGCAGCCGGCGATCCTGCGTCTCAACTCGTGGTGCGGGCTGCCCTGCGGGGGGACTGTCATGGAAACCCTCGGCTCCTCGTGTGCAAGTGTGACGAAACGCGCCGACGTTAACCTCCCGTGCGGCGCGCGACTCAATCGCTGCGCGCGAACTCGACCCGGACTTTGCGGCCCGCCTCGACGGGCGCGCCCGCCGCCGGCGACTGCGCGACGGCGCGGCCCTCGCCGCGCGCTTCGAGTTCGAGCCCCAACTGCGCGCAGACGCGCGCCGCGTCGCGCACGCTGCGACCGCGCATGTCCGGCATCAACAGCGCGCGGTCGCCGGCGGGCGCGTAGACCACCTCGTTGATCCCGCCCTTCTCTCGTACCCCCTCGACGACCAGAGGCAAGTTTGCTGGGGCAACCGTGTTCTCCGGAGAGTCAGAATTTTCCTTGCCGCCCGACTTCGCCGCCGCGTGGTTCAGCCCGGCGAGCTGATCGGCGGCGCGCGGCGGCGCCTGCTTCGTCTCGGTGTCGGGCGCGACGCCCAGATAGGGCAGCACCTGCTCGGCGATCTCTTTGAAGACCGGGGCGGCGACCGCGCCGCCGTAGATCGACGTGCCCGGCTCGTCCAAGACGACGATGATCACGACCGAAGGGTTATCGACCGGCGCGAAGCCGACGAACGAGGCGACGTACTTCGACTTCGAGTAGGCGTGCGTCTGGGGATCGACCTTCTGCGCCGTGCCGGTCTTGCCCGCCGCCGTGTAGCCGTCGAGCCGCGCCGCCTTCGCCGTGCCGTCGAGCGTCACCATCTCCAGCATCGAGCGGATCGTGCGCGCCGTCTCCGTGCTGACGACCCTGTGCTCTTCGGGCTTCGCGCGCGGGACGATCTTCCCGCCCGCGTCGCGCAGCTCGCGGACGACGTGAGGGGCGATCCTCACGCCGCCGTTCGCGATCGTGCCGAAGGCCGCGGCGACCTGCACGGGCGTGACGGCGATCTCCTGCCCCATCGGGATCGAGCCGATGGAGGTCTTGTCCCACTTCTTCACGTCGCGCAGCAGCCCGCGCGTCTCGCCCGGCAGCTCCACCCCCGTCTTCGCGCCGAAGCCGAAGCGCCGGATGTAGTCGTAGAGCCGCGCGTCGCCGAGCTTCATGCCGAGCTTGATCGCGGCGACGTTCGACGACTGCGCGAGCGCCTCGGTGACGCTCAGCACGCCGTGCGGGTGCGAGTCGTGGACGGTGCGACCGAAGAGCGTGATCGAGCCCATCTGGCAGTCGATCATGTCGGTCGGCTTCACCAGTTTCTCTTCAATCGCGCCGGAGTAGGCGACGACCTTGAAGGTCGAGCCCGGCTCGTAGGTGTATTGCAGGGCCTTGTTCGTCAGCACGTCGGGCGCGATGCCCTTCGCCTGGTTCGGATCGAACGTGGGGGAGTTGGCGAGGGCGAGGATTTCGCCCGTGTGCGGATCGAGCACGACCGCCGCGCCCGACTTGGCGTGCTCGCGCGCGACCGCCGCCGAGAGGGAGCGCTCGACGGCGTACTGCACGTTCTGATCGATCGTGAGCGAGACGGACTGGCCCGCCTTCGACTCCGTCTCCGCGCTCTCGAAGGCGCGGTTGCGCGCGTCGTGGCTGAGGACGACTTTGCCGGAGTCGCCCTTGAGCGCGGCGTTCTGGAAAATCTCCACGCCCGCGAGCCCCGCGTCGTCCAAGCCGACGAAGCCGAGCACGTGCGCCGCGAGCGATCCGTTCGGGTAGTAACGCTTCGGCTCTTTGACCGAGCCGACGCCGCGCAGGTCGAGCGCCCTGATCTTCTCGGCCTGTTCGGGCTCAAGCTCGCGCGCCAGCCAGAGGAACTTGTGACCGGCGGCCTTCTCCCCGCGCAGTCGCGCTTCGAGCGCCGCGGCGCTCGTGCCGAGCAGCGGGGCGAGCGCCTGCGCCGTCGCGCATTCGTCCTCGATGTCTTTCGGCTCGGCGAAGAACGAGTCCACGTCGAGGCTGCGCGCCAGCTCGCGCCCCTGACGGTCGAGGATGAGGCCGCGCGCGCCGTTGGTCGCGAACTTCGACTCCTGCTGACGCCGCGCGCGATCCGACAGGAACTCGTGCTGGAAGAGCTGCAACTGCACGAGCCGCAGGCCGATCACTAACATCCAGAAGGCGATGCCGAGGACGACGAGAGAGGTGCGCTGCCGCGAGCTGTCGGGTCGGAGTCTGGTTCGCGCGTCAGGCATGGCAGGCATAGTTCAGAACGGGGTGCTTCCGTGTGACTCAATCGCGGCCCGCGCCCGAAGGCGCTCGGGTTCCGAGGGCCTCAGCCGCGGCGTGGTGGGGGAAAGGTTTGCGCCGCCGCGCAAAAAAACTGTTCAGCGTTGCCGCACGAGCCCGACGTGCGCGCCGACGACCGCCGTCGCGACCCTTCGGGCCTCGACGCCCGCGCCCGACTCGCCGATCTGCGAGGCTTGCGGGGAACGCATCCCGATCCCCCTCGCGGCCTGTTCGAGCGCGCCCGGCGATGTCGCGGCGTTCAGCTCCAACAGCAGGCGCTCGCGCTCGGCGGCGAGCCGCACGCGCTCGGCGCGCAACTGTTCGCTCTGGTAGCCGTAGCGCACCGCCGTGAACCGCTGCCCGACGGCGAGGACGAAACCGCCCGCCGTGAGCAGCCCGCACGCGAGTAGGACTATCTGCCTGCGCAGCGAGGCGCGGTCGCGCTCGCGGCGCACGCGGGGGTTCCCGTACTCTTTAAGGGGTAGCCTTCTCATCACACGCGATCTCGATACTTAAATGACTGCAAACTTCGGGTCAGGCGTCGGAGGCTAGGGGGTCGAGGACAACTTCCACCGCTCGTGTTTGCTTCACCCCTGCTCGATCTTCCGGCAGGCTCTCAGCTTCGCGCTGCGCGCCCGCGGGTTCTCTTCCGTCTCGTCGTCCGACGGGGCGACGGGTCTCTTCGTTAAAATCTCGACGACGCGCCTCGCGCCGCACGCGCAGACCGGCGCGCGCGGGTCGCACTCGCACTGCCCGGTGAGCCGGCGCAGCGCGCGCTTCACGATCCGGTCTTCGAGCGAGTGGAAGCTGATGACCACCAGCCGACCGCCCGCCTGTAAAAGATCGACCGAAGTTTCGACGAACTCGCCCAAGCCTTCCAGCTCGCGGTTGACCGCGATGCGCAGCGCCTGAAACGTCCGCGTCGCGGGGTGAATCTTGTGGTCGCGCTTGCGACCGACGGCGCGCGCGACCAACTCGGCCAGCTCGGTCGTCGTCGCCACCGGGCGTCCCGCCTCCCTACGCTCGACGATCCAGTGCGCTATTCTTCGCGAGCGCCGCTCCTCGCCGTACTCGAAGATCAGGTTGGCGATCTCTTCTTCGGGCAGCCGCGCGAGCAGCTCAGCCGCCGTCTCCTCGTCGCCCGCCGCGTCCATCCGCATGTCGAGCGGCGCGTCGTGGCGGAAGCTGAACCCGCGCCCCGGCGTGTCGAACTGCAAGGACGAGACGCCGAGATCGGCCAGCACGCCGCTCACCTCGCGCTCGCCCGCCTCGTCGAGCACGCGCCCGATCTCGCGGAAGTCGGCGTGCGCCGCGCGGAAGCGTGCGCCGAAGCGCGCGAGCCTCTCGGTCGCGAAAGTGATTGCCACGCCGTCGCGATCGAAGCCGAGGACTCGCGCCTCCGCGCTTGACTCCAGAATCGCCTCGCTGTGCCCGCCGAGCCCCAGCGTCGCGTCGACGTAGAGCCCGCCGCGCACGGGCGAGAGATACTGCAACGATTCTCGGAGCAACACGGGGCGGTGGGGCGCGCCCTTCCCCCCAGAAGGCGCAGACATCACCACCGCCCCGCGAGCTTGTTCAAAGAGCAAAAGGCTGTGACAGTTGACAGGTGACGGGCGACAGGGCGAAAACGAAGAGCACGCGGCGCGATCCGACTTCCCGTGTTTTTCTTGTCACCTGTCACGGTTCACTCGTCACGGCTTTTCAGATTCCGAGGCGGGCGATCGCCGCCTCGTCCTCTTCCGTGTACGGGTCTGAGAGCAGGCGCTGCTGGAACCGCTCCAGCTCCCAGACTTCGAGGTACGTCAAATATCCGAGCACCGTCACGTCGCCGACGACGCCCGCGCTCTTCCTGAGCAGCGGGTGGACGAGGATGCGACCCTGCGAGTCCATCTCCGCCTGCTGACCGAAGTAGTTCGTGCGGTCAAGGAACTTGCGGCGGGCCGGGTCCATCGAGGGCAACAGCGCGAGCCTCTGCTCGATTGATTCCCACTCCCGGAGCGGGTAGATTCGCACGCTCTCGCCCGTCAGACTGGTCACGTAAACTTCCGCGCCGTGATTTTCCTGAATGTGGCGGCGGAAAGCGGTCGGCACCTTGAGTCGCCCCTTTTGATCAATTCGCGCCGTGTAATTACCTCTTAACATGGGCCTTCACGGACTGCGCTCGGGGCGGGGATTGCTTAAAAGTTAAGGTAGAACTTAAACCCGGCGTAAGCTACTCAGAAGAGCCCACTTTAAGCCACTTTCCTCCACTCGACGCGCATAGTACGCTCTGTTACGAGACACTGTCAAGACAAAACAATCCGAAAACAGATTATTTTTAAGCACGATATCGTGCAAATATCAGTCGAGAATCGGCGTGAATTGCTTAAGAGGCACTGTCCGTTAATGGGATTAAGCAGGAGAGCCCGGAGCATCTACTACTTTACGTCGTCATCCTGTATAGTGGCGCGCCTAGTCGGCATAAAGTAAGTAAATTAAAGGGTTGACTTCCCGGAATGGGCAGTTTCGGCAAACTCATCTTCTTCGGCGGGCTGGTGGCTCTGGCTAACGTTCTGGGCGGCTGGCTGTTGACGCGCCCGCGCGCGGCGGTGCGCGAAGGGTATTTACTGCGCTATTTGATCGCCCTCGGGGCGGGGTTCATGCTGGCGGCGATCTTTATCGAGATGCTGCCGGAGGTGGTACGGCTGTGGGCCCCCGACGAGGCTCGGGCGGAACTCGGTCACGCGGTGCTCGGCGCGATGACGCTGCTGCTGGCGGGTTATTTACTGATCCACTTGTTCGAGCACACCATCGCGCCGCACTTCCACTTCGGCGCGGAGACCCACGCGGAGGCCATGCTCCCGCCCGCCGCGGCTTACACCGCCATCGGCGGTCTCTCGATCCACACCTTTTTCGACGGCGTCTCGGTCGCCGCCGCTTTCCTTGTGAACCCGAAGGTCGGGCTGCTGGTCTTCGTGGCGATCCTGCTGCACAAGGTGCCGGAGGGATTCACCGCCGCATCGATCATGCTGGCGTCGGGGCGCTCGGCGCGGCAGGCGTTCGGGGCGACGGCGATCATCGGCGCGGCGACTCTCGGCGGCGTGCTGAGCGTGGCGGCGCTGCACGCGCGCGTGGCCGGGGCGGTTGTTTACGCGCTCCCCTTCTCGGCGGGCGTGACGCTCTACGTGGCGGCCAGCGATCTGATCCCGGAGGTCAACCACATGGAGCGGAAGAACCCGATGGTCTCCATCGTCGTCTTCGCGGGCGTCGCGCTCTTCTACGTGCTGCACCTTTTGATCGAAGGCTGACGCGGTCGCGCCCCGGCGGCGGGGTGCGACTTTTGCGCTTCCACGTTTCGCCCCCGACCTGTATTATTCATCCCTACCCGATGGCAACAGCACGCGCACTTCGACTATCGCTCTTTCTGAGCCTCCTCTTTCTCTGCGGCTCGCCCGGCGCGCGGGCGCAGACGGCGCGCTCGCCTCTGCCCGCGCCGACCGGCTACGTCAACGACTACGCGAACGTCATCGACGCGGCGACCGAGGAGCGGCTCGAAACTATTCTCACGAACCTGAAGCAGGTCGCCGACATCGAGGTCGGGGTCGTCACCGTCCGCACGACGGGCGAGCAGGACATCTTCGACTACTCGCTCGCGGTCGCGCGCGGCTGGGGCATCGGCTCGAAGGAGGGCGAGCAGAACGGGCTGCTCCTGCTCGTCGCCGTCGACGACCGCAAGTACCAGACGCAGATCAGCACGCACCTCGAAGGCGATCTGACCGACGGTCAGGCCGGCCAGATTCAGCGCGAGCGACTCGTACCGCAGTTCCGGCAGGGCAACTACTCGAAGGGCATCTCCGACACGGTCGAGGCCTACGTCGCGACGCTCGCCGAGAAGCGCGGCTTCAGCATCGAGGGCATCGATCAGAGCCGCGCCTACCGCGCGCGCACGGGCCGGACGGGCGGCGCGACGCCCGCGGTCGGCGGACTCTCGCCCGCCTGCTGCTTCATGCTGATCATCCTGTTCGTCATCCTCATGATCCTCTCGAACCGCGGGGGCAGGCGCGGCGGCGGCGGCGGATGCATGAACATGCTGCTGCTCAACGCGCTCTTCAACGCCGCGGGCAGCGGGCGACGCTCCAGCGGTTGGGGCGGCGGCGGGTTCGGCGGTGGCGGTTTCGGCGGCGGCGGCGGCGGGTTCGGTGGATTCGGCGGCGGCGGCGGGTTCGGCGGCGGCGGATCGGGCGGCAGTTGGTAAGAGGATGATGAATGCGGAATGATGAATGCGGAATGATGAACGGAAGAGAAATTTTCGGCTCGGTTCGTTAGCTCGCATTCATCGTTGCGCACTCATCGTTTCCGCGGAGGGCTTTGATGGCTAAGAGTGTGGCGCGGGAGGCTTTCAATTATCTGGTGGACGACTTGCGCGCGACGCACGGCGACAACCTCGCGTCGGTCGTGCTCTACGGATCGGCGGCGGCTGGCGATCAGGTCGCGTCGGAGTCGGACTACAACCTGCTCATCTCACTCAAGCGGATCACGCCGGAAGACTTGCGGCTCGCGCAGGCCCCGATGCGCGAGTGGCAGCGTTTGGGCCACCCGCTCGCCGTCTACTTCACGGTCGAGGAGCTGCGCGACGCGGCTGACGTGTTCCCGGTCGAGTTCCACCAGATGCGCAGGGCGCGCGTCGTACTCTACGGCGACGACCCGTTCGCGTCGCTCACGATCAGCGACGAGAACCTGCGCCACCAGACCGAGTACGAGCTGCGCAGCAAGCTCATCCAACTGCGCCGGCTCTACATCCCCGCGTCGGTCTCGGTCGAAAAGCTGTGCGAGCTGATGAGCGACAGCCTGACGAGCTTCGCCACGCTCTTCGCCCCCGTGCTGATGCTGCACGGCGAGCCCGATCCGCCGAGCGTGAAGCGCGAGATCGTCGCCGCGACGGCGCGCCGCTTGGGCATTGACGCCGCGCCGTTCGAGCGCGTCTTCGCCCTGCGCGAGCGGGGAGCCGGGCAGCCTTCCGAGCGCGAGGCGCACGAGCTGTTCGCGGCGTACCTCGCCGAGATCGAGCGGGTCATCGAGGCGGTTGACGAGTTGAAGATCGGAGCGGCTTGAGGGTCGGGCGCGGGAGTTGCAAGGTTGTCGCTCATGTCACCATTCGTTTGATGCGAAGTGAGGAGAATGTCCGATGAATAGAAGAAGAATCACACTGCTCGCGCTGGCACTGTTCGCAACCGCGACAGCCAGCGGGTGCGGCTACAATACGCTGCAAACGAAGCAGCAGAACGTTAAGGCGAGGTGGGCGGTGGTCGAGAGCCAGCTCCAACGGCGCGCCGATCTCATCCCGAACATCGTCTCGGCGGCGCAGTCGGCGGGCGTGCAGGAGCAGGAGGTCTTCGGGCAGATCGCGCAGGCGCGCTCGCAACTCCTGAACGCCACGAACGCGCAGCCGCAGGGCGAGAACGGCGACAAGACGCCGGAGCAGAAGCAGGCGATCATCAACGCCAACAACAGCTTCGGCGGCACCATCGGTCGCCTCCTCTCGTTGCAGGAGGCTTACCCCGTCTTGCGCTCGAACGAAAACTTTTTGAAGTTGCAGGACGAGCTGGTCGGCACCGAGAACCGCATCAACACGGCGCGCAACGACTACACGGGCGCGGCGCAGGACTACAACACCTCGCGCGGCAACTTCCCGATGGTCATCGCGGCCAAGCTCTACGGCTTCAAAGAAGAGCCCTACTTCAAGGCCGACGAGGCGTCGCGACAGGCCCCGCGCTTCGATCCGAACGCGATGCGACGCCCCACGGGCGGCGCGCAGACCAACGCGAACCGCTGACGACGCCCGACGCCGTTCGCGTCGCTCGCGCAGCCGACCGCGGCGCGAACGGGCGCGGTCGACAGTCCGACGCGAAAGGAAGAAGCCCGCTCACGTCTCCGTGAGCGGGCTTCTTTCGCGTTCAATGCCGTACTCGCGCAGCCGACCGCGCGATAGTTCTCGCCCCGACTAAAATCCGCGCGTGCTGCACATCGCGCAGTGGTCGCAGGGCTTGCCGCCCGGCTCGACCGTGCAGGTCTTCTCACTCTCGAAGAAGTCAACCAGCTCGGCCACCGCGTCGTCGATGCCGAAACGCTCTTGGCTCGGGTGCGTCGCCGGGACGTAGGTGCTGCTCAGAAGTTGTCGCGGCGGCGAAGCGCGCACGCCCTCGCCGGCCCGCTCGCGCGGCGTCGCCGGCTCGGCCTCGCCCGCCGGGCGCGGGCCATCGACCGCGACGCGCGACTCGATCCGCGCGAGCCGCTGCTGCATCTCGCGCAGGCTCTCGCGCAACTGCGCGACCTCGTCGCCGCGCGCCCCCGCCTCGCCGCGCGAACTCACGTCGTCGCGCGCCCCGCCGCCGATGCGGCTCGCCACGCGCTCCGCGATGGAGCGAACTTTCTCCTGCTCAGCGCCCAACTCTTCCCTCACCTTTTGCCCGCGTCCGGCGGCAGCAGATCGATCCTGTCGACGACGCCGACTATCGCCGAGTCGATGGCCGCGCCCGCCTTGCCCGTGGCCGCCGTCGAAGCGCCCCAGCCCTCCTGCACGACGAGCACCGTGTCGCCTATCCCTGAGTCCACCGAGTCGAGCGCGAGCAAGGCGACGCCGGTCTCCGCGCCTTCGGGCGTGACGGGCTGGCAGAGCATCACGCGCCCGCCCGCGTAGCGTTCGTTCTTCTGCGTCGCGACGACGTTGCCGATCACGCGCGCGATGATCAACTTCGCCCTCCCACGTCCGTCACGTGCGACTCGGAATCGACGATGCCGACGACCGTGCAGTCGGTCGGCGTGTCGTCGCGCCGGAACGGGAAGCTCGCCTCCTTGCCGCGGCACCAGAAGACCAGCTCGCCCACGCCCGCGCCGATGGCGTCAAGCGCGACCATCGGCCTGCCGTGCGGCTGCAACTGAGCGTCGAGCGTCTGCACGACGAGGAGCTTGCGCCCCTCCAGCGAATCGTTCTTCACGGTCGCCACGACCGTCCCGATGACGCGCGCGAGGTGCATAAGTAGCTGTTAGCTGTTAGCTGTTAGCTGTTAGCTAAAACCTTTTCGTTTGGCCGAGAGCTGATAGCTAAAGGCTAACAGTTCTTTCTCGTTTGGCTGATAGCTAATCGCTAACAGCTCTTTCCGTTCGGCTAAGAGCTAACAGCTATTAGCTAACCGCTATTAGCTAATCGCTGTCGATGTCGACGGTGTCGATGACGCCGACGATTGCCGCGTCGACGGGCACGTCCTTCATCCCCTGCGCGAGGCGCGCGCTCGACCCGGAGACGACGAGGACGCGCTCGTGAAAGCCCGCGCCGACCGTGTCGACGGCCACCGTGTAGCCGCTCTGCTCCGTGCCGTCGAGGTTGAGCGGGCGCACGATCAGGAGTTTCTTGCCCGACAGCCGCTCGTCCTTCTGCGAAGCGACGACCGTGCCGAGGATGCGCGCGATGATCATAAGGGCGTGACAGGTGACAGGCGACAGGCGACAGGGACGGACAAGTCTCGGTCTTACTTGTCACCCGTCACGGTTCACCCGTCACGGCTTCTAGCTGTTGCCGACGGGCAGGGCCTCGTCAACGCTCCCGTGCGGGCGCGGGATGACGTGGACGCTGACCAGCTCGCCGACGCGACGCGCCGCCGCCGCGCCCGCGTCCGTCGCGGCTTTGACAGCCGCCACGTCGCCGCGCACGATGGCCGTGACGAAGCCGGCGCCGATCTTCTCGTAGCCGACGAGCGTCACGTTCGCGGCCTTCACCATCGCGTCCGCCGCCTCAATCATCGCGACGAGACCCTTCGTCTCGACCATGCCGAGTGCTTCCTGTGGCATTCGTTATCTCCTCGTCAAACGGGAATCAAAAAGTCTGTGCGTGCCGTGGGGACGTTTATAACTTACGCGGGCGTCTTTCACAAAACTCGTCGCGCCGCGACCCGCGCCGCGAGAGAGCTGCCGCGGCTCAGCCCTTCAGCCGCGCGGCTTGGCTGAGCAGTTCGATCAGCTCCTCGCGCGTCAGGTTGATCTTGCCCGCGCCGTTCGACGCCGCGCGACTCGCGCCCGCGCCCGGGCGCTCGCCGGTCGGGCACGTGATCCGCGTCTCGTGCAGGTAGCCGCACGACTGGCAGCGCGCGCGCTCGTCCAAGTAGCCCGCCTTCTCGCGGACGTCGATCAGTTTCTCGATGGCGTCGGGCGGGAGGTTCTTCGAGCCGCCGAGTGCGCGCGAGAGGATGGCGATCTTCGCCGTGTGCTCCAGAGTTTCGAGCCGGTCGAACGCCTGCCACAAGTCCGCGCCGTAGGCGACCGCGCCGTGATTCGCCATCAAGAGCGCGTTGTGGTGCTTGACGAGCGGCAGCATCGCGTCGGTCAGCTCCCGCGTCGAGGGCGTGCCGTACTCGGCGAGCGGCACGCAGCCGAGCGTCAGAATAACTTCCGAGAGGATCGGCTGATCGATGGCGAGGCCGGCGACGGCGAACGCCGAGCCGTGCGGGGGGTGCGCGTGGCAGACCGCTTTCACGTCGGCGCGCTCGCGGTAGATCAGCAGGTGCATCGCCAGCTCCGAGGAAGCCCTGCGGTCGTTGAGCGCCCCGCCTTCGATGTCCGTCAAGGCGAGCGAGTCTTCCGTCATGCGCCCCTTGCAGGTCTGCGTCGGCGTCGCGACGATCCGACCGTCGTCGAGGCGCACGCTCACGTTGCCGTCCGAGGAGACGACGTAGCCGCGCTCGTAGAGAAGTTTCCCGACGCGCACGATCTCGCGCCGGGCGGTCTGCTCGTCCATCACGTTTGCGATCCGATCTTAATCAAGGCGAAATACACACTCCGCGATCCCGTGCGTCCCGACGGGACGCCCGCCGAGCGCGCCGGGGACGAACTCGATGCGCCCGACCGCTTCCTCGGCGGCTCGCAACTGCCCGCCCCAACGCACGTCGCGCGGATCGATCAGGACGACGTTCCTGCCGCTCAGGCAGAGGCCGCAATCGTGCCGCTTCGGGGGCGGCGTCACTTCCGAGATCGTGCCGTCGGCCCCGAAGAGAAATTCGAGCTGCAACACGCCCCGCCTGTAGTCCTTCGCCTCCGCCGCCGTGTACTGCGAGCCGGGCGGCGAGAGGACGCGCGCGCCCACGTAGCCGCCGCCCCGCAGCTCGAATTCGCGCACCTCCGACATCTTCATCACCGAGAGCACGTGAAGCTCCGGCATCTCGCGCGGCCCGGCCTGAGCTTCATGCGCGACCGTCATCATCCGCGGCGCGCTCGTCTCCGGCGTGCGTCTCCGCTCGTGGTGCGCCAGCGAGAATGCCGCGACGCCGGCGAGCAGCGACAAGGCGAATGGCAAAAATCTTTTGAGGAACCACATCGAACGCCACCCTTCACGCGCCGACTGTTCGTCCTCCAACTTCTCGGCGCGCGCGCGCTTCAAAAGAGTTGAAGCGCGTGTTCAAAGCGGCAAACTCCGCCAAGACGCGCTCCGCGGATGAGCCCGGCATTTTTCGTGTGAGGTCGTCGCTCATGGCGTCTCCTTTCCGAGCGGCTTGCGCGCCGTGCCCTGCCGGTCGCGGCGCGGGCCCTCCTCGTAGGAGAGCACGTTGCGCGGGTTGGTGACGTTCGCCGCGCGCGGGAGGGCCAAGTGGTAGGAGAGCGATTCGAGCGAGATGGTGAGATCGACGTTTTTAACTTTAACGCCGGGGCGCGCGTGCAGGCGCGCGGGCGCGAAGTTCAAGACCGCCTTGACGCCCGCCGACATCAACTGGTTGAGCACGCCCTGCGCCGCGCGCGCGGGGACGGCGATGACGCCCACGTCGATCCGCTCCTCGCCGACGACCCGCGCGATCTCCCGCGCGTCGTAGACGCGCACGCGCGAGTCGCCGATGGAGCGACCGATCTTCTCCGCGTCCGTGTCGAAGAGGGCGACGACGGCGAAGCTCGACTGGCGGAAGCCGTCGTAGTCGGCGAGCGCGCCGCCCAAGCGGCCCGCGCCGACGACCGCCACGCGCCGGGCCGTGTCGAGCCCGAGAATCTTCGTCAGGTGCTCGCGCAGGTCTGTGACCGAGTAGCCGACGCCGCGCGTGCCGAACTCGCCGAACTGCGCGAGGTCTTTCCTGATCTGCGCCGAGTTCAGCCGGAACTGATCGGCCAGCGCGCGCGACGAGACCGTCTTGATCCCCGCCGCGGCGAGCGTGTTCAAACAGCGCAGGTAGACGCTCAGGCGGCTCGTCGTCAGCTCTGAGATTTTCTCGGATTTCATCGGGCGCGGCTAAACCTCTTGCCCGAAGTATAACGCCTGCGCGCCGCGCGCGGAAATGACGCCGCGACGCCACCTCGGCCACGGACGACACGGGAGGCACGGAGGGGAGAGGATAATCCGAGGTTCTAAAACTGCGATTCGGAGTTTCAAATTTAAGTCGCCGGAGCACACACTTCCTGCCGTTCTGTTCCTGCTCTGTGATCTACGCGCCCTCCGCGGCCGACGCCTTTCGTCGCCCCGCCCCGCGTTGCCGACGGTGCGCGCATCCACTACAATTCTGGCCGCACAGTACAGAGGCGCTCCCGAAATCCCTTCTCTCGAAACGCAACACACAGAGAAATGATCGCACACCTTTCCGGCACTCTTCTGGCGAAGCACGCGACGAGTGTCATCATCGACGTGGGCGGCGTCGGCTACGAAGTCACGATCCCGGTCACGACCTTCTACGATCTGGAGGAGGCGGGCGCGCAAGTCCAACTCCGCATCTACACGCACGTCCGCGAGGAGGCGCTGCAACTCTACGGCTTCAAGACGGCGCGCGAGCGCGAGCTGTTCACGCAGCTCATCTCGGTGAGCGGCATCGGCCCCAAGTCCGCCATCGCGATGCTCTCGGGGATGAGCGCCGACGAGATCATCGCGGCGATCCGCACGAACAACCTCGCGCGCCTGACCTCGATCCCCGGCCTCGGCAAGAAGACCGCCGAGCGGTTGGTGATCGAGCTGCGCGACAAGATGACGAAGCTCTCCTCGCCCGAACTCGAAGGGCAGCTCGCGGCGCGGGCCTCCGGCGCGGCCCCTTCCGGCGACGACGTGCGCGAGGACGCGCTCTCCGCGCTCGTCAACCTCGGCTACCAGCGCGCCGCCGCCGAGAAGGCGGTCGCGCACGCCATGCAGGAGGGCGGAGACCTCTCCGTCGAACTCCTGCTGCGCCGCAGCCTCCGCACGCTCTCGAAAGGGTGACTGTCAAACGATGAACGACGAGCGCGGAACGACGGACGAACGACGCCGCGCCTTCGTCTTTTGCTTTCCGTCCCGCGCTCATCGTTCACCATTCATCGTTTAGATCATGTCTGACGAACTCGAACCAGCCAACAACCGCGACGGCGGCGCGACCGACGACGAGCGGCAGTTCGAGCTGTCGCTCCGCCCGACGCGGCTCGCGGAGTACATCGGGCAGCGCAAGGCGACCGACAACTTGAGAGTCTTCATCCGCGCGGCGACGAACCGGCGTGAGGCGCTCGATCACGTGCTGCTCACGGGGCCGCCCGGCTTGGGCAAGACCACGCTCGCCAACATCGTCGCCAACGAGATGGGCGCGGAGATTCGCTCGACCGCCGGCCCCGTCATCGAGAAGGCGGGCGATCTGGCCGCGCTCCTCACCAACCTCCAAGAGGGCGACGTGCTCTTCATCGACGAGATTCACCGCCTCAACCCGGCCATCGAGGAGGTGCTGTACCCGGCGATGGAGGACTACCAGCTCGACCTAATGATCGGGCAGGGGACGGCGGCGCGCTCCATCAAGTTAGACCTGCCGAAGTTCACCCTGGTCGGCGCGACGACGCGGGCGGGCCTGATCACCGCCCCCCTGCGCGGGCGCTTCGGCATCGTCTTCCACCTCGACTTCTACAAGCACGAAGAGTTGGAATTGATCGTCACGCGCTCCGCCGAAATCCTCGGCACGGAGATCGACGCGGGCGGCGCGAGAGAGATCGCCCGGCGCGCGCGCGGCACGCCGCGCATCGCGAACCGATTGCTCCGCCGCGTGAGGGACTTCGCGGAGGTCGAGCACGAGGGGCGCGTCACCGAGCCGGTCGCGGCGGACGCGCTCGACCGGATGGAGGTCGATACGTTCGGGCTCGACGAAGTTGATCGCAAGCTCCTGCTGACGATCATCGAGAAGTTCGCGGGCGGCCCCGTCGGCCTCGGCACGATCTCCGCCTCGATCAACGAGGAGCGCGACTCCATCGAGGAGATCATCGAGCCGTACCTGATCCAGATCGGCTTCCTCAACCGCACGCCCCGCGGTCGCATGGCGACCCGCCTCGCCTACGAGCACTTCGGGCTCAACCCGCCGCACGCCGCCGCCAGCCTCTTCAACTGACCCCCGCGCCGCCGGGGCCCGAAAGCTCGGGCGCGCCGTTCTCGCCGCGCGCTCGCGACGCCCGCGCCTGTTCGTGTATCCTTTGCCTCGGGACCGGCGTGAGCGCCCGCGCGGCTGTTGTGTCTTCGCCGTTCCGTGTTGCCGCCGTGAGCGAGAGCGTAGGATTGCCGCTCGTCTTCGTCGCCGTCGGGATCGTCTTCGCGGCGCTCGGCGTCCCGCTCGCGCGCGGTCGCGTCCGACCGAACTTCTGGTACGGCTGCCGCACGCACAAGACTCTCTCCGACGAGAAAATCTGGTACGCGGTCAACCGCGTGACGGGCCGCGACCTGATCGCCGGAGGCGCTTGTATCTCCGCCGCCGCGCTCGCCTTGCTCGCAGCCGGGCGCGGCATGAACCCGACCGCGCGCGCGATCGTACTTCTCTCCGTCACGAGCCTGTCGGTCGTCGCGATGGCGGTTGACAGTCGGAGGGTTTCGCGGCGGATGTGAGGCGGGCGGCGCGAAGGGCGCGCTGCCGGGCCGGACGGAAGCGCCGGCGCGATCCCGGAAGCGTTATGTGGAACAGGCTCCGCTCATTTCACCGTCACCAGTTCGGGGTGCGCAACCGCGCGCCGTGGCCCTCGATCTTCAACCACGCGCTGCACCAGTTCCACGAAAACGACCTCTTCACGCCCGCCGCGGCGATGAGCTACTTCGGGCTCCTGACGCTCTTCCCGCTGCTGCTCGTCCTGCTCGCCTTCGGCAACCACATCGAGATCGGGGGCGAGATGCTGCGCCGCGCCGTCGAGGTCTACCCCGGCTCGCGCGAGTTCCTGCGCTCGACCGTGCGCTCGCTCGAAAACGTCTCGACGAGCGTCATCATCACCTGCATCGTCGTCACGCTCTGGGCGGGCTCGTGGGTCTTCAACGTCGTCGAGCGCGCGATCAACCGTTTGTGGGGCACGCGCCCGCGCGCGATGCTGCGCGGGCGGGGCCTGACGCTCCTGATGATCGGCGGCGTCGGCGTCCTGCTCGCCGTCTCGATCTTCCTCACCTCACTGCTCGTCGCGCTGCGCTCGTTCGCCTCGCGCCTGACGCCGCGCCAGCTCGAACACTACGCGTGGCTCGCCCTCATCGGCGACGGCGTCTGGCAGCTCGTCTTCGCGGTGGTGAGCGTGCTCGTCACGATCACGCTCTTCACCTTCGTCTACCGCGTGATGCCGAACGGGCGCGTGACTTTGCGCGACTCGATCCCGGGCGCGGTCGTCGCCGGGCTCCTGTGGGAGGTCTCGAAGTACGTCTTCGCGTCGAGCCTGCACTACTTCCACTACGATCAGATTTACGGATCGGTCGGCGCGGTCGTCGCCGTGCTCACGTGGAGCTACGTCTCCAGCCTCATCATGCTCTTCGGCGCGCAGCTCTCCGTCGTCTTCCACCAGGAGACTTCCGCCGCGCACGAGGAAGTGACCGAGCCGCCGCCGTTGCAGACCGACTCGCCCGCGCCCGCCCCGCGCTGAGCCCCCGCGCCAAGTGCTCATCTCCGACTTCGACTTCCAACTCCCCGAAGAGCTGATCGCGCAGCGCCCGCTCGGCGCGCGCGACGCCTCCCGCATGCTCGTCCTCGACCGGGCGGAGCGGGGCTGGCGCGACGCGCGGTTCTCCGATCTGCCGTCCGAGCTTTCGGCGGGCGATCTCTTGGTCGTCAACAACACGCGCGTCTTCCCCGCGCGGCTCGCGGGCCGGCGCGAGCCCTCGGGCGGGCGCATCGAGTTACTCTTAATCGAGGAGCGCGGGCCGCTCGTGTGGGAGGCGCTGGCGCGACCGGCGCGCAGGCTCGCGCGCGGGCAGGCGCTCTCCTTCGGCGGCGGGCGGCTGCGCGCCGAAGTGATCGAGGAGCGCGAGGACGGGCGGCGCACCGTGCGCTTTGATTGCGGCGCGGAAGAGTTCTTCTCGCTCGTCGAGCAACACGGTCGGATGCCGCTGCCGCCCTACATCAAGCGCGCGCGGCTCGAAGCCGGCGGCGCGGGCGGCGAAGAAGATCGCGAACGCTACCAGACCGTCTACGCCGCGCGCCGCGGCGCGATCGCCGCGCCGACCGCCGGCCTCCACTTCACGCCGCGCGTCTTCGAGCTTCTCCGCGCGCGCGGCGTCTCGGTCGCCGAGATCACGCTGCACGTCGGCTACGGCACGTTCGCGCCCGTCCGCGTAGAGGATTTGAGCGGGCACGAGGTCGAGGCCGAACGCTTCGAGATCGGCGACGAGGCGGCGCGCGCCGTCAACCGGGCGCGCGAGGAAGGGCGGCGCGTCGTCGCCGTCGGCACGACCTCCGTGCGCGCGCTCGAATCGGCGGCGGAAGAGGGCGGGCGCGTGCGCGCCGGTCGCGGCCTCGCGCGGCTCACGATCACGCCCGGCTACGAGTTCAAAACGGTCGGCGCGCTCGTCACCAACTTCCACCTGCCGCGCTCGTCGCTCCTCGTCCTCGTCGCCGCCTGCGCCGGGCGCGAACTCACGCTCGCCGCCTACCGCCACGCCGTCGCCGCGCGCTACCGCTTCTACAGCTACGGCGACTGCATGCTGATCAAGTAGTGACAGGTGACAAGTGACAGGTGACAAGATAAAATCTTTTTCGTCTCGTCGCCCGCCGACGGGCGATGACGCTTAATCTTTTTCTTACTTGTCGCCCGTCACCCGTCACCCGTCGCCGCTCTCATGGCTGTGCTGAAGAAAATCCGCTCGCGCCTGTTCAGCGCCGCGCCCGACGACGGCGCACGCGCCGACGTGGCGGGGCGCGCCCCGGAGGCGGCGACCGCGGCGCGGCAGACGGGCGATTACTACGACATCCGCCCGCTCACCATCGCGCAGCTCGACGAGTGCTGGCGTCTCGACCAGCGCTGCTTCGTGGACGGCGAGGCCTACAGCCGCGACACCTTCGAGTACCTGCTCAACTCGCCGGAGTCGGTCGCCTACCGCGCGGTGACGCCGGACGGCGCGCTCGTCGGCTTCGTCGTCGGTCTGGTCGAGCCGGATCGCACCGGCCACATCACGACCATCGGCGTCGCGCCCGAGCACCGCCGGCGCGGCGTCGCCGAGCGGATGCTCCTGCGCGTCGAGGAGGGATTCCGCCGCCGCCACATCGCGACCGTCCGCCTCGAAGTCCGCTCGGTCAACACGGGCGCGCAGGAGCTCTACCGCAAGCTCGGCTACGCCGTGACGCAACGCCTCCCGCGCTACTACTCGAACGGCGGCGACGGGCTGCTCATGCTCAAGTCGGTGCTGTGAAGTGGAAGGCGGTGGGGCGCGATCTGTCCGGCCCGCCAGAAAATTTTCTGGCGACTGCTAGCTAGGTTCTTTGCTATAGTGTGTTGTCAAACTGCACCCGCGCCGCGGCGATGTGCCTCACGGCAGCCGAGGCAAGTGCCCGGATTCCAGCTAAACTTAGAAGCACGTCAGCAGGCTCTGGAGCAAAACCAGAGAGATATCCACCGCCGTTTTCGTCATGCCTGTCTGGATAGTCCCGTCCGCCGCTTCGGTCGGCTCGTCACTTTCAGTCGGCTCGCCACCCGACTGCGCCGCGGCCACCGGCGACGGGGCGGGGGAAGCTTTGTCAGTCTGCATTATGCCGTCAGCCTGCGCGCACACCGAGATTGACAGCATGAGCGTGGCAGCACGAATCAGTTTCGTCATCGGTTTTCTCCTCATTTATGCTTTAGAACTGGCTCGAACTCACCGTCACGTCTGGTGAGGCGCGGCGACTTCGTGACCCATGCAAGATATTTGCATAGGCAGAGAAAGGTTTTCCTCACATGACTTTAGCAAATAAAAGTCCGGCTCGGCTAGGCGATCCTACCCTTGCCGTCGACGAAGGTGCTTTGCTCTGCTGCCGTCAGGCGGCGGAATTTATTTTTGACGGTCAATACGAAGAGGCTCGCGAAGCACTCGGGGAGTTTTGGCGGGGCGTCGGCAACCGCCCGTCGCTGGAAGGACTCAGTTCTCTGGTGACTGCGGAGGTGCTTCTCCAATGCGGCGCGCTGACCGGGCGGTTCGGAAGTTCAAGAAATATTGCCGGCGCGCAAGAGGCGGCGAAAGATCTGCTCAGCGAGGCACTGGGAATTTTCCAAAAACTCGCCCGCTCGTCGAAAGTGTCCGAGGTTCACTACGAACTCGGTATCTGCTACTGGCGGCTGGGCGCGCTCGGCGAAGCCCGTGTGGTGCTCGACGAAGCACTGCGAGGTCTTTCCGAAGCGGACGCGGAGTTGAAAGCTAAAATTTTAATCAGGCGGACGCTCATAGAGATCAGCGCCCGCCGCTATTACGAGGCGTGGAACATACTGAACGAGGCCGAACCTGTTTTTGAAACAACTAACGATGCATGGAAAGGTCGGTGGCATAACCAGAAGGCGCTCGTCCTGCTCCACCTCATAACCGACGGGAGGCAGACGGATTATGCCGACAGGGCAATTATCGAATTCACCGCGGCTATCTTTCATTACGAGCAGGCGAAGCACGAACGATTTTGCGGCAACAGCTTAAATAACTTTGCATTTCTTCTATACAAATTAGCCCGTTACGCCGAATCGCACGAGCATCTGGATCGCGCGCGCAATATTTTCACCCGCCTAAAAGACACCGGCAGCACCGCACAAGTTGACGAGACGCGGGCGCGGGTCTTCGCCGCCGAGGGACGGTACGCCGAGGCCAACAACGTGATCGCCGGGGCCGTCGCCGCGCTCAGGGAGGGCGGCGAGCAGGCCCTGCTCGCCGACGCGCTCGTCGTCTGGGGCGGCGTGCAGGCGCGGCTCGGCGAATACGACGCATCGGTCTCGACGCTCACCGAGGCGATCAGCGTCGCGGAGACGGCGGGCGCGTTGGAGAGCGCGGGGCACGCGGCCCTCTCGCTCGTCGAGGAGCACGGCAGATCGCGCCTCTCCGAGGACGAGGTGATCGAGGCTTACCGGCGCGCCGACGAGCTGCTGGCGCGGACTCAGGACGCGGACGACGTGGCGCGCCTGCGCGCCTGCGCGCGGGTGGCGCTCAGCCGCCTCTCGGGCGGGGACATCCCCGCGGGCTTCTCGCTGCCGCGCACGGTGCGCGCGCACGAGGCGCGCTTCATCGAGCGCGCTCTGGCCGAGGAGAACGGCAGCATCTCGCGCGCCGCGCGGAGGCTCGGCGTCAAGCACCAGTCGCTCGCGCACATTCTCCAGACCCGGCACAAGGGGCTCTCCGACGCGCGCACGCCAGCCGTCCCGCGCAAGCGCAGCATCATCCGCGTCCGCCACCCGCGGGCCGCGGCGCGCTACGAGACGCCGAGGGCCATCCGCCCCGTCGTCATCATGCACGTCGAGGACAACCGCCTCGTCGCCGACGCCGTGAAAGAGACGCTGGAGATGGAGGGGTGGCAGGTGGAGGTTTGCCTCGACGGCTCGACCGCCGTGGCGCGCATCGAGGGCGAAGAGCACTTCGATCTCCTCCTCCTCGACAGCGACCTGCCCGACATGTCCGGGCTCGACGTCGCCCGCCGCGCCAGACAACTCCCGCACCGGCGCGGCCTGCCGGTCGTCATCCTTTCCGGGAGCGACTGCGCGGCTGACGCCCGGCGCGCGGGCGTCGACGCCTTCCTGAAAAAGCCGGGCGGCATGAAGTCCCTCGTCGAGACGCTCACGCGCTTGCTCGACGGCCCGAGCCGGCCACCGACGTTTTAAGATCGCGACGGCGCGGGCGCGACGACGCCCTGACGGCGAGAGGGGCAGGGATTCAATCCCTGCCCCTCTTTTATTCTGTATTGTGGTCCGACGGCCCGGCGTCGCCCGGACCCGACGGCGAATCCGCGCGCGCCGCGCCGCGTCAGGATTTCCGCAGCTCGGTGAGGACGTACTTGGCGACAGACTTGAGCGTGTCGAAGACGCCGACGCCCGTGGAGGCGACCGCCTCGTGGACGTCCTCGTCCTTGCGCCTGAGTTCCGCGATCAAGTCAGCCGAAGGGATGACGTTCGGCAGGTCGCGCTTGTTGAGTTGCAGGACGTAGGGGATTTTCATCAGGTCGTAGCCGTTCGCCTTCAGGTTCTCTTCGAGGTTGTAGAGCGCCTCGATGTTGGCGTCCATGCGCTCCTCCTGCGAGTCGGCGACGAAGACGACGCCGTCCACGCCCTTGAGGATGAGCTTGCGCGAGGCGTCGTAGAAGACCTGACCCGGCACGGTGTA
>DASVQC010000073.1:0-6827 GCA_036389335.1 Pyrinomonadaceae bacterium | reverse complement strand
CGGTGGGCGTCGAGGACGACTTCTTCGCCCTCGGCGGCGACTCGATCCTGAGCCTGCAATGCGTGGCGCGGGCCAACGAGGCGGGGCTGCGCCTGACGCCGCGGCAGATGTTCGAGCACCCGACCGTCGCCGCGCTCGCGCGCATCGCCGACGCGCCCGGAGGCGGGTCGGACGCCGCGCCCTCCGCGGAGCTGGACGCCGCGCCCGCGACGGACTTCGGCCTGTCGGAATCGGATCGCCGCGCGTTGGAGAGGCTGTCGGGCGAGGGGGGCGAGATAGAGGACGCCTACCCGCTGTCGCCCTTGCAGGAGGGGATGCTCTTCCACGTCCTCTACGACAAGAGGGCCGGCGAGTATTTCGATCAGGTGAGCTTCGTCGTCGAGGGGCGGCTCGACGCGGCGGCTTTCAAGCGGGCGTGGCAGCGCGTGCTCGACCGGCACGCGGCGCTGCGCGTCGGCTTCTACTTTGAAGGGCTGGCCGCGCCCTTGCAGGCGGTGCATAAGAGGGTGGCGCTGGCCTGGCAGGAGTTGTCTTGGATCGATCTGAGCGCGGGCGAGCAGCAGGAGCGTCTGCAATCTTTTCTGCGGGCCGACCGCGAGAGGGGCTTCGATCTCTCACGACCGCCGCTGCTGCGCCTGACCCTGATCAAGACCGCGGAAGACGCGCACCGCTTCGTCCTCAGTCAGCACCACCTCCTGCTCGACGGCTGGTCGCGTTCGATACTCTTCAACGAGGTCTTCGCCCTCTACCGCGCCTTCTCCGAGGGGCGCGAAACGCGTCTGCCCGACAACCGGCCCTACCGCGACTACATCGCGTGGCTGCGGCGGCAAGACCTCTCGCGCGCCGAAAGCTTCTGGAAGGAGAAACTGAGGGGCCTCGCCCCGGCCACGCCTCTGAGGATCGACAGGGACGAAGGCGCGCAGAGAGCGCACGGCCCCGTCTACGCAAAGCGCGAGTCGAGACTGTCGGCGGCGGCGACCGGCGAGTTGCAGTCGACGGCGCGCGCCCACGGGCTGACTCTGAACACGCTCGTGCAGGGCGCTTGGGCGCTGCTGCTCTCGCGCTACGGCGGGGGCCGGGACGTCGTCTTCGGGGCGACCGTTTCGGGCCGCCCGGCTGAGCTGCGCGGCGTCGAGGGCATGATCGGGCTCTTCATCAACACGCTGCCGGTGCGCGTGCGCGTCGAGGACGAGGCGCGTGCCGGCGGGTGGCTGCGCCGGTTGCAGGCGGAGCAGGCCGAGGCGCGGGCCTTCGAGTACAGCCCGCTCGCGCGCGTGCAGGCGTGGGCCGGAGTGGGCAGGGGCGGGGCGCTCTTCGACACGATGATCGTGTTCGAGAACTACCCGGTCGACGACGCGCTCAGCCGGGGGCAGGGCGCGGACGCGCTGAGGGTTCGGGATGTCAGCATGGCGGCGGAATCGACCTACCCGCTGATGCTCGTGATCATCCCGGGGGCGGGGCTGTTGCTGAGGATCGTTTACGACCTGCGCCGCTTCGACGCGGCCTCGGTCGATACGGTGCTCACGCAGTTCGCCACCGTCTTGCGCCAGCTCGCCTCGCGCCCCGACCGGATGCTGAGCGACGTTTCGCTCGTCGACGAAGAAGGCGGGCCTCTCGCCGCCGACCGCCACGCCGCCGCGGTCGTTCACGACGACGCCGAGCAGTTCGACTTCGGGCTGCCCTGAGTCTCTGGCCGCCGCGGCCGCGGGCCGCGGGCCGCCCGCGCGTTCCTTTGTTGGCCGATCCGCCGCCGCCCGCCGTCGGCCCTTCGGCGCTTCAACGCCTCGCCGCCGTCAGTTAGGAGGATTTATGACCGACTGCCTGATCATCGGTTTCAACGACGGAAACCTTGAGGACTACGTGCACCTGCTGAAGGCCATGGGGACGGGCTCCGGCGCGTATCAAGACTTGGACCTCGCGCTCGTCGAGTACGAGGGCCGGCCCCACAGGAGCATGGACATCCTCAACCGCTTCTACTTCGAGTCGCGCGGCGCGGCGGGGCGCAGGCCGTTCCACAACGCCGACTTCCTCTGGCCGGTCGTCACCTACCTCGGCACTTACCTCGCGCGCCGCGGCTTCAGCTTCGACTACGTCAACCTGTTCCACTTGGAGAAGGAGAAGCTGAGGGAGAAGCTGATCCGGGAGGACGTGCTGACGGTCGTCGTGACGACGACGCTCTACGTCTCGCCGAACCCGATCCTCGAAATCATCTCGTTCGTCAGGCGTTACAACAGGACGGCGAAGATCGTCGTCGGCGGCCCGTTCATCGCGGGCCAGCCGAAGGCGCTCAGCGGCGAGCACCTGAACGGCCTCTTCAAGTCGCTCGGCGCGGACTTCTACGTCATCAACTCGGAGGGCGAGGCCACGCTCGCCAAGCTGCTCTCGGCCCTCAAGGCGGGCTCGGGCCTCGGCGGCATCGAGAACCTCGCCTACCGCGAGGGCGACGACTTCCGGATCGCCCCCTGCGGCAGGGAGAACAACTCGCTCGAAGCGAACATGATCGACTACTCGCTCTTCCCCGCCGCCGAGATCGATCAGTTCGTCACGACGAGGACGGCCAAGTCGTGCCCCTTCGCCTGCTCCTTCTGCGCCTTCCCCGAGAGGGCCGGGCAGTACACCTACATGAGCGTCGAGGCCGTCGAGAGAGAGCTTAACGCGATCCGCGACATCGGCACCGTCTCGACCGTCACCTTCATCGACGACACGTTCAACGTGCCGAAGGCGAGGTTCAAAGAGATCCTGCGGATGATGATCCGCAACAAGTACGACTTCAAGTGGAACTGCCTCTACCGCAGCGACCACGGCGACGAGGAGGCCATCGCGCTGATGGGCGAGGCCGGGTGCGAGGGCGTCTTCCTCGGCGTCGAGTCGGGCAGCGACCGGATGCTTGAGCGGATGAACAAGACGGCGCGGCGCAAACACTACCTGAAGGCCATCCCGCTGCTGAGGAAGGCGGGCGTCTCGACCTACGCGTCGCTCATCATCGGCTTCCCCGGCGAGACCTTCGAGACCGTGCAGGAGACGATAGACCTCGTCGAAGAGGCGCGGCCCGACTACTTCCGCGCGCAGTTGTGGTACGCCGATCCGATCACGCCCATCTGGAACAAGAAGGACGAGTACGGCATCAGGGGCTCGGGCTTCGCGTGGTCGCACGACACGATGGACGTGGGCACGGCCTGCGAGCTGATCAACAGAATCTTCCTCTCGGTCGAGAACTCCGTCTGGCTCCCGCAGTTCGGCTTCGAGCAGTGGAGCACTTTCTACCTCCAGCGCAAGGGCATGACGGACGCCCAGATCAAGACGTTCCTCCGCTGCTTCAACGCCGTCATCAAAGATCGTCTGCTCGCGCCCGGCAGGGAAGGGATCGACCCGCCGCTGCTGGAAAACCTCAAAAGGAGCTGCCAGTTCGACCGCGGGCCCCGGCCCTCCGAGGAAGTTCTCGAACCCTACTCCGGCGCGTCGTACCTCGCGGCGGAACGCTTCTGGATCGATCAGGCGTCAGACGAACTCTCCGCCTCGCCGCTTGAGCCGCTGGCGGAAGGCCCGGCGCGCGGCGCGGTCGCGACGGCCTCCTTCTCATTTTTGATCGGGGACGAGGCGCTCGGCGCGGCGCGCTCCGAGCTGCGCGCCGCCGACTCGGAGATCATCCTCGCCGCCTACGCGCTCGCGCTCGCGCGCCTCGGCGGGCGCGACGCGATGATGATGATCGTCTCGTCCGCCGCCGCGGAGGGGCGGACGATCACGGCCCCGCTGAAGTTGGACTTGCGCGGCTGCCCGACGTTCGCAGAGTTCGTCGAGCGCCTCCGCCGGACGGCGCGCGAGTCGTCCGACCTCCGGCGGTTCGCCTTCCACGTCCTGACGAGCGGGGCCGCCCTCGGCGCGCACGGGCGCGTGCGCCCCGCGCTCGACGTCGCCTACTCCTACGAGGAATCGGTCGCGCCCGCGGAAGACGCGATGCTCGAACGCGCGCTGAGTCGCCACCCGACGGTGAGCGACGGCCTGCGGCTCCACCTGCGTGCGCGCAGGGCCGCCGGGGGCGTCGGGCTGGAACTCTTCTACAGGCCCGAGTCGCTGCGCGAGCGCACCGCCGAAACCATCGCCGCCCGCCTGCTCTCCGTCCTCGGGCAGGTCGGCGCAGACCCGCAGGTTTCACTCTCGGGCGTCGCGCTCGGCGCGGAAGAGTCGGACGACTACCAGACGGTCAGCGCCGACGCGGGCGAGGTCTTCAACTTCTGATCGGGGCGCGCACGGGGGGCCGAACGATGAGCAGCACCAAGTCAAAGACGCTGACTTTTGATCCGCGGCTGATCGCCGAGAGGGATTACTGGATCAAAAAACTTTCGGGCGAGCGCGAGCCTTCGGGCCTCTGGCCCGATCACCCGAGGCCGCCCGTCCACTCCGGCGACAGGGGGGCGGCGCGCGTCGATCTGACGGGCGAGACGTACCAGAAGCTCTCGAAACTCTCCTCCGGCGGGCCCTTCCTGATCTACGCCGTCCTGCTCGCCGCGCTGAAGGTCTGCCTGCACCGCTACACGGGCAGCAGTTCCATCGTCGTCGGCAGCCCCGCGCGCAGGCGCGACGACGGCGCGGCGCAGCCGCCGAACGCCCTCGCGATAGTCGACGAGGTGCGGGGCCGCCTCTCGTTCCGCCAACTCCTGCTCAACGTGCGCCAGACCGTGCTGGAGGCGTACTCGAAGCAGCAGTACCCGTTCGCGCGCCTGATCGCAGACCTCGATCTGGCGGGCGCGGAGAACAGGTGCCCGCTCTTCGACGTCGCGCTCGCGCTCAGACAGATTCACGTCGATCTGCCCGACCTCAAAAACGATCTCACGCTCACCTTCGACGCGGGGGCCGGGAAGGTCTCCGGCGTGATCGAGTTCAACCGGAGCCTCTTCCGCGCCGAGACCGTCGAGCGTTTCGCCGGGCACTTCGTCAACGTGCTGCGCGCCGGCCTGTCGAACACCGACGAATTGATCGGCAACTTGGAGATGCTCGGCCCCGGCGAGCGGCGGCTGTTGGAGGAGTGGAACGCGACCGAGGCCGACTACGAGCGCGCGTGCGCCCACGAGCTGTTCGAGCGGCAGGCCGCGCGCGCGCCCGGCGCGGCGGCGCTCGTCTCCGGCGGCGAGGCCGTCAGCTACCGCGCGCTCGACGAGCGCGCGAACCGGCTGGCGCGTCACCTGCGCCGCCGCGGCGTCGGCGGGGGCTCGCTCGTCGGCGTGATGACCGAGAGATCGGTCGAGATGATCGTCTCGCTGCTGGCGGTCTTGAAGGCGGGCGCGGCCTACGTGCCCATCGACCCCGCCTACCCCGCCGAGCGCATCGACTTCATGCTCTCGGAGGCCGGGGCGCGCGCCCTGCTCACGCAGGCGCGCGTGGCCGAGCGCGTCGGCGCGCGTTGGGCCGAGAGTTTGGCGGGGCGCGGCGTCGTGCCGATCCGCCTCGACTCGGAGTCGGCGGAGATCGCGCGCGAGAGCGCCGAGCGCGTCGAGGGCGCGGCGACCGATCTCCACCTCGCCTACGTCATCTACACTTCCGGCTCGACCGGCAGGCCGAAGGCCGTGATGGTCCCTCACCGCGCGCTGGTGAACCGCGTCGAGGCGATGCGGCGGGCCTTCGGCCTCGGCGCGGACGACCGCCTGTTGCAGTTCGTCTCCTTGAGCTTCGACGCGCTCGGCGAGGAGGTCTTCCCCGTGCTGGCGTCGGGCGCGGCGCTGGTTCTGCCGACCGTCAACCCGGCTGAAGTGCTGGCCGCCGACCTCCTGCTCGAATGCGAGCGCGCGGGCGTCACCACGCTGCACATGCCCGCGGTCTATTGGCACCAGATGGCGGACGAGCTGTCGTCGCTCGGAAGGCCCGTCCCGCGTTGGCTGAGGCTGCTCATCGTCGGGGGCGAGAGCCCTTCGGTCGAGCGCCTGATGGCGTGGGCCGGTCTGGCCGCCCACCCGATGAGGTTCTTCAACGCCTACGGCCCCACCGAGGCGACGATCACCTCGACGCTCCACGAAGCGACCCTCGACGCGGCGGCCCTAGCCAACCTCGAAAGGCTGCCCATCGGTCGCCCGCTGGCGAACACGCGCGTCTTTATCCTCGACCGCGAGCTGCGGCCCGTGCCCGTGGGCGCGCCCGGCGAGCTGCACGTCGGCGGAGACAGCGTGGCGTGGGGCTACTTCAACCAGCCGGACGCGACCGCCGAGAAGTTCATCCCCGATCACTTCGCCGCCGAGCCGGGCGCGCGCCTCTACAAGACGGGCGATCTGGCGCGCCACCTGCCCGACGGCCAGATCGAGTTTCTGGGCCGCGCCGACGAGCAGTTGAAGATTCGCGGCCACCGCATCGAGGCGGGCGAGATCGCGGCGCGCTTGCGACAGCACGAAGGCGTCAGGGACGTGGCCGTCGTGGCGCGCGAGGACGCGCCCGGCGACAAGCGTCTGGTCGCCTACGTCGTACCGGATCGGGAGCGGCCCCCGTCGGAAGAGGGCCTGCGCGGCCACCTCAAGGAGCGGCTGCCGGAATACATGATCCCTTCCGCGTTCGTGCTTCTACAGTCGCTGCCGCTCACCCCCCACGGCAAGCTCGACCGCCGCGCGCTGCCCGCGCCCGAGCAGGGCCGCGCCGGGGCGCGCTACGTCGAGCCGCGCACGGACGCGGAGCGGCTGCTGGCGCGCATCTGGCGGGAGGTCTTGGGCGTCTCGGCGGTGGGCGTCGAGGACGACTTCTTCGCCCTCGGCGGCGACTCGATCCTGAGCCTGCAATGCGTGGCGCGGGCCAACGAGGCGGGGCTGCGCCTGACGCCGCGGCAGATGTTCGAGCACCCGACCGTCGCC
>DASVQC010000072.1:0-117451 GCA_036389335.1 Pyrinomonadaceae bacterium | reverse complement strand
GCCCCCCCCCCGCGGCTGCGTTTTTCGTCGGGGCACCCCGATTGCCTTGTCTCCCGCGTCAGTCATCCACGGAACGCAGGAGACCACCATGACGAAAAAGGTTCTGAGCTTCGCGCTGTCGGCGCTGCTGCTTAATTTGTGCGGCGCGGGCCGCGTCCTCGCCGCCACGAAAGACAAGCGGGGCGGCGACGACGCGACCGCGAAGCGGGAGACGAGCGGGCAGGAGGCCGCCGACGCGAAGGCGGTCGAGAAAGTTAAAAGGAAGGTCGCAGAGATCGGCACGGGCAGAGAGCTTGTCGCGGTGAAGCTGCGCGAACAGGGGAAGAACGTCGGCTACATCTCCGAGATCGCCGAAGATCACTTCATGCTCACCGACAGCAAAGACGGCACGACGATCAAGGTCGACTACGCGGACGTCAAAAGCGTTCGGCGCTCACACCTCACGGCGGACAACATGAAGGTTCTCGGCATCGTCAGCGTCGGGCTCATGGCCGCGGTGCTCGTCGGCGTGGTCGTCGCCGCTTCGCGCGAGTGAGACGGGCGCGGCGCGAGGGTGAGCATGGAACACTTCATCAACGAGGGCTTCGGCTGGACGTGCCGCCGCTGCCACGAAGAGACGAAAGCGCGCGAGCCCCGCACGGGCTCGCGCGCACGTTTCTTCACCGAAGGCGAGGCGGAAGACCGCGACCCCGCGCTCTCCGCCCCCGCCCTCGCCCGCTGGCGCGACGCCTCACACCGAATGCTCGTCTGCCCGATTTGCGGAGCCGAAGAGGGGCTCGATCCGAACCCTCAGTAACCCGTCGGCGCTCACCTGCCGAGCAGACGCCGCAGCTCCGCGATGCGCGTTTCGGGCGCGCCGTGGCGGGTGCGGTAGTCTTCGGCGCTGCGGCGGATCACGTCGAAGGCTTCGGCGCGGTCGTAAACGTCCGTGATCTCGACGCGGCGCGGGGCGTCGTCCTGCGGCAGCTGCTTGTAGCTGAGGAAGTAGTGGCGCAGGCGGTCTATCAGCCCCGGCGGCGCTTCGGCGACGTCCGTGATGTGCCCGTAGGTCACGTCCGCGTCGAGGACGGCGATGATCTTGTCGTCCGCCTCGTCGCCGTCGATCATGCGAAGGCCGCCGACGGGCCGGGCGCGGACGAAGAAGTCGCCGTGCGCGGCGGGGCGCTCGGTCAGGACGCAGATGTCCATCGGGTCGCCGTCGCCGCGAACCCCTGTGCGGCCCGTGCGCGCCTCGCACAGCTCGGCGACGCGCACGCCGCAGTAGGTCTGCGGGATGAAGCCGTAGGGCGTCGGGCACATCGAGGAGAAGCGCTGCGGTCGATCAACCTTCAGGTGTCCCGAAGGCTTATCCAGCTCGTACTTCACCGCGTCGGTCGGGACGATCTCGATGTAGGCGTTGACCACTGCGGGCGACTCGTGGAAGGGCGCGACGCCGTGCCACGGGTGCGCCTGGAAGAGCAGCGCGAGCAGATCGCCGAGCGCCTTGTCGTCGTCAGCCATAGCATCTCACCTCTAGAGAATCCCCGCATCTGCTTTGCGTCTCCGGCACGTCCGGCGTGAGAATTAAACATCACGCCGGAGACGCCGGAGACGCAAAAGGGGGAAGCGGGAACGGTCTCGGTTTCGCCGGGCGCGCGGCGGCGTTTCGCTGTGATAAAATCCGCCGCGCGGGTGCGCGAAATTATGGGGCGCGTGCGCGCCGCGTGTCCACACGCCGCGCGCGGCGTGCGGCGCGCGTGAAACTTGACGGCGGCTGAAAAGACCCCTCTCGACCGAACCCCGATGGCTGCTCCGACCGTCCCGACGACTCACGCCCTGACCGGCGCGGCGCGCGCGCGCGCCGTCTCGGTGCGCTGGATCATCAGCGCGCGCGAAGACCTCGTGTGGTTCGTCGGCTCGGTCGCGTCGAGCTACCTGCTGTTCGCGCTCTACGTCGCGGGGCTCCTGCCGCTCTTCCCGATGCTCCTGGCGTGGGCGGTCCTGATCGACGCGCCGCACGTCTTCGGCACGTTCTCGCGCACCTACTTCGACCGCGAAGAGCGGCGCGCTCGCAAGCGCCTGCTCCGTTGGTCGCTCCTCTTCTTCGCCGCGGGGCCGCTGATGGTGCTCGCCGGTCTCGGCCTCGTCTTCTTCTTCGCCGCCGCGCTGTGGGCTTACTACCATCTGGTGAAGCAGCACTACGGCTTCATGGTGCTCTACAAGAAGAAGAACAACGATCTCGCCCCGGCTGACAACGCGCTCGACCGCCTCTTCATCCTCACCGCGATGGCCTACCCGTTCGTCGCCTTCGTCGCGCGCGACGCGGGCGCGATGCAGCGCGTGCCGCCGCCGCTCGCGGGCGTCACCGGCCAGCTCTCGACCGCGCTGCTGGCCGCGACGGTCGCCGTCACGATCCTCTGGCTCGGTCGTCAGATTCAGCGCGCCGCGTTGAGGCAGCCGCTCGACGTGCCGAAGTACCTCCTGCTCGCCGCCGCGATCCCGATGCACTGGGTCGTGCTGCTGACGCCGATGCCGCAGCAGCCCGTCGCGGTGGTCGCCATCCTGACCGTCTACCACAACCTGCAATACCACCGGCTCATCTGGTTCCACAACAAGAAGTACACGACCGACGGCGCGCGCGAGCGCCACGGCGCGGCGGAGCTGATCAGCCGGAGGCTGCTCTACTACCTCGCCTTCGGCGTCCTCTTCGGCCTCTGGTACCAGCTCCCGCGCCGCCTCGTCGGCGAGGCTTACGGCCGGCAGTCTCTCCTCGCGCAGCTCGCCGCCTCGTTCTTCTGGGGCTACGCCTTCATCCACTACCACCTCGACTCTAAAATCTGGCGCGTCCGCCGCGACCCTTCGGTCGGCAAGGCCCTACGCATGGACTGAGCGCGCGGCGGCGCGCCGGGAGGGGGCGCGATGCTCTTCATGGTGATCGAGCGGTTCAGAAGCCGCGAGGCGGCCTCGTCGGTCTACCGCCGCTTCGAGGAGCGCGGGCGGATGCTGCCCGAAGGCTTGCGCTACGTTTCGAGCTGGGTCGCGTCGGACTTGGGGCGCTGCTTCCAACTGATGGACTGCGACGACGCGCGGCTCTTCGAGCAGTGGATCGTCCACTGGCGCGACCTGATCGAGTTCGAGATCGTGCCCGTCACCTCCTCGCAGGAGGCGCGGGAGTCGGCGGCTCATAAATTTTGACTCTGATTCGCCCGAGGCTGATCGGGGCGTCGCCGTCGGGGGCGCGGGGCGGCTCAGGCGGCGTCGCCCTCGCACCACGCGCGGGTGACTTCGTGCCGGTAGTCGAAGAGTTTTTCGAGGCGCGGGCGGACGAGGAAGGGCGCGGCGAGCTTGCCGACGAAGCCGAGCGGCGGCTCGTACTCGATCTCGTCGCGCAGGGTCGCGCCCTCGGCGTGCGGCGAGACGATGTGGCGGTGACGCCAGCGGCGGAAGGGCCCGCGCTCCTGCACGTCCTCGAACGAGCGCGGCGGATCGTAGGCGGTGTGGCGCGCGACCCAGCGGACGGGCAGCACGCGGAACAGCCGCGTCTCGACCACAGCCGTCGAGCCGACTTCGGAGATGCGCGCCGCGCGCACGACGCGCGCGGCCTCCCACGGCGGCGTCAGCAGCTTGAGCGCGTCCCGTTGCTCGTGGAACGCGAAGACGCGCTCGGGCGCGGCGCGGATCAGACTCTCTTTGACGAACGTGCTCACCACTAACGAAAATGATGAATGCGGAATGATGAATGCGGAATGACGAATGATGAATTAGGAGCCGTCGCCTTTCATTCATCATTCATCATTCCGCATTCATCATTCCCCTTCAGTCTTCCTCGTGCCCCTCGCCGTCGTAGTGCATGACGACGGGCTCGCCGTCGGCGACGGTTTCGAGGTGGACGGGGCGGCCCCAGAGCGCGTGGACGTGCTCCAAAACTTTGCGGGCGTAGGGCGCGTCCAACTCCGCGCCCTCGTAGGCGTGGCGCAGGTAAAGCTCGCGGTTGCCGTTGTAGTCGCCGTCGGCGACGACGATGTAGGGGAAGCCGAAGTTGGTCATGTTCGCGACGAGCTGATCGCGCACGCGCTCCCAACGCTTCTCCGTCACCGTCCACTCCTCGTCCTCGACCAGCTCGTAGACGAACAGGTCAAGCTCCTCGCACAACTCCTCCGTCAGATAGTTCCGCAGGAGCGACACATCGGATTCGTTCTCGCGGACTTCGAAAATCTTGGCGCGCCCCTCGCCGCCCGCGCGCCCGAACTTCTCGCGCTCCTCCGCCGTCGGGTTGTCCCAACGCCGCTCGATGTCTTCGAGGATTTTGTAGCCGAGGTAGTAGGGATTCAACTGGCCCTTCTGCGGCGAGACGACGCCGGAGTGCAGCTCCGCGAACTCAAGCATCTCCGTGTCGGGCAAGTCCAACTCGCGCATGATGCGCGCGTGCCAGAATGACGCCCATCCCTCGTTTAGTGTCTTCGTCTGCATCTGCGGGACGAAGTATTCCATCTCCTCGCGGATCATCGCCATCGCGTCGCGCTGCCAGTCGGGGAGTGCGGGCGAGTTCTTCATGATGTAGTAGACGAGGTCTTTTTCGGGGAGCGGGAGCTGGCGCGGCGAGTCGCCCGTGTTCAGCCCGGCGAAGGACTGCTCGCCCGCGCCGATGTTCCAGAGGTCGTCGTAGCGCCCGGCGGGCTTCTGCGCCGCGGGCTTCGGCTCGCGCGCGTCGGCGGGCCGCTCGCGGCGGATGAAGAAGTCGGGGTCGATGTGCTCCTCGATGGAGAGGACGGCGTCGAGGAATTTTTCCACCGTCTTGCGCCCGTAGCGGAACTCGTACTCCGCCATCCGCTCGGCGTGCGTGGAGACGGACTCGACCATGCGGCGGTTCGTCTTCGAGAAGTAGGCGTTGTTCTTGAAGAAATCGACGTGGCCGAGGACGTGGGCGATGACGAGCTTGTTCTGGACGGGGCTGTTCGTCTCCAGCAGGAAGCCGTAGGACGGGTTCGTGTTGATGACGACTTCGTAAATCTTCGAGAGGCCGAAGTCGTACATCGTCTTCATGCGGTGGTACGCCTTGCCGAACGTCCAGTGCGAGTAGCGCCCGGGCAGCGCGTAAGACCCGATCTCGTACATCACGCTCGCCGGCACGATCTCGAAGCGCGTCGGGAACGGGTCGAGGCCGAACCCCCGCGCGACCTCCCAAATCTGTTCGAGCGCGCCCTCAAGCTCCCTGATCTCGCGGTCTTCCATGCGGCTATTGTCCCGCTATTTTCCTCCGCGCCGCAAGACCCGGTGCGGTATGATGCGGAAAAGATTACCGGCGCGGCCCTCGCCCGCGTCCGGCCAACCACGGAGGCGCAGCCATGAAGCGCAGGCGGTCTCAGACACTTAACCTATCCCTCGCACTCTCGATAATCGCCGCCGCTTTCGCGTGCCGGCCCGCCGCGGGGCAAGGGCGGCAACAGGCCCCCCCGCCCGCCGAGGACGAGGTGGTGCGTATCACCACGAATTTAGTGCAGGTGGACGCCGTCGTCACGGACAAGAGCGGCAAGCAGGTGACCGATCTGCGCCCCGAAGACTTCGAGGTCTTGGAGGACGGCAAGCCGCAGAAGATCACGAACTTCTCTTACATCTCAGCCGCCCCGCGGGGCGCGGCGACTGCGCCGCAGCCCGCCCCGCCGGCGGCGGACAGGGACGCGCCGCCCGCGCCAAGCCGCCCCCTGCGGCCCGCGGACGTGTGCCGCACCATCGCCCTCGTGGTGAACGACTTGGGCCTCTCCTTCCCGAGCGTGGTGTTCACGCGGGACGCCTTGAAGAAGTTCGTGGACGAGCAGATGCAACCCTGCGACCTGGTGGCGGTCTTCCAGACGGGCAAGGAGATAGGCACGTTGCAGCAGTTCACCTCGGACAAGCGACAGATATACGCCGCCATCGAACGCGTGCGCTATAACCACTTGGGGGGCGGGGGCATGGACGTGTTCGACCCTGTCGAGCCTGACATGCTGCCGAAGGGCGGCGTCGGGGGGTCCGCGATCAAAGAGCAGCGCGCGGCGCAGGGAGACCCGGAGTCCGATCCTGACTTGCTCAAGCTCCGTCGGCAAGTCTCCACCGTCGGCGCGCTGAGCACGCTCCGGTACGTCATCAGCGGTCTGGAGCAGGTGCCGGGGCGTAAGTCTCTGGTCTTATTCTCCGACGGAATCCCCCTCTCCTTCTCGCTCAGCTTGGAGGACGCCAGCTCCCTCGCGGGGGAGCAGACCGTCCGCTTGACGCAGAAGCTGATCGACGCGGCCAACCGCGCCTCGGTCGTCGTTTACACGGTAGACCCGCGCGGGCTGCTGCCGCTCACGAACATCAGAGACAATTTCTCCGGGCGTGATCCTAGCTTCGTCACAGCACGATGCGGGATCGCGGGTTGGCGATAATCTACAGCCAGCGCGGCTTGCGCGAACTCGCCGAAAACACCGGGGGCTTCTTCGTCGGCAACAATAACGACGTGGCGGGGGCGCTCCGGCGCGTCGTTGACGATCTCAAAGGCTATTACCTGATCGGCTACCGCCCCGACGAGTCCACCTTCGATCCGGCGACGGGACGCCCGCGCTTTCACAGCCTCAAGGTCAGGCTCAAGCGCCCCGGCCTGCGGGTGCGCTCGCGCAGCGGCTTCATCGGCGTCTCCGGCAAGGACGTGCCGCTGACGCGCGACGCCGAAATCGCATGGGCGCTCGTCTCGCCCTTCACCGCCGAGGGGGTGCACGTGCGCCTCACCCCCCTTTTCTCTAACGACCCGCAACTCGGCTCCTTCATGCACTCGCTGCTCCACGTAGACGCGCGCGACCTCACCTTCACGCGGGAGCCCGACGGCGGGCGCAAGGCGGTGCTCGACGTGGCGGGGATGACCTTCGGCGACAACGGACAGATCGCCGACCGGCTCGTCAACAGCACCTACACGCTGCGCGTTAGCGAGAAGAACTACGAGCGCCTGTTGCAGAACGGCTTCGTCTACACCATCGACTTTCCGGTCAAGAAGCCGGGCGCGTACCAGCTCCGCTTCTCCCTGCGCGACGCCGTCTCGCGCCGCGTCGGCTCGGCCCGACAGTTCGTCGTCGTGCCGAACCTCGGCGACGAGCGCCTCGCCCTCTCCGGCATCGTCATGCGCGGCAGTTCGCCGGAAGGCGCGGCAGCCGCCGCCGGGCAAACCTCGACGCCCGCCGCGGCCCCGGCGGGCGCGCCCCTCCCCGAAGGGGCGGCGCGGGTCGAGGAGGGCGACCCCGCGCCGGACGTGCAGGGCGGCCCCGCCGTCAGGCGCTTTCGGCCCGGCGCGGCGCTCGACTACGTCTACCTGATCTACAACGCGCGCGTGAACGCCTCCTCCCCGCGCCCGCAACTGCGCGCGCGCGTCCGCCTGTTCCGCGAGGGCAAACTGATCTACGCGGGCGAGGAGACGAGGGTCGAGACCACGGGGCAGGAGGATTTGCGCCGGCTCGGCGTCTTCGGGCAGTTGCAACTCAACGCGAACGCCGCGCCCGGCGAGTACGCGTTGCAGGTCGTCGTCACAGACTTGCTGGCGCCCGAGAAGCGCCGCGACGCCTCGCAGTGGATCGATTTTGAGATCGTCAAGTGATCCCCGCCGCTGGCGACAGGTAAGCGCGGGGTTCGCCCCCGATAAGTTTGTCGCCGTCGCGCGAGCGGCGGCTCGGCCTCAAACTCCCGCCCCGCCGTCGCCGCCGGCGGCGGGGGGGCGACGGGCAACGTCGGCTGCCCGCCGTCGTACCTCACGCACCAATAAAAAAAAGGGCGGGCTGATGTGACAGCCCGCCCCCGTTAAGCAGCACCGGCGTCTCTTTAGAAGATCGCGCGGATGCCGAACTGCGCTTGGCGCGGGTTCTGGATGAGCCCGCGGATCTGTGAGTCGAGGACTCCCCTATCGCAGCTCCCCAGCGGGTCAGTCTGATAGTTGTAGTTGAGGTTTCCGCACACCGTGTGATTCAACCCGGCGTAGGTCCCCTTCGGGGTGTTGTTGAAGAGGTTGAAGAACTCCAGGTAAGGCTCGACGCTGAACCGCTCCCGGAACTTGATGGGCCGCGTGATGCGCACGTCGGCGTTGAAACGACCCTGGAAGGGCCACGGGTTGTTTTCGGGCACGGGCTGGATCGGCTTGACGGTCGCGCCCAGTGCGACGAGCTGAGCCTCGGTGAAGAGGCCCGACTGTACCAGCCGCTGGCCGGCGGGCGTCAACTTCCCTGCGAAGCTGCTGTTGAAGTTGGCGATGACTTTGTTGAGTTCCTGCCAGGAGCCGATGCGGCTGCCCAGATCGCCGATGTTCGTCCCCGGCAGCACGTCGCCGCGCGTGGCGGCGCTGCCTCCGTCACCGTTGATGTCGGTGGTGAAGAGGTAGCTGGAGCCGGCGAAGGTGTCGGTGAACGGGACCAACAGGGTGACGGGCGGCGCGGAGCCGAACCGGAAGGTGGGGTTGATGTTGAACCCGCCGATGGTGTTGATGATGAGCCCCGCCCCGAAGAGGTGCGTGCGATCATTACCGGTCGGGCCGAAGTCGCTGTTGTAGCCGGCGTTGTTCCGGGTGGTGTTGGTGATGAACTCCTGGCGTCCCGAGCCGCTGGTCGCTTCCGAGCGGGAGAGCGCGTAGGAGATCGTGTAATCGACCCCGCGGAGCAGGCGGTGCTCGCCGATGTGCATGAACGACATGCTGTCGGCGCCGTAGCGACCGTTCAACTGCACCTGCAAGCCGTTGTAGAGCGAGAAGCCGCCCTGGATCAGGCGGGCGCGAATGAGATCGGGCGACACGCCGGGCCAGATGGTGTCACTCGCCAAGTTGAGATCGGCGATGTTCGCGGCTCTCCTGCCGAGTTCCGGGCGGGTGCGATCAACGAAAGCGCCGGTGGTGATTAACTGGGCGATGCTGCTGACCTGTTGCCGCGAAAGGGCGGTGGCGATTGCCGAACTCGCCGCCGTGCTATTGAAGAACGCGGCGTCGCGGCGTCGCTCGTTATCGACGAGCATGTAGGGGAGCCCGACGCCCCTGATCCTCACGTAGTCAACCGAGAGGATGTGGTTCTTCGCGAGCTCGTGCTGGACGCCGATGTTGAACTGCATCGAGTACGGAATCCGGTAGTCGCCGGGGAACTGCCCGCCGAAGGTGTTGCCCTGTGAGTTGGCGAACTCCGAGATGCCCTTGGTCGGATCGTAGTTCGGGAAGAAGCTGGAGTAGGCCGTCTGCACCGCGTTGTTGATGCGACCGAGGTCGGCGAGGGTCGAGCGGATCGGCAGGCCGAGCAGACACTCGTAATTACCCTGGGCGGCGCCGGGGCAGGCGACGGACGTGATCGGAACGACGATCGGGGCGCCGGTCGGGCCGACAACGTTCGTCTGGTCGAAGGACGTCGGGCCGATGCCCGTCGCGATGCGCGCGAACTCGTCGAAGAGCGCGTTGTTGAAGATGTTCATCTCGTAGGCGAGGTAGAAGCCGCCGCGGATGCTGGTCTTACCCGAACCCGAAGGATCCCACGCGAAGCCGGCCTGCGGGCTGAAGGCGGTGTTCGGGAAATTCGCGACCTGACCCCGGCCCGCGCCGAAGCGCTCTAGCTGGGGGATCGAGGGCGCGCCCTTGGCGAACATGTTGCTCTCGCGGTTGTGGCGGACGCCGAGGTTGAGTGTGAAGTTGGGGCGCAGGCGCCAGGAGTCGCCCACGTACCAGCCGGTGCGCCAGTTCTTGTGCCCGCCGAACGGCAGGCCGTGCGCCGGAACTGCCGTGAAGAAGCCGGAGTTCGGGCCGACCCCGAACGACAGGAGCGGGTAGTTGAGCGGATCGTTCGCGGCGCCGACGGGCGTCGCCGGGAAGTCGCCGTTGATCGTCAGCGGGCCGGCGAAGTTGGCGAAGCCGCCGAGGATGATGCGGTTAATCTCGCCGCCGAAGCGGAGCGTGTGGTTGCCGCGCACGTAGCTGCCGTCGTACTTGAACTGCTTGTTGTCCTGATAGGTCTGCTGCGGGGCGAGGCTGTTGGGGCCGATGGAGAGGTCGTTGATGTTCAACTGGAACGGGGTGCCCCCCGGCGTCGTCAGGAACGGCACACCCAGCTCGCGGCTCTCGATGCGGTTGTTGAAGTTGACGTAGCCGAAGCGGAGGCTGTGCGTCAGCCGCTTGGCGGTGATGTCGGCGCCGACGACGTGCACGTTCGTCCAGTCGACGTTCTGGAACGGCGAGATGACGGTGCCGCCCGTCGAGGTGTCGTCGTTGTAGCGGTGGCTGTAGAAGACCTTCGCGTTGTCGCTGACGGCCCAGTCAACCTTGCCCGTCCAGTAGCGTGCGCGCAGCGGCAGCCCCTGCGAGGCGCTGAACTGGGGGAAGGGCGGGTTGATCTGAATGACGTTCTGCGCCAACTCGCTCGAATGCTCGCCGTTGATGAAGAAGAAGAGCTTATCTTTGAGGATGGGGCCGCCGAAACGGCCTCCCTGCTGCGTGCGGCTCGACTCCGGCTTCTCCTCAAGGTCGAAGCGGCGCGCGCCGATCTTCTGGTTGCGCCAGAAGTAGAAGGCGCTGCCGTGGTACTCGTTGCCGCCGCTGCGGGTCGTGATGTTGACGGCCCCCGTGGTCGTCAGCGAGGTCGAGAGGTCGAAGGACGAGCGCGAGAGCTGGAACTCGTTGACGGCGTCGGTCGAGATGTTGGCGGTCGTCGTGCCGACGGTCTCGTCCGTCACGTCGATGCCGTCGATCTGGATGCGCGTGCCCGTGCCCGAGCTGCCGTTGACGCTGACGGCGCGGTAGGCGTTGACCTTCGTCGGGTCGATGTTGCCGCCGTCCTGGACGCGCACGCTCGGCTGGAGCGAGGCGAGGTCGAGGAAGTTGCGCCCGTTGAGCGGGAGCTGCTGAATCTTCGCGGCGTTGACGACGCCGTCGACCGTCTGCCTGGTCGTGTCGACCTGCAACTGCGCCTCGGTCCCCTGCACCGTGACGGTGTCGCCGACGCTGCCCAGCTTCAGCGCCACGTCGGTGGTCGCGACCTGGCCGGTCTGCACGGTGACGTTTTCGAAGGTCGTGCCGGAGAAGCCCGACTGCTCGACCCTGACGCTGTAGTTGCCCGGCGGCAAGTTGCGGGCTTCGTAGAAGCCCTCATCGTTGGTTGTGGTCGTGATCTCGCGGTTGGTAGCCTTCTCCGTGATCTTCACGGTGGCTCCGACCACTGCCGCCCCGTTCGGGTCGGTGACTTTCCCGTTGATAGAACCGGTCGGCGTCTGGGCGCTTGCCGTCAGGGCACAAGTTAGCGCGAAGACGACGCCCAACATTACTCGAAAACTTTTTCTCATTTGGGCTTCCTTTCCGAGTTGAGTTCAGAAATTGAACTGTGTGCGTGGTGTACTGCCTGGCGATGAATAATAAAGGCAAACCTGATGCCGCCTCAAAGGTCTCCCTTTAAGTGACGTATCTTCAAATTTGACGGGGATTTAAGGGCGACGGCGGGGACGCCCCGGCGGGCTCATCCACAGTTTTTCTCCAATTTTTTGGAGAAGCGTTCAAGCGATTGGATAATTTGCGGCCCGGCGGGATCAGAGCTTGGACTTCAATTTTTCGATGGCCCCGTGCACCCCGGCGGCATTCGCGGCCTTCGGGTTCTCCCGCAGGTACGTCTCTAATTCGACGATCGCCTCGCGATTTTGCCCGCGCTTGCTGTAAATCGAGGCTAGATAAAGCCGCGCCGAGGCGGGCTTGCCCGCCTCCCACAGCCTGAGCGACTCCTTCAACGACTTCTCGGCCTCGTCCAGACGGTTTAAGTCTATCAAGGCGAGCCCGAGGTAGAAGTGAACGCGGAAGGATTTGTTGTCCAGCGCGCGCGCGCGCACGAGGGCGTCTTCCGCGAGGTCGGGGCGACCGAGATTCTCGGAGGCGATGCCGAGCGCCGTGTAAGCAGCCGCCGCCTTGGGGTTAACCTCTATGGCCTTGAGCAGGGGGGTGATCGCCTGCTGAAACTTCTCGCCCTCGACGTAGACGAGGCCGAGTTGCTGCGAGGCCAGGAAATAGTTCGGGAAGATTTGGAGCGCCCGCTTGAGCTGTTCGATGGCCTGCTCTTTATCGTTCTTCTTCGCGAGACTCTCCATCGCGCGCTTGTATTCCTCTTCCGCCTCGGGCGGCACGTCCTGCGCGAAGACCGTCCCCGGCGGCGCCGTGTTGGCCCGCCGCGCGATGGGGCTGAGCGTGATGTCGGCGCGCTCGACCGACGAACTCGTCCCGGCGCGGGAGGCGTTAATCAACTCGATCCGGTAGACGGCGGGCTGGAACTGATTGTCGTTCGTCTTGACGACGATGTAATAGACGCCCGCCGCGACGCGGCTGAACTGATAGCGCCCGTCGGCGTCCGTGATCGACTGCCCGACGCGCGCCCTCGTCTGATCTTCCAGGAAGACGGCGACCCGCCCGAGCGGCTGCATGCCGGGGGCGTAGATCACCCCTTCCACCTCGTAGAGGCTTTGCGCCAGCGCGCCGGTACCGACCCACAAACAGGCCCCGAAGAAACAGACGGCGAAGAGCGTGGCACGAGCGATTTTCATTTCGAGTCTCTACTTACAAGATGATCCGCCGCGGGCGAGGAGACGGATTATAACGAGAAACCGCCCCCGCGATCCAGATTTTAGTGATCGCCGGGCTCGGGCCGCCGCCGCCCGCGTCAAGCCGCCAGATCGCGCCGCCCGAAGAACTGCTTGAGCGCCGGGTACACGTCCTCTTTGTCGTCGATGCGGATGCCGACGAAGCGATCCTTCTGCTTCAGGCGATCCTTGAAGATCGAGAGCAGCGCGCCCGACGAGCGGCGGTAGCCTGAGGTCCCCTCCTCGCCGATCTCGCCGTAGCCGAAGAGGTTGCAGGTCTTGATCAGCTCGTCGGCCAGCCGCACGGCCTCCTCGTTGTCGGAGTAGTAGTTGTCGCCGTCGGAGAAGTGGAACGGGTAGACGTTCCAGTCGGCGGGCCGGTAGCGCGCGTGGATGATGTCGAGCGCGAGCTGGTAGGCCGAGGAGACGACCGTGCCGCCCGACTCGCCCTGCGTGAAGAACTGCTCCTCGGCGACTTCGCGCGCCTCCGTGTGGTGCGAGATGAAGACGATCTCGACGTTGTCGTACTTCGTGCGGAGGAAGCGCACCATCCAGAAGTAGAACGAGCGCGCGATGTACTTTTTGAACTCGCCCATCGAGCCGCTGATGTCGATCATCGCGATGACGACGGCGTTCGACTCGTACTTGTGCGTCTCCTCCCAAGTCTTGAAGCGCAGGTCCTCCTTCTTCACGTCGCCGAAGCGCGCGCCCTTGTTCTCGCGCGCGTTGCGGCGGATGTTTTCGAGGATCATGCGCCGCTTGTCGAGGTTCGCCATCACGCCCGTGCGGCGTATCTCGTTGAAGCGCGTCGTGCGCGAGGGGATCGCCTTCTTCGCCTTCTCTTCGAGGAACGGGAGATGTAAGTCCTCGAAGATCAGGGCCGCCAGCTCGTCGACGTTGATCTCGGCCTCGTAGTATTCCGCGCCGCCCGCGTCGCCGGCCCGCCCGCCGCCCGCGCCCTTCCCCGGCTGGCTCTCGCGCGCGAGCACGTCGCCCACGCGCGTCTTGCCGTCGCCCTGGCCGACGTGCTTGCGCTTCCGGTGATCGTAGCGGAACTTGTACTCGTCGAGCGAGCGGATCGGGACTTTGACCGTGCGCCTGCCGTCCGACAGGATGATCGCCTCGTCCGACACGATGGAGCCGAGGTTCTTGCGGATCGCGTCGCGCACGCGCTCCTTGTGCCGCTCCTGATCGATGATGCCCTTGCGCTGCAAGGACCAGTCGTTGCGCTGTACGGACATTGCAGAACCTCGTGACGGGTGACAAGTGACAGGTGACAGGTAAGCGGCAGCAGTGTGCCTTCTCCCGTCACCCGTCACGGTTTACGGCTCACGGCCTTTACAGAAGTCCGCGACGAGTCGGACGAACTCGGCGGGCCGCTCCTCCTGCGGCAGGTGCGCGCAAGCCTCGAAGACGGCGAGGCGCGAGCCGGGGATGAGCGCGCGCAGGCGTTCGCCGTGTCGCAGCGGCACGTCGCGGTCGTCCGCGCCCCAGACGAGCAGCGTCGGCTGCTTGATGCGCCCGGCCTCGCGCTCGACGCGCGAGGCGTCCCACTGGCGGAGCGTGCGGAGTATGGCGCGCTGCGTGTTCGCGGCTTTGAGCGGGCGCAGTTGCGCGCGGACCCGCGGCTCGTCGTAGGCGCGCCCGTCGAGCGCGTTATGCGCCCTCAGGCGGCGGCGCTTGCGGAGGTGGCGCGCGTCGAGCACGAGGGGCGCGAAGACCTCGCCGAGGCCGCGCACGCTGCCGACGCGCGCGACGAGCCAACGCCTGATCTCGTTGTTCGAGACCGCGCCGACGAGGACGAGCCTGCGGACGCGCTCCGGGCGGTCGAGCGCGCAGACCGCCGCGACCGCGCCGCCGTAGGAGCTGCCGACGACGGCGGCGCTCCCGATGCCGAGCGCGTCCATCAGCCCGACGACGGCGCGCGCCTGAGCCTCGATGGTGTACTCGCCTTCGCGCGGCTTGCCGGAGAAGCCGAAGCCGACGAGGTCTGGCGCGACGACGCGGAAGCCGGCGGCGGCGAGCGGCACGAGCGTGTCGTGCCAGACGAAGTTCGACGCGGCGAACCCGTGGACGAGCACGACGGCGGGCGCGCCCCCCTCCCCCGCCTCGAGGTAGTGGACGCGCACGCCCCCGACCTCCGCGAAGCGCGAACGCTCCGCGTGCCCGAGCCGCGCTCGCTCCTCCTCCCACGTCACGTCGCGCGGTCGCGCGACGAGCCGCGCCGCGAGCGCCCCGCCGACCAGCCCCAACGTTCCGGCTATCCAGTAGCGTTTCTTCATCTCTCAGTTCGCGCCGTGACGAAATCGCCCGCGCCTTTCTCGAAGAAAAACGCGGGCGTCGCTGACAGATCGTGCCCGACTGCCGACGGGGTCGCGCCACCCGCGGTCATCGCGAGAGCAGCGTGCCGACGTAGGTCAGAAGCTCGTTGGCGCAGACGGGGCAGTAGCCGTGGTCGCGGACGAGCCTGTCGACCACGTCGTTGATGCGGCGCGTCTGGTCGGGGTCGGGCGTCTTCGAGGAGGTCGTGATCTTGACCACGTCCTTGAGGTCGGCGAAGATCTTCTTCTCGATGGCCTCCTTCAGGCGCTCGTGCGAGTTGTACTCGAACTGCCTGCCCTTGCGCGCGTAAGACGAGATGCGGATCAGTATCTCCTGCCGGAAGGTGTTCTTCGCGTTCTCCGAAATCCCGATCTGCTCCTCGATGGAGCGCATCAACTGCTCGTCGGGCTCCATCTCCTCCTCGGTGATCGGGTCTTTCATCCGCTCCTTGTTGCAGTAGGCTTCGACGTTGTCGAGGTAGTTGTTGCAGATCGTGCGCGCCATCTCCTCGAACGAGTAGACGAAGGCGCGCTGCACCTCGATCTTGGCCAGCTCGTCGTACTCCTTGCGCGCCGACGAGATCAGATTCAGGTAACGCTCGCGCTGCTCGGCGTTGATGCCGGTGTGCTGCTCGAAGCCGCTCTTGATCGTGCGGAGCGCGTCGATGGGGTTGATGCAGGTGACGCCGTCGCGCACGAGGGCGGACGACAGGCGGTTGATGATGTAGCGGGGCGAGATGCCGTCCATCCCCTCGCGCACCGTGTCGTCCTTCAGCTCGCGCACGTCCTTCGACTTGTAGCCCTCGACGTCCTCGCCGTCGTAGAGCTTCATCTTCTTGACGAGATCGACGCCCGCGCGCTTCGGGTCTTCGAGCCGCGTCAGCACCGCGAACATCGCCGCGACTCTCAGGGTGTTGGGCGCGATGTGGACGTTGCGCAAGACCTCGGACTGGTTGAGGAGCTTGTCGTAAATCCTCTCCTCCTGCGAGACCCGCAGGTTGTAGGGCACGCGCACGAGGATGATGCGATCCTGCAGAGCCTCCGACTTGCGGTTGCCCGCGAAGGAGACGTACTCGTTCTCGTTCGTGTGCGAGAGGATCACCTCGTCGGCGTAGATCATGGCGAAGCGCCCGGTCTTGATGTTCTGCTCCTGCGAGAGCGTCAAAAGCGAGTACAAGAACTTCTCGTCCACCTTCAGCATCTCGACGAACTCCATCACGCCGCGGTTGGCGATGTTCAGCTCGCCGTCGAAGCGGTAGGCGCGCGGGTCGGATTCGACGCCGACCTCGCCGATGGTCGAGAGATCGATGGAGCCGGTCAGCTCGGTAATGTCTTGAGATTTCGGGTCGCTCGGGGAGAACGTGCCGATGCCGACGCGCTCCTTCTCGGAGAAGAGGATGCGCTGGACTCTCACGTCCTCGTGGCGACCGTGGTAGGTGTGTTCGAGCGCGTAGCGGCACTGCGGGCAGAGGTCGCCCTCGATGTAGATGCCGTAATGCTTCTCGATCTCGGCGCGCAGCTCCTGCGGGATGAGGTGCAGGGGCTCCTCGTGCATCGGGCAGTCCTTGATGGCGTAGACCGCGCCCGCCTCGCTGCGCGTGTACTCTTCGAGGCCGCGCTTGAGCATCGTGACGATGGTCGACTTGCCGCCGCCGACGGGCCCCATCAGGAGCAGGATGCGCTTGCGGACTTCGAGGCGCTGCGCCGCCGACTTGAAGTACTCGACGATGCGCGCCAAAGGCTCCTCGATGCCGAACAGCTCCGCGGCGAAGAAGTTGTAGCGGGGCGTCTCGTCGCGCGTGCCCTCGTTGAGCTTCTCGACGCCCGCGGCGTGGATCATGTCGTTGACGCGCGCGTGGGAGAGCTGCGCGAGCCGCGGGTTCTGCGTCACGCGCTCCCAGTAGTCTTGGAAGGAGCCCTCCCAGTGCAGCGCCTCGCGGTCGCGCCGGAGGGATTCGAGCCGCTCGCCTATGTCGAAACGCTTTTTGCCATCCTGCTCTTCGTGCATCGCCTTGTACCTCTTGATCGGCTTCGCGCGCTCGGGACGGCGTGGGGAAGTTCACGCCCTTGTGTGGTGGTGTTTGGTCGGCAATGAGTTCGGCCCGCGTCGGCTCCCAGCGACCGCCGCGAGCGCCCCGCTGCTCTCCGTCCGGGATGTCGTCTCGATGCGTCGGTCAGGGCGCGCCGGCGCGCTCCTTCACTGGCGTCCGACTGAGACGCGCGAGTCTGCGTTCGACTCCCGAACGGGTCTCGGAACTTTCAAACCTCGAAAGCGGCGGCTCGCGGTGTGACTGATCGGGGGCAACACCCGCTCCCCTGCTTTGGGGCGAATTATAACACACGAACCGGAGGCGAAAATCAACGCTTATTTCCCGCCCCCCTCGTCGCCTGCGAGCATCACGCGCGGCTGGACGTGCCCGCGCGCCGCGTCGTACGCGCCGACCGCCAACAGCCGCCCCTCCCGCTCCAACATCCTCACGCCCGCGCCGTCGGCCCACCCGACCGCCCCGGCGGGCGCGCGGATGGCCGCGCCGTGGCGCACCCGGCGCGCCTCGTCGCCCGTTAGATGCGCGGCGGGCAATTCGGGGAGCGCCGCGTTCATGTCGATCAGAAACTCCGAAGCGCGCCCGGCTTCCGCTAACTCGTTCAGCCCGTCGGGCGTGACGGACTGGCCGAGGCGGAACGCGCCGGCGCGCGTGCGCCTGAGCGCCGAGAGGTGCGCGCCCGTGCCGAGCCGCTCGCCGACCGACTCGGCGAGCGCGCGCACGTAAGTCCCCGCCGAGCAGACGACGCGCGTCGAGAGGTCGCACGTCCCGTCCTCGTTCCGGCTGAGCCACGCCCCCGACGCGCCGGGCGCGATCTCAAAGGCGCTGACGTTGACGCGCACGGCCACGCGCTCGATCTCTTCGCCGCGCCGCGCCAGCTCGTAGAGTTTCCGCCCCTGAACCTTCTTCGCCGAGTACATCGGCGGCACCTGATCGATCTCGCCGCGCAGACTCTTCAAGGCCCCCTCGATCTCTTCGACGCCCCACGCGCGGCACGGCGCGACTTCGCCGCGCCGCGCGCCCGTCAAATCCCCCGTCTCGGTCGCGTACCCGAGCCGCACGGTCGCCTCGTACTCCTTCTCCGCGCCGGACAAAAACTGCGCGAGCCGCGTCGCGCGCCCGACGAGCAGGACGAGCACGCCCGTGGCGAACGGGTCGAGCGTGCCCGTGTGCCCGATCCGTTTCTCGCGCAGCAGGCGGCGCGCGCGCGCCACCACGTCGTGCGAAGTCCAGCCCGCGGGCTTGTCGATGACGAGTAAGCCGTCCATCCCTGATCGTCGGTTCGCGATTTCTGATTTCCGTCCGCCGCGCGTTAATCTTAGACGCGAAACCGCGAATCGGGAAACTCGATGTTCGGCAAACGAAAGCAGCGACCGAAGTTTAAGCCGCGCCCGCGCCCGAACGACCGGCAACTGCAAGAGCCCGTCGAGGCGAAGCCGCGCCGCCCCGTCGACGAGGAGAAGTCGCGCACGCGCACGCTCCAGCGCGCCGTCAAACTCCTCGCCGCCAAGCCGCGCTCGGTCGAGGAGCTGCGCGAGCGCCTCGCGGAGAAAGAGTCCGCCACCGCGGAGGCCATCGAGTACGCGATCAAGAAGTTGAGCGAGTACGGCTATTTGAACGACGAGCAGTTCGCGCTCTCGTTCGCGCAGGCGCGCGTCCGCGCGAAGCCGGTCGGTCGCCAAAGGCTCGCGCGCGATCTCAAGACGAAGAAGATCGACAAGGAGCTGGCCGAGCAGACGCTCGAAAAAGTCTTCGACGAGACGCCCGAAGAGACGCTGATCGACGAGGCCATCGAGAAGCGCGTGCGCCTGCGCGGACGCCCCGCCACGCGGCAGGAGACTAAAAGTCTCTTCGACCACCTGCTGCGCCGCGGCTTCTCCTACGATCTCGTCATCAACAAAGTCCGCGCCCTCGGCGCGGCCCCCCTCGACGAGGAAGGCCCGGACGCCGGAGCGTCCGAGTAGCTTCGAGCCCGCCCGCCCCGCCCGCCCCCGCGCCCGCCGCCAATTTCCCGCGCCCGCGCCCCGCGTGTTAGACTTTTGGTTTCTGACGGGGCCGAAATTCGCAGTCTTAACAGTGTGACTTATGACCATGACCGGAAACGAGATTCGCGAGAGCTTCCTTAAGTACTTCGAGCAGCACGGGCACACGCGCGTGCGTTCGAGCCCGCTTCTGCCGGCCAACGATCCGACGCTCCTGTTCACCAACGCCGGGATGAATCAGTTCAAGGACGTGTTCCTCGGCAACGAGAAGCGCGCCTACGCGCGCGCCTGCTCGTCGCAGAAGTGCATCCGCGCGGGCGGCAAGCACAACGACCTCGACGAGGTGGGCAAGACCGCGCGCCACCACACCTTCTTCGAGATGCTCGGCAACTTCTCGTTCGGCGACTACTTCAAACGCGACGCCATCCAATTCGCGTGGGACTACCTCGTCAACGTCCTCAAGCTCGACGCCGAGCGGCTGTGGTTCACCGTCTTCGGCGGCGACGACGAGGTGCCCGCCGACGAGGAGGCCGAGCGCCTGTGGATCGAAGCCGGCGCGCGCCCCGAGCGCATCCTGCGCTTCGGTCGCAAGGACAACTTCTGGCAGATGGCCGAGACCGGCCCCTGCGGCCCCAACTCCGAGATCAACTACTACCTCGGCGAGCGCCCGGAAGACCCGAATTTCAATCGCGCCGATCTCGTCAACGGCGAGGGCGACACGACGATGGAGATTTGGAACCTCGTCTTCATGCAGTACAACCGCGTCGAGGCGGGGAAGGGCGTGTACAAACTAGAACCGCTCCCCGCGCCTTCGGTCGACACCGGCGCGGGGCTCGAACGCCTCGCCGTCGTCCTGCAAGGCGTGAAGTCGAACTACGACACCGATCTCATCAAGGAGATCGTCCAGTTCACGGCCAAGCTCGCCGACCGCGCCTACGAGCCCGACTCGCAGGAGGGCTTCGCCATGCGCGTCATCGCCGACCACGCGCGCTCGACGGCCTTCTCCATCGCCGACGGCATCCTCCCAAGCAACGTGGGGCGCAACTACGTGCTGCGTAAAATCATGCGCCGCGCTATCTACCACGGGCGACACACGCTCGGCTTCGACGGCTTGTTCTTCAACGAGGTCACGAACTTCGTCGTCGATCAGATGAACGAGGCTTTCCCCGAACTCGAAGCGCAACGCGGCTTCATCGAGAAGATGGTGCGCTTCGAGGAAGAACGCTTTGGCGCGACGTTGACGGTTGGCCTGAAAAAACTTGAGGAATTGATTTCAGCCTATGAAGCAAACCAAGCCAAACATCCGACTGCGACCGGGGCTGCGTCAATATTAACTCCTGAGCTTGCTCGTTTATACGACACGTTCGGAACGCCTATTGACCTCATGTATGTAATTCTGGGCGAGCGGGGGTGTTACATCAGAGAGCCTCTCGAAGGCGGTATGAGCTTAGATAAGTACGACGTTAGACGCATCAGTGAGGAGGACTTTAGGCAATTAATTGAGAAAGCCATTAAAGGACTTCAGCAAAACAAGACCGAGGCGCAAACAGCAGAACGTAAAAAAACGAAGCCTGTTTACGTAGCTCTATCGCGTCGCCACGACACCAAATCTGAGTTCAAAGGCTATGAGACGACTGCGGTCGAAGATTCAAAAGTCATCGCTTTGATCAAGGGCGAAGATGAAATCCAAACGTTGGACGCGGGCGACGAGGGCGAAGTCGTGCTGAATCATACGCCGTTCTACGCCGAGAGCGGCGGGCAGGTCGGCGACGTGGGCGTCTTCGTCGGCGAGAACGCGCGCGCGGTCGTCGAGGACACTTATTCGCCCGCGCAGGGGTTGATCGTCCACAGGGTCAAAGTCGAGAAAGGGAGTTTGAAAGTCGGCGACACGGTCTCGGCGCGCGTCGACGTCGAGAAGCGCGACGCGACGAGGCGCAACCACACGGCGACGCACCTGATGCACGCGGCCCTGCGCGAGGTGCTGGGGACGCACGTCAAGCAGGCGGGCTCGGTCGTCGCGCCGAACTTCTTGCGGTTCGACTTCTCGCACTTCCAGCCGCTCTCGCGCGACGAGATCGCCGAGGTCGAACGCCTCGTCAACTACCACGTCCTGCGCAACGAGAAAGTCCAGACCGACGAACTCGCTTTGGAAGAGGCGATGCAGTCGGGCGCGATGGCGCTCTTCGGCGAGAAGTACGCCGAGAAGGTGCGCGTGCTCTCGGTGCCGGGCGCGGAGGGCGTCTTCTCGAAGGAGCTGTGCGGCGGCACGCACGTGCGCTCGACCGGCGACATTGGGCTCTTCAAGATCGTGAGCGACGAATCCATCGCGTCGGGCACGCGGCGCATCCGCGCCGTCACGGGGTGGGACGCGCTCGCGCGCTTCCGCGAGACGGAGGCTGTGGTCGATCACGTCGCCGCGAACCTGCGCGCCACGCGCGGCGATCTCCCGGCGACGGTCGAGCGCCTGCAGGACGAGCTGAAGCGCGCGCGCCGGGAGGCCGAGGAGTTGAAGCAGAAGCTGGCGAGCGGGGCCGTCGGCGCGTCCGCCGGGAACGGCAACGAGGCGCGCGAGGTCGCGGGCGTGAAGGTGCTCGCCCGCGAGGCGAGCGAGCTGGACGCGGCGGGCCTGCGTCAGTTGTCGGACACCTTGCTGGCGCGCGTCAAGTCGGGCGTCGTCGTGCTCGGTCGTCGCGACGAGGGCAAGGTCTCGATCATCGTCCGCACGTCGAAAGACTTGCAGGGGCGCGTGCCCGCCGGTCAGGTGATACGCGAGCTCGCGCCGCTCGTCGGCGGGCGCGGCGGCGGCAAGCCCGACATGGCCGAGGGCGGCGGCTCGCAGCCCGACAAACTCGCGGACGCGCTCGCGGCGAGCTACGCCGTCGTCGAGAAGATGCTGGCGCAGGGCGCGGGTTAACACCCGTCGCGACGGACGGCGGACGTTCCTCGCCCGAGAAGTACGAGAGCGCGGCGACTCGGTGATAAATATCGAGTCGCCGCGCTCTTCTTTCGTTTCGAGCCGAACGCCCCCCAACCTACTTCGTGTTGGCGTTCGCATTCGCCGAAGCCTGAATCTTCAGCCAAGTCTCCTTCTGCTTCTCCGTCATCGTGATGTTCATCCGCTCGACGGTCGCGCCGTTGAGCGTGCCGGTCACTTTCAAGCCCTCGGCCTGCTGGTACTTCTTCAAGCCCTCGCGCGTGGCGTCGTCGAGCTTGCCCGTGGCTTCGCCCGCGTAGAACGCGCGCTGCTTGAGTATCGCCTGCGCCTGTTTGATCTGATCCTTCGAGGCGCGGAAGATCGGCGCGTACCTGCGCGGCGCGCGCGCGTTGGCGTTGGCGTTCTTGGCGGCGGAGTTTGCCGGAGTGTTGGTGTTCTGTGCGAGCGCGCCGGTGAAGAGCAGCGCGAGCAGGGACGCGGACAGGATGAGGTGTCTCATGTGCGTAAACTCCTTCTTTTTTTTTGAGCGCGTGAGGCGCTTGAGGCTTGAGTGACCGTGAGGTCGGCCACAGGGGTTAAAGCGAGAAGCATCATACACCCTGCGTCAAGGCCCCGGCGCGGACGCCCCGCGGGCCGCCCGGTTTTAGCGTTTTTAGCCCGTTTTACGCGGGTTCTGGCGTCGCGGCGAAACTTATTGCCGCCCCTTCGGGCCGTGTGATACTCTGCTTGTGCGGCCTCATTAGCTGAAGTCGCGCCCCTCAGAATGTGACGACGCGGAAGCGACGCACGCCTCACCCACGATAATTCCCAGACGAAAAGTTTTCCGAAGCGACGACGTGCGCGCCGCGCGCGCCGGGCAGTCTCCGGCAACCTTTACCGGCCTTGATCCGGCGGACGAGCAGAGCTGATCGACGAACGATCAAAGGTGTTCCCGCCTCCCGGTGTTATGAAAAAGCTATTCCCCCTCGCCGCGTCCGCGCTGCTGCTCGTTTGCGCCGCCGCCTCCCGGGCGCAGACGACGCCGCGACCCGCCTTCGACAACTTCGACTTCGAGAACGGCGTGCGCGTCGAGCCGACGCCCGCGCCGCGGCAGTTCCGCCTGACGCCGATGCACCGCGCCGAGCTGGCGCACTCCGCCCCGCGCGTGCGCCTCACCGCCTACACGGGCTCGGGGAGTCTGCCGATGACCGCGGGCGATTCGCTCGACGGCTTCACGACGGGCGACTCGAAAGTCGATTCCTACATCGTCGACGCGGGCCGGCGTCACGGCGTCGATCCCGTCCTGCTCTACGCGACCATGCACCAGGAGTCTTCGTTCAAGCCGCGCGCGATGTCGAACAAGGGCGCGCGCGGCCTGATGCAGTTGATGCCCGCGACCGCCGCCCGCTTCGGCGTGCGCAACATCTGGGACCCGCAGCAGAACATCGACGGCGGCGCGCGCTACATGAAATTCCTCCTCGACCGCTTCGGCGGCGACGTGCGCCTCGCGCTCGCCGGTTACAACGCGGGCGAGGGCGCGGTCGATAAGTACAGCGGCGTGCCGCCTTACAAGGAGACGCGCGATTACGTCCGCCGCATCGGCGAGCGATACCAGTTGATGCGCAACCCGGAGATCGCGCGCGTCGCCGTCGCGAAGACTTACGCCGAGGCGACCGCCGCCAACAACGCCGCCCCCACCGAGCCGCTCTACGAGCGCAGCGCCTACGCCGTGCGCCTGCCAGACGGCAGACTGATCCTCGTCAGCCAGTGAGACGGCCCCCGCGCCCGACGCCGCGCGCGGGCGGAGATTCGACGAAGGGCAGATCGCGTGACGGCGCGATCTGCCCTTCGTCGTTTTAGTCGCGGCGGATGTTTAGGTATGATTGCGGGCGGTCGGGGCGCGGGACAATTTTATCGCGCGCGCCGCCGCCCCTTCCCGAGTTGTCGGAGCCGGTCGATAACGCGATGGCCAGCGGCACACTTGCGGATCAGACGCCGCGCGACAGGGATCGCGCGCGGGCGCGGCGCGTGCTCGTCTGCGAGTCGAGCGCGGCGGGCGCGGCCTTCGCCGCGCGGCTCTCGGGCGCGGGCTACGAAGTCCGGCGCGCGTCGGCTGAGACGGCGCGTCGCGAGATCGAGAGCTTCGCGCCGCAGCTCGTCGTCGTGGAGTTCGACGCGGGCGACGACGCCGCTTCGGTAGCGCGCCGCGCGGGCGGCGCGGGCGTGGGCGCGCCCCTCGTCGTCGTCTACGGCGTGCGCGTCGAAGCCCCGCGCGAGGCGGCGCGCGCCTGCGCGGCTGACGACTGCTTCGCGCTCGCGACGCCGACGCCGCAGGCGCTCGCCCGCCTCGACTCCGTCTTCTGGCGCGTCGGCGCGGGGCGCGACCTCGCCTCCGCCGACGCCGCGCGCGCCGCGCGCGAGCGCCACACCGAGATCGAAGGCTTCATGCAGCTACTCGACGCGGCGCGCGCCGAGTTCGACGCAGGCGCGGCGGGCGCGCTCGCGCTCTTGGCCGCCGTCGCGCGCGACGACCGCGAAGCCGTGCTGCGCGAGGCCCACGAGTTCTTCCGGGCGAACCTGCGCCGCGCCGACGCCGTCGCCTTCTACGGCCCCGACCTGCTCGTCGCGCACCTGCCCCGCAGACGCCCCGACTCCGCGCGCGACGACTTGACGAAGCTCTGCCGCGAGTTCGACGGCGATCACGCGAGGGCGCGGATCGCGGTCGGCGTCGCGCGCTGCCCGGAAGACGGCTCCGGGGTCGAAGAGCTGATCGAGCGCGCCGAAGCCGCCCTCGAAGCGGCGCGCTCGCCCGGCTCGCACTCGCGCGTCGTCTTCCATTCCCGGCGCGACGGCGAAGGGCGCGACGGGCAGCCGCCCGTCGAACGATCAAACTCTTCCGGCCCCGCCGCCGACGCCTCTGACGCGGACGGAACGGCGCACGCGCCCCCGTCGTTAACCTTCGAAGACGCGCGCGCGCCCGCCGCCGAAGAGTCGGCGCGCGCGGCTTTGCCGCCGACGCCCGCGGCGACGACGGCCCCGACCGCGCGCGGGCGCGAGTCGTCTTTGAAAGTCGAGGCCGAGTCGTCGCCGGACGCGCACGACTCTTCCGCGCCCTCGGGCGTCAGAGAGACGGCGCGGGTGGTCGGGCGCGCTCTGCGCGAGTCGAGCCGCGGCGGCGAGTCGTTCGAGACTTCCGTGCTGTCGCCGCAGCAGGGGGCCGCGGGCGGGGGCGGGCTGACGAAGTCGGCGGAGGAGGCGGCGCGGCGCGAGCGCGAGCTGCGCGCGGCGGGCGCACGGATGCCGCGCAGGGTGCTCCTGACCGTCTCCGATCCGGCGCGCATGGCTCAGGTCAACCTGCTGCTGCGCTCGGCGGGCTACGAGGTGCGCGCCGCGTTCGACGGCGGGCAGGCGCTCGATCTGCTGCGCATCGAGCGCGCCGATCTGCTGCTGCTCGACTACGACTTGAAGCTGCTCGACGGGCTCGAAGTGCTGCGCCGCCTCGGCGAGCGCCACCGCGGCCAACTGCCGATCCCCGCCCTGCTGCTCTACCCCCCTTCGGCCAGCGCGCCCCCTCCGGCTGGCGCGCTCGTCAGGGAGGAGGCCGGCAGGCTCGGCGCGGCGGGCCTCGTCGAGCTCCCATACGATCCGGCGGAGCTGCTCGCGGCGGTGCGCGAGAGCGGGCGCAAGGACTGACGCGGCAGGCGGCGGAAGGCTTTCGAGGAAACTTTTATGAACTGTCAAACTTGCGGCGCGCGACTCGCGCCGGGCGTGCGATTCTGCGGCGCGTGCGGCGCGGCGGTCGATCCCGAAACCACCCGCGTCTCCACGGCGCGCGGCGAGGACGAGTTGACGCGCCTCTCGCACGGCGACGACGCGCCGCGCGCCGGGCACGACCCGGAGGCGACCCGCGTCGCCTCGCGCTCGCCCTTCGACGACCGCGCCGCGCTCGCGCCCTCGCGCGTCGAGCGTCTGAACGGCGCGGACGAGAGGCGTTCGCAAGCGCCGCGGCGCGAGCCGCAGGCGATGGAGCGGCAGCCCCCCTCTCAACCTCCGGCGCGGGCGGCGGAGGCGGACGCCGAGCGCGTCATCTTCTCCGTGCGCCCGACGATGCTCTTCGTCGGCCTCGGCTACGCGCTCGCCGTGCTCGCAGCCGTCGGGCTCACCGTCCTGCTCGCGTACTACAACCTGCTGCCGACGCCCTACTCCGTCCTCATCTCCCTGTCCCTGCTCCTCATCCCCGCCTACCACCACCTGCGGCGCAACTCCATCAAGTACACGCTGACCGACGCGAAGATCGAGATCGATCAGGGGCTCGTCGCCAAGCGCACGCGCAACATCCCCCTGCGCACGATTCAGGACGTGACCGTCTCGGCCACGATCCCGCAGCGACTGCTCGGCTTCGGCGATCTCATCATCGACAACGCCAGCGAGATGGGCGGCAAGACCTTCATGCACAACATCCCCTCCCCGCGCCGCCGCGCCGAAGAACTGCTGCGCGAGCTGCGTCGTTGGAACTAAATCCGCCCCGCGGTTACTATTAAGAGCGCGCGAACGCGCTCTGCCCGCGGCGGTTTCGACCGATGTCAGGCTGCCGCGCGCCGGCGCGGCTCATCCAACGCTGTTATGAATTTTCGACCGCTCTCTAAACTTGCGCTCGCGTGCGCCCTCGCGCTCTGCGCCGCCTTCGCGGCCCCGGCTCAGTCGCTCGACGTGAGCGATTTGGGCGGGGAGGACGGCATCCCCGTCCTCGTCAAGCACCTTCCAGACTGGGAGTCGGCGCGCGCTCGCTCGACCTACGCCAAGAGCCTCGCGGAGTTGCAGCGCGTCCTGCCGGGCGCGCCCGCGCTCGAAGTCGTCTCCTTCGCGGGCGGCACCGAGGCGGTCGCGGCTGACTACGGCGCGGCGGGGCGTCTCTTGATCGTCGAGTTCTCGACGCCGCAGTTCGCCGCCGACGCCGACGCGCGCATCAACGCGCGCATAGGCGAGCTTCGCGCCGCGCAGCAGGTGGTGCCGACCGTCTACCAGCGCAAGGGTAACTACTCGGTCTTCGTCTTCGGCGGCGAAGAGGCGGCGGCGCGCAGTCTCGCGGCGCGCGTCCACTACGAGAAGGACGTGCGCTGGCTGGGGCGCGACCCGCACGCCAACGAGCGGTACAACCGTTACTGGCTCAACATGTCTGCGGGCGTCCTCGTCAACACCATTAAGGCGGCGGGGCTCTCCATCCTCGCGTGCCTGTGCGTCGGCGGCACGCTCGGGATGCTCGTCTTCAGGAAGCGGCGCGCGCAGGCTGCCGTCGCCGCGCGCTACTCCGACGCGGGCGGCATGATGCGCCTCAACTTGGACGATCACACGCGGAAGCTCTTGGGTCAGGGCGAGAAGTAAGGCGGGCGGACCGAAGCGGGAAAATAGCTGGGCGTGAAATTAAACGGGGCGGCTGATCGTTCGGATCAGCCGCCCCGTTTAATTTCACGCCCGATGGGTGCCGGAAAAAAGTGCGGGTCGCTGACCTACCACCGGAGTTCCCCCAAAGCCCCGACGGAAATAATCAGCGACCCCGCAACTCACGCTCGTAGACCGCATTGCTCACGACAACTCCGTTCCCCCGAAAGAGCCGCCGCTTGCAGAAGTGAGAGAAAACCTCCCCCAAAGTTTTCACTCACTGCCGTCTCCGAGCCTGACCCGATACCACTATCTACTTTGTCAATTTTAACTATCTTAGCTTTTGCAACGACCGTGCCATTTACCGCTCACGCGCCCCGATTATTTACATCAGACTTTATAAACCTCTAAAAATGCGTCTCGCGGCTTCTTCAACGCTTAACAGTCTCAGAACAGTGGCGAGCGTCAGGCGGCGAGATTTTGAATGCTTTTTATACTCTCGCAGTGTACGGTTGAATTGTAACGATGCGCCGCGGACGGCGGATCGTTATTCGACGGTCGCGCGATAAGTAGAAAATTTATTTCGCGTGAGCCCCATCAGTCCCGCCCGCGCCCGTTAACCGACTTGCTCCAGCTCGAACGCGGCGCGCACCTCTCCGACCGCGTCGCCGTTGTGGTTGCGTATGGTAAAGCTCGCGTATGGCTCAAGCCGCTCGCTCGCCTCCGCGTCTAACGCGCCGAGCTGGCGTAGAGACTCGACGACGACGGTGGGCCGCGCCCGGCGGTCTTCGCCGTCCTCGATCTTGAGCGCCAGCCCCAACCCGCGCGGGAAACGCTCCGACGGCAACACGCCCACCGTGTAGACGCCCTCCGCCCCGATCTTCGAGATGATGCGCCCGCGCGTGACGCGCATCATCTCGGTGTCGAGCCGCTCGTGCGTGCCGCCGACCATTTCGGGCGCGCCCGTCATGGCCGCGACGATGCGCGCGGCAGCCGTGCGCGTCGCCTCGTCGAGCCCCGCGCCCGGCGCGCCCGGAGAAACGAGCCGCGCGTACATCATCGCCATCGCGCGCACGGGGAGGGCGAAGACGGGCACGCCGCAGCCGTCCGTGGCCGTGTCGATCTCGCCTTCCGGCAGGCCGGAGAACTGCGAGACGGCGCGAAGGATGGCGCGCTGCACGGGGTGGTCGGGCCGGTCGTAAGTTTCGGTCGGCGCGCCGAGGTGGAGGGCGAGGGCGAGCATCCCGGTGTGCTTGCCGGAGCAGTTGTTCTGTAGCACGCGCGGACTTTCGCCGCGCCGCCGCAGCTCTCTCGTGGCCTCCGGGCTGAACGGCTCGTGCGCGCCGCAGCGCAGCGCGGACTCGTCGAGGCCGATCTTTTGGAGCATCCCGGCGACCGTCTCTTCGTGGACGGGCTCGCCGCTGTGCGAGCCGCAGGCGACGGCGATCTCGCGCGGCCCGAAGCCGAAGCGATCCGCCGCGCCCGAGGCGATCAGCGGCAGCGCCTGAAAGGGCTTCGCGGAGGAGCGCAGGTACGTGACCGTCTCCGGCTCGCCGAGCCGCGCGACGAGTCTGCCGTCGCCGTCAACCGCCGCGACGTGCCCGCGGTGGCGCGACTCGACGATCCGCCCGCGCCACACCTCCGCGAGCGGCGCGGGGCGCGGAATCCGCGCGGGCCGGCTGACCTCCCCGGACTGTTTCGCTTCGCTCATGCCCGTCCCGCGCCCGCCGCGCGCGAACCCGCGCGCGCGACTCAAGCGCGTGAGTCGTTCGCCACGACGGCCCGGCGCAAACCTTTCGACCTTCCAATTTGGGGGAAACTCCGGCATCTTAACCGCCGCGCGCCGACGCCCGCAACAAAGAAAGAGCCGCCGTCTTCGAAGACGGCGGCTCTCCTGTCTATCGGCTCGGCTACGCCTGACGGCCCTGTTGTTCTAGCGTCGGGCCTTCGCGGCGGGCGCGGCGGGGCGCGGGCCGAAGCTCAAGACCGTCAGCCGGACGGGGCGGCGACCGAAGCGCATCGCCTCGCGGGTCGAGGGCACCCAGATGTCGATCAGTCGCCCGCGCACCGCCGAGCCGCGGTCGGCGACGAGGTATTCGCCGCTGTAGTCGCCCGCGTCGATGCGGACGAGCGAGCCCAGAGGCAGCACGCGGTGATCCGCCGCGATGAACCCGCGCCTGACCGTAGCGCCGCTCGCCGTGCGACCCGACAGCGAGTAGGCGGTCGCCGTGTACTTCTCCGCCCCGAAGAAGGGCGTCGCGCCGTTCGAGTTTTTTTCCGCGGTCGGCGTCGCCCGACCCGCGCCGGCTTTCAGGGCGGCGGCGGTCTCGGGCCGAGAGGCAGCCTCGTTCACGGCTGCGCTGTTGGCGTTCGGCGAGGTTTCTGACGACAGGCCGGCGCCCGTCGGGTTGGGTTTCTGCGAGGATTGCTCTGTTGAGTCGAAAGAGGCGAGGTTTTCTGCGAGCGACGGGCGTGCGTTAAAAGCGAGGGAAACCAGAAGGAGCGCGCCCGTCAACGCCGCGCCCCCTCCGAAGAGGGATTTAGCCATTCAATCGGTTCTCCTTTCCGAGAAAGCTTCCGGCGCGTCGCGCGAGTCGCTTGAGGACTCGACCTCCGGCTCAAGGAGACCAACAAAAGTTTTTGTCAGTCGGAGTGGGGCTCACACCTTGTTGCGGCGACGCCGAAAGGGTCAAACAAAAGAAAAGGCAAGCGCTTATCACGCTTGCCGGTGAAAAACCTAACACAGAAATGTGACAGAAGTCCAGCCCCGTAAGGCGGCGAAAGACGACCGGAGCCCCTACCCCCCCAGCCACTCGCCCCGGTAGACGACCCCCGCCTCGCCGGTCAACACGACCTCGCCGTCCTCGCGCCACTCGACTTCGAGTTCGCCGCCCGGCGTCTCGACCGAGACGCGCCTGCCGGTGCGTCCCGTCAGGCAGGCGGCGACCGCCGCCGCGCAAGAGCCCGTGCCCGAAGACAGGGTTTCGCCCACGCCCCGCTCCCAGATGCGCACCTCGACGCGTTCCGGGGAGACGACGCGGACGAACTCGACGTTCGTGCGCTCGGGAAAGCGCGGGTGCGACTCGATCAGGCGACCGAGCCTGCGCCAGTCCGCCGCCGCGAAGTCCTCGACGAAAAGGCAGCAGTTCGGGTTGCACATCTCAAGCGCCGTCACGCGCACCACCTCCCCCGGCGCGACTTCCAGAGGCTCGTCAACGACCCGATCCAGCGGCCCGCCGGTCAGCATCGGCACAGCCGCGCTCGCAAACTTCGGTCGCCCGATCTCGGCGGCGAAGCGGTAACGCCCGCGCGCCGCGTCCGACGCGAGCAGGCGGTAGAGCTTCACGCCCGACAGCGTGCCGAGCCGCAGCTCGTCACGCGTCCAGAGTCCTTCGTGGAAGAGCGCGGCGGCGGCTGAGCGCGTCCCGTTGCCCGACATCGCCGCCTCGCTCCCGTCCGGGTTGAAGATGCGCACCAGAAAGTCCGCCGCCGCGACGCCGCCCGCCGCGACGCCCGGCCCGCCCGCCCCCTCTCCCGCCTCACGCTCGACCAACGCGACGCCGTCGCCCCCCGCCCCGAAGTGCCGGTCGCACACGCGCCGCGCGAACTCCGCCGGCGGCCCGCCGCCGCGCGCCTCGCCCGCCTCGAAGACGAGGTAATCGTTCCCGTAGCCGTGGGCTTTAACGAATTTCATAGGCGTGGGGGCCAGAGGTTAAAGGCGCAGAGGTCAGAGGTTAAAGGCGTAGAGGTCAGAGGCTAGAAGTCAGAGGTCAATAAGGAAAATTCTTTTACTGACCTCTGACCTCTAGCCTCTGACCTCCGCTTTTACTGTGTTCGCCCCTCGAAGGCGGCGAGGAGCAGGGCGACCTGATCCATGAGGACGGTCGAGCGCACGCGCTCGTCGGTGTAGTGGTTGACCATCATCGAGAAGACGAGCCGCTCGCCCGCGGCGCTCGTGACGTAGCCGGAGAGCGAGGAGACGTTGGAGAGCGTGCCGGTCTTGGCGCGCAAATTCCCCGCGGCGGGCGTGCCCTTGAACCGACCGCGCAGCGTCCCGTCCACGCCCGCCACCGGCAGCGCGTCGCGGAAGGCCTGCGCGTGGCGGTGGCGGCTCATGTAGGCGAGCAGCGCGACCGTGGACTCCGCCGAGATCAAGTCCTGCCGCGCCAGCCCCGATCCGTCCATCAGCGACAGGTGCTCGACGTCGCGCACGCCCGCCTCGCGCAAAAACTGGGCGACGACCGCCGAGCCGAGCTGCGCGCTCGTCCTGTTGTCGGGCGTCGGCTGAGGCTGCGCCGCCGCGCCCGCCGCCGCCGCGTCGGTCTGAACCGGGGGCGGCGGGGGCGGCGACTGCCTGCCGAGCGCGCGCAGGATCAACTCGGTGTAGAGGTTCTGGCTCGGCTTCAGAGTCAGCGCCGCGATCTCGGAGAAGGGCGGCGACTCGCGCCGCGCGATCTCGACGAGCCGCGCCGCGTCGAAGGGCAGCTTCATCAGCTCGCGCTGTCGCGCGTCCAACGTCAGCGTGCGCCCTTTGACCTGCACGCCCTGCCGTTCGAGCGCGGCGCGCAGCATCGAGGCGAACATCAGCGCGGGGCGCGCCGTCGAGATGCTGTCCGTCCAGCCCGCGTCGCCGAGGGGGATCGCGCCGCCGACCTCGACGTAGTTCTGGCCGAGCGGTCGCGCCATGGTGATGCTGTTCTTCGTCCCGCGCGCCGCCGTCACCGTGCGGTTGACGACGGCGAGGGGCGACGCCGTGCCCCGCACGGCCTGCTCGTCGACCGCCCCGCCGTAGATCGCGGGGAAGCCTAAAAAGGCGGGGCCCGCCGTCACCACCCCGGGTGCGCCCTCGCCCGCGCCGGGCTTGACGAATATGTCCACGCAGTTGTCGTTGACGGTGAGCGCCGAGATGGGCGCGCCGTAGTACCACTGTAGGTCGTCCCACTCCCAGCCGTAGCCGAGCGCGGGGCCGTTGAAGTAGCTCTCGTCGCCGACGATGTTGCCGTCGATCCTTTTGACGCCCGCGGCGGCGACGCGCGCGGCCAGCTCGTCGATCCCTTTGAAGTAGTCGCCGCCCCCGGCGAAGCGCGTGGCGAAGGAAGGATCGCCGCGACCGTAGACGGTGAGATCGCCCTTGACGCGCCCCTTCTCGTCGGGCCTCGCGTCGGCGTAGACGGAGGTGACGAAGCGGAAGTCGGGGCCGAGGCGGTTGAGCGCCGCCGAGACCGTGTAGAGCTTCATGTTCGACGCGGGCATCATCAGCTTCCCGGCGTCCTCCTCGAAGACGACCGCGCCCGTGTCGAGCGAGGCGACCTTGATGACGAAGCGCGCGGGCGCGAGTTCCGGCCGCGCCAGAACGTCGGCGATGCGCGCGCGCAGGGCTTCGAGCGTGCGCGGCGCGGGCGCGGCGGGCGCGGGCGTCGGCGTCGCCTGCGGCGCGGGCGTCTGTGCGGGCGTCGGCGGGCGCGGCGACTGCGAGGACGGCGGCGGCGGTTCGACCCTGCGCTCGCGCGGCGACTGCGCGCCGGCGGCGGCGGGCGCGAAAGGTTGGAGCGCGAGCGCGGCGACGAAGAAGAGCGCGCGGGTCGATCTCGTCAGAAAGTTTCGCATCAATTCGATCACCTGAGTGTGGGAGGGCGTGGCCGGTCAGTCCCCACGCTTCGCACGCATCACGAGGACGCTGCCGACGAGGCTGGCGGCGATGCCGAGCGCGAAGCAGAGCTTCGACCAGCCGGGTTCGGGTTCGACGAAGAGCATCCCGTAGAGCGCCGGGAGCAGCAGCACGGCGGAGGCGTAGATGCAGATCGTCGCGATCCGTTTTTTACTTTCGTCAGTCATCACTTCACCTCGCCCGCCCTGACGGACTCGACCAGTTCGTCCGCCGCGGCGGTCGCCGTGCCGAGCTTGCCGACGACGATCCCGGCGGCGTGGTTGGCGAGCGCCGCCGCCTCAAGGAGCGACGCGCCGCAGGCGAGCGCGGCGGCGAGCGTCGCGATGACGGTGTCGCCCGCGCCCGTCACGTCGTAGACCTCGCGCGCGCTCGTCTCGACGTAGACGGGCGCGGCGTCGCCTTCGAGCAACATCATCCCGCGCTCGCCGCGCGTGACGAGCACGGACTCGCAAGCGAGACGCTCGCGGATCGCGCGCGCGGCGCGCTCCATGCCCTCGTCCGTGTCGTCCTCCGAGCCCGTCAAACTGAGGGCCTCGTGGTGGTTCGGCGTGACGAGCGTCGCGGGCCGGTAGTGCGCGAAGTTGCGAATCTTCGGATCGACGAGCGCGGGGACGCCGCGCGCGCGCGCGAGCGGCAGAATCTCTCCGAGCACGCGCGGCGTGACCGCGCCCTTGTCGTAGTCCGAGACGACGAAGGCGTCGGCCCCTTCGAGCGACTCGGTCAACATCCCGATCAGCCGATCCTCGATCTCGGGCGCGACGGGCGCGCGCCGCTCGCGGTCGGCGCGCACGACCAACTGGTTGTGCGCGATGATGCGCGTCTTCGTCGTCGTCGGGCGCGCGGGGTCGGCCACGAGTCGCGCCGCCGCGCCCGCGCCGCAGGTCTCCTCGATCTTCTCGCGCAGTCGCCCGTGCGCCGCGTCGTCGCCGACGACGCCGACGACTTCGGCGCGCGCGCCGAGCGCGACGAGGTTGGCGAGCACGTTGGCCGCGCCGCCGAGCCGGACTGACTCGCGGCGGATGTCGACGACCGGGACGGGCGCTTCCGGAGAGATGCGCGTCACGTCGCCCCAGACGAACTCGTCGAGCATCACGTCGCCGAAGACGACGACGCGGCGCGCCGCCGCCCGCCCCATTATCTCAGCCGCGCGTTGTGTGGTGAGTCGGCGCATCTGGCGGGGGTGGCCGGGCGTCTCAGTGGTCGCGCTTGTCAACCGCTTTGTCCCCCGCGCCCATCTCGTCGCTGACCTCGATGATGCTGTCGAGTTCGCGCCGCGCCTGCGCCCCGGCTTTCTTGTTGGTCGGGCTGTTATTCAGGTTGATGACGAAGCTTTGGATGTGCGCGCAGAGTTTCGAGAGGCGTTCGACCGGCCCGGCGGCGGCCTTCGGCCCCGGCTCCGCGCCCTTCTCACGCTTGTCGTCTTTGGCCGGGTCGGGGAGGACGAGATTCTCCCTGAGTTGGACGGCGCGCTTCCTCGTCTCGGCCACGGCTTCGGCGACGCGCGCGGGGTCGGGGGTTTCGCCGGAGAGGGCCATCGCCAGCATCTGGTTGTGGAGCTGTTGCAGGCGCATGAAGGCTTCATTCGCGAGCGACTGCCGCTCCTCCTTCGTGTGCGCCCTCGTCTCCCCGTCCGCCTCCATGCCCCTTCGCAGCCTCTCGTTGTCGCGGAGGCTCTTCTCGCTTTCGAGCCGGCGGTTCAGATCGGGGGTCGAGGGGCGCACCCCCTGCCCCCGCGCGACGCCGGGCGAGAGCAGCAACAGGATCGGAGGGGCGGCGAGGGAGGCGAGGGCGGCGCGGCGCGCGTAAAAGTTTCTCATGGCATGCTCCTGATTTACGGCGGGTGTGACAAAGCCGTCCGCCGCGGGGCGGCTCCCCGCGGACGCCCGGCTGGCGCGCGCGATTATAGCAACAAAGATCGGGGGCGGCGACGCCGACCGCCGCGGGGCGGGCGCGATCCCTAACTTTTACCGTGAGACGCAGACGCGCTCGGCCTTCGCAGAGACTTCCACAGACGCGCGCCCGTTTCGGGTTTGCCCTCCGTAGCGCGCCGCTCCGATCAGTTGCCCGCGGGAGGCAGAGTGACCAGCTCGCGCCTGTGCACGACGCCGCCCTTGACGACGTACTCGATCTTTCTGGTGTTGCGGATGTCGGCGCTCGGATCGGCGGTGAGGACGACGAGGTCTGCGCCCTTGCCCGCCCTGATCGTGCCGAGCGAGTCCTCGACGCCGATCGAGCGCGCGCCGTTCAGCGTCGCGGCGGTGATGGCTTCGAGCGGCGTGAGCCCGGCGCGCGTGACGAGCAGCTCCATCTCGTCGTGGACGTTCGGCAGCTCGTGTCCCGGCTCCCATTCGGGGATGTCGGTCCCGACCGTCAGGGGCACGCCCAGCTCGTGCGCGCGGCGCACGACCGCGAAGAGCCAGCGGTCGAGGAGTTCCGGCTCGCCGATGGTGCGCTCCGCCGGGGCGCGCCTGAGCTGCCTGCCGACGACGCGGTCGTGCGTGACGAGCACGGTCGCGTCGAGCATCGTGCCGCGCGCGCGCATGAGCTTGAGGACGCGCGTGAACGCGGGGTCGTCTATCGAGACGGTCTTCCAGTCCACGCCCCCGTAGCGCACGTCGCCGAGCCGCGCGAAAGTCTTCTCGCGCTCCCAGACGAGATCGACCGCGTGCGAGACCACGTCCACGCCCGCCTCGACCACCTCCGAAGGCTTCGCCGGGAAGACGGCCAAGTGGCCCCAGACCTTCAAGCCCTGCCGGTGCGCCTCACGCGCCAGGCGCGCGACGGTCTCCGCCGGGAGGTCTGCGTAAATTTTAATCGCGGTGACGCCGGAGGCTTTCGCCTCCGCGACGAGCTTCGGGATGTCCGAGTCGGGCCTGACGGAGCGCGCCCAGGGGGCCTCGCCGTTTTTGCGCCCGTGCGAGATCGGCGCGACGCGGTTGTCGCCCTCCATCAAGGTCGCGCCGCCCAACATCGCGGCGTAGTAGACGCGCGGCGACTCGACCGCGCCGTTGCCGTTCGACGCCCTCGCGACTTCGCCGAGCGCGACGGCGTCGCCCGCCATGTCGCGCACGGTGGTGACGCCGCCGAGGAGCGCGAAGCGGCGGCGCGCGGCCTCGACCTCGGGCGTGCGCGTCCCCAGCATGAAGTGGTAGTGGGAATCGACGAGGCCGGGGATGACGTAGCGCCCGCTGAGATCGATGACGCGCGCGCCCGGCGGGATTTTCGTCGCGGGAGTTTTGCCGACCTTGATGATCTTCCCGTCGCCGATGATGATCGTCATGCCGGGCTGCGGGCGCCCGCCCGCGCCGTCGATGACGGTCACGTTCGTCAGCGCCGTGTAGCCGGCGACCGGATCGCCCGCGCGCGCGCGCGCGGCGAGGGTGAGCGCGAAGGCGACCGCGAGGGCCGCGAGCAAGCCGTGCGAGGTTCTGTTCATGTTCGACACCGAGACCGCAATGAAAGTGTGGAAGGGGAAGGGGCGCGCCCGGCGGCGCGGGCGCGACGGGCGACCGGGGAGTTCGCTAAATATGATGGAGAGGAGCGCCCTAAAGTTTCGACTTTTTAACCGGCGCAGAAGGGCGCGTTAACGGGCGCAGCATGACGCGGCGCTCACGGGCGCGGCGCGTCGGGCCCGGCTGCGAAGCCCTACCCCGGAATCCAGATGCTCTCGGCCTGCACCAGCTCCGTCCCCGGCGGCAGGTTGATGGGCTCGCGCGTCTTCGCGTAGAAGGCGAGCCCCTTGTGGCTCACGAGGTACTGGTAGCGCGTCGAGAAGACGCCGCCGCTCGCGTGTACGACGAGCGGGGATTCGACGCGCCCCAGGATCGAGAGAAAATTCTCCGCGCTCACGCGCACGATGACGCCGCTCGCCTTCGTCGCGTTCGCGATCACAGCCGCCGCCACCGCGCCCGCTGCCGCCATAACGATTCCCTCCCCGCGATCCCTCATTCTGTGGGGACGCGCTTCAGACCCACACGCCGTTCTCCGCCGTCAGCCCGCCGCCCGCCCCGCCCGTGTTGACCGTGCCCGCGGGCTCGACGAGCATGACGGCGCACTCTCTGGCCGCGAACGGCTTGTGCTCGACGCCGCGCGGGACGACGAACATCTCGCCCGCCTTCAACTCGACCGCGCCGTCGCGGAAGTCGATCCGCATCTCGCCGTCGACGACGACGAACACCTCGTCCGTCTCCGCGTGGCTGTGCCACACGAAGTCGCCCTCGATCTTCGCGAGGCGGAACTCGTAGTCGTTCATCCGCGCCACGACCCGCGGCGAAAAGTGCTCCGAGAATTTCGCCAGCTTCTCCCTGAGGTTGATCGGCTCGAACGACTTGTGCGGCCTGTTTTGATCGTCGGTCTCAAGGCTCATTTCTGCTCCTTCTCGTCGTCAAGCAAGTGCCATTTGCCGTCGTCGCCTTTGACGTAAACGAACCCGTACCCTTCGCCATCCCGGACTGCGCCACTCCCTTCATAGTGCGTGGCGCGAATCGCGGCGGCTTTGAGTTCGGCCTTCTCCACGTCCTTCCGGAAGACGCTCCAGATTTCGTCTGCCTCTTTACGAAGCCGTTCCTTATCCTTAATCGGGATTTCGGTTTCGTAGTTCATCACCAGCGCAGAACCGCCGTCGGTGAAATCCATCTTCCCGACGCTGTTAACCTTAATCTGCTTCCCGGAAGGCAACTTGTAAGTTTGTGATCCCTGAGCAGCGCCGTCACTTTGTGGCCTCTGTGCAGCACGATTACCTTGCGGGTTCTGGGCGGCGCTGCCGCAACCGAGAGCGAAAAGTATTAAAGAAGCTAAGCAGAGCATTTTGATTCGCATAATTCGTCCCCTCGCTCTCAGATGACGCCGCGCCCGGCGCTCTCGCGCAGCACACGCTCGACCGCCGCCGTCACCCTCTCGGCGGGGACGCGCCGGATGCACTGCGCCTCCGCGAACTCCGCGCACGTGTAGCCCGCGCACGGCGCGCACGCCATCTCCTCGCGGACGACCTCCGCGGGCGCGTCCGTCCACGGTCGCCAGTGGGCGACGTTCGACGAGCCGAAGACGACGACCGAGGGGGTCGAGACCGCCGCCGCGATGTGCGCGATGCCGCTGTCGTTGCCGACGAAGAGCGCGGCGCGCGCGGCCAGCGCGACGACTTCGGGCAACGAGAGATCGTCGAAGGCGACGACCGGCGCGCGCGAGTGGGCCCGAAAAGCGCGCGCGGTCTCGGCCTCGTGCGGCGCGACCGCGGCGACCGCTCCCGTGCCGCGCGCGGCGAGGTGCTCGGCGACGCGCGCGAAGTGTGCGGCGTCCCACGTCTTCGAGTCGAAGGCGGCGGCGGGGTGGAAGAGCGCGAAGGGGCGCGCCGCGTCGAGACCCGCGGCGCGCAGTCTGTCCAGAACGCGCGCGCCGGCTTCGCGGTCGACGGCGAGGCGCGCGCGCGGCCTGTCGGTGACGGGCACGCCCGTCCACCCGAGGAGCGCGAGCTGCTGCTCGGCGGAGTGCGTCTTCTCGCTCCGCCACAGTTCGGACGAGGGCGGCGCGGCGTGGTTGTGCAGGCGCGCGTAAGGGTAGCTCGCGTAGCCGACGCGGTGGCGCGCGCCCGCGGCCCGCGTCAGCAGCGCGGCGGTCGTGCCGCCGTGGAGGTTGTAGGCCACGTCGTAGCACGCGGCCCGAAGCTCGCGCGCGACCGCGACGCGAGAGCGCGTGCTGCCGCGCTCGACCGTGACGACGTTATCGACAAGGTCGAGCCCGGCGACGAGCGGCGCGATCCAGTCTTCGACTAAGAGATCGATCCGCGCGGCGGGGAGGAAGCGGCGCAGCGCGACGAGCGAGGGCGTGGCGAGGACGGTGTCGCCTATCGAGCGCAGGCGCACGACGAGGACGCGGCCCGCGCGCGACCAGTCCCAGCGCGCGGGCGCGAGCGGGCGCGGCTCTTCGTCGTCGGGATCGCGCGCCGACGCACGGGGCGCGGCGCGGGGCGCGGCGGCGCGCGTCTCAGGCGGTGCTTGGGGCAGCGTCTTCATCCTCGACGGTCGCCTTTTCGGGCAGCATCACGATGATCTCGCCCTCGATGGGGTAGACGCGGCGGCAGCCGACGCACTTGATGGCGCTTCCGTCCTCCTTGAGCCGCACCTTGGCGCGGCACGCCGGGCAGATCATCTTCTCCACGAACTCCTGCGTCACTTTCATCGCGCGGCCTCACCGGTTAAGCGTAACGTGCGGCGCGCGCCGCCGACCGGCGCGCGCCGAAGAGTTGAGGACGCCAGCTTAACAGCTTGGTAAAACGGAAGGCAAAAACATGGGAAGCTGTTAGCTATTAGCTGTTAGCTGTCAGCTAAAACTTATGTGTTGGCTCTGCGTAAGAATCACCACTCTACTATGCTCAGGCCCAACAAGCTGAAAGCTAACAGCTAACAGCTAATAGCTACTGGCAGCTAACAGCTAACAGCTACTGGACGACGCGCAGGTCGCGCTCGCTCGTGATCTTCCAGCCCGCGGGCGTGCGCCGCCAGCGCAGCTCCTGCACGACGGCCCCGCGCCTGTCCGCGCCGCCGCCCTCGATGTTGAACTGCTTGCGGAAGCGCATCGTCGCGGTCTGCCCGTCGGCCCCCAGCTCGATCTGCGGCTCGTCGGCGCGCACCTCGACGGTCGAGGCGCGCGAGAAGGCGCGCGCCTTCTCTTCGCGCACGGCTTCGCGCCCCGCGCCGCGCGCGAGGTAGAAGGCGTCGAGCCTCGCGTCGTAGAAGCTCATCTGCCGGTCGATGTCGCGCGCGTTCGTCGCGTCGATCCAGTCGCCGAGCGCGGCGCGCAGCTCGCGCTCGCCGCCGCCCGCGCCCGCTCGCTTCTCTTCCGCCGCCGCGACCTGACCGCTCGCGTCCCGCGACTCTTTCGCGGCGGCGTCGTTCCGGCTCGCCGCGCCTGCCGCGCCTTGCGCGTCGGCGCGCGGGGCGGCGTCGGTCGTCGGCGCAACGTTCGTCGCCGCGGCTGCGTCGCGCGCCTCGGGCCGCGTCGCCTGCGTCGCGGCGCGCTTCTGGTAGAGGTTGATGGCGAAGATGCCGAGGCCGCCGCCGACGAGGCCGGCGAGGACGGCGAGCGCGACGAGCGGCAGCGACCAAGAGCCGCCCGCGCGCGCCCCGGCGTCCGACGCTAACGGTACAGCCGCGCGCGCCGCGTGTACCGAGTTCTGGTCGAATCTCGGGGCGGCCAGCGTCCGGTCGGGGTCGGCGGATGTCTCCGCGCCGGGAAGGTTTACGGGGGGGGGCGCTCCACGCTCGCTCATCTCTCACGCACCTCGCGCTGGCTGTAATCGGGACGGATCGATCCCACGTCACGACGTATCAGGCAAACGCGACGCCACACGGGCGGGCCGGGCCACTTGCAGAGCCGCCGCCTGCGACGGCTTTGAGCAGGGACGGCGACCACGTCGCCAGCCGTTCGCGCCTCGGGCGTCCGTAGAGCGCGGCGGCGCGGTTGTAGGTGGCGAGGAGCTTGCGCTGATCGCACATCGCTTCGACGAGCGCGCGCCGCCCGAAAGTTCGCTCGACGACGAAGCACATCTTCCAGCCGACCGTGTACCACGCGCCCTGCTCGCCGAAGAAGGCCGACACCTGCTCGCCGATCTGCGCCTCGCTCAAGTTGCCCGCGAGCACGTCGAGGAAGAACCGTTCGACCTTCTTGAGATCGGCGTTGAAGTTCGCCACGTCCCTGTCCCAGCGCGCGCGATCTTTCGCGCCGCTCGTGGCGTGCGGGTGGACGCGCGCGCCGCCCGCCGCGGCGAGCATCGCGAAGCCCTCGCCGAACGCGCCGATGTAAGTGACGACCGTCCGCGCGTTTGGCGGCAGCCGCGCGATCTCGGCTGCGGTCTGCGGCGTGGGGCACGCCGTCCCGTAGCCGATGTGGTGCATCTCGTGCGCGAGGTAGTTCTCGAAACGCTCTTTGCCCATCGAGGGATCGAGGTAGAGGAAGATGGCCGGGTCGGACTTGACCTCGAAGACGAAGCTGTTCTCGCGCGGCTTGATGACCGGGTAAATCTTGGCCGTGATGCGCGCGCCGGGCGGGAGATACGCCAACGCGAGCCGCGCGGAGCGCGAAACGTCCGCGCCCTTCCAGCGCGCGAGCGTCGCGGCGAGCGCGCCGGCGCGCGCGGCGAGCGCGTCCGAGAGGACGAACTTTTTGAAGTCCTCATCTCCAAAGGAACGCTGCATCGAGTGCTCGCGCTTTTTGAGTCGCGCGTAGCCCTCGCTCGCGAAGACGCGCGCCCAGTCGTCGTCGGTCACGGCCTGCCCCGCGCTCCTTTTTGAGAGCACGGCGAGCACCGCCTCGGCTTCGTCGGTGACGAGGCGGACGCCGACGGCGCGCGGCGCGGCGGCGCTCGCCTGCGCGAACGAGACGGCGGGCAGGAAGGGCGCGGCGCACAGGGCGAGCGCGCACGTCAGCGCGGCGGGTCTCAGCTTGAAATTCATACTCACGAAAACAGGCGAGGCGGCGGAAGGTTACAGCGCGCGGCGACCGCGCGCGAGCCGGGCGGGCCCCCGGAATCCGAGTATAGAGCTTTAACCGGCGCGCCGCTCCAGCGTCACGCGCACGCCGTGGCGCGGGCGCAGGGTGATGCGCGGGTAGGTCTCGACGCGGTGCGCGGGGTCGAGCCTCATGCGCCAGCGCGAGGCGATTGTCGCGACCAACAGCACGCCCTCCATCCACGCGAAGCCCTCGCCGACGCAGCGCCGCGCGCCGCCGCCGAACGGGAAGTAGCTGTAGGCCGGGCGCGCGTCCTTCTCCTCCGGCGTCCAGCGCGCGGGCTCGAAGCGTTCGGGGTCTCGGAAGAAGCGCGCGTCGCGGTGCGTGACGTACTGGCTGACGAGGACGAGCGAGCCCGCGGGGACGACGTAGCCGCGCACCTCGTAGTCCTTGACGGCGAGGCGACCGACGACCCACGCGGGCGGGTAGAGGCGCATCGACTCGGACAGCACCATCTCCGTGTAGCGCAGACGCGGGAGGTCTTCGACCGCCGGGAGCCTTTGACCGCGGTCGAGCACCGCGTCGAGTTCGGCGTGGAGTCGCGTTTCGGCCTCCGGGTTTTGCGCGAGCAGGTACCACGTCCACGAAAGCGCGTTGGCGGTAGTCTCGTGGCCGGCGAGGATGAGCGTCATCACCTCGTCGCGAATCTGTTGGTCGCTCATGCCGGAGCCGTCCGTCTCCTCGTCGCGCGCGGCGAGCAGCATCGAGAGCAGATCGCCCGCGTCCTCGCGGGCGGCGCGCCGCTCCTCGACGATGCGGTAGATGATGGCGTCGAGCCTCGCGCGGGCGCGGTTGAAGCGGCGCGTGTGCGGCAGCGGCAGCTTCTCCAAATATTCGGAGTAGGGCAGCAGGAGCATGTTGAACAGCTCCATGATCTCGGCGAGCGCGCCCGCGATGTCGTCGGCGTCCGACTCGACGTCGGCGTTGAAGAGCGTCTTGCCGACGATGGCGAGCGTGAGGCGCATCATCTCGCGCGCGACGTCCACGTCCGCGCCGTCCAGCCAGCCGGAGGTGTGGCGCGCGGCGTAGGCCGTCATCACGTCGCCGTAAGACTCGATCCGTTTCTTGTGGAAGGCGGGCTGCGCGAGCCGCCGCTGGCGGCGGTGGTGCTCGCCCTCGCTCGTCAACAGCCCCTCCCCGAGCAGGCGCTTCGAGCGCTGGAGGGCGCGCCCCTTGTGGAAGTGATCCTGACGGGTGACGAGCACGTCGCGCACGAGGTCGGGGTGGTTGAGGAGGTAGGCGCGCTGCCCGCCGACGTTGAAGTAGACGATGTCGCCGTGCTCGCGCGCGAGCCGCGTCAGGTAGTCGAGCGGATCGCGCCGGAAGGCGAGGTAGCCGACGACGCGGGCGCGGGCGGTGGCGCGCCCGGGGCCGGGCGGATCGGTGGCGACGGCCATTGGCTAAAGCTCCATGCGACGGGGCCCGACGAAAAGCGGGCGCGGAAGGCTGGCCGCGCGGCTGTGCGGCGGCGGCGGATCGTCTGTTATTATAACGCCGCGCGGCGCGGTAGCTCTTACGCCGATGGCCACGCGGCGCGCTTTTTTACCGGGTTGGAGATTTCGTGTCGCTAGAATTCACCGTCGAGTACCCCTGCCCCTTGCGCGCGCGCTACAGCGAGGAGCACCTGCGCGCGTGGGGCCGCCTCAGCTCTCTGCACACGCGTCTGACGACCGGCGAGACGAGCGTGCCGAGCACGGAGAAGCTGCGCTTCGTCGAGCGTTCGGGCGACGAGGTCGAGCGGATGCGCGACGAGACGCGCGTCTGCGCGGCGTGCCCCGCGCACCTGCCCACGGAGACGGCGGGCGAGGGCGAGTCGGTCGGCTGTCAGGGGCGCATCAACTACCCCATCGAGGCGCAGTTCGAAAAGTTTCTCGCCGACCGCGTGCAGCTCGCGCTCGACACCATCGGCGAGGAGGATCAGCCGCGGCTGCTGCGCATCCTCGTCGATAAGGACTCGCCCTTCGACGGCGAGGGCGCGAAGAACCTCCGCACCGTGACGACCGCAGAGGGCCTGCGCTTCTTCGAGCTGCGGCTGCCCATCCGCCTCGCGCGCGAGGCCTCGCACCTGACGACCGACAACCTCTTCGACGCGCTCGCCGGCTTCACCTCCACCGACAACGAGCGCACCACCTACGCGCGCGAGTTCCCACACCAGACCGCCGCCGACTACTACGACTTCCTCGACTTCATCCTGCTCAACGACGTCTCCGCCTCGGAGCGCGCCCGCATCGAGACGCGCAGCAAGAACTACCGCCAGTTCCTCCGCCTGCTCGCCGCCCTCGACCGCGTGGAAGCACTTCAGGCGAGACTCCTGCTCGACTGAGGCGGCGAAAAACGGCGAGACTTTGTAGAGCCTCGCGCCTCTTTCAGTAAGCCCACGCGAACGGACGATCAGCGAGCCCGCGCCGGCGGGCGATATAATGTAGCCCACGGCTCGCGCCGCGGGCTACAAACCTTCCGCCCGCTCGCGCGGGCCATCAAATCCGCGGCCCGGGTGTCGCCCGTTGCTCGTCCCTGCGTCGCCCGTCCCGACGTTGCCCGTTCGCCCGCCGCTCGTCCGTCGGGCAACGCTTCACTTTTGCTTCTCCTCGTCCAGCTCCCTGAGCGTGTCGAGCAGCAGGTTCGTGTTGCTGTGCGCGTGGATGGTGACGGGAAACTCGTGCGCCGATCTCTCGAACTCGAACGCGCCGCCGGTCATCTCCAGCACGCGGCGCAGCGCGTCGCCCGCGGCCCTCGCGCCCGCCTCCGCGCCGACGATGCGTCCGTCGTTGAAGAGGACACGACAGCCCCGCTCGCCGCCCTCGATCTTGAGCGCGCCGGTGAGGCGCGCGTTCTCGATCACCTGCACGGCGTCGAAGATGCTGACGACGGAGAGGTCTCCGGCGAAAGTGACGGGGCGCGCGGCGTGCGCGGCGGCGGCGGTCGGCGCGGGCGCGAGGTCGGGGCGGCGCGCGCGGCGGATGGCTTCGAGCCCTTTGGCGACGGAGAGGCGCGGGTCGAGTCGGCGCGCTTCGAGCAGCCGCTCCTGCGCCGCGTCGAAGTCCTCGCGCTCGATGTAGAGGCCGGCGAGCGCGACGCACTGGCGCGCGGCCTCCTCCCGGCGGTCGTTGGCCGCCGCGATCCCGCGCAGGCTCTCGCGCAGGCGGATCGAGCGCGGCTCGCGCGTGATCGCCTCGGCGAGTCGCTCGGCGGCGCGCTGCGGCGAGTTGTATTTGAGGAACAACTCGGCGTCGAGCAGCGCCGCCTCGACCTCCTCGCCGTGCCCCCGGTCGGTCTTTGCGTCCTTCATCGTCGTCACGGTGAGGCGGCGCGAAACGCCCGCGCCGCGCCCGGAAGTTTAGCACGGGCCGCACGCGCGCACGCGCCCGTGCGCCTTTCGCGCAACCGCCGATACGTTTTCGTATGCCTCGCGTTGGGGAGGTACTGCGGCGTACAAACGACGGGGAAAAACCGTTGTATGCTGCCCGCCTCAGACGGCTTCTGAGGTCTCTCTCTCCAAATCTCTCTCCCGCTAAGCTTAGGAACGGGCTCCCGGCGCATGAGCCCGTCGCGCGGCGTGCGCGCCGTTGGCGGGCGTTGCACGCGGGAAACGTGGCACGTCTTGTGCAATAGTCCCGGCGTCCGCACCCGAACCCCCGAAGATAGACTGAACGGCTCGCAACTCGCGCCCTCGCCCGAAGCAGACGGCGCGACGCTCTCAACCGAGGAGACCCACTTGATGCGTGATGAGTTGTTGTTGGACTCGAACGGCGCGGCGACGGTCAGACTGTTAGACGCCAGTTGGGCGACTTACTTGCAGCGCGCGTGCGCGCGCCTGAAGTCTGCGGGGCAGAGGCACAGGTCGGACGGCGCGCAGGCGCTCGCCCGGCGGCTCAAGAGCGCGCGGCCCTCGACCTACGAGCACTGCGTCCGCGTGGCGCGCGTCTCGCGCCTGACGGGCCGCGCCTTCGGCTTCGACGCGCCGCGCCTCCAACAGCTCTCGGCGGCGGCGATGATGCACGACATCGGGAAGATTCTCGTCCCCGAATCGGTCCTGAGCCGCCCGCGCAAGCCGACGCGCTTCGAGCGCCTGCTGCTCGACCTGCACCCGACCTTCGGCGCGCTCCTCGCCTCCTACTTCAACCTGCCCTCGGCGCTGCGCATCCGCACCGAGCACCACCACGAGCGGTGGGACGGGCGCGGCTACCCGCACCGCCTCGGCGGCACGGACATCCCGCTCATGGCGCGCATCGTACAGGTCGCAGACACCTACGACGCCATGATCGCCCAGCGATCCTACAACCGGCCACGCACCCACGCGGACGCCGTCGCCGAGCTGCGCGCCGAGTCCGGCAAGCAGTTCGACCCGCGCGTCGTCGAAGCCTTCCTCGACGTTTACCCGGACGGGGGTGAGGAAGGCCGCCGATGAGGAAAGACCTCACCACAGAGACACAGAGGACACGGAGGGGGCACGGAGCATATTCACGCGCCGTAGCCAAGAATTTTTCTTCGAATGCCTTGCTTGAGAATCGGGACGTTGAAATTGATCAGTAGCCCGACCCGCCATCCGCCTAATCGCAGGTACGTTAAGAGTTGGGCTTCATGGATTGGAGCGAGCCCGTCAACTGACTTTACCTCTACGACGAGCGAGTTTGCGATTAGCAGGTCGAGGCGATAGCCGCACTCGCAGCGTACTCCCTTATATTCCATCGGTAACGCCCTCTCACACTCGGACGGAATTCCGCGCAATTCCAACTCACGGCATAAGCACTGCTGGTAAGCAGACTCAAGTAGCCCCGGGCCCAAACTCCGATGAACCTCTACCGCGGCACCGATGACAGCCCCGGTCAGTTCGTTTAATCGTCCCTGCATTTCTCTGTGCATTCTCCGTGTCCTCTGTGCCTCTGTGGTGAGCCTTCTTCCCCAGCCTGCTACGACCGCTTAAAAATCCAGCCGCAGCCCGACGCGCACGCTGCGCGGGCGCAGCGTGCGCGTGGGCGCGAGGAAGGAGTCGAGTAAGGCTTGGCGCTCGGCGGGCGCGGCGTCGGGTCGCAGCGCGGAGAAGTTGATGAACTCGGCCCCGTAGGTGAAGACGGTCTTGTTGAGCGCGTTGTCGATCTCGACGGCGGGGCGCAGGCGCGCGTGTTCCGTGAGGCGGAACTCGCGCGTGAGGTTGAGGTCGAGCGTGAAGAGGGCGGGGCCGCGCCCGGCGTTGCGCGGCAGGTTGCCGGTGCGACCGATGGCCGGGAGCGAGAAGGCCGCGAGGAGCGCAGGGTCTGCGGCGGCGGAGCCGGGCGCGCGCCAGCGGATGAGGCTGAGGTCGCCGCTGTAGGAGGGCCGGTCGTTGCCCACGTCGTCGAGGTTGCGGTCGTCGCCCCCGAGCGAGACGTTGAAGGGCGCGCCGGAGGCGAGTCGCGTGACGGTCGAGAGCCGGAAGCTTCCGAAGCGGCGCGGCGCGTCGAGCGTGCCCGACAGGGCGAAGCGGTGCCGCCGGTCGAGCAGGCTGCGAGCCCGCTCTCCGCGGAAGTCGCCGACCCGGAGCGCGCTCGAAGTGTTGACCACGCCGTCGTCGACGAGGCGCGAGAGCGTGTAGCCCGCGCGCATGGAGAGGCCGAAGCCGCGGGCGCGCGACGCGAGGCGCGTGCGCGCTTCGACCGTCAGGCCGTGGTAGAAGCTGTCGCCCGCCGCGACCAACTGCTCGACCTGCTTGCGCGACGGATCGGGCCGGAGGTTAGCGAGCGCGGCGAGCGCGGCTTCGAGCGCGGTCGTCGAGTTGAAGCTGTTCAGGTTGACGAGCGTGACGGGCACGCCGAACTCGACGAGGCGACCGATGGCGTCGGGATCGCTAGCGGAAGACTGCGCGAGCGTGAAGCGGACGAGGTCGCCCGCCGTCTGCGCGTCGTAGAGCGGGCGCGCGCCCGCCGCGTCGCGCAGGTTCGGGAAGTCGCGCGAGAGCAGGTAGTCGGTGAAGTCGCGGTAGCCGGGCGGCAGGCGCGGGGCGTTCGCGTTGAACTCGCGCCAGAGATGTAGGCCGCGGTTGAAAGTGTAGTTCGCTTCGAGGACGAAGCCGCGACCGATCTCGCGCTCGAAGCCGACGTTGGCCTGATAGCTTTCGGGGATGCGTAAAGACGGATCGAGTTGGCGCGTGAAGTCGTGACCCTTTAACAACTTGTTGGCAGCAACTGCCAACAAGTTGTTAAAACCTATAAGCAGTTCTTATCGATACTATTAAGAGTCTAAGCCTTTTGAACCGTTTTTATGTAAAAGTAGAAAGAGGCGCTTTGAGGGTGGGGCTTAAAGAAGGCTTGGAAACTACTGAGTGCTTATAATTGTTAGGCTAGATGATTCATCGCTGCTCTTTTAAAATATTGATGACTTTCTGCTTAAATTCATCGTCGTTATCGTAAGCATTACCTGGACGGTTCGTTTGCAAGGGCGCGAAGAGGTATATGCGATTTTTGAGTCTCTGATCTTTCGCCTCGTAACTTTCTACCTGTGCTCTCTCGTCACCATATTGGGGCGTGGACGAGCTATACGATAAATTGCCATTAGACTGTCTAACGATCAGAATCTTCGAATCAGTTGAAGCCAGAGATGTGAGAGCCTGTTCAGACCCTTGCCCAAGGAGGGAATACTCCGCCACGATTATAAGTTTTGGCTTTATATCAGAGACGAGCGAGGCCTCTCCGTCTGAAAAGAATTGCTTGGTTACTTGTATGCGCTGGCCATTCATGTTGACGAACGAAGGCTCCGTGTCGGTATCGAAGACCCCGACGTTAACGTTTAATAGGGACAGTACATTTTTCAGGACCTCCACTTCTTCCTTCTTATGGCGTTGAAATTCACTGACCCCGTACTCGTAATCGACGCGCTTGTCGTCCAGAATTACTACCTCCGTCGCCGCCCGGTTGATGATGCGGCCTGCCACGTTTGTGTAATAGACCGCGGCGAAGAGAAGCAGGGCCCCGCCGCACCGCACAAATTTCCCAGGGTTAAACTCGAATATGCCGGGGAGCGCCGCACCGAAACCCGCGGCGGCTAGAGCCAAGACTGTCTTGAACACTCTGTACTGGAAAAGGGTTGGAACCGGGAAATAGATGGCGATAAGGAGGATTACTAATAAAAAGAATGTGCAGAACAACAGCGCGAGCACTCTGTCCAGGTTCCTGGGGCTCTCAAAGAGGGTAGGATTGCCGCCTCCACCAGGCCCCGGCGAAGGATTTCCTTGTGGCGCCTGCTGCTGTTGCGGTTGTGGCCGCTCCCTCACCGCGACAACAGTAGTTGTCGGACTGTGCATTAATTGGCTCATTTAACGTTCCCCTCCGCGCCATTGCTTTAAATTGCACCCGCCCCGATTACTTAGCGACTAATTCAGCCGGGTTCATTAAAAACACAATCAAGAAGACGGCAATCGCTCCCCCGGCACGGATAACATTCTTCAGCCCCAAGGAGATTTCCACATCCAGAAAGCCTGGAATGACGGCGGCGACCCCGGCGGCGGCGAGCGCGAGAACAAGTCTGAAAGTGAAGAAAGAAGTGCTGCTCGGATTCGGTATTACAATAGCGATAGCCAGCATGATCGTTACAAAAACGACCCCGAAAACGAATGCGAGCCGCATTTCGAGATTTCTTTGCTTGCCTGCGGATGACCGCCGCCTCTTGATTCGGGCTTCGTCTCTTGAAGGCATAACCCACCTCCGGGTTGTTAGTTCATGACATCGGTTATTCGGTGTCTTTAAAGGCAGGCTGTAAAGACACGAGGAAGCGCGGATTCTATACTTAAATTCAGATGAGTCAACGATAAATCTTGGTTCGGCTGTAGATAAGTTGGAAGGTGATGCTGATGTTTTAGACTTTTCGTTTTAACCCCTCTTCCTTGAATGCCAGATCACCTTCTGTGGTACTTAATGGCGAATTTTCTCTCGCCGAGTTCATTTTGTATTTCTCTTAGAGCAGAGCGCGCGAACTCGTAGGTCATATAAGATGCCTTTGTTAAGAGCGCTGCAACTTTCGGCGCTGACGGGTAAACACCCTTACTGTGCAGTTCGACGGCAGCCCTCCTGACATCCTCTACTATCATTTCCTTCTTTTCCGTCTTCACGGTTACTTTATACTTCTCATATTTGATCTTGAGCTTCTCGCAAATATCCGGAAACCAGTTGGTGTATGCTAGATAGTGAGATTTACCATCTGGGAGTCTAACCACTTTACTGAGTGGCAACGGAGGGCCCTCTTTTCTGTCCAACTCGGACAGCAACAGCCTTTCGATTTTTCTTCTTTCGCCCGCGATGTACTTGGTATATCTCGCAACAACCTTCACGAGCATAGGGCGGAAATGGTAATAAAATTGTGGTGCGAAATATCCCGAACGCCTTACTATTTCTTTTACGGGCGGGGGTGGATATTCACGTAGTGACTCTTTAATGAGTTTTTCCACTGGGATCCAATCTATGCGCCTGCTTCGTTTTTTTTCCGAGGCGGAGTTCACATTGAATGATTTCATTATCTCGGGTTTGGAGCTACCAGCATTTTGCCCACCAGAAATGCTCCCTGATAAATAATCAATAATGGAGATACCGGTGCTATAACAAAGCCGCAGCATGCTATCTAAATTAGGTACATGACGGCCCGTTTTCCATTCAGTAACAGTAGATTCCCGAATGTTGAATCGCCGCGCAAAAGCACGAACATTCCCGCCCGTAGTTGCATCAATCAGCTTTGTGGCAGAGCTGATAACTGTAGACCTCAACTGATCAGGATTCACTAGGGAACTGTTAACAAGTAATTTCCCTATTTCATAGCACCTCCAGCTCTGGTAACTACTTTGTGGTAATTCAGCCGATGGCTTATGACCCGCTGCGCAAGATGCATCGATGCCTAACCATCGGAGACATGTCGAACAATAGCCTGGTCTCGTGCGCCCACCCAGCCATTCCATAGTCGATTGGCAGTAGGGACATTTTTCAACCAAGGCTCGATTATGCTCAACGCATTCGACACCTCTAAACATCCACATCAACAAATCGTAGTTAGGCAGCCCCGCAGCGAGTTGTGAGCTATAGCAGTAGGGGCACCATGCCTTACTCGCTCTGAAAAGCCCCGGAAGATGTAGGACTTCGCGGTAGGGCAGTAAGGTCAGGAATCGAAGTTCCGACCTTAGCGTAAGCTTCTCAAGTGCCGTCACAAATTCCGATGCTTTAAGGCCGGTAAGGTTGAACGCGGCGTGCCCCCTGACGCTAGCTGTGCGGTCAGGGTCGATCGTATACAGGTCGGGAACAAGTGGGGCGATTTCGTACTTAACCAGGGTATAAGGTGTCACATTGTGTTCTCCGGCGAGCCTTAATATATATCCGGTCAGGCTCTCCACACTGGCCGTACCCACCCTGATCGGCCGCAGATTATACAGTCGGCTGCGGGCCGGAATTTCCGGGAGGCTTAAGTCCAGTGTCCCGCATTCCGTCTGAAAGCTAATTGACATTCTTATTAATTCCGACCGGATATCGCTTGGGCTTGGGTTCGATACGGCGGCCTTTCCTACTCCTCTTTGAGGAAGTCCGGTTGGACTTTGCAGACGTGTTCTTTTTTTCGGTTCCGGGACTCTTCTTCCCCCTCACGGATTTCGCAGACCCGGTCGTATCCGCCTCGGCGACCTTCAGCCACTCGGACGCGAGTTCGTCGTCGGCCTCCGCGAGAGCATCCTCCCCTTCTTTAACCTCGGCCACGATCTGTTCCCAGACGGATTTGGGCGGCGCCGCCTTTAGAAACAGCCTTGACGGTATCGTGTCCAAGTTGTCCTCGAGCGCCATGTCAAGGCCGCGCGTAAACCAGCTCTTCAGGTGGCCGACGCAGCCGACGCACCGGGAGAAACAGAACTCGACGTGCTTAGTGAGGTCGGGTGTTTTTTCGAGCGGCAGGAGGTCTTGTAAGCTCACGAATGCTTCGGAGAACGACTGCGCGTTCTTACGGTTTTCCTCGTCCTTGCCGTCCTCGATCCTATACCGTTCGAAATGTACGGTATGGCTACGCCGCCCCAACTGGCCGTTCAGGTTTCGCAAAAACCGCAAGGCGTAAGTGCCCACCAGGACGTGCAGGGTTTTACTCTCGAAAGCTATCGACCTGATCGTGTCGGCCTGGTTCTCCAGCCCCGGCCCGGACTTATTCTTCGTCATGTACTGCGCCTCGTCGACGAAGAACCCGAACTTTATGCGGTTCTCCAGGGCGCTCTCCGCCGCGCGGCGCAGGGCGGCCACGCCCCCCGCCCTCTCCAGGACGCGGGCTTTTTGTGCGTCCCGGTGCGGGCCCGGCTCCGGCAAAAATATCTTCTTGTCGATGAGTACCTCGTTGAGGGCGATCATCGTGCTGACGTAATGCTCCTTCCAGTCGTACACCCCTCTTTCGGGGTTTCGGGCCACCATGAAGGCGGCCGGGATTTGCCCGGGGTTCTGTTCGAGTTCCGGCAGCGCCAGCTCGAACAGCTTTTTAATCACGTACCCCATGACGGTCGTCTTACCGACGCCGGTCGGGCCGATGAGGTGTATTACCTCGGCGTCGGCGGGCTCACGTATGAGGCGTAATAGTTCGTGCGCCACTTCGTTGATTTTTGTATGCCCAATCGGATGGCTTTTGAAATACGCCTTCCGAGCCTCGGCGGACTCCTTGAGTAACCGCCTGGGGAACCCGCCTTGATCTAACATTACTTCAACTCCTTTAAGCGATCGATGCTGTTAAAATCGACGCGCGCGAAAGGCGACGCATCAGGCGCCTGCCTCGGCGATCCGACCGCGGCGTGTTCGGAGGCGGAGTCCGGGGTTTGCGGCTGGTGGCTCTGAAAGGGCACGCCGCTGTCTAGCGCGCGGATGATGGGCAAACTCTCTCGATCATGAGCGCGCTGTCTTAGAAGGCGCTTCTCGGCCAATCCGGACTGCACCGTCTCGGCGCGCGATATAAAGTCCGCCAGCATTTTGGCCGTAAGCGGGCGGGCGCGTAAGAACTTCCTGTTACGCTCGCGCAGCTCCTCCGAGGCGATCTTGAGCTGGCGCTCGGTGCAGCGTTCGAAGGTGGCAACTTGCTCCGACTTACACTTCACCCACTGCCCCCGGACGAACACGTAAGCGACGCTTATGTCGAAGGGATCGTAACGGACGTGAAGCTGCCTGCCCATAATCCGCCTTTCGCGCAGGACGTCACTCCAGTAATAGATGCTGTTAATCTTAACGCCCTTGTCCGTCACGTTCTTCGCGGTCCTTTTGCGGGTGGTCGGCATGGTCAAAATGCGAAAGGTCTCGTCGTAGGCGATTCGCCCGCGCCGCTTACCCGTCAGTTCCAGAGAGCGCGCGAAAGCCTTGAGGGGAGTCAGCTTGAGATTCCAATGCGGCCTTTTGTTGTAGATCTCATACCCCCAGGCGGTGAACCACTCTGTGAAGGGGCCTAAAGACCAGACGGCCAGATTTTTCGGATTGGCGGACTTAATCACCTTCCGGATCTCCGCCATTATCTGCGTGTTACCCACCAGGTTATGGACGAACTCGTCCTGGGCGGTGCCGAAGAGCCGCTCCTCGACCGAGCCGTGCCTGGGCTTGGCCGCGGGCCTGAACTTCACGGTCATCTCGAACGCGCCCGCTAGACGGCGGAGGTAGACGTTGTCGAACTCCTTCCCGCGGTCTACTACGAGCACTTGGGGGAGCCGCTTGTGTCTGGCGGCGCACTCACGGAGCAGCATCATCGTGCTCCGGTAACTGGGCGGGTCGAACGTGATGTAAATGGCGAGGAGGAGCCGGGTGTGGGCATCGATCAGGAAGCCGACGTACGGCCGACCTAAGTTCCCCCCGGTGATCGGGCACACAAGTTCGATGTTGAGTTCTGTGAAGTCGGCGTGGGCGACGTGGAAGGGGCGGTCGCCGTGCGGAGGCGTGTCTTTATCAATCCAGAAAATATGTGTTTCGTGCTGGTAGGCCGCCCTCTTCCCCTTACGCTTTCTCGTCTGCTCGTCGAGGGGGCGGCTGTTGACGCGCTTGCAAAATGTGACGTAGCTGGGCTGCTCATCTTCCGGGATGCCGGCGGCCTCACAGTCGTTGAGGACCGAGCCGTATACTATCCACATCCCCTTCTGAGTTAAGGTCTCGAAATCATTCTCGATCCGGTCATCCATGATCTCATAGACCTGTGGGGGCAACCTCTTCACACACTTTCCGTCGGCATACCAATTAGGGAGGAGGCCCACCAGCCCCACGCCGTAATAAGCCTGGGCTTCTCTGAAGGCGGCCACGTACCGCCTCAGGCTGCGCTCTTTGTCAGCCGCCTTGAGCTGTAGTGCCCCTTCCACGTACGGCTTGATCAATTCGAGGCGGCGCTCCGCTTCCTTGAGGACGCCCGGTTCGGCGTGGCCTAAGATTTCGAGGCCTTCTTGATAAGGGTTAGTTTCGGTCGGCGAGCCCAGGACCTCGACTATGTTCTGGTTTACATACCTCTCGAAGGTGTCGCGAGGAATTGCGGCGTCACTCAACTCCCCGACGAGCCAAACCTTCTCCGCGCCGACGTTGGACACTTCCCAGACTCTTCCGTCCCACACGAGTCGTGTCCCTTCGGAGACGTCGGCATACTGCGCGCGCGGGGCCAGCGGCGGGGAACCGGCAGGCGTATAAATCTCGGCTTGCTCGGCACACTCGAAGACTCTGACAAGGTGACGCTCGATTAGGGGCGCAACCTTCAGGTCGACGTAAACGTCTCCGCGGATCATTAGTATGTAGACGTCGTCGGATTCGACCCTGACGGTCTTCTCATCCACGACCCTGTCCAGCAATTCGGCCAGGCTGATGCCGGGGTGCCCTCTCACGGCAGACAGAATGAATTGCCGCGCGCCCGCGTCTAAAAGCAGAGCATCCTGCCGGAAATAATCGTCTAAAAATTCAATATTCCGGACGTAGACCCTATTGATGTTGGAGGAAGGGTGTATGGCGTATCTGAGCTTACCGCCGAATCTTTTTACGTATTCTTCCGCCGGCGGGCTATGCCAGGTGCCGTCGTCTCCGAGGCGGTAGCGGTTCGGCTGTTCCTCGGCCAGCTTGATCAGGTCTTCCTCTGTCTTACACTCGATGAGTTCGACGTGATCTTTGTATATGACGAGAAAATCCGGGATGTAAGGGGCGGTTACTTTTTTCCCGGCCTTGTTTTCGTACGTGATGGTGAACTTGGTGGGTTGATCCCAGAATTCCAAGACCTCGGGGTTCCGTTCCATCTGCTGGATGAAGGACAGTTCGCAGCGGTGGCTTTCGAACTGTATCGTCCGCCCCATTTTTCGGCTCGGGAATATGCCGACGACGCTGCCCCCGTAGCCTCTGACCAGACGCACCGGCTCGCCTTCTCTAATCCCGCCGATGAATTCACGGGCCTCGCCCTTGATTCCGAGCCGGCGGCACCAGAGGTTAAATTCCTTCCCGTCCATAACGGAGATTTTTTCACGGGGGGTGGGGGGAGGCGGCGGGTGTATCGCCCCTCCGCCGTGAAGCCTGACTTCCCGATTATCCGGCATCTGTGAGCTCCTTCTTCTCTTGAATAACAGAGGGGAGGGCGTGTACACTGCGAATCGGCTTCGGCAAGCACACGAAGGCCCTCTCGCCACTGTGCGAGTTGTTAGTCTGACCTGAGGCGACTGGCTGCTAACTGGACCGCCTCAGGTCAATTCTTTTCCGGAGATGACTCCCTTACTACTTCTCCACCGCGAATTACCCGCCGTCAGTCCGCCCTCTTGCCCGGATTAATTCCGCACCGATGCTTCGTCCTGAATCAACTCGACGGATATCCCTATGCTGATGCCCTGCTTTGAAAGCTGTCTCCGTTAAGTGCCTGTCCGCCACCGCTCTGCGCGGCAACATCGAAGAAGAAAATTTCTTTAGCATGGGCACCGCTAATCGACGCCCGGCATGGCTAAAGTCATTTGCCAGTGCCGGATCGCAGTTTGCCACTAAGACTTGGGCTTTTGCGTTTACGGTCGTGCTGGAAGGTCTTGAGATGGCTCTGAGGACTTCGGCAGGCATGTAATTCCCCGTCGGCTGACCTTAGTTTAGGTCGCAAGATAATTCTACGACTGGTGGCTGAAGGCGTCAATTTACACATTAGCTAATGTGTAAATTCAGTTTAGAAAAAAATAGATCGTATCCAGGCGGTCGGCAGATTTGAGAGCCGGATGCGGCTTTTTGCCCTCATTCTCGGATCGTGGCTAACAACTGCGCTGAGACTCAAGCGGGAAGCCATCTACTTACCGATTCACTTACTTGGCCCTACCTCAATTCAATTAACTCCGGCTCGAGCGGCTTAATCTCGAAGCTGTTCCGCACGAGGCGCGTGTGCTGCTCAAAAGGGTCGCCGTCTTCCTCCACCTCGTATTCAGGCCGCGGTGCGGCGTAAGCCAGATAAAGTGCCCTGTCCACAAAGTCGAGCGCGTCGATGGCCTCGCCCATTACCAGAAACATCTCCTCGTCGACCTCGGGCGGCTTCGGCAGTTCGTCATAGAGGCGCTCTTGTATGTACTCGTAGACATATCTCCGAACCAACCGGCAGAGCACCTCGTCACTTCGCAGGATTGCGTGCAGGAGCCGCCGTTGCTGCTCTATCACCTTCTGCAACGCTTCCGGCTCCTCCAGGTAGCAGCCGACATTAGGATCATCCCGGTATGCGCGCTCGGCGTCCTCCCGCGTGATGTCACGGATCGTGATTACGCAGTCGACGGTGAATCTAAATTGCTTGAGCATCGATTACGGTTCGACCAAACAGGCATTCACCACAGTGCCGGCGTTAAGACTCGGAGCCTTGGCGCAACGCCCAATAATTACCGGTTAGAGCGAGAGCATTATGGATCGGTGGCTGTTTCGATTTCCCCTCCGGGCACGAAGAGGGTGGTTAATACCTCCGGCGGCGCCTGCCGCCCCCGCCGGTGCCCATATCGACGAGCCGCAGGGCTAGATGGAACAGCGCGACAACGGCAGCACCGACGCCCCGCGGGCCCGCCACGAACAGTACCGTGCCGCAGAACGGACACAGGTGCTGCGTCCGCGTCACGCCCAGGTTGGTGACGTGCCAGAGCCGCGGCACTATGTGGCGTGAGCAGTTGCGGCAGGTAATGTAATCTATAACGTTGCTCATAATCGCGGCCTGCTTTCAAGTTGGAATGTGCCGCCAGCGTCAACATCAATTACGGATTCCGGTCAGTCTCCAGCCGTCGTCGTACTTCTGGAAGGCGGCGGACGTTTTATGGATGTCTGCCCAGTTGCCCGTCGCGCTGCTTGCGAACGGCCCAATCCCCCGCGATTTTGTTAATGCCTCCCGCAACTCTGGCGGAAGACTCTTGAAGGTGTCGGTCGACGGGTCAAACGCCTCACCGGCCTCTGTGGGCACTGTCTTCCAGGTGAAGTCCGCCTCACCACGTATACCCTCTTTCCTAATGCCGGTGACCTCAACTATCTCTCTGCGCGCGAGCGGCACCGCCTTATCGCCCGTCAACCCCTGAAACTTGGCCGCTTGCCTGCCTTTGTCCGTCAGGGTCGCTGCGATGTTAAAGACCCATGGCTGGATGTTGGCGAACGGCCCGCTGCCTTCCACTTTGGCATGCTTGACGAGGGTGACCTTGACCTCCGCGTAGCCGAGGTGACGGAGGACGGCGAGGGCAATGTTCGACGACAGGTGCATGTCCAAGACCCGCGCGAGCGCCTCCTGTTCTGTCTCATCCGCCGAGTTAGGCAGCATCGGGAACTCGTTCTGATCTTTCAAGGAGGCTACGAGCGGTGCTTTAAATCTCTCGGAATCTTCGATCAGCTTACGCGCGCTTTCACGAGTAAGGTCTTTCGTGTCGATGCCGCAGCCCGGCGTCGCGCTCAGAAAGACGCAGAAGATGATTGGGATTATGTGCAGATGTCTTTGATCCCATAAGTTCTTCATACTTGAAGGTTCCTTTGCGGCACTGTCACACCGTTTGGGGCCATGAGGTTGCAGTAAGCTTTTCGCCATAATTAGCTGCGCCGGGACGAGCCGGTCGGCTACCGCTTATGCCCTAAGCCGTCCTTGCGCCTTCGCCCGATAAGCAGGATTCAGCTTCACCGCACGGGTAAGGATCCGTGTTGTGGCTACGCCTTACGAAGTTTGGTAATCTACGGCGGTTCGACGCGCTCTATGAATGAACCAGGTCCGCAGCTCGGGTGATGAGCACCGTCGCGTGGCAGAATCAACCACGACACGCGGCGAACGTAGGATGCCGGAGCAGTGTAGTACCACTTAGTCTATTCTGCAAGCGCGCGGATTCAGAAATTTTAGAGCGGGACGTTACCCGTCAGGAGGTGAAGCCTGATGGGTAAGAACAAACCGCTCAAGTACATCCCCCGGCGATTAGGGGCTAAACTGCGGCAGATACGCACCGCGATGGGGCTCACACAGGAGGAGATGCTGAAACTCCTCGATCTTCCTCCCGTCATCCCCCAGACTACACTCAGCGCTTACGAGCGTAATGCGAGGCTGCCGCCGTATTTCGTACTTGCCAGGTACGGCGACGTGGCTAACGTCTGGATCGACGTGCTCGTGCGTGATTCGCTCGATCTGCCTGACAAGATACCCAGCCCGACCAAGGCTAAGCACGGAGGGGTAGTTTCTCCTCCCGCCGTCCGCGCGAAAGATGAAGGCCATTCTGCCGACTAGCAATAATTACAAGTACTGCGAATTGAGGTGCGCCACGCAGGTCAAAAGGAGGCATGCGGATTTAGTCCAGGTGGCCTCTTTCGGTTATCAGGCTGCACGAGCCTATGCTGTAACAGGATGAGGATGAGAGGTAAAACCGCGGGAGAGGTGGTGAAGTCTGCAGAGGTCTAAGTTACTTTCTTGTCGGCCCGCAGCACCCGCTGGAAGGCTTCGAATGCGGCGATCACGCGGTCTTCACCAGCCGTAACCTTGTATGCTGAAGCCGGTATCTTCCTGGCCGCGTAGTATAGAAGTTCCGGATGTATATCCAGGGCTTCTGCGAACTGCTCGATCATGTGGTCGGATGAAGGGGTGCGGCGGTTGTGCTCGATATCGTTGAGGTAAGGCGGCGAAATAGGCCTGCCGTCCTCTTTTAAGATGCGGCCCGCAAGTTGTTTCTGATTAATGCCCTCCCGTTCGCGGGCGCTGGCGATAATTCTCCCAAACTTCATTTTTATCTCTTGAAAAAGTCCACAGCCTCGTTCGATTAGCTTATTTGCGAATAACAATCTATTAAACTGAGCAATTTTTGTCAATTCACTTGTTCTTTAGAGGTTCCGTCATCCTCGAACATGTGCGATAGTGCCGCCTCAGGACGTCATCTGTGCCACACGCCGCAAGCCCGCCTTCCTGAAGCAGCGGGCGTTGATGTCCAGCCGCATTGCGCTCCCCAACTACACTTCGGCCATGGCGGAGTGTTACACGTCCGCAGACCGGATAGAGGGCGATAGGCTAAGGCCGAGACCCCGCCGGATGTCACCGAGTAAGGAAAGCGGTAAGGAGTAACAGATCTTCCTGCTGCGCTAGGGTCCCTCGCGATGGCCGGCACCGCCCCAAAGATTAAATTAACAGCTCCCGAAAGGGCGTGGCTCTCCGCGATATGTTCTAAGCTGCGGAGCGGCGAGCCAGTCAGCGCGAGAGGGCTGAGGGTGGAGCTTCGGGACAGACTGCCTAGAGACTTTAATCCGTCCGACATCGACGCGCGCCTACTCAGGGACGAGGACCAAATCACCCTGCTCGGCGTCGGGTTGGTCGATCCTGATAACGAATTAGTCGGCAAGGCCGACCGAGTAATTCAAACTGTCGGCCGCGCATTACGCGATGACATTAACACTCAGCAAATCAGTGCGGAATATGTCTCTGACAAGATAAAGATTCCGGATCGCGAAGTGGCGGTCATATTCAGGGAATTATCGCACCTCGGCGTCTTCCACAGTTCGGGGTTTAACTACGGCCACGGGGTTGACGGCCTAGGGGTAATCAAGATTGACGGGCGCGCTTTTGACGGATACTTGAAATTCGAAAGTATCGGGCAGGTGCTGGAGACCGTCGTCGATAGTGACACCGGAGCGAAGGTAGCTGAAACGGAGTTCGCGCGCCGGTTGGCGACTTGGAAGCAGGAGCTAACCGACGACGTGATCGCCCACTACCGGGCTGGGAGTCGGGAGAAGGGGCGGCTCGCTTTTGAACGCTGGAAGATGCGCTTCACAGACTTCCTGAAAGAATACGTCCCCGACGACGCTGCTCGATTCGAAGCCCTGACGAGCCACTTGGGAGGCCTGGTTGTTAAGCGTAACGAACGCCCCCTGGACGAGTTCATGCGCGTCGATGGGGACAACTGCCTTGCCTTTATTGACGAACTGGCGGACGCGGTGCGGAAGGGGTATACGACGGTTTCGGCCAAACAAGGCGTCACGGCTGACATCCCGCCTTCGGAATCCAGGCAAGCCGAAGTTTCCCGCGGGGACGACCGGAGTAGCGGCGGGGCGACTAAATATGCCCCAGACCCCAGAACTGTTTTCGTCGTACACGGCAGGAACCTTGCCGCGCGCGACTCGCTATTCCGATTCCTGCGCTCGGTAGGCCTGAGACCGCTCGAGTGGTCGCAAGCGATCAAAGAGACAGGCAAGGCCTCGCCCTTCATCGGTGAGATATTGGACGCCGCCTTCTCTATAGCTCAGGCGGTCGTGGTGCTGATGACGCCCGACGACGAAGCATTGTTGCGCGCGCCCTTCCGGGCCCAAGACGATCCCCCTTACGAATCCCGGCCAACGGGGCAGGCGCGGCCGAACGTGCTCTTCGAGGCGGGCATGGCGATGGGGCGCAACCCCGACAGGACCGTTATCGTGGAGCTGGGGACAGTCCGCCCGTTCAGCGACATAGCCGGGCGGCACACCGTCCGGCTGACTAACAGCCCGGCGGCAAGACAGGAACTGGCGCAGAGGCTCGGTACGGCCGGGTGCCCCGTCGAGCTGTCAGGCAGAGACTGGCACACCGAGGGAGACTTCAACCTTCAGGGGACACCAGTCAGCCCGCAAGCCACAGATCACGGTTCTCAGAATGAGGTTGTGATATCCACCGCAGAAAAACTTAAGATTAAAGAGGCGGATCGGGAGTTACTTGCGCAGCTAAGGAAGGCCTTACCGTCCAACGGCAGCATCAAGTTCATCCGCGACTTCAGCATGGGAAGCGCCGCTTTCCACAGGAAGAAATTAGACGACCTCTATAACTTCATGGATGATTGGAATGACGCGGAGCATGAGTTCCTGGACGAGGAGTTAGAGGAAAGGCGCGGACGCCTCTACACTCTCGTCCAGGAATACCTGGAGCTTGTTCATCACAACACGTTCCCTGAGGCGGCCGGAGACATGCTGGCGGTTCCGACCGAGTGGCGGTATGAGGATAATGAGAGATATGTTCGTGTGGTGAATCAGCTTCACGGCAAGGCGGGAGAAGTCGTCAGGGCGCATCAAGACTTGGTGAGGACGGCGAGGAATAAGCTCGAGCACTAAAATAAACGGTCCCCGAGACCTGGACCCGAGAGGCCGGCTCCCTACAAAGCGCCGTAAGAGAGATGCCATGGGTCGGTGTATATTTGATCGTCAAAGAGCGGAACGTCGCCCTCACCGGAGCTAATCTTGGTACAGTCGCCAGAACCAGTCCCAATCGATTCCGTGGCCCTGCCCGACCTCCGCGACTGTATCCGCAGGGCCGACATCGTTCTAGGGATAGATCCTGAGTCCGGAGAGCAGGTCGTGTTTTACGGGCGTGACCGGCTCGAGCGAATCGTTCAAACGGGCGCGGCAGAGCGCGTGGCGGTGGTCACGTTCGGCGTCAACCTCGACTCCGCGCAGAACCAGAAGCTGTCCACAGAGATACTGGCTCTGAAAGGAAGTGTCACGTACTCGCCCGCAGACAGATTCCCGGAGGTCGTTACTGATTTAACTAACCTGCCCCGCGAACATCACGCCGGGTTCAAACAGGTAGTCGAAGAAGTGCGCAGCGAGCACATGAGCTTGCTGCCCCCGGCGCAACAAACGTTCTTCCACATCGCGAGGGAGTCTGGCTTTCCCGGGGCCGTCGGAGTGACGCAGTCGCTGGCAGAGCAGACCAATCAGCCTCGAGCGTTCCCCGTCATAGCCCTCTCGCTGGGAGAGGTAATTCAAGGGCGGCTGCCGCCGGATTGGGTCGTCCCTTACCGCTGCCTGGACGTGTTATTCGGGCAGCCGGCCGACAATCAAATTACGGTCCGGTTTAGATCCCTCTTAACTCACCAGGCGGGCGGCTCCCGCAGTTACTATTCACACCGGGAGCCCAAGCTGGCCTGCGGAGTCGACGGGGCGGCGAGGGTCGTGTCTTTCAGCCGGCACGCGCTGGAGAGGATTTGCGGGCGCACCGTGGGTGACTGGAGGACGTTCTCCGGATCCGGCGACGCCTTCGCGTTCGTCGACAACTGCGCCTACTACGAGGACTGTACGAACCCGGAGATGGGGCTCTGCTTCACCCTGTACGACCGGTGCGCCGAAGGGTTCGTCAGCTACAGGTTCTTGGCAGAGATACTGGACAGCTTCGACCCCCGGAAGAAATATTACTACCGGGTCGGCTACTGCCCGGCAGTGATCGAAGGGAATTTCATAAAAGCCAAGACGCTCCTGGTGCCCGGGATGAGGAGAACGCCGGAGCGCGGGTTAGTAGAAGCGCTGCCCGCTTCGGAGCGCGTCGCGCTCGAAAACAAAATCGAGTCCCAACTCACTTGGGCGGACAAAGCGGCCTCGCCGGACCTGCAGCTATTCAAATGGTTTCACGATCGGGGAGTGCCTCAAGTTATGGCGTTCGACCACGACATATTCCAATACGACTAACCCGCCTGCGCGCATTCCGTCCTGAGATGGACGGCGGTCTCTTCCAGAACATCGAGCTGCACAGGGTGGGCGCGGTCTACCTGGGCACGCTCAGCATGCTGCGGGGGAACAGGATGGTCACCTACAGGTTCACCCGGGCGGTCGTCGAGCATGGGAATCTCCCGTTTGACACTACCGCGGCGCGGGGCGTGAGTTACCGCTTCGAGGGCCGGTTCACCCGAGGCGACTTCGCAGGGGACGCTGCTAGGCGTGGCGAGGAGGTCGTTGAGGGCATCCTCGAGTGGACAGTGATGAAGCTGCCCCGCGGACGGGAAACCGGCACTGCTGAATTAAAGTTCGACTTCCCGCTGGGCGGCTAATTAGCAGTGGGCTCCGAAATACTCTGGTTGGGACGACTTGCGTACAAGCCAAACGTCGTGCTTTGGAAGGGCCTGTCCACCCCGTCGGAGGGCGTTAAGGAAGGAAAGCCTGCGGTGGCCTTCGAGCAGGTGGTAGGGCTGGTTGAGTTTCCCGCCGCCGGGGTAGGCCAAAGCCCCGTCAAGGTTCTCCAGTAACAGGATAGGCGTAGTCCACGTCCCTTGCTCGAGCATGTACCGGGCGAGCCAGTCGCCCCGCCCCTGCGCCCGCGCTTCGAAGGTCCTCGAGAAGTCGTCGCAGAAGCGTGGGTCGGCGAAAGCCTCGCGGCCGGGGATAGCCTCCAGATCCCACGTCCGCCGCTCAACCCGCAGGCTCTCATATCCCAGGAAACCGTAAGTCTCGAGGTTGTTATAGTGCCTGTATAGCGACTGTTAGCAGCTAGCAGCTAAAAATGTTCGATGACTCCCGACTTAGCAAGTACCTCGCGGCGAATTTTTGATAACGCTTCAGACTGACACGGGATAGACAGTTGCGATCTAACCAATGCATCACTCGGGTATACGCCCTCTCGTAAGGCCTGCTCACAGATAGTCTTTATTTCTGACCTAGCATTCTCCCTCTTCCGCGCGTCTTCCTCACGACGATAAACCGCGAACCGATTTGAAACCGCTTTATACAGTTCGGGGAATTTACTGAGGAGAGTCGGTCTGCTTACTCCCATATCGCGGGAAACTTCCGGCATGGAGGGCGGTGGAACTATTTCCAGAGCCGCGCGCAGTTTCTTCTCGATACTTTCATCGTCCAGCCGCCTCTTGTGATGTGCACAATATCTTTCGATGATCACACGGCTCTCTTCAGGAAACTTTTTATGGAGCGTGACAGTCGATCCCCCCTTCCCCAGCCGCCGGGAAACTTCTTGCAGAGACGGAGGCGGATTCTCATTCAACGCAGCCCGGAGCAGCTCCGACACCCTCTCGATACTTATCGAAGGACGGTAGTAAACGTCCGCCCTTTCGGCCACTTGGGCCGCCAATTCGGGAAACTTTTTTCTCAGCGTACCTCTAGTACATTTTAGCTCTTTCGCAATCCTAGTGAGCGAGGAGGGTGGTTTTTCGCTAAGCGCGTCACGCAATCTCCCTTCTATGCGCGCCAAGCTTTCCGGATCCTTCCAGTTTATCCGCGAGCTGTCCGCCCCATCGTCGCCCGTAGCAGCCCGGCAAATCGTCACCCGCTCCTCAGGTGTGGGGACATCAATCGGATACTTCGATTTATCGTCACTACTCTTCCGTAATAGATCGACCGGAGATATCTCTAGGGCCAAGCATGTCTTCAGCAGGAGAGGCAAACTCGGTGTTTGCGATCCTCTGACCCAACACCTTATGGCATGCCTGCCCGCGGGGAGTTCCATCTGAGACGGTCTGCCTCTTCCCATGAACATCGTCTCGACGTAAGCCCATAAATTTTCCGTGAAATTCAAGGTTACTGCGGATGACGCATAATTGGGGGCGGCTGCGAGTAATTTCCCGACTTCTTCCGCGATCCTTATTTCTTCCTCGGTCGGCTCGCTGAACTTAAGCTTACCCACTTGAGTGCTGTGGCTCGGCTTACTCCCGAGCCAACCCCGACATCTGGAGCAGAACTCGGGTCGGGAGCGGTGACTCAGGATATGTTGCCGCTTACCGCAGTGTGGGCACCTATGCTCCAACAGTTGCTCATGTTTCGCGCAGGCCGTCACACTCTGAATTGTCCACAGGAGTTGGTCGTACACCTTACTCCTGCTGGCGACGCATTCCTCGTAACACACGGGACACCATGCGCGCGTCTCTCTGGTTAGGCTCTTTGAAGAAGTCGCCTTTGCCCAAGGCAGCATCGTCGTGTACGTGAGGTCGTTGCGGAGGGTCAGCTTCTCGAAGACGTCGACGAGGTCGGCAGCGATAGCCCCCAACCCGTTTACGGCCTTGGCGAAACTGGCGAAACTAACGCGCCGGCTGATCGTCCCCGGCTTGTTGATAAGCGGTGCTACCTCTATCGAGAACAGATAGTAAAGCGTGGTCGAATGCTTCTCCGCTAGGCGCGAGACATACCCTGACAGAGACTCGACGTAAGGCGTGCCTACGCCGACCGGCTCTAGATGGAAGAGCCTGCTGCGCGGCGGCAGCGACGGCGGAAAGTCCGCGGGAGCCTCGCTAATCGTCAGCCCGTGGGTCAGCATCGTGTGTTACGCACGCGCCCCTTGGCCGACCGCATCGGCCCGGAGTTCCGTAAAATGCGGTGAAGACCTTTAAGAATGAGTTCGGGTGGGCACCTTAAATACGCGTCCGGTAAAATTCCGGACACATAATGTAAGCTCTAGCAGATCCTCCATCACTCGCGAAGATAAGATGCTTGATGTTCATTACGCGTCATCGATCCCACGTAGGGTGCTAGACTCGAATATGTTCCTGCTTTTATAGATACGATTCAAATATCGGTCCGCCCTTCGCAAGCTGCGTATTTCAAACCACCGATCGTTTTAGCATGATCAGCCGGCAAAGGTGCAGTAATCTCTAAATGTCCGGTCTCATCACCGCTGATTACGATATTACCTGCGCAGGGAAGACGGGAAGTGAGCCCTTTCTTGCCCATCCCAGCACGATGGGCGGACGAGTGTGTGCAGGTACGTGTCACCTCCGTGCAAAGGAATGACCTCAGTCTGGCGGTTGGGTCTCTAACCAACCCGAGGAGCATGCGGAACGTCTCCGGGACGACATGTCCGTAAGTATTAGTGCTACCGACAGAGAGAACTGCCAATTCGGCGTCAATCTTGCGTAGTAGCTTTTCAAGCTCGGAGCCGTTCTTCGTCCACGCTCCGTGGTGCGGGAACTTGACCAGATTAGCCCGCAGTTCCTCCTCGGCGCAGGTGTCCAAACATTCGGATATACCTTCGCCCTCTAAATCTGCGAGCAGTATGGCTGCGAAGTCTCCGTAGCTAATGCGCAGTACCAAAGACCGCTCATTATGACGGCGGGGGAATCTTGAACGATGGTCGGCGAAGAAGATTGTTTCAGGGTGAATTATCGTGATCTCTAATTTCCCACGGTTGTATGTAGGTGTAATATTGCGCCCTTCGTCCGTGAAGAGCATCGACCCTTTTCTTAAGATCGAGAGGTTATCAAGGGCATGACGGAGCCTCTTATAGGCTGGGGAACTAGGATTGAGTGTTCTTAGTTCTTCAAACGCATCGGTAAAAACCTCCAGCCCCGTCACCACCTTCTCTACCGATCCCCCCTTAGCGTGCCACTGTTCCAAGAAGCTAACAAACTTCGTTAGCGGGACGAAATGATCCCTGTGGGCATGGGTAACCAGAATGCATCCTATGCTTAGTCTGCTTCTTAGCAGAAGACAGTCTGTTACGGCACGAGGTAAGGGGAGATCAACAACAATCGCGGGGTCAGCGTCGGGGCAAATCACGATACTATCGGCATTGCCGACGGCGAGGAAGGTGATTTCGCATGCCATACGTTTTACAACCTGTGAGGTTACTCTTTCTGTGCTGCGGTCATGAATTCCTGCTCGAGTTCGGTCGCGGAAAGGTACGGGCGAGGGCTATGCCTGAATCGCCTTAGCGCCCACGGGCGCTTCCTCAGGTCGGCGAAAGTACTGACGTCACTACTCAAGTCAGCGGTGAAGACCTCGCCATCCAGAGCCCAGCTCGGCATCTGCTGGGGCATCGGGAGCCAAGCTTCTTGCTTGTCGTCAGCGATGCCGTCCAAGTATAGGTGAACCTTATTTCTTTGAGAATTTATGCGCAGCACTTGGCCGGTGACTATCACCGCATGGTGCTTCCTTTCGTCTTTCAACTCCACAATCTGATGGGAAGAGTCGGTAATATTGACATTTAATGGAGCGGGGTTGCCGTATGAGTCAGCAACAACATGGTCAAGTTCCTGGCGTAATGGGTCTGGGAAACTAATCTCTTCCCGCGCCTGATCCCTCAGAATAATTCTCTCCGTTATTCTAATTATTTTAGAGTCGATGCGTGCAGGTAGCGGAAACTTTTTTAGCTCTACGGCGGGGAGGTGTCTCGGCTCCCTGCCCCCGAATGAAATGTCGCGGGCAGTTTGTGAACTTAAGATCCCTAATAGCCACAAGAGCTTCTCCTTCTCCACTAGCTGCCTCCATGTTCGGGAGGTAGCTTGGGAGTTAACAGGCTTGTTGGCAGCCAAACGAGAACAGATGCAGAAGACGTGCACATTTGGGCACAACCCGGTTGTGTCAAGATGTGCGGCGAGCGGGTCCTTCGTGTCACGATTCATGCTATGAGCCACGAATAACTTCATCTTGTCGAAGAGAGGTGCATTCTTCAGCCGTGCCCCCTCTAGATACTCCTTCCCATATCTTATGTATCGCTCATCCGGGTCAACTCTTTCCGGGTCCGCCCATAGCCTACCTTGCTCCCTCCAATTGAGCCGCCAATACCTCTTACAAGGTACGCCTTTAGGTTTGGTCGGGACGGGCGGGTATTGAAAGTCCGGGTTCACTCCGGTGAAGACGTAATACATTTCTCCCAGCTCGACTGTTGGGACCGAGAGCCTTACCTTGGGGGCGAGTAAATGACCCCAGTCGTCTGTTTCCACAGGCGTGTCGGCTACCCAAGACGTTCCCAGGAAACCTTCGTCTCTGACGTATGCCTTATTTCTACGTGAAATGATCGCCCTTGCGATAGTGTTGTTGCGGTTGTGAAGTCCGACGACTCCTAGTACGACGCACACTTGTTGCAAGGCTGAGAGCCCCACCACACCTTCGGGCAGTTGCCAAGTCTCCAGTATGTTAGCCTTTCTGGATAGCGCTTGACGGACATTCGGCGCGCCGTAAGTAGTTCCACTCAGGAAAGACTGGGGAAGAATAAAGGCGAACTGGTCCCCATCCTCCATCCACTCGGTAACCATTTCCACAAACTTGAACGCGCGCTGAGTTCCTTCGTCTTCGGCGAATGGCGGGTTAGCCGTCCAGACACGCGCGCGTATAGGTAGTCTCCCTTTTGTGTAACTTGTGTAGTCTTGTTTTGCTAAGTGAGTTGGTGTCGGAAAGATTTCTTCGCGTCCTACAGACTCCTGCGCCAAGATGTACCGAAGCCTGGTTACTAAAGCTGCCAACCCGTCTATGTCGTTGCCCGCCACGCTACTCTTCAGGTATTTAGCCCGGTCGCTACCTGTCGGAATATCCGGCATCGAGGACAGGCGACGTGTAGCGGACAACAACAGGCTACCAGAGCCGTGGGCTAAATCGATTACCTTACGCTCATCGGGGCGTAACCTCTCAAGCGGTAGAAAGTCCAACATTTTGTCGGCTATCGCCACCGGGGTGTAGTGTCGCTGAAGATCCAATAACGGTCCCTGTTTAGCTTCTTTTTCTTCGCTTGCCCAAGAACTTTGTAAGAAGACCAATGCCTGTTCATATAAATGCCCGACGTCGCGGTGATCCACGAGTGAGAACGTGACATTGGCACCGAGATGGAGGGCTAAATACTGCTGGGCGGCGGTGCTTAGGTTGGGGAGATTTTCGTCAAGCACTTTTCTGAAGAAGCCGTTCCTCTTGGAGACGGTTTCTTTCAGCAACTTTTCTGGATCATTTGTTGGAAGTCGATTCGGGCCGAAGAACCCTTTATCTTCCAAAATGCGTGCCGCCAAGTAAGCCGTGGCCACGGATAAGACAGTTTCGTACACGGAGGGTTCGGCTATATGAGAAAACTGTGCTTTTCTAGACTTATGCCTTTGCTCTGACTCGGCAGAACTGGCGCTCGCTACCGCTTCCTTTAGCGCCTTCTCAAGCGTGGTACGTTGCCGGCTCAAGAAGGTAAATCCCCGCTCGGAAACCGTCTCTTCTAGATCTGCGAAAAGCAATTGATTGGTGCGAAGTCTACCTAGCGCGCGGGGAGCGAAAAGCTCGTCCCGGCGCGTCTCCAGTTCGGCGCGCAACTGCTCCGCGAAAACCGGTGTGATCCGCGCCTCTTGTGCCTTAAACGAGAGGAGCAGGTATCTGCCGGACTCTATTAGTAACGCGAGAGGGATGGACAGCCCAGCGACAAGTTGCTCCCACCAGCTAACGGTGCGGTCGTCGCTAACAACATCGGCGACGGCAGCCAAGTTGTTCCAACGCGGGCGTAGCTCGTCTCGCGTCCAAAGCGCATGAACGGAGACTGGGTTCATAGCTATCCTTGTGGCGGTTTGAGGAAGGCGGTAGTCACGGAACTGACCGTCTCGTCCGAAGACGGATGTGGCAACACTTAACATGTGAGCCAGTTCTCGTGAATGTAGTCTCGTATTGTCCATTTCAGAAGAGAGCTAAATGCCCGGCATCTAATTGCCTATCCAAGAGCATAACGGACGAGGTAAATATCCTTTCGCTTAGAGCGGCGACTGAACCTACTGAGGAACAATGACTCAGGAACATTCAAAAGAGTGAGTACTTGTTACATTAATGACCGATTTATCGAGGCGCTTCTCCGCCTTGCGAGTTCTCCTCAGATGTGTGGTGCAAAATCTTATTGGGCTGACATTTAAGTACGCTACAAAGTTTGTTGAGCGTGGTTAAGCTAATCTGTTTGAAGCCCGCGTTCCATAGGTCCGCTGCGACCGAGGGCGCGACACCCAGAGCTTTCTGTAGCTGGTAAGCAGTCGTAATCCCCCGCGCTTCAGCGATTTCCTTAATTTTTACTTTAATCATGTGAGCGAAGATTATTGACGCTCTACATTTAACCTACCTATATTGTGGCAAGGTATTACATCTCACGTAATATTTCAAGAATAATATTTCTAGTGGATTATTTTGTAAAGAATCTATTAGAAATATTATTTAACAGGTATTATTTCATAAATAATACCTGTTAAATAACACTCTCGATGTGGATTTCGGCTCCAGTTCTTGCCACGATCTTACTTAGCAGGTCTTTGTGCCAGAGGTTCTTTAGAGTCTCTGTAAGTGGCAACAATCAGCCGCACGGTCCTCGAAAGGGATTTATAGACCGTCTTGTCTAGATGGGTTCTGAGGTGGATTCGTCATGTATATGCATGGCTGCAACCTTTTAACTTCAGCTAACGCCCTAGCCGGGCGGGTCATGGCGGTAGCCGCCTCACCGTGACCAATAGACGGTTACATGCTCTCCATGGACGGGCAGTTAAAATAAGAAGGGCAGTAAGGGCAGCGCTTATCCTTCGGATGGGCGTCGAATTCGGCCTGAATGATTCCGCGCATTGCCTTCTCGTAGTTTTGCAGGCCCGCCTTGCGCCAGTTGTATGACACGTTTATGTCGATGGTTTCGCCGGTGGACATGTACATTGCCTGGATACGGCGTCTTGTGTCGGGATAGGCTTGAGCTGCCGCAATGTCATACAAGACGTAGTAGTCATCAGTCGGAGGCTTTAATGGGGCGTCCCCAAGGTGTAGGTGCTGGACGAACAGCGTGAGGCCTGAGCCGTCGTCGACAAACTCAATATAGTCGGGTCGAACGACAACCGTCCCATTCTTCAAAGGTACTTTCCACTCCGGCCGCAGGATGCGCGTCTCCGTCGCAGAGTGGTACTCAAGGGTCTGCCGGATTATTGCCTCAGCCTCTTTACGGTAGTCAGGCTCGTACGCGTGGCCCGTCGGGCCGTGCGCAGCCCAGACCTCCTCGACCTTAGCTTCGATATAGTCCCAATCTATGCCCCGCCCGGCGGGAAATTGCCTGCCGATTGACTGCCAAACCTGATGGATGCACAGGTAGGTTTGCGCGAAAGCCGAGTCGGCCCGCCTGTCGCTGATGCCGAGCACATACCTGTAATAATACTCGAGAGGGCACTCCTTATAAGTTGCAAGCGCTCGTTCGTCGAATTCCCGCACGACGTTGGAATCCGCGATCACGTCGAGCCGCCTGACCGCCTTATCGGGCCGGGAGGGCGGGCGGACGCTGGCGCGCGGCAGCTCCTCGGACACGAGCTTCAAAAGGCGCGAGGGCTCCGACTCTTTACGGTTGTACTGCCGGGCGCGGGAGAGGCAGAGATGATCCCGCGCGCGCGAAAGGCCGACGAAGAACAGACACTCCTCCTCTTCGTCATGCCAGTTCAGCATCTCTTCGCCCAACATTCCGTCTGGCGGCGGGCATCGTTCCCTGAAGCTGCCCCGAGGGAATTGCCCCTCACTAAGCGTCGGGAGGTGAACGGCCTTAAATTCCAGCCCCTTCGCCCCGTGAATCGTCATCATGCGCACGGCATCGATGTCGTCCGCCCAGTCGGGTAACTGCCGTAGATGCTTCTCCTCGTTGTTGAGTTTCAGGTGGCGCACGTGACTGAGGAAACGTCTCTTCTTGTCCCCCTCTTCATCCGCGAAGCTATCCCTTAATTGGTAGGCCAGAAGTAGGAACTGATAGATGGCGAGCTTCTTCTGCTGCGCCTGAACCGAGCGGTCGGCCACGAGCGGGCGCAAGTAACTACTTCTCACGAACAGGTACTGCGAGAGCACAACCCACGGGGTCGTGATAAACCCGAAACCATCGAAATGCTGCGCGAGCAGCGCCAGCTTAGGCAGACCCTCTTCCGATACGACCCCGGCTTCGACTACGTGTTGAAGCGCCTTCGGGAAATATTGCTTCCGTTCGTATGCGTAAGTTGTGATGGCTCGTACGTCTTTGAAAGAGAACCCATAGTCCTCGAACTTTGCCAGACGGTATAGCGCTCGCCCGTCTGACTCTCCTGCCAACGAAACCAGAGACAGCAGGTCGCGGATTTCGGGCCGCTCGAAGAAATTACCGAGGTAGAGGACCGGAATACCGGACTGCTCCAAGGCCTTGCTGAAGTGACATAATGAATCGTGGCGACGGCACAGTACTGCCTGATCCCGGTACCCCACTCCTAATGCGCGCAACCGCTCGATCTCTTCAGCCATCTCCGCCGCTTCGGCGTCCTCATCAAACGAGGACCGGAAGCGCACGTCGCCGTCCGTGTTTTTACGATGGGTCTCCCACACCTCCGGCTCCCTGTCCTTCATCGCCCGCATCCGGGTCGCGCAAGCGGTGAAGATCCTGACCACGGGTTGTTGGGATCGGTAGTTGGTCTTGAGCGGGATGATCTTGGTGTCAGGAAAATCCTCGGTCGCCAGAAGGCGCATGTTCACAGGGGCAGCCCCGATGAAGCGGTAGATCGCTTGCCGGAGATCGCCGACGACCCACAGTCCGTCGCCATCGTCAGCCAAAATATTCACCAGTAAGCGGCTGGCGGTGTTAACGTCCTGATATTCGTCGACGAGGATGTGGCGGTACTTCTCCTGTAGCCTCTCCCGCACGTCATCGTGCCCCTCGAGGAGCCGGATCGATTGCACTAGCAGGTCGCCATAGTCCAAGTAATTCTTCTCGGCGAGTAGCGTCTCGTAAACGGAGTAGACGCGGGCGACTTCCAGAGCCTTCTCGGCCTTCTTACGCGCGTCAGGATCGGTGCCCGCTTCCGCCATCGCTCGCTCGGCGTACTCCGCGTATTTATCTGCGGTTACAAGTTCGTCTTTCGCCCGCGAGATCGCACTCAGGATGCGCCCCAAGCTAGCCGCCGGATAGCGCAGTGACCGGTAGTGGCGAAGCTCGAGGCGGCCGAGGTTTTGCTCAAGAAGAAGTTGGGCGTCGACCGTGTCGATCACGGTCGGCTTCGGTGGTATGCCCAGCCTCTTCGAGTATTGGCGGATTAAATCCAAGCCGAACTTGTGGAAGGTGCCCATCCACACGTGCCCCGCGTCTTGCGTGGCTGTGGACCTGACGCGCGAATACATCTCGTCGGCGGCTTTGTTGGAGTATGTGAGGGCTAAAATTTGCGAGGGGTGAACACTCCGATCTTTAAGCAGATGGACGATCCGGGCGACGAGCGTGCGCGTTTTCCCGGTGCCCGGGCCGGCATCAACTAAGACCGGCGGCTCACGCTCGCCGCGTTCCGCCTCGGCCTCCCCCGCACGGGCAGCCGCCTGTTGACTCTTATCCAGCTCGATACCCGCCTCCCCGCCCACGGGGATGCTTTCTTCCGGCTCTGCCAACTCGGTGCCGAGCAGGGCGCGGGCCAGTTGATGTATCACCATACTGATGTGGGTGCCCGTCTTGGCGGCAATTGTTTCCGCGTTCTCGCCGGATAGATACCACTCCCGCAATTTGTCGCCCGGCAGCAGGAACTCACGGGCGAAGACGTTAGCTTCTAGTTCTCGCCGCTCGTGGGGCCCGTAGCCGTCGACCCGCTCTTCGCCGATCTTGATAGCGTCCTCGGTTGCCTGCGCGTCGATGTCGGACTCGAAGCATAGGGAATCCTCACCGTGCCGCCAGTGGTGACCGTACTCGTGTGCCTGATTGAACCGCGCCTGCCAAAGTTCAACGTCCCTGTTGAACCAGACGTACTCGGAGTGTAAGACAGCCTCCGCACGATACAGGAGTGGATGCCCGGCGGGGAGACCCTGACGCGGGATATGTGTGAGTTGCGCCGCGGCGCTTAGTAATGCCTCGGCAGACGGGTCCCCACCCGCCAGCTTTAGAGCCTCGGCGTGCATTCGGCGGGCTAGTACCCTGATGACGTCCCAGTGATTCATGCGGACTGTCCGGTGCTTACGTGCAGCCGCTACCGGCCCTTCAAATCCAAGAGCTGCTGCCTCCGCTCTTCCGAGAGAGTGGGGTCGGCGCGCACGGCATCGAAGAAATCCTGAGGATCTTCTGTCGCCGGAGTCTCTTCCGCCTTGTAGCTCGCGCCGAGGGCTAGCCGGGGGCCCATCTGCAAGTACCGCGACAGTGCCTCAACTGTATGCTTGATTGTCGACGCAACAGTGTCGAGGATTTTTGGAGGAATACTGGGGAAAGAAATCAAGCCGCGGTCGAGCATGGTCACTAGCACCGGGCTAAGTCGGGTCGCGTCAGCAAACTGCTGGGTAGTTGAAAAGCCCTGCTCTTTCGCAACTTTCAGGAGTCCTTCGATAGACTCCGCGGGATGGGACGCAGCCCGCGATTCCAACTCAAGCCCTAAGGCGCGGCTCTTCTCCGTCAGCATGGCGTGGAACTGCCTCTCACTCTCCCCCACGTCGTGCCCCAGCTCCCGGCGGATGGCGCGCAACTCATCGGACGGAGTACCTTCAAGATTCTCCATCCACCCCACCAAACTGTCGATGGCGTCGTCTTTGAACCTATCATTCCTCGACATAATAATTTCGGCGCTCTAAAGCGCCCCTCCTTCCGGCCTTCGATCAACGAAGGCGATCTCCTCGAACACCTCATTACTTATGCCCTCCGTCCTGCGGCGGAAAAGGCGGATGAGGAAATAAATGTCTTGGACGCTCTTTCCCATCTTGGGTGCTATGTCAGGAGGCTTTAATCCTTCCCGTAGGTAGGGGTGGAGCTTAACCAAATCTTCCCGGTCCGCGATGGCCGCGGCAACCCGCTCGTTAACTTCTTTGAAGTAGGCGGACTTGTAAGGTGAAGGGGACGGTGTTGAGCGGAACCCGGGCGCGCTCTCCGACGCACTAACCTCCTTCGTGAAGTTTTCACCCTCGGCGCTTGTCCCGACGCTCTCGTCTTCGAGCGATGCCGCCGTCTTGTGGGCCTTACTCCTCCCCAAGTCGGAGACGAGGCTGCGGATGACCGACTTCAGAAAAGGAACCGGGTTATCGCCCGGGTAGGCTTCGTGATTCCACACCCGCTCGCCGTCATAGAACCTCGTGACGGCTTCGCGTGCGATTGACTCCGGTGAGTAACCTTTGGGCAAGTTCTCCTTGTTGCCGGTCTTCCACACCCATCGTTTGCATTTTGCCTCCGCGTAAATCACGAGTTCGTTATAGTAATCAGACCACTGCTCCAGCGTGATCTTCTGCAAAATTCTTAGTGTTTCTGGGCCCATCTCGCTCACTCATCCGCCCCCCGCTTAGACCATAATTGTATAACTCCTCCCTGCCAAGTGCGCATGGCGTGAGCCTTTCACTGCCCCCGTGAGAAAGAGACCGATGATCGCCCCTTAGTCTATGCGGCTGAGAAAGCCAAATTAGTCACGTGCAGAGAAATTATCGTCAACCCCTTCAATCGTAGGCATATCACCTAAAGCAATTTAGCCGAACGGTAAGTGAATTTCCTTCACGACGAAAAAAAAATCGATCCCCCTGACCAAATCACTCGCCTCACCCGCTATGCCTATGTGTAGGCAGTGGCTAAGGAGATCTCAGCCACGACCCAAACTTTTTCAGAAGGGATGACCCAATGGACCTGCAAATCGACTGCGTCAACAAGACTGACCGGCACAACCCGCACGAGCGCATCCAGTTCGTAGGCGGCTTCAACCCCGGCGCGACGACGCGCTGGAGAGTAACTCAGGCGGAAGCCATCAACTACATCGACCGCGGCGAGCACACGTTTTACACGATGGTCGACGGCAAGCGCGCCAACGTCATCGTCGCCAAACACAACGGCAATAAGTACATCAAGACGGAGAACGACGGCGACGAGCCGAACAACCTCCTGTCTCTTGCCGAGTGCTCGAAGTCGGAGCACGACAAGCCGAAGCCGAAGCCCGCGCCACCGCCCATCATCGTCCCGCCGAAGCCCGCTTACGGGGGAGCGTGAGTGATGGACGCGGCGATCTCGCGGCTCGAAGCCAGCGTCGAGGCGATGAGGGAGTACTTCCCCGAGTTCTCCCTCTCCGGCTCGCCCATCGGGACGGGCCCCGTGGCGGTCTGGAAGGGAAAGGTGCAGCCCCTGCGGGGTGCCGAGAACCTGGAAGAGATTCTCGACGACATCTACCACGGAAGACCCGTGGTGATGCACGCCGGCGGCGTCATCGCGCACCGCACGGACTGCACCGCCGAGCACTGCCGCCACGACTGGATGGAGAGGGTGACGAATCCCTTCATCGAGTACAAGATCGAGGTGCGGTACGGCGGCGGCGAAGCTCACCCGACGGCGTTCGTGCGTGACCCCGCCGTGCCGTTTTTTAAGAGGAAGAAGCACCACTACCCAGACGGATCGCTCTGCGCCTACCCGGCGTGGTTTGACGTGTGGCGGTGGGACAGGGACACGGTGGTGGAGTTCATGGCGCACGCCGCGGAGTGGCTCGTCAAGTGGACGGTGTGGGAGCAGGCGGGCGTCTGGCTCGGGCCCGAGAAAGGGCACGACCCGAGTCTCCTGCTGCGCGAGATCCGCCCGGACCAGCAGTGCCACTGCCGCTCCGGGAAACCGTACGGCATCTGTCACCGACCCGGCGACGAGGCTTACTTCATACGCGGCGTCGGGGAAATGCTTACTCGGAGAGCGAAGACCTAGTTACGACCTACCCGCTCAGACGGTGTGGTGTCTCTGTGTGACAGGGCTGAAGCAACAAGGAGTGTGATCATGAAATTTGCGAGCGTCCTCTCATACATCGACGCAGCCGCGTTGATGCTGATTATAACGGTAGTGCTGTACTTTCTGGGCTACGTGTATTACTACTCGTTCTTCGCGACCTATGGCGTTGACATCAATTTCTTTACGCTTCCCTTCGAGGCCTATATCTTGGTCAATTGGTGGTACGACTTGATGGCCGTCGGGGTCATCGTCATCGCTTATTTCATCTACGGGCTGATGGATCTCGGCGAAGGCAAGGTGCTGAGCAAGCACGCCGGGGCACGCAAGTGGCTCACCAACAACGCTCTCGGCATCATGCTCATGACCATCTTTACGGGCGTGCTGATCCTCGCGATTGTGATCGATCGGAATGCTACGGGTGACGCGCTAAGCAGGGCCGGTAATAGGAAGAAGATAGAGTTCACCTTAAAGACTCCGTCCGCCCTCCCTGCGCAGCTTTACTTCCTCACTTACAGTGGCGGCAAGTACATCGTATATGCCGACGTTCTGGCAGAGGCAGGAAAATCGCCGAAGGGGCAGGTATACGTAATAAACGATGAAGACGTGAGTATGATCACCTTCCCAAGGGAATAGGTATTGAAAACCCTATGGCTGTTGACGCCATAAATGGGAGAGTGCTCTTAGGCATGAGCTCATAAAATACTCCTGCCGGAGGATAAGAGATGTCATACACGGTATTAAGAGGTGACAACAGTCTAGACGTCTCATTGTCGGAATTGCAGTCCGGCGATTTGGTCCTGGCCACGGATCAAAGATTTTACCCCGTATCTTCTTTCCGTGAACTGAGACCATGTTTCCCCCAGCCGTCGCCGCCATCCACCTCCGACATGCTACGCGATTTAGGCGTAACGCTTCTTGTTATACTCATTATTTGTGTGCTAGGTGTGGTGACGGTAGCTTTACTGGCGCCCCGGCGGAACGATGAACCTTTAACTAAGAAGGATAGAAAATATATACGACAGCGTGACGGGGAGACCTGCTTTTACTGTTTCAGCTATGCTCCATACGGGCACGTAGATCATCGCGTTAGCCGCGCCAACGGAGGCAGTAACGATTACGACAACCTGACGTGGGCGTGCGCGAGTTGCAACCTGTCAAAAGGGCCGATGAATGACACGGAGTTCTTGGCACTGTTTCAATGACGTAAGGCAAGGACAAGGTAATGCCGCGGCACCTCATAAGTCGTTTCTAAAAAGCCTTGCCAACGGCATCCGTTGCTGCTAAATTCCGCGCTCGTCTAGCTCCCTTACTGCGGGGTTAATCCCGAGAGCCCGACCCCTCGGTGTATATTCCCGCCTCCCACGGCGCGCACGACTCACGCGCGGCGCGCGCCGCCTTAGACTCACAACCCCGTCAGAGGTGCGGACATGAATCCGACGCGCCCTTGCCCCCGCTGCGGTCGCCAGGTAATCAGCACCATCACCTTCTGCCCCGCCTGCGGGGAGAGGATAGCCCCTCAGTCGAAGGGTATCGGCTTGAAGCTCATCCTGGGGGCGATAGCCGTCTCCGTCGGCCTGCTGTGGGTCGCCGCCATCTCCTCGCAGACCCAGCGCGGCACTAGCCCTACGCCCGCGCCGCAGGCTCAGTCACTCGCCAGCACTTCTCTCCCGCCCGCCGCCACGATTGCGCAGACGCTCGAACTGACGAGCGCGCAGCACCTCTCGGAGGCGAAGCGTGCGCTCGCCGACGGGTACAAGCCCAATAAGGATCCGCAGAAGACCTCATGGGGAGAGGTCGCCGCCGCGCGCTGGCACCTGAAGGCAATCGGGCAGGGCGCACCGGAGTACCGCGAAGCTCAAGAACTGCTCAAGGAGGTGGCCAAGCGCGATCGGCAGCAGCTTGCGGCGAAGGTGGCGGCGGAAGCTCAAGTGGCTCCCGCGTCGGATGAAGCGGCGGGTGAAGCGGGCGAGGACTCTTCCGCCGCATCGACCATCCCACCCGCGCCACCGGCGAAACAGGCGGCACAAAGTAGGGCCGGTGAGGCCCCGATTCAGCCTACCAGCCCAGCTGGCTCGTCTTCGAGCGACTACTACACGAACGCCTACGGGGACAGGGTACGCAGGCCGACTTTCAGTGAGAGCGGACCCCCGGCTGGGGCATCGGCGCAGTGCCGTGACGGCTCGTACAGCTTCAGCCAGAGCAGGCGCGGGACGTGCTCGCACCACGGAGGGGTATCGAGATGGCTTTGAGGAGAGGGAGATAGTTCCAGTTCTGATTAAGCAACCGACGAGCTAAATCCCGTCTTTCTCTCCAAGAGGAGATGACATGGAATTCCCGAAATGGAAGAAGAGGCTGAGGGGTCTTTTATCGTCCGCTGAGCGAGTCATCGGCGTCTCCAAGAAAGTTGTCTTTAGCGCCGGTCTCCTGACGTTAACTTCGGGGAACGCGGCGGGGCAGCCCAGAGTGCCGGCCGACCCCAAGCAGATCCTCCAGGATAGTCGGATCAGCAAGTATTCCGCGAAGTATTTGCTGAGGTCAGCCGCCAGATCGGGGCTCTCGTCCCTTTTCACGCAACACCGCTCTCACAGCTCGCATAGTTCGCATGCGTCGCACAGCTCACACGCGTCGCATTATTCCTCGGGCGGGACTACCGCTCCGCCTGCTCTGCCACCCCCACCACCTCCGCCAGTTCGGACGCCCTCACGCTCAGAAGGCTCGACTTCGGTGCGCACCACGCGCCCGCGTTCGAGCTTTAAGGACACCTTTGACGGCACCGCGTCGGGGAGTACCAGGTGGGCGACCGGGGCGCTGAACGCGGATGAGGCTTCGCAGGACGCCGAGGTTACAGTCGTCGAGCGGAACCGCCGGCTGGAGATCACCCCTCGCCCGAACTTGCCTGGCAGGCACTTTAACGGTTACCTGTCCGCCGCCGAGTTGGACCTGACAGGCGCGAAGGTCGGCGTGGAGGTCGTTCAGGCCGCAGCGGATGCCGCCGACACGGTCTTCGCCATCGGCGTCGATAGCAATAACTGGTACGGTTTCGTGGCCGAAGGCGGCACCCTCTACCTCCAGAGTAAAGTGAATGGGTCGAAGTCCCCAAAGTCCGTCCCCTACAGCTCGGCGCAGCACAGGTTCTGGCGCTTCAGGCTGGACGCGATAAAGAACACAGTCTCGTGGGAGACGAGTTCTGACGGCATCATCTGGTCGTCGCAGCGGGAAGAGGCACTGCAACTGGACATCACCGCCTTGCACGTGACGCTGAGCGCGGGCACGTACCAGGTCACGAAGTCGCCCGGCACGGCAGTCTTCGACAACTTCAGCATCGAGCGCTAAGCGTCAGGGAAGAGCCAGATGCCCGCACCCCCGCTTTCATGGGTCCGACCCCTGACTGATGACACCCTTGTCGTCGGCGTCGACACCGCCCTCTACACGCTCGAGGCGCTGTTCAGGGTTTGTTACCTGTTCACCGACAGGTGCTACCTCTTTCTCTCACAAGTGGAAGGGGCGGCGGCCGTCGAAGTCCGCTTCACCCGCAAGAGCCCAGAGACAGACCTCAACGAGATGGCGGGCGAGTTCTCCAACGAACTGGTCAACCAGAAGGTGCGGCTCGACGTGGCGGACGAGACGAAAGGGATCCGCGAGCTGATCGCCGCCCAAGCTTTCGCGGAGGCGGATCTGCTCGATAGGGGCGATCAGGAAGCCGACTACCTAGTCGATCCGCGAGGTATCTCTAAGTGAGCGTCCGGGTCGCGCTCTCGGAGACCATCTACCCGCGAGAATGTCTCACGGAGGCCATCGCCACCTATTCCGCTTTCTGCTCGGTGGATGTCGCCTCATACTCTGCCGGAGCCTGCGAAATCGAGATCGTCGCAGCCGGGTCTGCTCATGGACTGCTCGATGAGAATAGGCTGGTCAACGAGTTTCTGAACTATCTACTAGACCTGTCGCTGGAGCGTCACCTTGGGAGGGCTTGAGTCGGAACAATGGGCCAGACGAGTTTCGAGAACAGAGATTATTACCGCCCTCCCGGGCAGTACCGACTGCTCCCTTTTCAGTTTTTGCAGTTCGACGGCGGCAGGAAGATTCTCGTCAACGAGGTCGGGGAGCACCTCTTCCTCGAAAACGGCGAGTTCACCTCCTTCGTCAGCCACCGGCTGGATAGAGCTTCCGACGCCTACTACGACCTCAAAGGCAAGCACTTCCTTTTCGACTCCGGCTCATCCGCCCCCTTCGAGCTGCTAGTCACCAAGTACCGCACCAAGAAGGCGCACATGGCGGGCTTCACCAAGCTGCACATCTTCGTCGTCTCCCTGCGCTGCGAGCACTCGTGCCACTACTGCCAGGTGTCCAGGGTGAGCGCCGACCGCGCCCTCTATGACATGAGCCCGGAGACGGCGGCACGTTCTCTTGATCTAGTATTCAGCTCGCCCGCCGACCCCATCAAGATCGAATTTCAGGGCGGCGAGCCCCTGCTCAATTTCGAGCGGATCGTCCAAATCGTCGAAGAGGCCGAGAGGAGGAGCGCGGCGACGAGTAAAAGGGTGGAGTTCGTCGTCACCACGAACCTGGCACTAGCCACGGACGAGGTGCTCGAATACTTCCACGATCACGACGTCGTGGTCTCGACATCTCTGGACGGGCCGGCATTCATCCACAACGCGAACCGCCCCAGGCCCGGCAACGACAGCCACCAGTTGACCGTACAGAACATCCACCGGGCGCGCGAGATCCTCGGACACGACAAGGTCAGCGCGCTGATGACCGCGACGCGCCTCAGCCTCAGTCACCCCCGCGAGATCATCGACGAATATGTCGCGAACGGCTTCCAATCCATCTTCCTCCGCTCGCTCAGCCCTTACGGGTTCGCACTGAAGACGGCGAAGAACATCGGGTATACGGGGGAGGATTTCCTGCGATTTTACCTGGAGGCTTTCGACTACATTCTGGAGCTGAACCGGCAGGGCGTTAACCTCGTCGAGACCTACGCGCAGATACTGCTGACCCGGATCCTGACCCCATTCAGCACGGGCTACGTCGACCTCCAGTCGCCCGCCGGCGCGGGCATCGGGGTGGCGGTTTACAACTATGACGGCGACGTGTACGCGTCCGACGAGTCGCGCATGCTGGCCGAGATGGGTGACGAGCAGTTCAAGCTGGGCAACGTCCACCGGGACTCGTACGAGGAGATCTTCGGGGGCGAGACTCTTCGCGCGATCACCGCCTCGTCGTGCGTCGAGTCGATGCCGGGCTGCGCCGACTGTGCTTTCCAGACGTTCTGCGGCGCCGATCCCGTCCTCAACTACGCGACGCAGGGAGACATGGTCGGGCACCGCCCGACGAGCGAGTTCCACAAAAAGAACTTCTTCCTGATCAAACACCTACTCACGCTATACCATTCTGACCCGGTGGCCAAGAGGATATTCTGGGCCTGGGTTCACAACATCCACGTCGGAGAGCTCGCGGGCGCGGTGTGCGCATGAAGCTGTATTCTCCGGGACAAATCAGCACGGGATTAGAACAGTCCATCGTCGCGAGGGTGACGACGGCCGAACTGCCCGCGGGCGCGCGGCGGGGTGACTCTGTTCTACTGTGGAGGGGGCACCATCCTCCAGCCGACACCTCCGGGTACTCGGCGATCCTAGCCCCGCGAGCGGGCCCCGCGTGGGAAAGCCAGTCTCCGCTGGTTCACTCGACGATCGGGTTCGAGTACCTCGCCGACGGCGACGTGATCTCCATTCACCCTTCGGGGTTCGTCAGGGCGCTGTACCGTAAGAACTCCCCTCACAACTTTATCCTCGCCACGGATCAGTGCAACAGCTTCTGCCTGATGTGCTCGCAACCGCCCAAACAGGTGGACGATTTCGAGCGGATAAGTGAGCACCTGCGTCTGATCGATTTAATCGACCCGGGGACGAGAGAGATCGGCATTACCGGGGGCGAGCCCACCTTGTTCAAAGACGACTTCCTCCGGCTGATCGGGCACTGCAAGCAGAGGCTGCCGAACACGGCTCTGCACGTGCTGACTAACGGACGGATGTTCTACTACCGGGAGTTCGCGCGCAGGCTGGGTGCGGTCGGGCACCCCGACCTCATGCTGGGTGTCCCGCTCTACTCCGACGTCGACTCCGAGCACGACTACGTGGTGCAGGCGAAAGGGGCTTTCGAGGAGACGGTCCTGGGCATCCATCACCTGGCGATGTATGACGTGCCCGTCGAGGTCAGGGTGGTGATACACAAGCAGACTTACCGCCGCCTGCCAAAGCTGGCTGAGTTCATCTCACGAAACTTCCCCTTCGCCGCGCAGGTTGCCCTGATGGGCATGGAGACTTACGGGTTCGTCCACAGGAATTTCGAGGAGCTGTGGATCGACCCGCACGATTACCAGCCCGAGCTGCGGGAAGCTACCGAAATTTTGCACCTGTCGGGGCAGAACGTCTCAATCTATAACCACCAGTTGTGCGTTCTCGACGAGAGCCTCCGGGCGTTCGCCCGCAAGTCGATCTCCGACTGGAAGAACGTGTATCTGGACGAGTGCGGCGGGTGTGCCGCGCGCGAGGCATGCGGCGGACTCTTCCAGTCGGCTACCAAAAAGCACAGCGCTTACATCAGGCCCTTCGTAGAAGGCTTCCCCGCCTGACCTCTCCCCGGTATTTCCCTCATACGGGTCAATGAACATCCTCAATTGTTAGATAAAGGGTCATGGCGTGAGTCAAGCTAAGTCTAAATCGAGCCGCCACATTCCCGAGCACGTCAAACGCGCCGTCAGGGCGCGAGACGGTAATCGGTGTCGTAACTGTAAGGTCGAGACGGAATTCCTCCACTTCGACCACATCATCCCGTTCGACCTGGGCGGGCCCAACACGGCCGGCAACATTCAGCTCCTCTGCCCGACCTGTAACACCTCGAAGGGTAACCAGACGACCTGCCGCCAGTGTGGGCACTGGATGTCGCCCGACAAGTCGCACTGCTCTCAGTGCGGCGCGCGCTTGGCTTACACCAAGCACTCGGAAACGCTTGCGGGGCGGCTGGAGAGTTTGTTCCAACGGGTGGGGCGCGCGGTGGTGTTGGGCGGCACCGCACTCGCCCTGATATTGTTACTCGTCGGCGGGTTTTACCTCGTCAGACATTTTCGGGGGGACAGCTCGGCTTCGGACGCTGCCGCTTCAGTCGCCTCCGTCGTCAACAAATCCTTCGACGTTTCAGCCCAGCAGCCCGCGGCGTTCAAAGTTGAGATCCCGCCGGGGGCTTCTAACGCCCGCGTCGTGGGCGGCTACAAGGTAACTTCCGGCGGCAGCGTCAATTTTTACATTCTGGACGGCAGGCAGTACGAGGCTTTATCGGGCGGCTCGAAAAACTATACGCCCGTCGCACAGCGCGAGAAACTGGCTTCCGCGAGGCTGAGGCAAGCGCTGAAGCCGGGCACCTACTATTTAATCTTCGCGGGCAATGAAGGATCGTCCGGTCCTACCGTCACGGTGGCCGCGGAATTTTACCTGAAGTACGACTGATCAAGATCCGTTTCCGAATGTCTCGTCATGCTCAACCCTGACTCATTGTTGCAGAGTCGATACCGCATCATCCGGCAACTCGGGGCCGGGGGCATGGGCGCAGTTTACGAGGCCCTCGACGAGAGGCTGAGGCGTGCCGTCGCCCTCAAAGAGACTTTCGCCGAGACGGACGAGACCCTGCGGGCGTTCGAGCGCGAGGCGCACCTTTTAGCCAACTTGCGCCACCCCGCCCTCCCCACCGTGTCCGACTATTTCTCGGAGGGAGGTAAGAAGTACCTCGTGATGGAGTTCGTCCGCGGAGATGACCTGTCAGAGCTGTTGAGGGCACAGGGCAAACCGTTCGCGGCGTCTCGGGTGGCGCGGTGGGCTGACGAGTTGCTCGACGCACTGGTTTATCTGCACGGGCATGAGCCGCCGATCATCCACCGCGACATAAAACCGGCGAACCTCAAATTATCCGCGTCCGGCAGTGTGATCCTCCTAGACTTCGGTCTGGCGAAGGGGCTCGCGGGGCAAATGCCTTCGGGCACGCTGAGCCGCAGCCTCCTCGGCTACTCACCCAATTACGCCTCCCTGGAACAGATACAGGGCGAGAAGACAACGCCTCGGAGCGACCTGTACTCGCTCGCGGCCACGCTGTACCACCTGCTCACGAATGTTAAGCCGCCGGATGCCCTAAAACGCGTCAACGCATTGATCAACGACGAAGTTGATCCCTTAGAACCTGTCAGCAAAATAAATCCTGACGTACCCGCTCTGCTCGCGGGCGTGGTAATGCATGGGCTCGCCATCAAGCCGTCAAGGCGACCGGCTGGCGCCGCCGAGTTGCGTGCCGCGCTCACCGGTGCCAAGACTTTTGCATCAATACATGAGGGCGATGCCGCTAGCTCTCAGCCCGGTAACGCAGCTATTACCCCGCGCCCGCCGCTCAAGAACAATCGTCAAATCTTGATACCTGTAGCACCGACCCGCGAAGAGCCCCCGGCCGCCGGGGGAAATGAACAGTCCTTCTTATCGGGCATCGCGGGACGATTTAATAATTGGCAATCGGCACGGCGCGCGGCGGCAGAGGTGCGCTCGGCAGAGCGGCGGGCGGAGCACGCCGCGCGCGAGGCGTCCCGCGAGGAGGAGAAACGTCTGAGGAACAAGACCGGCGCGGCGCGCGTCGAGGAATTCATGCGTGAGCCGCTGCCGCTTGAAGTGCTTTCAAGCAGCTCCGTCCAGCGCAAAGCCGCCGGAGAGAACCCGACAGATGCGGCGGAGATCGAGGAGATGGTGCGCGACGTGTCGTTGGTGCGCACCGAGCCGGTCGAGGAGGAGTCGCCGCAACCTCCCGCGGCGGACAAGGCGGCGCGCGGGGCGAAGAAGCTGGAGCGGGCCGCAGCGGCAATCAACGACTACAAGATGCCGCCGGTCGACTTCCTGAACTCCGCCCTTACGTACGATGAGCAGGCTGACGAGGAGTTGCGCACGCTTGCTGTGCGCATCGCGGAAAAGCTCAACAGTTTTAACATACCGGGCAAGATCGAGTACATCTGCCCCGGTCCAGTGTTTACCACCTACGAGTTCATGCCTGTTCCAGACGTGCCGCTCTCGCGCGTCAAGAACCTAATTGATGATCTCTGCCTAGCGTTGCGCGCCGAGTCGATCCGCATCGATCGCGTGCCCGGCAAGGCGCACGTCGGCATCGAGGTGCCGAACTCCCGCCGCGACAACATCATGCTGCGCGAGGTCGTCGAGTCGCGGCAGTTCATCGAATCCCCCTCGAAGCTCGTGCTCGCGCTCGGCAAGACCATCGACGGGCTGAACTACGTCGCCGACCTCGCCAAGATGCCGCACCTGTTAATCGCGGGCGCGACGGGGACGGGCAAGTCGGTCTGCCTGAACTCGCTCGTCGTCTCGATCCTTTATAAGGCGCGACCCGACGAGGTGAAGTTCATCATGATCGACCCGAAGCGGCTGGAGTTGGGCCTCTACGCGGACATCCCGCACCTCGCCACGCCGATCATCACCGACCCGAAGCGCGCCGCGAACTCTCTGAAGTGGGCGGTCGGCGCGATGGAGACGCGCTACAAGCAGCTCGCCAAGTGGGGCGTGCGCAACATCGACGGCTACAACACGGAGGTCCTGCGCCGCAACCTCGTCGAGGACTTCGACGACGAGGGCAACCCGCACGAGCTGCTGCCCTACATCGTCATCATCATCGACGAGATCGCTGATCTGATGACCGCAGGCGATGAGGTTGAGGAGGCGATCACACGCCTCGCACAGTTGTCCCGAGCCGTCGGCATCCACATGATTCTCGCTACTGGCCGCCCTTCCGTTGATGTCGTTACAGGGACGATCAAGGCGAACTTCCCCTCGCGCATCGCCTTCCGCGTTATTTCCAGGGCTGACTCCCGCATAATCATTGACAACGTCGGAGCTGAGCAACTCTTGGGGCGCGGCGACATGCTCTTCCTGCCGCCCGGCACCTCCCGCCTCGTGCGCGTTCACGGCGCGTTCGTCGATGAGGCGGAGATCGGCCGCGTCGTCTCCCACATCAAGGCGCAGAGCTCTCCCGTCTACGACGGGACGATCACGCAGTCGGAGGACGAAGCCGCGGGCGGCGACGGCGCGGGCGGCGAGCGCGACGAGCTGTTTGAGGAGGCACTACGCATCTGCGTCGAGATGAAGCGCGCCTCGACTGCTGTCATCCAACGTCGACTACGGATCGGTTATGGCCGCGCCGCCGCCATCCTCGACGCGATGGAGCGCGAGGGGCTTATCGGGCAGGCCGACGGCGCGCGCCCCCGCCCCGTCTTAGGCCGTGCCTTCGAGACCATCAACCACTGGGACGAGCTCGAGAGAAATGGGCGGTAACACCAATCACCTATCATGGAAACGCCCGCTTCAATGCCCTCAGATAAAGGCCCGGGGAGGACTCTCTCGTCGAACAGGATGGCGAACTGATTTAACGCCTCACTTCAGTTCGGGATCGGCATTGTCCACCTCCGGCTGATGTTCTTCAATGCGAGAAGAACCGCTTATACCATCCTCCTCTTTCTTTCCTCTCTATTGACAAGCACTGCCCCCCGATATATTGTGCCGTCGTGCTTCGCACCTTGCTGACGGGTCCTACCGCCGGCCTCACGATCCAAGGGTCACAACTCGCCCCTCGCTCTATGGAGGCCCCATGAGCAGACTCGCCCTCCGCGTCCTCTCCGCCGCTTTCGCAGGAGTGATCGGGTTCGCCTTATCGGCAGCCTCCCTACCAACGCTTGATGCTGCCGCCTCTGCCTCGCCGCCGAGCAATAACAGCAGGGCGCGGCGGGGACGGGCTCCGGCGCGCGGCGCGCGGGCGAGTAAGCCCAAACCCAAGTGCCCCGCGCAGCCGTTCGTCTCCCAGTGCGCCCTGCCGTTTAAGAGCGGGGTGACTCCGGCGGATCACCCCATCGACCAGCAGTGCCCGCTCCAAGGCAACTGCCACAGCGGCGACGGCAGCCTGTTGCAGAACGAGATCAAGAACAACTACTGCGCCATGGGTACGCCTGTAAAGATCGGCGTCGCCACCATAGACAACTTACAAAAGGATGTGGACGCGCTGGTTAAGAAGAAGCAGCTCACCTACGGCGTGGGCAACAAGCCGCCGCTGCGGAAGGATCGCCCGAAGCTCCATAACTTGGAGACGGTGGACGCGAAGGGCAACCCGATCACGTTGAGCGAGGGGGCGCTCGTCACCTATGAGGGCTTCGTCTTCGAGGCGAAGCACGACGACACGTTCCCGCTCGGGTTCAAGGGCGAGGGGGTCAACTGCAACAACCCGGCGCTGGACTTTAACGACATCCACATCGCGCTGGTCGAGACATCGGACATCATCAACGCCGACGAGTGCGACAGCGTGACGGCAGAGATCATCCCGCACTCCCGCCCGGACTTGTGGGACAGGTTCGACTCCAACGCCAACACTAAGAAGTTCGTGGCGAACCCGCTGCCGGTCGTCGGGCTGCGCATCAGGGTCACGGGGCAGCTCTTCTTCGACGGCAGCCACCGCCCGCGCCCCTGCGCCGGGCCGAGGAGGCGCTCCTCGTGGGAGGTGCATCCAGTCTACGGGATCGAAGTCTTCGACAGCGGCGGCTTCATCACCCTTGAGAAGTGGGCTGCCAAGCACCACTTCTGAGTAGGCGGCTTAAACAGGGGATATGAACATCCGCAGGTGATTGCCGCCTCATGGAGGTACTACGTCGTTATTTCCCAAGCCAAGTGTAAATTATATGAAAGCTAAAAAACTTGCCCAAATAGTCCTTACATATTTGCTGCTGGTTGTTTTCATTTGTGAGGGTGTCCTAGAGTGGAATCATGTTTCACTGTATACACAGTGATGTCCGAATAACCGGATTATTACAAAACTGATATTGAATTTTCGCGGGAGGCTTAAATGGCAAAGCTGGTCATTCGGGGTCAGGAGTCGCGGGCGGCGATCCTGCGCGGCGTCAACCAGCTCGCCGACGCGGTCAAGATCACGCTCGGGCCGAAGGGGCGCAACGTCGTCCTCGACAAGAAATACGGCAGCCCGACGATCACGAAAGACGGCGTGACGGTGGCGAAAGAGATCGAGTTGAAGGACTCGCTCGAGAACATGGGCGCGCAGATGGTGCGCGAGGTCGCGTCGAAGACCTCCGACATCGCGGGCGACGGCACGACGACGGCGACGGTGCTCGCGCAGGCGATCTTCCGCGAGGGCGTAAAGACGGTCGCGGCGGGCGCGAACCCGATGGCCCTCCAGCGCGGCATCCAGAAGGCGGTCGAGAAGGTGGTCAAGGAGATCGAGCGCATGGCGAAGCCCGTCAAGGGCGACATGATCGCGCAGGTCGGCACCATCTCGGCCAACGGCGACCGCACCATCGGGGAGTTGATCGCCGAGGCGATGCAGCAGGTCGGCAAGGACGGCGTGATCACGGTCGAGGAGTCGCGCACGATGGAGACGGCGCTCGAAGTGGTCGAGGGCATGCAGTTCGACCGCGGGTACCTCTCGCCCTACTTCGTGACCGATCCGGAGCGCATGGAGGCAGTCCTCGACAACCCGCTGATCCTCATCCACGAGAAGAAGATCAGCTCGATGAAAGACCTGCTCCCGCTGCTCGAACAGATCGCGAAGATGGGCAAGCCGCTCATCATCATCGCGGAGGACGTGGAGGGCGAGGCGCTCGCCACGCTCGTCGTCAACAAGCTGCGCGGGACGCTGAACGTCGCGGCGGTGAGGGCCCCCGGCTTCGGCGACCGCCGCATGGAAATGTGCAAAGACATCGCGACGCTCACCGGCGGCAAGGTGATCTCGGAAGACCTCGGCATCAAGTTGGAGAACGTGCAGGTCGCGGACCTCGGTCGCGCCAAGAAGGTGACGATCGACAAGGACAACACGACCATCATCGAGGGCGCAGGTAAGGTAACCATCATTGAAGGGCGCGTGCGCCAGTTACGCACGCAGATTGAAGATACCTTCTCGGACTACGACCGCGAGAAGTTGCAGGAGCGGGTCGCCAAGCTCGTCGGCGGGGTCGCCGTCATCCGGGTCGGGGCGGCGACCGAGACAGAACTGAAAGAGAAGAAGATGCGTGTGGAGGACGCGATGCACGCGACGCGTGCGGCGGTCGAGGAAGGGATCGTGCCGGGCGGCGGCGTGGCGCTCGTGCGCGCGGCGAAGGCGCTCGACAAGTTCAAGGCGAACGCGGAGGGCGAGGGCGACGCCGACGAACAGATCGGCGTGACCATCGTGCGCCGCGCGCTCGAAGAGCCGCTGCGACAGATCGTGCAGAACGCGGGCAAGGAGGGCGGGGTCGTCGTCGAGAAGGTGCGCGACAGCAAGAAGGAGAACTACGGGTTCAACGCCGCGACCGAGGGGTTTGAAGACCTCGTGGAGTCCGGCGTCATCGATCCGGCGAAGGTCACGCGCACGGCGTTGCAGAACGCGGCTTCTATCGCGGGGCTGATGCTCACGACCGAGGCGCTTATTTCAGAACTTCCCGAAGGGGCTGTTGCTGCCAGTTACTACGAGTCTAAATATTCAGAAGGAATAGGAAGTGTCCCTAGCACAAGCCCGTCTCCTTCATATAGTCGTGGCGATTATAAGTCCAACACCGTCAAGAGCACGCTCGGCCCGAAGGGTCGCAACGTCGTGCTGGATAAGAAATTCGGCTCGCCCCCGATCACCAAGGACGGCGTCACCGTCGCCAAAGAGATTGAGCTGAAGGACGCGCTCGAAAACTATGATGCTTCTTACGAGCGAGGAGGCATGGCAAAAGCGTCAACTGTTAATGATGATTCATCTTCTTATCAAACCGTTGTCGACGACATGTTTTTGGACACTGTGAAACCGCCGGCCGAAGACGTTAAGGACACTAAACCAAGCTTCTATTTCGTTCTTGAGGGTGAGGCGACAAGAGACAACATAGTCGAGGCTGGATCAAACGTGGATCTAGTCTTTAACTATGATTTTCCGGAATTGAATGCGCTGGCCAAAGTGACTGGTGAGGGACTCGATAAAGTAGTGAGACAGAATCTTGATCTGGGTATCGCCCTGACCCCTAAGGGGTTTAGTTTTCGTGATGGTTCATGGCATCAAATTGCCAGCTTCCATGAAGGAAAGCTAAAAGGGCCGATCCGTTTTCTCCTGAAGGCGTCACCTGAAATTATAAATGACGCAGGTTTTTACATTACCTTCGATGTCAGCGGATATATCATTTACCAGTTCCATCTCTCTGTAACCATCGTCCCGTCAATAGAGACGGAACCAATAGCGTCATCGTTCCGTCAAGATCTCGACCTTGATCTTTGCAGGATCATCAATGAGAAAAATAGTGCCGAACGAGCAGTAGGGTTAACAAGATGAGCGAAGCGACAGAACGAAGGGCCTTACCACCTTTGCGTACCGCCAACCTCACCATCTGGGCGGAGGGGGCTGAGCTCAGGGCACACTATAAAAATAATAAAACCCTTGAGCGTTCTAAGCCCGCCTTGAAATTGAACATCCATTTAGGGATGTTAGGGGATAAATTTCTTAAAATTAGGGATAAGTTAAGCGATATAGCGACGCGGGGTATCTGGTCGGAATTGAGCGACCCACTTGCGCCCTCTCCCGGCGTCTCTTACGAAATATTCAAGGGCTTCACTGAAACAGTGGTAAGTGAAGGTGCTGCACTCTACAAACAGTTAATAAGTGAGCCTGAATTAGGCCCGTACATAAAAAAGATAAACGACTTGCCGCCTGGAAGCAGTATCTCTATTGAGACAGACTGTGCGCTGCTGCCGTGGGAGATTTTATACCCCTACGAGTTCAACACTGGACTACCCAAAGGTATAAAATCTGGCATTAAGATCGTCCCGGAGAAGATGTGGGGCAACCGTTTCATTATCGAGTATTTTATATCACCGCGGAACGGGTCATCAGGAGTCCCTCCGGTTGAGGAACATGAAAGCGGTCGAAGTTTTGTCAGTCTTAATGTGAATCCGACCATTGATGGGCTATTTGAGGGGCTTCAGTATAAGCCTGTTAAAAAGCATAAGAGCTTTTTTAACAGTCATCTCCGCAGGAAAAAAATAGGCGAACTCAATATGAATGGAGAAGCAATCAAGAGAATGCTTCTTTCCGACACCGCGGCCAATATTATTTACCTCTATTGTCACGGCAAAAGTGACGATCCGTATGAGAAAGGAGGCGGGGAGCAACTCGAATTAGATCAAGACGATGTTATTGAACCAGCTTTCTTTGATTACGGTAGTAATAAATATCTTCGAGGCCCTATCGTAATCCTAAACTCATGTAGTTCGGGAGCGTATTCGCCTCTATCTTTCTCGACATTTCATGCCCAGTTGATTAAGAGGAGGGCGCTCGGAGTGATCGGCACTACGTTGCCGATGCCCGCGACATTCGCCTGCGCTTTTGGCCAACAAATGATCCAGAATTACCTCAAAGGCGACGAAACAATCGGAGAGGTCCTCCTTCGTCTGCGTAGAGAACTCTCAGCGCAAAACAATCCTCTTGGCCTGTTTTATGTACTTCAGTGCCCCAGCCACGTTAAAGCCCCAAGCTCGTAGGTATCTAATGATACAAAAGCAAATCACCATCATAGTCAGTGACTTACATTTGGGAGGCGGTAAGTCTGACCCTGGAGATGATCATGTGTATCATAAGGAGCAATTCAGCAAATTTATTTCAAGCGGCATTCCTGAAAGTAAGGACGGAAGGGTGGAGCTATTCATTAATGGGGATTTCCTAGAGTTCGCGCAGGTTAGGCCAGATGTTTACAGTTTGGGGTCCGCTAAATACTGGTGTTCCGAAAACGAGTCCGTAGAGAAACTTTCGGCCATTCTATCAGGACATGAGAATATCTTTTTGGCCCTGCGTGAATTCCAAGACAGGGGCAATCAGGTGACACTTGCAGCTGGCAACCACGATGTTGATCTCTACTGGCCGCATGTACAGAGGGATATTAGGAAAGCCGCTGGTCCGGTTGGATTCGGCCTGGGCGAGGATTGGCACTCACGCTATAACGGACGGTTATTGATCGGTCACGGGCATCAATTTGATCCCGCTAACAAGTTCAAAAAGTGGAGGAATCCGATTTTAAAAGGGCCTAAAGGCACTGCTCGGCTTGAAATGTGCCCGGGCACACTGTTTATGGTGAAGTTCGTAAACTGGTTGGATTCAAAATACCATTTTGCCGATAACGTTAAGCCGATAACGACGCTGGCGAAACTTATTTATAAGGAACCCCAAGGAGGTTTTAAGACAGCGCTCTGGATGTTATCGAAATTCGCGGGACGCCACCCGGTAGCATCTCTCGGCGTAAAGGGGCAGGATTCAAAAGAAATCAGCAACTTTGGGACAGTTATTCTCGACAAAGTAGTGTCTAATGATCAGTTCGCCGAGCAAATTAGTGATTTATACCATAGGATGGGAAATAGGAAGATGACCCCGAAAAAGGCAAGAGAGAAATTGCGTACAGAGGACGAATTATTTGATTTTTTACAGGACGTAATCTTGAAGCTATCTCCAGACGTCTGGTTACCTGTCTTTAATTTATCGACATCTGCTACTCTCGGAATCGGGCGAAGGAAAGATAGAACTCTATCAATCATTCGTTCGGGAATAGCTAAGGATAAAGAGATATTAAGGGAAAAGGCAGAGTCACGGTTGATTGGCTCACTGACAGAAGTCGTGGTTTGCGGTCACACTCATCAGCCGGATGAGTGGCGTGGACCGGATGGTAAATGGGATGGGGGTTATTTCAACCCTGGTTCTTGGACTAGATTTGTAAATATAAAGGACGTGCCCAACCTCACATTAGAGGATCTCAAACAGGAAAAGGATTTTCCATATCAACTAAACTACATTCGTATCGAACAGGACCCAAGAGACAAGCTTCGGGGGGACAAAATTTGCTACGAAGAGAAGCAAGGCGCTCGATGGTCTTTACCGAAGCCGCTGAAGCAACCTTCCAGATAAATAACTGCGCGCGACACTGCCGAACGACTCATAAACAGGCTCAAGATTTCGGCTCCGCACTGCCCTCACTCTCAAGAGACTAACAAAGCAATATGGGGTCCGCAGTAGAAGTATCAGGAAGCACAGTTCTATTTAAGGCTCGAAAGGTGGCTATCGAGAATGATGCTAAAACCATAATAGAGCTTGCTCGCGAAGGGATGAATCTGAGCGAGCAGGCAAGCACTACCAATGAAGACGGCTCGGGATCATAGAAAGATATTTAAGCGCCGTTGTAGATCCGGGTTAGGCAGAGGCCGAGTGCAAGGCCACGAATATCTCTTCAAAGCCAGTGCCTAAGCCGGGGTCTGAGAAGAAGGCTGCGCTCCACTTCCGAGACGCCGGCGACCATTCAAGAATGTTGTAAGATAAAGGCATACCTTCTGCGCCCAAAGACGTACCGCATCCCACCGCAGTAACCTCTCTCCAATCTGCCCCCTTGCCATGCGTCCACTTGATACGATCTTTGACATGCCTTGGAATATGTTTATGCCCGTGAAGAACCAGCGATACGCGGCGGCCTACACACCAACTCAGAAACTCGTCCGCCCCTTCCATTTTCAGAAAGTTTTCGTCAGATAAGCCGAATGCCTTGAGCCCCTTCTGGAGCGGAGTTTCCGTCCGCGTTTCAAATGAATAAGGGTGGTGGTGAATCAGGGCCACGGATAGGTAGTCTTTGAGTGCTGGCTTCTTGACCAACTTCGTTTCAAAGAGCGTCGCGACCTCGATCATCTGCTCCCTTGTGATCTTTCCGCGGGCGTACTGTTGGGCGTCGCGGGAGGTGTCGAAACAGTAGAAGATGCACTGTAGTTCGTCGTCTATGACAAGGCTTGACCACTCAAGTTTGGTAAGCTCTTTCAGCTTACGGCCGAAGCCTAGGAAGGTGTTGCCGCGGATTTTCTGATCGTGGTTGCCCGGGATGACGATCAACTCTTTCCCTGTCGAAGCCTCCAGATCAGCCCGAAAGTTTCTGAATGCAAGAGCGTCCGTCTTCTTGGGGTTTTCAAACAAGTCACCGGTAACGATAACTCTGTGAAAGTTGTTGAGCTTTGTTCTCAAGTGAGCTGATAGGTAGGCTTGGTTCTGGAGGGCATGAGTAGTCCCAAAGTGAAGGTCGCTCAAGTGAAGAAAGCGTTTGACATCAGGATATTCGACTTGTGAGTCGAATTCTTCCAGCAGTCTGGCGGGGCTAACCCGTAAGTATCGGCCACGAGCCGTCATCTCCAGAAATTCCTGAAGAAGACGCTGCGCCGCTTCGAGCGGGACGAAGGCGGCTTCCCCGGTCTCGACCCAAAAGAGCATCCCGGGCCATAAGTCCGGGCGTGCCGTTAACTTTTTGGCGACGGGTGAAGGATCGAACATTTCGATAGTCTCATCGCTGCTAGGAAAGTCAGGAATCAGGAAGAGGCCATGATGCCCGGAAGAGTACGCCGCGTGTTCTGCAAACGCGTTAAGCGACTCTTTGTTCTCCCATGTCCCAACCGGGAGACCGTATATATCGTAATGGCCGAAAGCTTGGCGAAGTTCCGCGAGCACGTCAACTACGATTTCATCACCGAGAAATGAGGACTCATCCAAATTAAGAGAATTAAGTCTTTCTGAAGCACGTCGTGCAATCCGCGTCACTTCGTGAACCCACTCAGGGTCTGATGAGAAGATTGGCGGGCGCTCCCTGTATTCTCCCTGTAACGATCCTAGGAACTCACGCAACTGCCACCCGGTGAGTCTAGGCGGCTTCCGCTGAGTCGGAACAGTGATATAGGCGATGATGTTTGCGTGATCTAGTCTAAATCGCCATCCCATAGTTCATCCTCCGGATGGGATTCTGAGGCCGAGGATTATTACCACGGGCGACTTTTACCTTTATCTGGTGCAAAACTCAATCCTAATCTTAGGTGCAAGATAATTCTGTAAACAGGTCGTTTGGCTGGATCATTCACAGACGATATTGGAAGTTCTTAGTAATGCTCGACCATGCCGACCTAGTTGTTGGGTTATTTCATCTTGAACTATCTGCCAAGAAGTTCTTAAATATCGCACTTTCTGCCAACAAGTTCTTAAATCACTTTTCGCCAATATCTAATTTTGCCGAGATTTCGACCTCCTCGCTCTGCCAAGAAGAGGTTAAATTCTGCCAAGTAGTTCTTGAAGGGTCAAGTCGGCCTGCGAGGCGGCGAACTGTCGGACGAGCGGCGAGTCGGCGTCGGGCGTTTCGGGGAAGCGCAGGTGCGACGAGATGAAGGCGCGGCGCTGGGCGTCGGTCAAGGCGCGGCCCGTCGCCGCGTCGCGCAGGTCGTTCGTGTCGAAGACGAGCCTGCTCTGGCCGAGCGTGAAGTCGTCCACGGTACGCAGCAGGGCGCGGTTGTAGAAGACTCCCGCGCCGAGGCGGACGACGGTTTTGCCCGTGCCGAAAGGGTCGTATGCGGCGGCGAGGCGGGGCGCGAAGTTGTTCCTATCGCGGATGATCGTCTCGTCGTCGTGCCGCAGCCCGAAGCTCAAGACGAGGTTCGGGCGCGCGCGCCACTCGTCCTGAAAAAAGATTCCGGTGTAGACGTTGCGCTGGCGCGACTCGGTCTGGAACCGCCGGCGGAAGCGCGAGGGCGCGCCCGCGAGAAAATCGCCCGCGCTCGCGAAGCTGAACGTTCCGGTCGCGTCCGTGAGATCGACGAAGGTCGCGCGGACGAGCTGGAAGTCTGCGCCGAGCTTGAGCGTGTGCGCGCCGCGAAGGAGCGTGAGCGTGTCCTGCAACTGCGCGCGCGCCTCCCGCCGGTCGCTCGCGCCGGCGCTGGAGGAGCCGGCGACGAGCGTGCCCGAACGGTTGGAGGGATCGCCCGAAGGGAGCGGATCGTTGATCGTGATGAGCACGACGGGGCGCGACGCGGCGTCAGTTTTGATCGCGGGCGAGAGGCGCGAGACCTGCGCGCGCAGTTGGTTGACGGCGCGCGCGCCGAGGACGGAGTTGTCGGTGTAGGCGACGGCGTCCGTGTCGCGCGTGCGGCCCTGTAGGGACTCGGCGAGGCGCGATCCGCCGCCGAACTGCCGCAGGTTTTTCGAGCGCCCGAGCTGGTAGAGCCACGCGCCGTTGTGCGTCTCGGTAAAATTGTGATCGAGGCGCGCGGTCAGGCTGTGGCTGCGCTGCGGCGTGCTGACGCCCGCGACGAAAGGCGCGAGGTCGGCGGGGGCGTTCGCCGCCGACGACGACGGACGTTCGGCGCGGCGGCCCGCGGGCGTGGCGGGCTGCGGCAGGATGAACAGCGGGTTCGACAGTACGGGCACGAGCGTGTCGACGAGGGTCGAGTCGAGCGTCGTGTCGTACTCGTAGGAGGCGAAGAAGAAGGTGCGCTTCGGGCGGAGGCGACCGCCGAAGGTGAAGCCGGGGTCGTGCTGTTGGAGCGGGAGTCGGGCGAGGCCGCGCGCGTTGTTGAAGAAAGTGTTCGCGTCGAGGGCCTCGTCGCGGAAGAAGTAGAAGGCGCGACCGCGGAAGCGGTTCGAGCCCGCGCGCGTGCGCAGGTTGACGCGACCGCCGGAGGCGCGACCGTACTCGGCGGAGAACTGGTTGGTGATGACCTGCACCTCTTCGACCGCTTCGAGCGAGGGCTGGAAACGCTCGCGCGCCGAGCGGTCGTCGTTGTTGTCGAGCCCGTCGATGGTCAGGTTGTTGGAGTAGGCGGCCCCGCCCGCGAGCGCGAACGTGCCCGCCTCCTCGGGCGTGGAGCTTCTGCGCGCGGCTGATCGTGAGTTCGCGTCCGCGTCTTCGGCGGCGTCGCGCACGGAGAGCGGCTCCTCGGTCACGCCCGGCAGCGTGAAGACGAGATCGAGCGGCGAGCGCGTGAAGACGGGCAGCTCCTCGATCTCGCGGCGCGTGAGCGTGCCGCCCACGACGGTGCGCGAAGTGTCGACGGCGGGCGCGGTCGCGTCAGCCGTGACCGACGCTTCGGCGGCGACGCCCGCCGGGCGCAGCGTGAAGTCGAGCCGCACGCCGCGCCCCGCGACCGCCGCGAGGCCCGCGCGCTCCTCGACCGCGAAGCCGTCCGACGTCGCGCGCACCGTGTACTCGCCCGGCGCGAGTTCGACGATGCGGTAGCGGCCCTCGGCGTCGGTCGCCGCCGTGCGCGCCGCGCCGGTCGTCGTGAGAGTCGCCGTGACTTTCGCGCCGACGAGGGCCGCGCCGGCGGCGTCCGCGACGCGACCGCTGATGGTCACGTCGTCGAGGTCTTGCGGGCGCGCTGCATCGTCGGGCGCGGCTGCGGCGGCGAGGATTAACAGGCAGGCGAGAGAAAAAAGACGCGTGGCGGAGAGTCGCATGGTGAGGCATCTCATTGGTGTGGCTCCTTCGCGGGCGGGACTGTGAGGTCGCCGCGAAAAGTTTTACGTCCGCGCTGGTGTCGCGCGGGCGGTGAGTGTCCGGGCTCGGCGGCGCGAGTAGTCGCCGCTTTAGCGGATCGTGTTGCTGAAAGTTGTGTGAGTCTTGCTTGCTGGCCGCGGTTCCGGCGGGTGTTGAGTCGTGAGAGCCGCGGGAGCGCGCCGCATCCGTTTAGATGGGCGCGGACTGTAGCACCTTTAAGGGCAGGGCGACAAGCGGGAATTTCAGCCGCGCGCGGGCGTCGTGCGGCGGCGCACGACCGTGGTGACGCGCGCGACGGGGACGAGCGCGCCCTCCTCGGGCCGCGGCGTCTCGGTGAACTGCGTGAACTCCGCGGCGTGCTGCTGGAGGTACTGGAAGAAGCGCTCGAACTCGCGCTGCATGGCGTCCATCTTCTCGCGCATGTTGAGGATGATCTCGACGCCCGCCAAGTTCACGCCGAGGTCGCGCGTGAGCGAGAGGATGATCTCCAAGCGTTCGAGGTCGGCGTCGGTGTAGAGCCGCGTGTTGCCCACCGAGCGCGACGGCTTCAAGAGCCCTTCCCTCTCGTAGAGCCTGAGCGTCTGCGGGTGGATGTCGAACTGCGACGCCACCGCGCTGATCGTGTATGCGTTGACCTTGCCGCGTTTCATAACGAGCTGTTAGCTGTTAGCTGTTAGCCGAGCATTAAAACTAAGAGCTAACAGCTAATCGCTAACGGCTTTTCATTCTAGCCCCATCGCGACGCGCGGGTTCTCTTCGTTGAGCTGCGCGTATCGCTTGAGGAGTTCTTTCGTCTCTTCCGAAATCACCTTCGGGAGCGTGACCTGCACTTCGACGAACTGGTCGCCGCGCGCCTGCGGATTTCTGAGAGATGGCACGCCGCGCTCGCGGAGGCGGAATTTCTGGCCGGACTGCGTGCCGGGCGGAATCTTGAGCTGCGCCTTGCCCTCGACCGTGGGCACCTCGATCTTCGCGCCGAGCGCGGCCTCGGGGACGGTCAGGGGGATCGTGACGTAGATGTTGTCGCCCTTGCGCGTGAAGTGGGGGTGGCGTCCGACGTTCGTGATGATGAAGAGGTCGCCGGGAGGCGCGCCCATCCTGCCGCCCTCCCCCTTGCCCGGGATGCGCACGCGCGATCCCGTATCGACGCCCGCCGGTATACGCACCTTGACGCTCTCGGTCTTCGGCACCGTGCCCTTGCCGTGGCAGAGGGCGCACGGCGGGCGGCGGCGACCGACGCCAGCACAGTCCGGGCACTCCTGCGCGAAGCGCATGCGCCCGTTCGTGCGCGGCACCTGGCCGGTGCCCTTGCACGTCGGGCAGGTGATGGGAGAGCCGCCGGAGTCGCCCGCGCCGTTGCAGCGCGAGCACTGCTCGGAGCGGCTGACCGTGATGTTCGTCGTCATGCCCGAGACGGCTTCCTCGAAGGAGAGCGCGAGCGGCATCTCGATGTCGGCCCCCTTCTGCGGCATCGCGCGCGGCGGCTCCTTCTCCTGCTTCGCGCCGCCCCCGAAGAGGTCTGCGAAGATGTCGCGGAAGCTCGACCCGCCGCCCGACGCGCCCGTCTGCGCGTTGCCCCAGTCGAAGCCCTCGAAGTCGAAGGGCGGCGCGGTGCGAGAGCCGCCGCCCGGCGCGCCGCCGCCGGGGAAGCCGTAGCCGCCCGTCGCGCCCTTGGCCGCCGCGTCGGCGAGCGTGTCGGAGTACTGGCCGAAGCGGTCGTAGACGGGGCGCTTCTTCGGATCGGAGAGCACGTCGTGCGCCTCCGTGATCAGCTTGAAGCGTTCCTCCGCCGACTTGTCGCCGGGGTTCACGTCCGGGTGGTACTTGCGCGCGAGCCTGCGGTAAGCCTTCTTGATCTCCTCCGGCTTCGCCTTGCGGTCGACCCCCAGCACTTTGTAGAAATCTTCTTTAGCCATTGAAAGACCGTCACAGGTAAACCGTGACGGGTGACAGGTGAGAGCCGTAAACCGTGACGGGTGACAGGTGACAGGCGAAACCGTCTTGCTTCTTGCCTGTCACCCGTCACCGTTCACCCGTCACGGCTTTCCCCGTCACCTGTCACCTGTCACCCGTCACGCTTACTTGCTGTCGTCAACGTCAACGTACTCGGCGTCGATGACGTTGTCGTCGCCGCCGCCGCCCTGCGCGCCGCCGCCCGCCGCGCCGGAAGAGGACGCGCCCGCGGCGTTGGCCTGCTCGCCGCCGCCCGCCGCGTCGCCGCCCGCCGCGCCCTGCTGCTGGTAGAGCGCCTCGGCGAGCTTGTGCGAGGCGGTCTGGAGCGCGTTGAAGGCGTTGTTCAGACGCTCCGCCCCGCCCTCTTCGAGCGCCTTCTTCGCGTCGGCGATTGAGCTTTCGAGCTGCGTCTTGGAGTCGGCGTCGAGCTTCTCCTTGTTCTCGGTGAAGGTCTTCTCGACCTGGTAGACGAGCGTGTCGAGACGGTTGCGCGCCTCGATCTCCTCGCGCTTCTTGGCGTCCTCGCCCGCGTGCGACTCGGCCTCGCGCATCATCCGGTCGATCTCGTCCTTGGAGAGCCCCGAAGTGGCCGTGATCGTGATCTTCTGCTCGCGGCCCGTGCCCATGTCTTTGGCCGAGACGTTGACGATGCCGTTGGCGTCGATGTCGAAGGTGACTTCGACCTGCGGCATGCCGCGCGGCGCGGGCGGGATGCCGACGAGGTGGAACTTGCCGAGCGTCTTGTTGTCGGCGGCCATCGGGCGCTCGCCCTGCAGGACGTGAACCTCGACCGAGGTCTGGTTGTCCGACGCGGTCGAGAAGGTCTCGGACTTGCGCGTCGGGATCGTCGTGTTGCGCTCGATCAGTTTCGTGAAGACGCCGCCCAAGGTCTCGATGCCGAGCGAGAGGGGCGTCACGTCGAGGAGCAGGATGTCGGTCTTCTCGCCGGAGAGGACGCCCGCCTGCACCGCCGCGCCGATGGCGACGACCTCGTCCGGGTTCACGCTCTTGTTCGGCTCCTTGCCGAAGAAGCCCTTGACGATCTCCTGCACCTTCGGGATGCGCGTCGAGCCGCCGACTAGGACGACCTCGTCGATCTTTTTGGCGTCGACGCCCGCGTCCTTGATCGCCTGCTCGACGGGCGACATCAGGCGCTTCAGGATCGGGTCGATCAACTGCTCGAAGCGCGCCCGCGTCAGCTTCAGCACGAGGTGCTTGGGGCCGGAAGCGTCCGCCGTGATGAACGGCAGGTTGATCTCGGTCTCAAGCGTCGAGGACAGCTCGATCTTCGCCTTCTCCGCCGCCTCCTTGAGGCGTTGCAGGGCCATCTTGTCCTGCGAGAGATCGATGCCCTGATCGCGCTTGAACTCCTCGACGATCCACTCGATCAGGCGCTCGTCGATGTCGTCGCCGCCGAGGTGCGTGTCGCCGTTCGTGGACTTCACCTCGACGACGCCCTCGCCCACTTCGAGCACGGAGATGTCGAAGGTCCCGCCGCCGAAGTCGAAGACGGCGATGGTCTCGTCCTTCTTCTTGTCGAGCCCGTAGGCGAGCGCCGCGGCGGTCGGCTCGTTGACGATGCGCATCACTTCGAGGCCGGCGATCTTGCCGGCGTCCTTGGTCGCCTGCCGCTGCGCGTCGTTGAAGTAGGCGGGGACGGTGATGACGGCCTTGTCCACCTTCTGGCCGAGGTAGTCCTCCGCCGACTGCTTCATCTTCTGGAGGATCATGGCGGAGACTTCCGGGGGGCTGTAGTCCTTGCCGCCCGCCTGCACGCGCACGTCGCCGCTCTTCGAGTCGGCCTGCACCTTGTAGGGGACCTGCTTCTTCTCCTCCGTCACCTCGTCGAAGCGGCGGCCCATGAAGCGCTTGATCGAGTAGACGGTGTTCTCGGGGTTCGTCACCGCCTGACGCTTCGCCACCTGACCGACGAGGCGGTTGCCGTCCTTCGCGAAGCCGACGACCGAGGGGGTGGTCCTGCCGCCCTCGGAGTTCTCGATGACGTGCGGCTCGCCGCCCTCCATCACGGCGACGACGGAGTTCGTCGTGCCCAAATCGATGCCGATTATCTTGCTCATCTTTCGCTCTCCAATCTCTCGCCAGCCGACCCGACGCCCGACGCTTCATCGGCGGACGGGAAGCCCGTTAAAATATTCACTCCGGATTGAACCGTTAAGTTGAAGTCGCTGCTAATATAATATGTGAGTCCGTCATTGTCAACTTCAATTTGTGAGATTTTTTCGACCCCGCCCGTCCCGGCAAGTCTTACCATTTCACAGTTTAGGGTGGGTTTCGGCTAGCCGCGCGGGTGCTGGCGGTCTTCCCCGAGGAGGCGTGCGGCGTGGAAGACGTAGTGCGCGCCGGAGAGGACGGCGAGGGCGAAGACGGTGGCGTAGAGGGTCGGCAGCACGTAGCCGCGCAGCACGGGCAGGCGCGTGGCGAGGAGGATGATGACGATGGAGACGATCTGGACGGTGGTGTTGATCTTGCCGAGGAGCGAGGGGCGGAAGTTGCGGAAGCCCGTGACGATGTTGATCGCCGCCGCGCCGACGACGATGAAGATGTCGCGGCTGATGACGGCGGTCGTCACCCAGAAGGGCACGGGCAGGTGGAGGTTCGCGTGCGGCTCGGGCAGCTCGGCGTGGCTGATGATCGACGGCATCGAGAGCGTGACGAAGGCGGTGACGAGCAGGAGTTTGTCGGCGATGGGGTCGAGGATGGTGCCGAGCTGCGACTTCTGATCGAAGCGGCGGGCGAGCATCCCGTCGAGCCCGTCCGTCACCCCGGCTGAGACGAAGACGGCGAGCGCGAGCCAGAACCGCTGGTAGTAGAGGAAGATGACGAAGACCGGGATCAGCGCCATGCGGATCACGGTCAGCAGGTTCGGCAGCGTGACGATGCGGGACGACATAACTACCGTGACAGGTGACAAGTGACGGGTGATGGGAAAAGAAAGTTTTTCACCTGTCACCCGTCACGGTTTACCTGTCACCGCTTTTGAGTTCGAGCAGGGAGACTTCCGGCAGGCAGCCGTAGCGGACGGGGAGGACGACCGCGCCGAGGCCGCGCGAGACGTAGATTTGCGTCGCGCCCTGCCGCCCCAAGCCGCGCAGCAGGCGGCGGCGCGGTCGCCCCGAAGCGGAGCGTTCCGATCTCAGAGTGACCTGCCCGCCGTGCGTGTGCCCGCTCAGGACGAGATCGACCCCGGCGCGCGCCGCGCGCCGCAGGATGACCGGGTTGTGCGCGAGCAGGAGTTTCAGCTCGTCGGCGCTTGAGCCGGCGAGAGCGAGCGGGAGGTCTTCCAGGCCGACCATCGTGTCGTCAACGCCCGCGAGCCAGAACGACGCGCCGGGGCGCTCCGGGTGCTCGAAGTGCAGCCCCTCGTTGACGAGAACCGTGATGCCCTCGGCGCGGAAGAGGTCCGTGATGAGCGCGGCGTCGGTCCAGTGGTCGTGGTTGCCCAGAATCGCGTAGACGCCGCAGCGCGCCCTGAGCCGGCCCAGAATCTCGGCGCAGGGGGCGGCGAACTCCCTCTCGTGCGAGACGTAGTCGCCGGTCAGCGCGACGATGTCCGGGTCGAGACCGTTGGCGACCTCGACGGCGCGCTCGATAGAGCCGGGCGCGGTGAAGGGGCCGTTGTGGATGTCGGAGAGCTGCACGACGCGCAAGCCGTCGAGTTCCGGCGGCAGGCGGCGCAGAAGTATTTCGTGCCGCTCGACGGCGAGCATCAGCGGCTCGGAGAAGGCGCGGCGCGCGAGGTGCAGGAGCCCGGAGGCGAGCGAGCGCAGGCGCGGCGACTGCGCGGCGCGCGTCTCGCCGGAGGCCGAGACGCGGCGACGACGATCACTCCATCTTTCGACGCTCGACATCAATTATCGCTCGGGTGTTAAGGATTAAGTGGCGCGAGAGCTTCCCCGTCCGTACGTTCCTTCATTCGGGAAAGTCCGCGCATTATACGAACCACCCCCTCAAAACGCAAAGGGCGGGAGGCGACTGCCCGGTCACATTCCTAAATAGAACGGCGGCGCAACCCGTCGGCGACAATACCCTCTTCCCTTGCGTCTTTGCGCCTTTGCGTGAGAATGAATTTCACGCAAAGGCGCAAAGACGCAAAGGGAAGAGGGCTGGGCCGGAATCGTGTTCTTAACGCAGGGGGAAGAAGACGGGGACGAGCAGCATGATGACGGCGAAGACGACGACCGTGAGGATCGAGCCGACCTTGACGAAGTCGAAGAAGCGGTAGCGGCCCGGCGTGTAGATCAGGACGCAGGCGGGTTCGAGCGGCGTCAAAAAAGAGCACGACGCGGCGTAGGTGATGGCGACGGCGAAGCTGCGCGGGTTCAGCCCCAACTGCGCCGCCGTCTGCATCGCGACGGGCAGCACGACGAGCGCCGCCGCCTGATTCGACATCGGCTGCGTGAGCGCGACGGTCAGCAGGATGAAGCCCCCGAGGACGGCGAGGTCGCCGTAGCCGCCGAGCGTGGTCACGATCATCCCCGCGAGGTACTTGTCCGCGCCCGTCTTCGACATCGCCGTGCCGAAGCTGATCATGCCCGCGATGAGGACGAGCAGGCGGAAGTCGATCATCTGATAGATCTCGCGCGTCCGCACCGCGCGCGTGGCGAGCAGGATGAGCGCGCCGATGAGGACGGCGACGGCGAGCGGGATGCCGAACGGGTGGAAGACCGAGAGCAGCAGGAAGACCCCGAAGCCGAGGAGCGCCCACTTGCGCTTCTCCGCCCGGCCCCGCTGCTCCGACACGTCTTCGAGCAGGAGCAGGTCGCCCTCGCCCGCGAGTTGCTCGACCTGCGCGCGACGCCCCTGCACGAGCAGCACGTCGCCGAAGCGCAGACTGACGGTCGAGAGCTTCGACAGGAGCGCGACGCCGTGGCGGTTGATGGCGAGCGTGGTGAGCCCGAAGCGCTCGCGGAAGCGCGTGCCCTTGAGCGTGCGCCCGATGAGGCTCGACCCGCGCAAGACCATCGCCTCGAACAGCTCGACGCCTTCGGTCTCGAGGTCGCGGTCGCTCAGCTTGAAGTCGCCCTTGATCTCGACGCCCGCCTCGGTCTTCACCCTCAGGATGTCTTCGACGCGCCCCTGCACGAGCAGCAGATCGCCCGCCTGAACCCGCTCCTCCGGTCGCGGCGCGATGCGGCCCTGCTTGCCGCGGAGGATGCCGACGACCGTCAGGTCCATCGACTGGCTGAGGTTCGCCTCCTGAAGCGTGTGCCCGACGAGCGGCGAGCTTTCGAGCACGACCACCTCGGACATGTACTCGCGGATGTGGTACTGCTCGGTCAGCGACTCGGCGCTGCCGCGCGCGGGCAGCAGGTGCAGGCCGACGAGCAGCATGTAGATCATCCCGACGACGACGATCGCGATCCCGACCGGGGCCAGCTCGAACATCGTGTAGGGCGGCTGGTTGTACTTCGTGAGCGCGCCGGAGACGGCGAGGTTCGTCGAGGTGCCGATGAGCGTGCACGTGCCGCCGAGGATCGCGCCGAAGGCGAGCGGCATCAGGAGTTTCGACGGCTGGATTTTCGCCCGCGCGGCGATCCCTAAGACGACGGGGACGAACATCGCCGTCGTCGTCGTGTTCTTCATCACGGAGGCGCAGCCGGCGGCGACGAACATGATGAGCGAGGCGAGCATGAAGCGGTTCGACCCGGCGGTGCGGTGGAGCCTTCTGCCGACCACGTCCACCACGCCGGTCTTCACCAGCCCGCCCGTCAGGACGAAGAGCCCGGCGATGGTGATGATGATCTCGTTGCCGAAGCCCGCGAAGGCCTCCTCGGCGGTGAGCGTGCGCGTCAGGATCATCGCGATGACGAGCAGGATCGTCACGACGTCGATGGGGATGCGCTCGATGCCGAAGAGGACGAGGGCGACGAGCAGGAGGACGAGGACGGTGACAATCGCGGGAGTCATCTTAAGTCTTCCGGCTCTGCTATACTTCGCCTCACCCGTTAAAGATTAAAGACGCGCGCCACACTCCGGCGAGAGCGGCGCGCTAACGTGTCCGACCCTTTAGTGAAGGAGATTAACTCGCGTGGCAAAGCATCGCATTCTCGTCATAGAAGATCAAGAAGACCTCGCCGAGATGTACGAGTCCGTACTCGTCGGCGAGGGCTACGAGGTGATCACGACCTACGCGGGCGAGGAGGGGCTGGCGGAGTTCGGCGCCAGGGGCGCGGACGCCGTGCTGATGGACATGACGCTCCCGGAAATGCACGGCACGAAAGTTTTGGAGGAGCTGCGCGCGCTCTCGCCCGGCGTGCCCGTCGTCGTCGTCACGGGCGAGACGCTCGCCGAGTCGCGCGACGTGTGCCAGAGGCTCGGCGTGCAGGAGTATTTGACGAAGCCCGCCCCAGCCGACGATCTGCTGAAGGCCGTCGCGCGCGCGCTCGCCGCGCCCGCCACCGACGAGAAGTTCATGGTCGTCACCGTGCGCCTGCCCGCGAGCGTCCTGCAAACCCTGATGGACGTGGACGAGAACCTGGAGCGCGCCATCACGCGCGTCTGCCACGAGTGCGCGGGCGAGTTGAAGAAAATCTCCAAGACGAAATCGCAGGGCGCTTGAGCGTCAGTCGAATAACGTCTGCTCGACGGCGGCGGCGGCCTTCTTCCCCGTCTGCTTCTTCGAGACCGCCGCGGGGTGCTGCGCGAGGTGTTCGGCGTTCAGGCCCAGCTCGCGCAGGGAGGCGGCGAACTTCGCGGGCCCGTGCATCGTGATGACGCGCGCCGCGCCGGACTCGCGCGCGAGCCGGACGAGCTCGTCGTAGTCGGCGTGGTCGGAGAGCGGCAGGACGAGATCGACGCCCTTGTACATGTAGGGCGCACTCTTCGAGAGCGCCCAGCCCGTGAGCATGATGGTGAAGCGGCGCTCGATGTTCTGGATCATCGGCTGCTTCCGGCAGCCCGGCGGCGCGACGAGCACGCGCCCGCGCACGTGCTCGCGGTTATACTTCTCGTACTCGCCCGAAAACTTCACCCCCAGCTCGCGGTAAATCTCCGAGACGTTCCAGTTCGATCCGTGCAGCGTCACGCGGTAGCCGCGCCGGAGCAGCAGCTCCAGCGCCTCCTGACTCTTCCCCAGCGCGTAGGCCAGAACGACCGGCACGCGGTCGTCCGAGAGCGCGCGGTCGCACGCGGCGTAGAGCCGCTCGAAGGTCGCCACGTCGGGCGGGAAGCGGTAGAGCGGATCGCCGAAGGTCGATTCCATGACGAGCGTGTCGCACGGGACGACGACGGCGTCCTCGGCTGCGACGTTGGGCCTGAGCTTGATGTCGCCCGTGTAGACCAGACGCTCGCCCCCGGCTTCGACCAGAATCTGCGCCGAGCCGAGACAGTGGCCCGCCGGGTAAAACGTCAGCGCGTAGCGACCGTAGTCGCGCCGCTCGCCGTAGACCTGCGTGGTGACTTCCGCCTCGCCGACGCGGTGGCGGAAGATGCGCGCCGTCTCCGGCGTGGCGACGATTGAGGCGTGCCCGGCGATGTGATCGGAGTGGGCGTGCGAGATGACGCAGCGGTCGCGCGCGCCGTCGGCGTCGAGCCACAGGTCGAGGTCGGGCAGGTACAGTCCTTCGCGGTATTCGACTCTGAGCAAAGCTTTCCCTCTTCACGCCGGCGGGCGGGCCACTTCCGACGGGCGGGAAGCGCGGCCCTCTCAGGGCCAGCGGATTACTTTTTTGGACGGCGCGACGGCGGGCTTGGCCGTCGGGGCAAGGGGTTCGTCGGGGCGCGCCTGCGCCGTCGGCTCCGTGCGTTGAGGGGCCACGCGCGGGCGCGGCGGCGACGTCGACGCGCCGTCCCCTGCCTGCGCCGGCGCGGGCCGCGCCGCGCCCCGCGTCTCCTCCGGCGCGGTCGGCAGCGCCACGCGCTCCGACACCGGGCGCTGATTAGATGTCGCTCTGCCCTGCTCCGAGATCAACTTGGGCTCTCCCGCGCGCGACCTCTCGGGCTTCTCCGCGGCGCGCTTATCTGGCTTCTCGACGGCCCGCTGATCGGCGGCGGTGTAATCCGGCGCGGCGACGCGCTCGGCGGCGGCGGCGGACGACGTGTGGTGTTCCGACGGGGCCGGATTCTCCGCCTTCTGTTTCGGCGTCTCCTGATCCGGCGAATCCTGCGGCGTCGGCGCGGGGGCCTCTGCGGCGGCGGGCGGCGGCGGCGCGGGACGGGCTTCGGTGTGCCCGGGCGACATCATCCCGTTAATGGTAAAGAATGTCGCGCCCGCGGTTAGGCCGCTGATCAGAGCTAGGAGGATCAGCCGCCCGAGGGGATAACCCATCGGCGCGTACTCATCAGGGCGGCTTCGCACCGGACGGCCCGGCGGTTGTACGGCCCGGACGCGGGCCACGACGGCGGCGGCGGCCTCTTCGAACGTCGCCCCGCCGCGAGGCGACTGCGCGGCGGCGACGACCGCTTGCGGTTTTGCCGGAGCGATTAAGGTCGCGTCCCCGTCGGATTCCGCGTCACCCTTCGCCGCGCCCGCCGCGGTCGCGCCCGTCGCCCTCCCCGCCCCGGGTATCGGGCCGGTAGTTTTCGTCGGCGCGCCTGCCTCGTCGAACGTCGCCGTGCCCGGCGGCGACGCCGCGGCGGGCGCGGGCGGAGCGTCATGGGTTTCTCGGGCCGCCGCCGCCCGCCGTTCGACACCGCTTAGAAAGTGCGCGATCTCAAGATACCCTTTCGCACGCGCCCACTCGTGCGCGGTCATGCCGCTCCGATCCTTACCATTCACGTCGGCGCCGCCGTCGAGCAGAGCCTTCACGACTTCTGCGTGGCCGAAGAAGGCCCCGCTCATCAAGGCGTTAAAGCCGTCGCCCCGCCTCGCGCCCACGTCGGCCCCTGCCCTCAACAAGAGCCGCACGACCTCCGCGTGCCCCGCGGCGGCGGCGGCGATGAGCGCCGTCACGCCGTGACTGCTGGCGGCGTTAACGTCAGCGCCCCTCGCGATGGAGTCTTCGAGGGCGCGGGCGTCGCCCGCCGACGCCATGAGCACGAAGTCGAACGGATCGACGGGTCGCGTGCGGGCTCGTATTGACTGTGACATCTAAGCACCTTCCCCGGAAGCAGGCCGACCTCCGCGCGCCGCGGCGACCGCAGAGCGCGCGTCGTGGCGCGTGCGAGGGCCGCGCTGTCTCATCACTTGATCACCTCCACGCGGTCGTCGGGCTGCAAAAGCACGTCGGGGACTTTGCCGGACGTTAAATCCTGCAACTTGAAAACGCTGGTGCTCAAAAACCCCCGCCCGCTCTGGCGCAAAAGTCTGACGCCGCCGCGCGAAAGTTTCCCCCCGGCGGCGAGGACGGCTTGCGTGAGGGTGATGCCGGGGTGAAACAACTTTTCGCCGGGCGCGTCGACATTCCCGCCGATGTAAAAGAACCGCGTCGGTCGTTTCTGAACGGTAACCACGTCGCCCGACGTGATGAGTGTGTCGAGGGCCGAAGTGTCGTTAAGATCGATGGTGACTTTCGCGCCGGCGCGCGTCGAAACCTGCACCTGCTCGGCGTCGGGGCCGAGCTGCGCGTCGGCGAGGATGACGTAGAGGGGCACGGCCTCGCGCTGGATGATCTTCGTGCCCGGTTCGCGCACGAGCCCGCTGACGATGACGTGATGGCTCGCGTACTCGCGCACGCTGACCGCCACCACCTGATCTTTGGAGAACCCCAGCCGCTTCAGCGCGGCGGCGATCCGCTGTCCGATCTCCTCGACCGTCGCGCCCGCGACGCCGAGCGGATCGCCGATCAGCGGGTAGTCGAGCAGGCCCCCCGCCGACACCGTGTAGAGGGTCGGGGCGGAAGGGGCGACGGTCGCGTTCAGCAGTCGAACGTCCAGCACGTCGCCGGGGCCGACGCGGTAGACGCGCACGAGTTCGGGGGCGGGCGCGGACGACTTGGGGAGGGGTTCTGACGCGACGGCGGCGGCTTCGGGATCGGGGGTAGTTATCGCAGGGCCGGAGGCGGACGCGGCGCGGTCGGCGGCGGGCGTGCCGCCGGTCGAACCTCTCAGACGCGAGACCGCCCTCTCCGCTCCCGCCGCCCCCGCCTTCTCGTCCGCGGGCGTGGCCGCGCGCGCGGGGGGAGCGCCGCGAGAATCTCCCCGCAGCTTCACGTACGCCTCGCCGAGCCTCGAAGCGGCCTCGTCGTCCTTCGGGTCGAGGCGGAGCACCTGGTGGTAAGCCTCCGCGGCGTCGGCCCAGCGCCCGGAGTCCGCGTAGGCGTGCCCGAGGCCGTAGTAAGCGTCGGCGTAGTCGGGGTCATACTGGACGGCTTGACGGAACGCCTTGATCGCTTCATCGAACTGTTTGGCGCGCCCGTATTTGACGCCCTGCCGGTAATAATTCTTAGCCTCGCGCCGCTGATCCTTCGGCGCGACGGGCGCGACGCCCGCCGCCGACTTCGCCGCGCGCTCGCCCTCCGCGGCGGCGGCGTCTCCGGCCCCGCGCGTCTCGGCGCGTGGGGCGCTACCGTCCGCGCCGCGCGACGGCGGCGCGGGCGCGGCCACACCCCCTTTGCGCGCCCTGTCGTCCGAGTTCAAGCGCGCGGCTTTTTCGGAGAAACGCGCGGCGGCGGAGGCGTCGCCCAGCTTTTGATAAGTTTCGCTCAGGCGGGAGTAAGGGTCGGCCCAAGAGGGGAAGATTTTTACGGCTTGGGCGAAGTTTTCGGCGGCGAGCCTGTACCATCCTAAATCGTAGTAGACTTGCCCCAGACGGTTGTAGGCCGCGGCGTCCTTGCGGTCTATGCTGAGCGCCTTCACGTAGGCTTTGATGGCGTCCTGAGGGCGGTTCAGCAGGCGGAAGGAGTTGCCCAAGTTGAAGTAGGCGTCCCCGTAGTTCGGGTTTAACTCGGTGGCCTTCGTGAACGCTTCGACCGACTCTTCGATCTTCCCCGTCAAAAAGTATTTGACGCCGAGATTGTAGTAGTCGCGGCTACTTAACCGACCCGACGATGCCCGCTCGGGGGTCGGGACGCCGTTTTTCGCGGACGCCGATCTCCGGGAGTCCTGAGTGCGCCGCTGCGCGCTTTGGGCTTGGACGGGCGGGGGGGCGAGGGCCAAAGCAGCAAGGACGGCAATGCCATAAACCTTCATCGTGCGCTTAACCTCCGAACTACCTTACGGCAGCGCGCATGAGAGCGAGAGTGGTTAGCCTGCTTTGGGAGAGACTGAGACGAAGGCGAAGTATACATGAATGACGTGTAAAGTGGAACGTCGCCGCCGGACGGCGGCGGGCTCGACGATCAGTCCGCCGCGCCGCGCGGGCGGCGCGCGTGCGGATCGGGCGGCGCTAGATTAAGAGGCGGGCATGACCTTCACGGGCGGGGCGACGGATCAGCGCAAGAGTGAGCGCCGACAGCTTTTGGAGCGCCTGCTGTCGGCGCGCAAGCTCGTGCGCGCGGAGGCGGTCTTCCTCGCCGCGCTCGCGGCCTTCGCCGTCCTCGCGCTCTACGCGCGCGCCGACGCTTACTTCGCATGGGACTTGCGCGCGACGCTCGCGCTGCAATCAATCGACGCGCCCGGCTTCCCCGCCCTGATGCGCGCCGTCTCGGTCTTCGCCGACGGCCCGAACGGGTGGCTCCTGACCGGGCTCACGATGCTCCTCTTCTTCCTGCGCCGCCGGCGCACGGAGATGTTCGCGCTGCTCTTCAGCGTCGGCGGCGGCGAACTCGTCAACCGCGCCGTGAAGTTGGCGGTCGGGCGACCGCGCCCCGTGGCCGAACTCGTCCGCGTCTCCGGCCACTGGGCGCGCCAGAGCTTCCCTTCCGGCCACGTCACGTTCTACGTCCTCTACTTCGGCTTCCTCTTCTTCGCCGCCTTCGCGCTGCTCCCGCGCGGGACGAGGGTGCGCCGCGCCGCGCTCGCGCTCGCGGCCCTGCCCGTCCTGCTCATCGGGCCCTCGCGCATGTACCTCGGCGCCCACTGGGCGAGCGACGTGCTCGGCGCGTACCTGCTGAGCGGCGCGTGGCTCGCCCTCACCCTACGCCTCTACCGGCGCTGGAAGGCGCGCTCGACGTTCCACGAGGAAGAAGTCCCCGCCGCCGTGAGCCGGCGCGCGGCTGACGAACCCGCGCGCCCCCCTGATTAACGAGGCGGCGGGATCAAAGAAGCGGCGAGCCCCGAAAGGGGCGGCAGAGTTGTGGCCCACGGCGCGAGCCGCGGGATCAGCACACGAAGAAAACGAGAGAGCCCCCGAAAGGGCCGAAAGAATTTTTTGATCTTCGATCTGACGATAGAGATCGCGGATCATTTTCTTTCGCCCCTTTCGGGGGCTCTCATTCTTTTTGCTCTTGCGCCCCCGCGGCCCGCGCCGCGGGCCACTGTCCGCCGCCCCTTTCGGGGGCTCGAAGATCGTCCCGTGCCTCCCGAACTGTTTTCACGCTCAGTGTTCGATGACGACCTGCGTGCCCTTCGGCACGGCGTCGAACAGCTCTTTTACGTCCGCGTCGTCGAGCGCGACGCAGCCCCACGTCCAGTCCGAACCCGAGCCGCCGCCGTGGATGAAAATCTCGCCGCCGAGCGCCGTGTCCCACGGCGGGCGCAACCCTTTGCCGATGGCGGCGACGATCCGCTCGTACTGCCCGCGCGTGATGAGCCGGTCGCGCAGGCCGCGCTCGGCGTCCTCGCGGTTCGGGTAGCTCAGGCCGAGCGAGAGGTAAAACTTGCTCGCCGCGTTCTTCACGCAGACGTAGAACTCGCCCTCCGGCGTGCGGCAGTCGCCCTGCCGCTCCTTGTCTTCCGACGCGTTCTTGCCGAGCGCGACGCGGTAGGTTCTGACGACGCGACCGCCCGAGTAGAGATCGAGGCGGCGTTTGCCCTTCGAGACGACGACGCGCGGCGAGGCGAGCGGGAGCTTCAAGGGCTCGCGCTCGGCGCGCGCCGCTTCCGTCGTCTCTTCGTCGGGCGTCGATTTCATCTCCGTGCGCGCGGGCGCGCCGACGAGCAGCGCGGCGGCGATAGACAGCATGGCGAGAATCTTCATCACGTGTGCGCCGCAAACCCTGCGGCGCGCGTTAGACACCGCCCGCGCTCGTGTGGTTCCCAGACCTCCGCGCTTCGTTCGTCTTTCGCGCCCCCGGCGTGAGAATAAGTTTCACGCCGGGGGCGCAAAAGGAGAGGACGTGTTATCGGGGCAGCCGCCCTAATTCGACGTGACGAGACGCCAGTTGTTCGTCGGCTCGGGGGGGACGCGCTTGTGCTCGGTCACCCAGTCGATGATGAGTTCGCGTATCTCTTCGCTCGAACGGAAGAGTTCGGGCGCGCCCTTGTACATGGTGTAGCCGCCGCCGCCGTTGACGCGGTAGTTGTTCGTCGCGAGCCGGAGCTTCTGCGCGGGGTCGAGCGGCTGGCCGCGGAAGCGCAGGTTCCGGATGCGATCCCCGACGGGCCTCGTGATGTCGAGGTCGTAGGCGACGCCCTCCGCGACGTCGAAGTTGTAGCCGGGTATCTTCTCGTCGATCAGCTCGGCTGCCGATTTGCCCGGCGCGTAGGGGAGAAAATATTTCGCGGAGTGTTCGAGCGCGTCCTTCAACTGCCGCCCCGTCACTTCGAGGACGACGAGCGTGTTCTCGTAGATGTAGAGCCCGGCGATGTCGCGCACGCTGACCGCGCCTCTGGGGAGCCGCGCGCGCGGGTTGAAGTTCGCGACCATCGACACGTCCGCCTTGCCCGCCTCCATCTGCACGCGCTGGATGAGGTCGAGGACGGCGGTGTCGCGCAGCGACGCCTGCTCCGCCGACAACTCGGCGGGCGACTCGCCGATGACGCGCGAGAGCCACGCCTGCGTCTCGCGGTCGTACGGCTCCGCGAGCCCCGCGATCTCCGGATCGACTTCCGTGCGCTCCGCGACCGGCACGGTGCGCGCCTGCTTGGCCGCGACCACCCACCGCCCCTTCTCATCCCTTTCGAGATAAACGTCGGCGCGCGCGACGTGCCGCCCCCACGCGCTCGCCTGCGTTAAGAGCGCGCCGCCAATCGTGAGGTCGGGCACTTCGCGGTGCGTGTGGCCCATCAGGATGAGGTCGATGCCTTTAACCCGCTCGGCAATCGCCACCGCCTCGTTCTCGTGCGGGGCCTGTCCGGGCGTCACCTCGCCGGTGCGCGCGTCCTCTTCGAGCCCCATGTGCATCGCGATGACGACGAGGTCTGCGCGCTCCTTCGTCCGCAGGACATCGACCCACTTGCGCGCCTCCGCCGCGGGGTCGCGGAATTCGAGCCCGGCGTAGTTCTCCTTGTTCTCCCAAGAGGGGACGCCGCCGGTCGTCAGGCCGAGCACGCCGACGCGCACGCCGTTCAGCTCCTTCACGACGTAGGGCTGGTAGGCCGTGTCGTCCGTGCCCGCCTTGTAAGTGTTCGCGGAGAGCCACGGGAAGCGCGCCTCGCGCCTCGCCTTCGAGAGCACCGCGAGGCCGAAGTTGTACTCGTGGTTGCCGACCGCCATCGCGTCGAACTGGAGCGCGTTCATCGAGAGCATCATCGGATCGGCGGGCGCGTTGTTCATCTTGTTGTGGACGTATTCGAGCGGCGTGCCCTGTATGGTGTCGCCCGAATCGACGAGTAGCGTCCCCTGCGGGTTCTCCTTGCGCGCGGCGCGGATGATCGCCGCGGCCTTCGCGAGGCCGCGCGCGTCCGGCTTGTTCGTGTAGTAATCGACGGGCAGGAGGTTGCCGTGCAGATCGGTCGTCGAGAGGATCGTGATCCACGCGCGCTTGGCCGCCACGCCGCGCGTCTGCGCGGGCGCGAAGGCCGCGAGAAGACCGAGCGCGATCAGCAGGGTTGCCGGCAGCGACTTCGAGGCGCGGCGTCTGTTCATCATTAACTACTCCGAAAACTTCGCGTCCTACACTTTGCGTCTTTGCGCCTTTGCGTGAGACTGATTTTCACGCAAAGGCGCAAAGACGCAAAGCAAGACAGGGACGCAAAGCAAGACAATAAGATTCTCGCCGTCAGCGCGACTCGTAAACTTCGACGGCGACGACGCCCGCGACCCGGCCCTCGTAAACTTTGGGGAAGCGCGCGCGCACCTCGTCCATCTTCGCGCGGTTCTCGAAGTAGGTGCGCCCGCGCTGGAGGATGAAGTAGGCGGGGCGGGGCGCGTCGTCGACTTTGAAATCGGAGGCCGAGAGGACGCGCGCGTCCAAGTCCGTGCGACCGAACCGTTCGAGGTAGTGGCGGACGACGCCCGGCGTCTCGTGGGCGACCGTCGAGCCGCGCGGCGCGCGCGCCGCCACGAACTTGATCGCCTCGCGCAGGCCGTCGTCGTAGAACTCGTCGTGCGGGAAGTAGTGGCCGGCGCGGCCCGCGCCGAGCGCGTTCGTGTACATCGCGTAGTGGGGGCGGCTGGCGAGGGCCGACCACGCGGGGAGCGCGAGGAAGACGAGCACGACGGCGGCGGCGGCGAGGCGCGCGGGCGCGAACGTCCCGCCGCCCCCGAGTGCCTCGGCCCGCCGCAGCAGCCACGCGACGCCGACCGCGGCGAGCATGTAGACGAAGGGCATCAGCGAGAGCGTGTAGCGCAGCCACTTCGCGCCGAAGATCGAATACGGCACGATCCAGAGCAGGAACATCAGCAGCAAAAACGCCGCGCCCGGCTCGCGCCACCGCCGCACGCAGATGCAGAGGCCCGCCGCCGTCGCGGCGAGCACGGGCAGCGGCAGCTTGATGGCGAGGAAGAGCAGGTAGAAGTAGAACGGCGTGCCGAAGGGCGTCGAGGAGACGTGGTTCGCGTAGAGCGTGTCGCCGAAGAGGTAGCCGTGGTGCGTTAAGAGCTGCTCGCTCGAATAGGTGTTGATGTAGTGCCACGTCTGCGGCAGGAGGATCGCGGGGTTGGCGACGAGGAAGGCGGCGAGCGTGCAGGCGTAAAAGACGGCGGGCGTGTGGCCGGCGGGTTCATTCGGCTCGCGGCGGCGCAGGCGCGCGAAGTGGTGGTAGAGCATGTTCAGCCCGAAGTAGTGCGGGAAGTACTTCGAGGCGAGCATCAGGCCGAACGACGCGCCGCTCCACCTGTAGAAGCCGCGCTTGGCGCGCGCGTCGAAGCCGCTGGCCTGCTTCGCGCGGACGTAAAAATAGAACGCGAGGAGCATGAAGAAGACGAGCAGCGTGTCCTCCTTCGCCACGCGGTTGTAGGTGATCGCGTTGACGCCGAAGGCCCAGAGCGCGGCGGCTGTGAGCGCGGTGCGGCGGTCGAAGAGCGAGAGCGTGAGCAGGAAGAGCGGGACGACGGTGAGCGCGCCGAAGAGTATGTTGGGGAAGCGGAGCGCGGCCTCGTCGCTGATGTCGAGCGCGGCAATGGTGTCGCCCTTGTGCCCTCGTGCGTTCCACGCCGCCGCCGCGCGCGTCGAGGCGAAGACGAGCGTCTTCATCAGCATCGGGTGCTCGGCGTTCGGCGTGATGTCGCCGCGACCGTAAGCGCCGACGGCGTCGAGCTTGTTGATCTCGTCCTCGGCGAAGCCGACCGCCGAGACGCCCGACAGGCGCAGGCCCAGGCCGCAGGCGAACAGGAGCGAGAGGGCCAAGAGGGCCGCGCGGTCGAGCGCCCACGCGCGGGCGCGCGGCTGCGACTTGGCGCGCGCCTCCGCGCCGACCGCGATCTTACCCCGCTCGTCCAGTAACTCGACCATGCTTCCCCGGCCGCGCCGCGAATCTCGAAAGGGTGGAGTGCGATTACAACTCGCCGCCGGCTTTAGCCGGCGGGCCTGCGTGGCGATGCAAATTCGTCTCCCTTCGGGCTAAAGCCGAAAGGAAAATCATCAGGACTCTGCTCGGCTGAGGCCGCCCGCCTCTTCCTTTATTACGTGTGGCGCGCGGCGGCGGGTTCGTCGCCGACCGCGACGCGCGACTGGTCGGCGGCTACGCGCCTGCCCTCGGCCACGTCGCGCGCGGCGTCGCGCGCCTCGCGCGCCGCGGCCTTCACGGTCAGCCCGCGCCGCACGAGCAGCGCGACGCCGACCGCCGTCCACACGACGACCCGCGCCTTGCGCACGATGGCGAGCGTCACGCCCGCCGTCGTCCCCAACGAGAGCGCCTTCGTGAACATCCCCGTGCCCGCCTCGTCCACGCCGACCCTCATCGGCACGAACTTGAAGACGACGTTGATGACGCGGTTGACCGACTCCAGGACGAACGCCGCGAGCCAAGAGGCCTTCGCGCCGCTGATGAAGTAGAGCGTGGCGAAGACTTCGACGACGCCCGCGAGGTGGAAGCAGGTTTCGAGCAGCATGATCGGCGCGAAGCGCGCGCCGTGCCGCCCGTAAAAACCGTAGACGCGATCCTCGATGGCGCCGAAGCGCGCGCCGTGCCGCCCGTGGAAGCCGCGCCCCACGCCGCGCGCCGCGAAGAACTCGACCGCGCCGCTCAGGAAGCGCCAGCGCCTGCGGACGACCGCGTAGCCGAAGAGGATGACGCAGAAAATGCCGCCGAGGGTGGCGTAGCTCAGCAGGCGGAGTTTGGGCGGCAGCGGGAAGCTCAAGAGCAGCGCCGCCATCCCGGCGAAGACGAAGAGCGCGACCGAGAGCATGTAGAAGAGGTTCTCGACGGCGAGCGCGGACGCCGCGGCGACGAGCGGCACGCGCCCGCGCGCCATCGCCGCCTTCGCCGGCTCGCTGACCACGATGCCGAGCGGCATCAGGTTGCCGAGCGCGTCGCCGACGAGGTACGCGCCCAAGGCGTCGCGCCAGCGCAGGGCGTGAGTGGATTCGAAGCAGCGCGTCCAAGCGAGAGAGCGCACGACGGGGCGCGCGGCGGAGACGACGAGGATCGCGAGGAAGCCCCAGCCGAGCGAGCGCATCTGCGTCCAGACGAGCGCGGGCCCCGCCTTCCAGACGAAGTAGGCGAAGAGGAGCAGACCGGCGAGCGCGAAGAGCACTCCCGCGCCGGTGAACTTGCGTGCCGCTTCCTGTCCCGCCGTTCGTTCGTCCATGCCGCGAGCCGCGCGCGTGGCGCGTGTTGCGTGGGTAGCCTTTCGTCTCTGGTTCCGGCGCGCCGAGGTGCTTGGGCAGCAAGATACGGCATTCCGCCATCCTTCTCAACCGAATGTCGCCGCGCGCCGCGCGCACGCCCCCCCCACAGCAACCCGCGCGCCGCCCGCCAAGCGAGCTGTAACACGTCAGTCAGCCGCCGCCCGCGCCCCGCCGCGCCGCAAAAATGCGACACAAGGTAAAAACCGTGAACCGTGACAAGTGACAGGTGACAGGGAAGAGGAAGTAATGAGTAATGAGTAATGAGTAATGAGTAATGAGTAATGAGTAATGAGTAATGAGTAATGAGTAATGAGTAA
>DASVQC010000071.1:0-37000 GCA_036389335.1 Pyrinomonadaceae bacterium | reverse complement strand
GGCGGTCAGATCGAGTGCAAAGAGCTTGAGAAGTTGCCTGAATTTAGCACGAGAAATTCGTGCGCGCACAAACTGCTTAGAACTAGCTGCCATGACTTAGTTTAACGCCGGTTCAGTCGCCGTTATCTAGTCATGACCCTTCTATATTTTGCTAGAGGCGCGGTCAGCCTAATTTGCTCCAATCATTTCAACACTTAAGCACGATTATCGGAAACCATACGATCTCCACTATGCGCCTTAAACGCCCCTAGAATCGCTCACGATCCCGCTGGCGTCCCGCGCTACGTCCGAACCCGCGAACGCCCGCCACAGCTAAAGCAGCCGCACGCCGAAGTCTCTGCAAGCTGGGGTTAGTATTCTTGCCGCGCTAGCTTCAACGCCTTACGCAGCCGCCGACGCTCTGGCTCTGTATAGCTCGATTCTTCCAGCTGCGTTTTGACTGGCACGCCATACGAAGCCGCATACTCGATAATGGATCGCGCGAGCGGCAACAGATCGGCGATGCGGCGCGGCAGTCGCGGGCGGGCTGGCGTCGTCTTTCGCTTTAGCTCTGGCGTCGGCGCTGATTGCGCGCTGGCGTCCTTTCGCTTCACCGGGCGCAGCTTGATCGTTACGTTAGCCGTCTCGCCATGCGCGCAGAGCACAAGCGAATAAGGCTCGCCCTCTGGATAATAGAACCCCGCGCCGCCGCATATAGCACACCCGCCACGCGCGTTGTCCGCCGCTTCGTCAAGCGCGTCGTGCATGATCTCGGCGACGATCCGGCGCGTGTGGTAGCGAACCCACCACGCCTCTATCGCTTCATCATGCCGCCCGCTTTGATGGATCGCTCTGGCGAACTGCCGCGCGCTGGCGTCTCCCAGCTGCCCCGCGATCTCTAAGTGTCGCGCGTACATCAAACACTGCTCGAAGGTGAATCGTGATTTTTTCATCCCCACGCGCCCGCGCGGACGCCTGCGGCGGAGAAACACTGATGGCAGCCCGTTCTTAAACCTCTTAATGTCGGCGTCGCGCAGCCCCGTCGCGTGCATCTTGAAAGCGTAATCCTTCGCACTCACGATAGCGCGCCCGGTAATGCCTTCGATTGCCTTGCGGTAACAGGCATAAGCTAGGCACTCCGCGTAGCTAAAGCGCGAATACCATTTGAGAATCCCGCACTTCCCGCGCCGCTGGCGATACGCCGCGACCGCATCATCCCACAGCCCGCTCTTGTAGATCGTCCGCGCGAACCCCGCTGGCGTCTCAAAGCCTTTGCTTTCGAGATGCCGCTGAAACTCCCGGTAATCCTCTAGCCGGAACTCGCCTTTACGCTCACTCACTGGCGCTACCCCTCCTGTTTAGCGGCGACAGATCGAGACAGACCGTTTTTCACGGCTGCACACTTCACTTGCCAATGAAGTTTCCGGCTGGTTATGCGTCGCTTGTCGGCAGCGCGGGTGCGGTCTGCCGATACAATTGCGGGTAAGTTGATCTCACTAACTCAGTCGAGACATACCGCGACCGGGTCAGCAGATCGATTACGTGGTCTGTGAGTGAGTCATAGATCGCATTAGGCAGCCCCGGCGTTTCGAGTAGAGTTGCTATTGCCTCTGCGATCTCATCTGGCGTGTGCTTTGGTCTCTCTGTGCTCATTTCGTTTCCTTTCGTTGGAATAGGTGTGAGCACACTTCACTTGCCTTTGAAGTTAAAGCCTACCGCCGATAGAAAACTGTAATGCCTTAGTATATCCTGCGTCCAGTGGTGTGCTGTTGCTTCACCATCGCAAACTAACAGCGGAGAGACGACACAAACCATGTCAAGCGAAGCCACAGATAAAGAGCCGGAACGGATAACCTTCGCGGAATTTCTGGAAACCGTACCGCCTAACACCCCGCACATACTAGCCCTTTATGAGTGGGAAGCTGCGCGCAACGCATTTGTTATTTCGACGCCCGTTATACAACTTCACTGCACGTCCGCCGCCTGTAACGGCCCGCGCTTTTTCCATTGCACACTACAGAAAGCACACTATTCGGCCATTACTGACTTTTTCCTGTCTTACCTGTGTAGGAATTGCCGGAAGACGCGGAAAACTTTCGCTATTCATGCAGAGCGCATTAGCGAAACACTTGACGGCGAAGTGATTAAGTTCGGCGAATTGCCAGCATTCGGCCCGCCAACGCCTGCGCGCGTTATCACTCTTATCGGCCCGGATAGAGAAACCTATTTGAAGGGCAGGCGCGCAGAGAATCAGGGGCTTGGCATAGGCGCGTTCGCATACTACAGGCGGGTTATCGAAAACCAGAGGGGCAGGATAATAGGAGACATCGCCAAAGTAGCCGCGCGACTGGGGGCAGCCGAAGAAATCCTAAAGCGGTTCGCCGCCGCTCAAACGGAGACGCAATTCAGCAAAGCGATAGACGACATAAAAGACGCCATCCCGCAAGTGCTCCTAATCGAAGGGCACAACCCGCTAACGCTTTTACACAGCGCGCTAAGCGAAGGGCTGCACGAACAGTCAGATGAGGAATGTCTAGAGATAGCCAGCGAGATTCGTGTCGTTATGACGGAACTTGCAGACCGTATTAGTCAGGCATTGAAGGATGAGGCGGAACTGAAGTCCGCAGTTAGCCGACTGCTGAAACGGAAACAGCCTTAAACAAGCGCCCTCTCTTTTTCCACTCTGGCTATTTCTTCGGATAGTAAGGCTGTCGAATGGTTCATCTGTGACGGCGTATCGCTAGACACGAAAAATGTGCGCGGCGTATTCCTACAGCTTGTTATCCCTCTTATCAATCGCATCTCTCGCGCCTTGCGGAAGCGTATTGTATAGCGCCTCAAGTTCTTTCGGGCGCGCGATCATTGTATCAACGATAAAGTTAATCAGCCTGAATAATTCGTGCGCGATCTCTGGTGTGTCATTCAAGTCTAGCTCGCCAGGGTGTACGGCGTTATTCCCTACTACACGACAGTAATCAAGAGCCATTTGAATCAGCGGCGGCAGCCCTTTTGCCACAAGGGAAGCAATATCATCGTTGATATTCTTCCCCTTCTCTCCAAGATGCGGCATTAGCTTTTGAATGCAGAGGCGCAGCAACGCGGCAGCCGAACGCGGGGATGCCGCGACCACAGTTGAAGCCTCTACATAATCAGCTAGGCAGTCCGTAGGAAGATCGGGGTGTGGCGGCTCTGCGAAAGAGGCTGCCGGGATGATCATTCGTTCGGCATACCAATAACTCTCCTTCTTACAGTGCCGACATACACAGCGCAGAATCCCGGTGGCAGTCAGCGTCGCCCCGGTTCGCTCCTTATAAATCGTTTCCCAATACTGCGAGGCAAACACCCCACAATGGTAGCAATGAAACTCTTGCCCGCTCTGGATCGGCGGATAGTATTTTTCTCTCATCGCTCTAACTCAAATATAAAAACTCGCGCCCTGTGGCGATTGTGCTGCAAAACTAATTGCATACTAAAGTGCTGTTCACCCTTCACCCGGCGGAATTTCCTTATCCTCTTTCTTAGTTAGCGTAAGAAATGAGTGCTGGTTATCCTTTTGCGTCATAATATTTAGTTTTCGACCGTCCTCTGATAAGTAAGCATAACCAGCACTATCCTTATTATAGAAAAGTTCCTTATTGTCGCCATAATATTGCATTTTGGACAAAGTGACCTTTGCTGTATTGTTAGTTATAAGCCCTTCGATTTTACTCTTCTTACCCGCCTGCAACCATTCCCCTACCATGCTTGTATCAGTCTGGTTAATTATCATTTCAATACCATCCGAGAACAACCAAATGCCCGCAAAGCTATGCTCAGCAGTAGGGGTGAAGTAGGTTGCCGCATAAGATCGTAGAAAGCTTTGTTGCTGAATCGCTGCATTAATAATCGCTGTTTCCTGTTCATTCTCGGTTTCCTCCTTTTTTGCGAGTGATGCCATAGCACTGCCAACATTTTTGTGGGGGTGTTCTTGGCGGCTGGCTTCTTTTAATATAATGCTCGCTTCTTCCGAGAAACCCGCATTCATGTAGCGGTACGCAATATTTGCCGAAGCGAGGGTATTGTTTAATTTAGCCGCTTTTTTATATGAAGCAACAGAGCGGTTGGGTAACGAAAGCTTGTCATAAGTAACACCCGAATTGTTTAATGCGGCAGAGCTTTCGGGGTTAAAGCCCAATAAAGTCTTATAATGAAGTAAGGATAGGTTATGCATATCAGCTTCGCTATAGGAGTATGCTGCACCAAAAAGTAAGTCGGTATCATTAGGGGCATTTTCAATCGCCTTCTCTAACGCGAGTGCCCTATGTTCATAATCCTTTGCCTGTCCATACAAGGATGCAAGCCCGCGAAATAATTCTGTTAATGCCTCTGGGTCGGCGGCAGTAGCAACTTCTTTCATAATCTTTGTATATGCTGCTTGACGCTTATCTAATTTGAATAAACACTCTGCGGCTTTAACAATATCAAACACCCGCCGCTTTTCATCCAGGCTGGTTTCTATTGCGCGCTCATACTCTCTTAACGCTTCTTCGAAGTTACGACCATCTTCGTTACTAATACCTAGTAATCGGTGCGCGTAAGATGCAATCTCCGCTTCCTTCGTAAATTCTTGCAGTTTTCTCAGTGCCGATTGATCACCAAATCTGTACTGGGCATATAAGTGTAGGGCTTCATTCTTTTTTCTTTGCGTGGCGTTGATTTCTGCCTCCTGCATATTTTTATAAATCTTCTCTACTTCTTCTTGGTTTCGCTTTCCTAATGCGTCAACTAGATCGGAAGTCCACTCATCAGAGGTCTTTGGTTCTAATTGTTGTTCTTTGCCTGCTAACTTGGGGTCTTCCTCAGCGGGAGACACTACCTCGGCGGACTGGCTCATGCCTGCTTTTTCCGTATCCTTTGCTTCTTCAACGGCTTCTCTTGCTACATCTTTGGCTGCACTCTTAAGTGAGAGTCCAAGCTGACCTGCCTTAAGCTCAACATCCCCCGCGTGCCCAGATTTATCCACTATATTATCTATGAACGTTCTAATCTGTTTTCTGAGGATTATTAGCAGAGCGATAAAGACAGCACCGCCGACTATCACTACAACTAATTTCCAGAGGTTACCTATAGCCGTAAGTGTTTCTGGATTCCACCCGATCACGCTCGGTGTCGGTTTAGGTGTAGGAGTTACTTGAGCCTGTTCAGTCGGGCTGGTTGATGGCTGTCCGTTCGTAGATGAGTAAGCGGGCGCAGTAACGATCAAAATCAGTAGCACAAATAATCTGCGTAGGCGTGAGGGCATGGCAAGTCTCCTGTGCTTAGGACAAGGGTTTACCAAATGCTTATCAGAAACACATGTTAACAGCTTCCCCAGCTGGCGTTTTAGTGTGCGACACAGCCTAGCCGCACTTGTTGGCGAAACGTGCAGAGCGGTTTGTAACCTATGGGCGTTCTTAATGCTACGCTTTTCTGTGGTCGCGTGGATTAAAGCCGCGATCTTGTGCGGTGTCATCCTCGATATAGACCCGGCTATTGAGTCCGCTAGTTTTAGCTCTGGCGCGTGACAATCCACTCTCACCCTTGAATGGTCATGCAATCCCGCAAGGCGCGCACAATATAGCCCACATCGGCGCGAAAGCCGCAAAGTAGTAGCCAAAGGAAAAGAGCCGCGACGCCTGAAACGCCGCGGCTCTCTACAGTCACAATGCGCTCTTTGGATACGATTGTGAGGGGGCGGAGCTATTCAAGCTCAAAGCTCAGCGTCCTCACCCCGACAAGCCGTTGCCCGGATGTGCTGGATGAGTTTCAAGACTTACCGAGCCACTGAAATATCTCGTTGTAACCCTTCAAGCCTAATAACACCGTTCCAAACTCGGCAAGCCCTCTGAGCGACGGGTGAACACCCCGCGAACTAACTATGCGCTCAGTAAAGCGGATTGCTTCAAGGGTGTTTGGGTTGGCGCTCTCTAATGCCGCATCATAGAGGGAACGCAAATTATCTTGCTTCCGACGGGTTCTTTTGTTACGCCTTGCCATCGTAAACACCTCGCTATCAAACTTGCCACGATTATTGCGCCCTTCGTGCCAAGTGGTCAACAGAATTTCACGAGTGGCATAAATAATCCCGTCAAATATCCGTCAAGCGTCAAGCGTGTCACCCGCAAGTGACGGACACCAAAGCCTTTCTTTACGCGCCGAAAACTTGTTGTATGAGAGCGGGGCCGAGCCGCCGTATTCTTTGGACATGGTACTGAGTACGGAGTGCCGGGCACCGGGCTTCGGAGTTTTCTTAACTCGGCGCCCGGCACCCGGCACTCGTCACTTTCCGGCGCGATCTAGTCGCGCAGCAACGCCTGTGATTCGGGCTTCGTCAGCGCCCAGATCGTGTAGATGCCGAGGAGCGTGCCGACGGGGATGCTGAGCAGGCTGAGCGCGCCGAGGACGATGGCGAGGACGCGCGACCAGCTCTTGCGCTTGAGCAGGCCCCACCCGGCGAGGATGTTCGGCACGGACAGCACCGCGATCAGGATCGAGACGAAGAACAGGATGCCGCCCGCGAGCAGCCCCGCGCCCGCCTCGCCCTTCGCGCCCGCCGCCACGCCGGCTATGCCCGCGCCGAGCAGGACGAGCAGGCCGCCGAGCAGGCCCAGTATCCCGAAGGCGACGTAGAGCCAACCGAGGATGGTGATGTGTTGTTGCATTGTCGTGACCTCGAATCGGGTTAATGGGTAGAGCGACGAACCCGCAACTGAAACGGGGGCCGGGGGCCGGAAGCCGGGAGCCGGAATGATCGGGGAGTAGGTTTGATTCCGGCCCCGAGCGTCCGATGCGGGGTTCGCGCCCTGACTTTAGAATGCCGCGCCCGCCGCCTCGTGCGCGGAGTAGGCGCGCGACTCGACGATCTCGCGCATCGTGTTGACGGCCAGTTCCAACTCCTCGTCCTTCGTGTAGAAGTGCGGCGAGAGTCGTACGCCCGCGCCGGGCCGGTAATCGACGATGATCTCGCGCCGGATCAGCTCTCGCGTCAGGGCGGCGGCGTGATCGGCGGCGACCGTGACGGTGCCGCCGCGCCTTTCGGGCGCGCGCGGGCTCGTCACACCGAAGCCGGCCTCCTCGCAGAGCGCGATCAGTTTTTGCGTCTGCCGCGTGCTCTTCTCGCGGATCGCCGCGACGCCGATCTCGTTGACGACGCGGTAGCCCTCGCGCGCGGCGTAGAGGCCGGGCACGTTGGGCGAGCCGTGCAGGAAGCGCGCGATCCCTTTCGCGTAAGTGATCGGCGGCAGCTCGAAGGCGAAGGGCGCGGCGTGCGCCATCCAGCCCGTCACCTTCGGCTCAAGTCGGTCGTGCAGGCGCGGGTGGACGTAGAGGTAGGCCGCGCCGGGGCCGCCGCAGAGCCACTTCACGGAGCCGCCCGTGCAGAAGTCGACGTCCAAGTCGGTGACGGAGAAGGGGACCGTGCCCGCCGACTGGTAGGTGTCTAAGACGACGAGCGCGCCGACCTCGTGCGCGCGCTCCGTGATGGCGCGCGCGTCTTGCAGGGACGCGCTCTTGAACAGCACGTGCGAGATCGGAACCAGTAAAGTCTCCTCGTCAATCGCCGCGAGGAACTTGTCGAGCGAGACCGTCATCCCGTCGTCCGAGCCGACGCGCTCGACGCGGAACCGTCCGTCGCGCGCGTGGGCCTCGTAGGCGTACATGACGGAGGGGAACTCGAGATCGGAGTAGACGATCTTGTTGCGCCCGGCGTCGGGCTCGAAGCAGGAGAGGACGAGCGACTGGCAGACCGACACGTTCTGGTGCATCGCCACGGTCGCGGGCGGCGCGCCGATGATCTTCCCCACCTCGTCGCCGACGGAGAGCGGCATCTCCCACCAGCCTTCCGCCCACGCGCGCACGCCGCGCGCGGCCCACACGTCGGCGTACTCGCGCAGAGAGTCGTAAGTGCCGCGCGGCATCGCGCCGAGGCTGTGCGAGATGAGGTACGTGCAGCTTTCGAGGATCGGAAACTGGGCGCGCCACCTGAGCAGTTCGTCGGTCAAGAAATTTGTCGCCTCCGTGCGGGAGACAATATGCAATTTCCGATCAGTTTTCAAACCAGCGCGGTCGCCGGCACCGGATCGGCGAGCCCTCCCGCGCGACACTCGGGATCGATTCGGGCCGCCGCCCCGTCACTTGAAGACGGGGAAGCGCGGACGCTTCGGCGGCGCGGGCGGGCGGCCCCTGATCGCGTCGAGCGCGATCAGCACGGCGCGTTCGAGCTGCGCGTCGCGACCGGCGCGCCACTCGGCGGGGGAGTTTTCGACCACCACGTCGGGCGTCACGCCGCGGTTCTCGACGAGCCACGTGCCAGTCCGCGGATCGTACCAGCCCCAGTCGGGCACGCGGATCGAGCCGCCGTCTAACAGATCGTGCGAGGTCGCGCCGATCCCGGCGCCCGCCGTGCGCGTCCCGACGACCGTCGCGGCGCGCGTGCGCTGGGCCATCCACGGCAGGGTGTCGCCGCCGGAGCCCGACATCTCGTTCGTCAGCAGAACCTTCGGCCCGTCGATGACGCCGACCGGCATCTGTATGTCCCCGCCCGCGCGGAGCTGCGCGCGGTAGAGCGGCCCGCGGCTGAGAGCCTCGACGGCGTAGTCGGCGGCGCGACCGCCCTCGTTGAAGCGCGCGTCGAGGACGAGCCCCTGCTTGTCGAGCTGCGCGTAGAACTCGCGGTTGAAGGTGTTGAAGGAGTCGTCGAGCGTGCCCGGCAGGTAGATGTAGGCGAGGCGACCGCCCGACAGCTCGGCGACGCGCCGCCGATTCTGATCGACCCGGTCTTGCAGGCGCAGCGCACGCTCGCTGGCGACGGGCACGGCGGAGATTGTTCGCGCGAGCGCGCCGTCCGCGCGCGCCGAGATTTTCAGCTCGACGCTCTTGCCCGCCTTGTTCAGCAGGCGGCGGTCTATGTCTTCGCCCGCGCGCAGCTCTTCGCCGTCGACGGCGATCAGGTAGTCGCCGTCCGAGACGTTCATGCCCGCCTGCGCGAGCGGCGCTTGCAGCCCGAGCAGGTTGTCGCCGCGCAAGATGTGTTTGAAGCGGTAGCGGCCCTGCGCGATCTCATAGTCCGCGCCGAGCAGGCCCGCCGTCTCGGCCGCCCCGCCCTGCTGCGCGGGGCGGTCGCCGCCGCCGACGGCCATGTGGCTCGAAGAGAGGTGCGAGGTCATCTCGCGGAAGACGTGGTTGAGGTCTTCGCGCGTCGAGACGTTCGGCAGGTAGGCTGCGTAGTGGCGTTCGAGCGCGGCGGTGTCCTGCCCGTGCATGTTCGGATCGTAGAAGTAGACGCGCAGCCGCCGCCACGCCTCCGCGTACAGCAGACGCCACTCGGCGCGCGGATCGATCTCCAGCTCCGCGGGCTTCAACGTGAAGCGGCCTTCCTCCGGCTTGGGCGCCGCGTCCGTCCCGACGCTCGCCCACTGGCCCTGACGCCGATAGAGCAGACGCGCGCCGTCCGACGTCACGCGGTAGTTGCCCGCGCCCTCGACAAACTTCTCGGCGGCTGGCTTGCCCGCGGTGAACTTGTGGAGCGTCGCGCCTTCGACGACGAACAGCGCGCCCGGCTTGCCGGCCATGAGCCGCGCCGGGTTCGAGACGCCAATCGCCAGCGGCAGCACGCGCCGGTTGATCTCGGCCAGATCAACCGTCAGGGCTTGCGGCGGCGGCGTCGTCGTCGCCGTCGCCGGATTTTGCGCCGCGTCCTTCGCGCCGTCCCGCGCCGCGCGGGGCGAGAGGGGCGAGGGCGTCTCGCGATCGAGGACGACGGCGTAGACGGCGCGCGCGACCTGCGAGCGGAAGGGGAAGCCCGACCACCCTTGCGACTCGACGAGCCCGGTCTGGTTGCTGCCGACGAAGTAGAGGTATTTCCCGCCGCGGTCGAAGACGGGCCACTGCGCGTCGGTGCGCGGGTCTGTGACGACGAAGCTCTGGCGGCGTTCTACCGAGTAGAGCGCGACGGAGCGCACGCGGTTCACGCCGTACTTCGAGTAGGCGAGCCAGCGACCGTCGGCAGACCACGCGGGCTGGAAGAAGGTCGTGCCGTCCGAGTGCGTGTGCGCGTCGATGCGCTCGCAGGCATCGCGTTCGAGATCGCAGAGCCGGAGGTTGAGGTGCGCGTCGGAGAACGCGACGCGGCGACCGTCGGGCGACCACAGCAGCTCGGAGTACATCGTCGGCTGGCCCTCGACGCTCACCCGGCGCGGCGGGCCGCCGTCCGGCGAACGTATGACAAGCTCCTGCGCGCCCGACTCGTCGGAGAAGTAGGCGATCCGTCTGCCGTCGGGCGACCACGCGGGCGAGGTCTCGGCGGCGGCGGGCGAGTTGGTGACGTTCGTCAGCCCGCCGTCTTCGGCGCTTGCGACGAAGACCTCGCCGCGCGCGCCGAAGAGCAGCCGGTCTCCCGCGGGCGAGACGCCGATCGCGCTCGCCCACTGCCACGGGTTCACTTTGCGCGGCGCGGTCTCGGGGAAGTCGTTTGCGGAGATGCGAACGTCGAGCCGGCGCGTCTCGTTCGTCGCGGGATCGAAGACGTGGATCGCGCCGCCCTGCGTGAAGACGACCGCGCCGCCGCCGAAGGACGCCGCCTTGATGTCGAACTTGACGAAGCGCGTGAGCTGCGCGACGGCGCGCGTGCGCGCGTCGTAGGCGAAGAGGTTGTTCGTGCCGTCTCGATCCGAGAGGAAGTAGATTTTGTCCCCCGCCCACATCGGGCAGGTGTCGTTCGAGTCGGCGCGCGGAACCGCCTCCGTCGCGCTGTCGGAGAGCCGCGCGACGAAGATTCTGGCGGGGCCGCCGCCGCGGTAGTTGCGCCAGTCGAAGCCTTCGAGCGGGCTGATGTAGGGCACGTAGGCGAGGCGCGCGCCGTCCGGGGAGAACGCGCCCGACCAGCCGACGGGCAGCGGGAGGGCTTCGGGGAAGCCGCCTTGGGCGGGGACGGTGTAGAGGCGGCCTTCGAGGACGTAGGTGCGGTCGCGGAACGACGTGAAGAGGACGCGGCGACCGTCGGGCGTCCAGCCTACGGGCACGTCGATCTCCGGGTGGTAGGTCAGGCGCACGGCTTCGCCGCCCGCGGCGGGCATGACGTACACGTCCCAGCCCGGCGCGCCGCCCGACGCGCTCTGCCGTCCGAAGGCCAAGCGCGAGCCGTCGGGGGAGAAGACGGGGTAGTCCTCCCGCGCGGCGTCGGTGGTGAGCCTGCGCGCCTCTCCGCCCGCGCGCGCCACCGCCCAGATGTCGCCCGCGTAGGCGAAGGCGACGTGCGTGCGGTTCATCGCCGGGTGGAGGAAGGGCGCGGGCGCGCCGATCTGCGCGCGTCCGTCGGCGCGGCAGAGCGCGACGACGAAGAGGAGCGCGGCGGCGCGGATGAAGGTGCGTGCGGCGTAGTTGATGTGTGCGGGCATGTCGCGTGTGCCTCCGGAAACGTCGTCCGAGACCTTCCTTATGAGAAGACGCACGCGTGCGTGGGAGTGTTTACGGCTGCCGGAGGATTACCGTCTCGGCGTCGGCGGGGCTGTCGTGCGGCGAGTATTCGCGGAGGGCGGGGATGAGCTGCGCCTGCGCCTCCGCGGCTGAGGCGAAGCGCGCGGCGGGCTCTTTGGCGAGACAGAGTTGGAGCGCGCCGTCGAGTCGCCCTGCCCCCGCGCCGCCACCCGGCAGGTGGTATTCGCCGTGCAGGATGTCCGTCAGCAGCTCGTGAAGGGTCTTGCCCTTGAACGGTCGTTCGCCGGTGAGGGCTTCGACAATCATGACGCCGACGGGGAAGAGATCGCTGCGCTCGTCAACGCGCCCGCCCGTCAACTGTTCGGGCGGCATGTAGCCGAACGTGCCCATCACCGCGCCGGGTGTGGTGAAGGGCTCGCGCGCCGTGGGGGCTTCCGAATCCGCGGCGAGCCCCTGCGTGAGCTTGGCGAGGCCGAAGTCGAGCAGGCGGACGTGCGCGCGACCCTCCGGCGTGCGCGAGAGGAAGACGTTGTCCGGCTTGAGATCGCGGTGGACGACCCCCGCGGCGTGCGCCGCTTTCAAGCCTTCGAGGACTTGGTGGAAGATGTCGGCGGCGCGCGCGGCGTCGAGCCTGCGCTCGCGCTTGAGCAGCGCGCCTAAGCTCTCGCCCTCAATCAAGTCCATGACCAGAAACGCGCCCTCGGTCTGCAACTCGCCGTAGTCGTGGACGGAGACGATGTTCGGGTGCTGTGAGAGCCGCGCGAGCGCCTGCGCCTCGCGCTCGAAGCGGCGGAGCGCCGAGGCGTTGCCGAACATCTGCCCGCTTAAAACTTTGAGGGCGACTCTGTGGTTGAGCTTCAGGTGCGTCGCCTCGTAGACCGCGCCCATGCCCCCTTTGCCGATCAGGCGTTCGAGCCGGTAGCGGCCCTCGACGACGCGCTCGACCGGTAGCGTCAGCGTCAACTCCGCGCCGTCGCGCTCGCACTCGGTCGCCGCCGAGTCGAAGCAGCGACCGCAGCGCGGGCACTCCTTGAGCAAGTTGATCTGCTGCCCCTCGAAGCGCGACAGCACCTCGCGGCGAACCTTGCGATCCTCCCGCACGCGACCTTTCAGGCGCAGGTTCTCGTAGACGATGGCGATCTGGCCGGCGACCGACTCCAACAGCTCGCGGTCGCGCGCCGTGTAAGGGACTTCCGATTTTTTGTCGCCGAGGATGAAGAGCCCCGCGAGCCGGTTGTCGGTTCCCGTCATCGGGACGACGAGGCGCGCGCCGAGCGAGGCGAGCCAGTCCTTCTCGCCTTGCGGCAGGTTCGTCTTCGGCGGGAGGGGGAAGTCCTGCGCGCCGCCCTGAAGCTCCATCAGGCGCAGGAGCTGGAAGCTGTCGGGGATGCGCAGGTCGTGCGACGTGCCGCCCGACGTGTAGCTCAGCGAGAGGTCGCCGTGATCGCGCTCGCGGTAGAAGAGGTAGGCGCGCTCCGGGTGCAGCGCGCGCTCGACCTCTTCCGACACGCGCCGCGACATCTCCGGCATCGAGTCCAGACGCTTCACGTCGTCAACGAGCGCGCGCAGGATCTTTTCCTGATCGTACTGCTCTCGGAAGAACTTCCGGTCGATCCATTCGGAGAGTCTGCGGCGGAAGACGAGGCCGAGCGCGACGGCGGCGGCGAGCAGTAAGTAAAAGTAGAAAGAGTTGCGGAGCAGTATGTCCGAAAGCTTGCGGTTGGGATCGGCGGCGATTGAGACGACGAGCCCGGCGACGGGCAGCAGGAGGAGCACGCGCAGCGCGTTCTTCGCCAGAAGGTACTGGACGCTGCGGCGGATGATGAGGCTGACGGGGATGACCCGGTGGCGCAGGATAGCGTAGGCGAAAGACAGGGGGACGAGCGCGAAGCCGAGGTAGGCGAAGATTTCAAACCCCTCGCCGACCACGCCCTTGACCCCGGCGAAGAGCGCGGCGACGGGGATGACGAAGAAGAGCAGCGTGCCCGGCAGCATCCCCGCCAGCATCCCCGCGACCACCACGCGCATCCTGCGCCGCGCCAGCAGATCGGCGCGGCGGTAGTTGGAGACGAGCGAGACGAGCCCGCCCAAGAGGTAGAGCGGGGTGACGGCGACGCCCGCGTATTGCAGGAGCGACGCGGCGGGCGAGTCGAAGGACGCGCCGTTGGCGCCCGCGGCCAGCATCACGTCGAGCACCCGGTCGGGCAGCGCGAAGAGTAGATGCGGCACGTAGAGGTAGAGTTCGGCGCGGGGGAAGCGACGCAGCAGGGGCGAGCGGTCGGGGAAGACGAGGAAGAAATGCAGGAAGAGCGGGAAGAACCAGACGCTCATGGCGGGGCCGGCGAGCATCACGGCGGCGAGCGGCGCGGGAAGCCCCGCCGTCTGCCCGAACGCCGTCGGGATGATCATCAGGCCGAACATGAGGGCGAAGAGCAGTGCCTGCTTGTCGTCCGGCTTGAGCAGGAAGACCGCGAACCCGGTCGAGAGGAAGATGACGGGGAGGAAGACGGAGATCGCGAACAGCGTCAGCCACGCGCGCAGCGGGACGGGCCCGGTTCGCAGGGTGAAGCCCTGCTCCACGCCGTCGCGCCGCACGACGATCCGGTAGCTCGCGCCGACGGCGAGGCGCGTGGTGAGCGCGCGCGCCTGCCTCACGCTGCCGACGGGCTGCTCGTTGATCGAGACGATCTCGTCGCCCCGCCGCAACACCTCCGCCGCGGGGCTGCCCTCGTGCACCGACCTGATCTCGACGCGCCGGCCCGGCTGGCGCGTCTGCCAGCCGGGGCTGCTGTCCTGCGCGGCGAAGCTCTGGTAGGCGTTCAGCCCCGCGTAGACGTAGGCGAACGCGAAGAAGAGGCAGACGAGGATGAAGCGTGTGCGCTGGCTCATTCGTGTCGGCGCGCGCTGGCCGCGCGCGCGGGGCGGGCGCTTCTGACGCGGCGCATCTTAGCAGAGTTGCGCCGCGCGAGGGTAGACACTCCCCGCGCGGCGCGCGCTCCGCGTCACCGCGCCGAACCTGCTACACTGCGCCGTCGCGCACCCGCTATGACCTAGCGCCCACCGAACCCCGTCCGGCACGCGCGGCGAAGCGTTCCACCCCCTCTCGATGAGCGCGCCTCTGCGGGATGACGAGCACGTAGACCGCGACGCTGTAAGCCAGCATCAGGACGAGTACGAGTCCGACGGCGATGGAGGGTGATCGCATGAGTCTCAGCGACGGCTCGGCGGGGCTGAGAAAGCGTGGGCATCATGGCAAACTTCCCACGCAGTCGTAGCGCGTCGAGCCGCGACGCATTACCCCCGCCGCGACTTCGCGCCCCGCCGGTATTCAGACCGCCAGAAGACCTTTCTTCTCCGCCAGCGTGATGGTCGCGCGCGCGCCGGATTTGAATTCCAGAAAATCCTTCTCGACGCCGTCGCTGAAGATGACGCCGGCTTCAGGCGTCTGCGAGACGACGACGAGCGGCTCGCCGCGCGTGACGCGCCCGAAGACGAGCGTGGCCTCCGAAGACTTGCTCGGGAAGGGCTCGCGCACGGTGAAGTAGAGCAGTCGGCGTCCCATGCGAAACCTTCGAGGGACTTGAGCCGCAACTTCTTCCCGCCCGCCGCCGCCGCGACCGAGACCGCGCCCGTCATCAGGCTCTTGAACCAGCCCGTTGAGCCGAGGCCCGTCGAGACGACGATGCCGCTCGAAGACTGCCGCTCCTCGCGCCCGCCCGCGCTGATCGTGTAGCGCGCCGAGACGTGCGAGCGGACGCCGACGAAGAAGTCGTTGACGGCGTAGAGCTTCTGGCCGTCGCCCAACTCGGCCTTCGCCATGGTCACCGCTTTGAGCGTGCGCCGCCCGGCAAAGACCTCCGGCACGATCTTCGGCAGGTCGCCGACGGTGAAGGGCAGGAGCACGCCGTCCCAGCGCGCGGGGTCGGGGTTGACGCCGATGATGGGCCGCGAGTCCGAATACTTGACGGTGTTGGCGACGAGCCCGTCCTGCCCCAGCACGACGGTGGTGTCTTCGGGCCCGAAGATGAAGTTCGGGAGGAACTCGCGCCGCAGTGTCTGGAGCCTGCCGAGCGCGGAGAGTGCGGCCTCGGCCTCCGCCGCCGCGCGCCGGTAGCGTGCGTGCTCGCGCTCGTAGTCGGAGAAGTCCGCGCCGAGGTGCTCGACGTAGAACTTGGCCTGCGCGACGGTGTTAAAACGCACGACCAGTTCTTCGAGGCGCGTCTGCCGCGTGACGAGGACCAGCTTGTTCTCGGTCAGACGATTCATAACAAAAGGGCCGTTAGCTGTGAGCGATTAGCTGTTAGCAGGAAGAAAGCTTTTCTTGCCCTGCTAACAGCTAATCGCTCACGGCTAACGGCCCCTATTCATCACCCGTCACTTTTCCTGTCGAGTAGCTCGCGCAGCAGATCGGGCGAGACGTTCAACTGCCCGATCTTGTCGGCCCGCTCGGCGATTGTTTGGAAGGAGAGGGCGATGAGCTGTTCGGGCCGCATCCCGACGCTCGCCAGAGCTTGCAGGACGCGCGCGTCCACGCCCTCGACGGCACGCATCGAGGCGGCGACGCCGTAGGCTTTGGCGTCCGCCTCGGTCCTGGCGTTCTCCGCCGAAAGGGCGACGAACGTCTTGTTCTTGTCTTCGAGGGCGATGCGCGAGTCCAGCTCCGCGACGCGGAGCTGGTGCTGCTTCTCCTGCACGGCGCGCTCGGCGTCCACCTGCGCCTCGCGGATCTGCCGCTTCTTGTTCTCGACCGCGATCTCGGTGTTCAGCTCGTTCTCGCGGATGGCGCGCTCCTGCTCGACCGCCGCGTTGCGGCGCGCGTAGATGGCCTCGTCGGCCTCGCCCAGCAACTGCTCGCGCGCCGCGGCTTCGAGCGCGCGCGCCGTCTCCGGGTTCGGGCGGATGGCGAGAATGGAGAGGCCGAGGATTTCGAGCCCGAGCGCGTTGATTTCGGCGGAGGCGCGCAGCCCCGCCCCGATCTTCTGCACGAGCGCGTCGGCCGCGCGCAGCGCCTGCCGCAGCGTCAGCGACTGGAGCTCTTTCTGGGTCAGCACCTTGCTGACGTTGACGACGCGCTGCGGCAGCTTCTGCGGATCGTCGGAGACGTAAGCTTGCCGGAACCCTTCGGGCGAGAAGTTGAGGAGCTGCGCGACGCGCTGCGGGTCGGTGATGCGGTAGGTCACCTGCCCCTGAATCGTGATCTCCTGAAAGCCTGACGTCAGCTCGTTGAAGATAAAGGGCGCGTCCGAGCTTGCGACGGGGACGGCGACGAGAGAGGTCGTGGGCGCGTAGTAGAAGAAAGAAATGCCTGCGCCCTGCCGCACCGCCTTCCCGTCTTTGTACTGGATCAGGTAGGTCGTGGGTTGCGACTTGATGAACTTGACTCCGAACATGGGTTCCTCCGGCGAAGGCTTGCCGAACGGTCGGCGCGGGTCGACCGCAAGCGGCGGCCACCAAGAGGGCGAAATTCTACCCAAAGGTCTTCGCCGCGACAGACACCGCGGCGCGTGGTGGTGTCCTGATTTGATTTTCCTCCGTGCGTCCTCTGTGATCTACGTGTCTCCGTGGTGAGCGATGATCGGGGGCACTCACCACGGAGTCACAGAGGACACGGAGGGGCACGGAGAAATGTCGAAACTAGGACACTACTCGGCGCGTCGGCCCGCCGCCCCCGCGCGGCGCGCTAAACCTGCTACACTACGCGGCTGAAAAGCCCGCATGACTTGGCGTCCCGCAAACCCCGTCCGGCACGAGCTTCCCGAAGCGCGTTGGCCCTCGCGCGATGAGGCCGCGCGCTCACTACTCTTCCAGCCGATCCGCGTCGGCGCGACGACGCTCGAACAGCGCACGTGGGTTCCGGCGATGGTCCCGTGGCGCGCGACCGCCGACGGCTTCGTCACCGGAGAGAACCTCGACTGGTACGCGCGCTTCGCCGAGGGGCGGCCCGGCGCGATAGTGGTCGAGGCGACGGGCGTGCGCGACATCCCTTCGGGGCCGCTCCTGCGCATCGGGCACGACCGCTTCGTCCCCGGCCTCGCCGGGCTGGTCGAGGCGGTGCGGCGCGCGAGCGGCGGTCGCACGCGGCTCTTCATACAGATCATCGACTTCCTCTCGGTCAAGCGGCGTCCCGAGCGGTCGAAATACTTCGCGCGCTTCCTCGACCTGAACGACCGGCACCGGCGCGCGCTCGCCGCGGCGACCGAGGATGAAAGTTGGGCCGAGGCGGAGGAAGGGAGCGTGCGCGCGTTCCTCGCGGGCGCGGGCGACGAGTTGATCGAAAAAGTTTTAGACGCGCGGGAGCTGGAATCCCTCGACAAGGGCTACCGCGAGCGCGTGACCGACACGCACCTCGCGCACGTCGAAGAGCTGCCGCGCGTGCTGCCCGGAATCTTCGCCGCCGCCGCGCGGCGCGCGCGGGAGGCGGGCTTCGACGGCGTGGAGCTGCACTACGCACACGCCTACACGATGGCCTCGTTCCTCTCCGCGCTCAACGATCGGCGGGACGGCTACGGCGGCGCGCGCGAGAGGCGCGCGCGCCTCCCGCTCGAAGTCTTCGCGGCGGTGCGCGCCGAAGTCGGGACGGATTACACGGTCGGCGCGCGCTTCCTCGGCGACGAGGTGATCGCGGGCGGCAGCCGCATCGACGACGCGATCTACTTCGGCAGAGAGTTCGCGCGCGCGGGCTTCGACTTCCTCTCGATCTCGAAGGGCGGGAAGTTCGAGGACGCGCGGCAGCCGAAGGTCGGCGAGGCCGTCTACCCCTACACCGGCGAGAGCGGCTACGAGTGCATGCCGACGGTGCTCTCGGACGCGCGCGGCCCCTTCGGTCGCAGCCTCCCGCTCGTCGCCGCGATCAAGCGCGCGCTCGCGGAAGACGGGCGCGCGACGCCCGTCGTCGCCGCGGGCGGCATCTCGACGTTCGAGCAGGCGGAAGGGGTTTTGCGGCGGGGCGAGGCGGACATCGTCGGCGCGGCGCGGCAGTCGCTCGCCGACCCCGACTGGTTCCTGAAGGTGAGGCTCGGTCGCGGCGAAGACGTCAGACGCTGCACTTACACGAACTATTGCGAGGCGCTCGATCAGGCCCACAAGCAGGTGACCTGCAAGCTCTGGGATCGCACGGCGCGCGACGAGCCCCGCGCCGCGCTCAGCGCCGACGGTCGCCGCCGCCTGCTCCCGCCGAAGTGGGAAGGTGAAAGAGACGCGGAGACGCGCTGACGCCGAGACGCGGGGGCCGGAAAGGCGCGGAGACGCGGAGACCTGATCTTCCCCGCATCTCCGCGTCTCCGCGTTACGGGTGGAGAAGTTCGCGCTCAGGCGAGCGACGCCTCGTAGGCGGCGACGAACGCCGGGTCGCGGCGGCGCAGGCTCTCGTGCGTGATCTTCTTGCTGCGCGTCATCAGGCTGAAGGCGAAGGGGAGCGGCGCGAGGTGTGTGTAGTCCCTCATGTTCTCGAACCACACGAGGCTCTCGTAAGCCGCGCGCTGGTACTCCTCGACGACGGGCTTGCGCGCCCGCTCGAACTCCCGCAGGGCCGCGCGCACGCCGCCGACATTCGCGAAACAGTGGTGGAGCGCGATGGCGTCTTCGAGCGCGAGCTTGGTGCCCGACCCGATGGAGAAGTGCGCCGTGTGCAGCGCGTCGCCGAGCAGCACGACGTTCTCGAAGTGCCAGCGCGCGTTGCGGACTAACAGGAAGTTGATCCAGCGCGAGTTGTTCGACAGCAGCTCGTGGCCTTCGAGGTCTGCGGCGAAGGCCGCGGCGAGGTAGGCGCGCGCCCCCTCGTCCGACATCGCGGCGAAGCCCGCCGCGCCCCACGTCCGCTCGTCGCACTCGACGATGAACGTGCTCGTCCGCGAGTCGAACTTGTAGGAGTGCGCGGCGAAGACGCCGTCGCGCGTCTCGCGGAAGGTGAGCGTGAGCCCGTGGAAGAGGCGGCGCGTGCCGTACCAGACGTACTTGTTCGAGCGCACGGAGAGGTCGGGCCCGAACCGTTCGCGGTAACGCGCGCGCACCGCGCTGTTCACCCCGTCCGCGCCGACGAGCAGGTCGCAGTCGCGCAGGGCCCCGGCGTCTTCAACCTCCTCGCGGAAGCGCAGGCGCACGCCCAACTCCTCGCAGCGAGCCTGCAAGATGTTGAGCAGCCTGATGCGGGCGATGCCTGAGAACCTGTTGCCGCGGACGCTGACGCGCTCGCCGCGGTGCACCACGTCCACGTTGTCCCACGTCTCGAACGCCCGCGTGATCTCGTCGTGGCTCGGCCCGTCGCTGTCGCGTAGGTACGCGAGCGTCTTGTCGGAGAAGACCACGCCCCACCCGAAGGTCGAGTCACTGGCGTTGCGCTCGTAGACCGTGACCTCGCGCGAGGCGTCCGACTTCTTCATCAGGAGCGCGAAGTAGAGCCCCGCCGGCCCCGCGCCGATGACGTTGATTTTCATAGGAAGCGGTTAGCTGTTAGCGATTAGCCATTGGCGATTAGCCGCGGGCGTATTGATTCGGCAACCGAGCGCCAGCCTCCTGCCGAAGCTAATAGCTGTTAGCTGACCGCCATTAGCCAGCAGCTATTCTTTCAACAGCTCGCGCGCGATGATCAGCTTCTGAATCTCGGAGGTGCCTTCGTAGATGCGGAGCGCGCGGATGTCGCGGTAGAGGCGTTCGACGACGGAGCCGCGGACGAGCCCCGCGCCGCCGTGAATCTGGAGGGCGTCGTCGATGATGCGCTGCGCGGCCTCGGTGGCGTAGAGCTTCGCCTCGCTGGCGGCGCGCGTCAGGTCTGACTGGCGGAGCGTCTCGTCGCCCTCGCCCGCCTGCGCGTCGCGCAGGTGCGCGGCCTGATAGACGAGCAGGCGCGCGGCGTCCAGCTCGGTTGCCATCTCGGCGAGCTTCGCCTGCGTGAGCTGGTAGGAGGCGAGCGGGGAGCCGAACTGGCGGCGGCGCTTGGAGTGCGCCACGGCCTCGTCGAGCGCGCGGCGCGCCATGCCGCAGGCCGCCGCGCCGACCGACGGGCGGAAGACGTTCATCGTCCGCATCGCGAGCCGGTGCCCGTCGCCCTCGTTGCCGACCATGTCCTCGGCGGGCACGCGCAAGCCTTTGAACTCGATCTCGCCGATGGGGTGCGCGCCCAGAAGCCGCGTGCGCTCGCGCACGGAGAAGCCGGGCATCTTCGAGCTGACGACGAAGGCGGACATCTCGGCGCGACCGTCGGCGCGCGCCCCCGTGCGCGCGAACACGGTGTAGAAGTCGGCGACGCCCGCGTTCGAGATGAGGTGCTTGCGACCGTCGAGCACGTAGGCGTCGGCGTCGAGCCGCGCGGTCGTCGTGATCGAGGAAACGTCCGAGCCCGCCTCCGGCTCGGTCAGCGCGAAGGCGGCCACCGCCTTGCCCGCGGCGGCGCGCGTCACCCAGTAATCGCGCACGTGGGCGGGCGCGGCGAGGCTCACGGCGTAAGTGCCGAGGCCCTGCATGACGAAGGCGGCGTCGGCGAGCGCGGACGAGTAGGCCAGCTCCTCGCGCACGAGGCAGAGCGAGCGCACGTCGAGCCGTGCGTCCGGGCGCGCGCTAACGGCGAAGCGGAGGAGGTCGGCCTCGGCCAAGAGCGAGACGAGCGAGCGGAAGTCTTCGTCCGAGGCGTCCTCGGCCTGCGCCGCGTAGGGCTCGATCTCGCGCCAGACGAAGCTCGCGACGCTCGCCGCCAGCCGGCGGTGATCGTCCGTGAAGAACGGCGCGTGTTCGGTGAAGCGATCCATGAAAGGCCGTGACGGGTGACAGGTGACGGGTGACAGGTCAGAACCGAGAAAGGTTTTACCTGTCACCCGTCACGGTTGACGGTTTACGTCCCTTTGAACAGTGGCTCGCGCTTGGCCGCGAAGGCTTCGTAGGCTTCGCGGAAGTCGGGGTGCTGCATGCAGACGGCCTGCGCCTGCGCCTCCCATTCGAGCGCGGTGTCGAGCGAGACGTGCGCCTCGCGGTTGAGCAATTCCTTCGTCATCGCGAGCCCGAAGGCGGGGCCTTTCGCGAGACGCTCGGCCAGAGAGCGCGTCTCCGCGGCGAGCGAGCCGGGCGCGACGACGCGGTTGTAGAGCCCGACGCGCTCGGCCTCCTGCGCGGAGATGAAGTCGCCCGTGTAGAGCAGCTCGGTCGCCTTCGCGAGGCCGACGAAGCGCGGGAGCAAAAACGCCGCGCCCATGTCCGCGCCCGACAGCCCGACGCGCACGAACAGGAAGGCGATCTTCGCGTCCTCCGAGGCGACGCGCAGATCGGCGGCGAGCGCGATGCACGCGCCCGCGCCCGCCACCGTCCCGTTCAAAGAGGCGATGACGGGCTTACGCAGCCCGCGCATGTTGCGGATCAGCTCGCAGGTCAGTCGGGTGAACTCAAGGTGGCCGGCCACGTCGAGCGTCTGGAGGTCGGCGATGATGTCGCGCACGTCGCCGCCCGAACAGAACGCGCGCCCCGCGCCCGTCACCACGACCGCGCGCACCGAGTCGTCAGACTGCAACGCGGCGAACGCGTCGGTCAGCTCGCGGTAGACCTCGAAGGTCAGCGCGTTCAGCCGCTCCGGGCGGTTCAGCGTGATCCACGCCACCCCGCCGCGCGCCTCGTAGAGAAAACTTTTCGCACAGATCATAAAAGCCGTGACAGGTAAACCGTGACGGGTGACAGGAGCAGACCGAGTTTAGCCTGTCACCCGTCACCTGTCACTTGTCACCTGTTACTCGTCACTTGTCAGTCACCTGTCACCTGTCACCTGTCACCTGTCACGGCAGTACGGCGGTGGCCTCGATCTCGACCTTCGCGCCGTCTTCGAGCAGGCCCTTGACCTCGACGAGCGTCATCGCGGGGAAGTGGCGGCCCATCAGCGCGCGCCAGCGCTCGCCCACCTCGCGCGTGCGCGCAGCATACTCGCGCTTGTCCGTGACGTAGACGGTGAGCCGCGCGATCCGTTCGGGCGAGCCGCCTGCCTCCGCGACGACCGCGAGCACGTTCGCGAGCGAGCGCGCGAACTGCTCGACGAAGTCCTCGCCGACGAGCCGCTGCTCGCCGTCCCACCCGATCTGACCCGCGACGAAGAGCACCCGCCCGCCCGCCTCACACAGCACGCCGTTCGCGTACCCGCGCGGGCGGCCAAGCTGTTCGGGGTTGATGATCTTCATAGCTGTTAGCTGTTAGCTGTTAGCTGTTAGCTAAAACCTTTTCGTTTGGCTGATGGCTGGTCGCTAATCGCTAACAGCCCTTTCCGTCTGGCTAATAGCTAACAGCTAACAGCTAACAGCTCTAAAACAACACGCTGCCGCCGTCCACGTTGATCGCCTGGCCGTTGATGCCGCGGCCTTCGTCGGAGGCGAGGAGGAGGGCGAGCGCGGCGACCTCCTCGGGGGTGACGAGACGCCCCTGCGGCGACATGCGCTTGATCGCTTCGAGCGTTTCGGCGGCTGGCCGCCCGGTCTTGGCCTCGATGTTCGCGAGCGCGCGCGTCGTCATGTCGGTGTCAACGTAGCCGGGGCAGATGGCGTTGACGGTCACGCCCTTGGCCGCGACTTCGAGCGCGACGGAGCGCGTCAGGCCGAGCACGCCGTGCTTCGACGCCGCGTAGGCCGCGATGTAGGGCGCGCCGGTCTTGCCCGCAATCGACGCGACGTTGATGACGCGCCCCCACCCGCGCTCGATCATCCGGGGGAGCGCGGCGCGCGTGCAGTAGAACGTGCCCGACAGGTTGACGGCGAGGTGGCGCTGCCACATCCCGTCATCGGTCTTCAGCAGCGGCGCGCTCTCGGCGACGCCCGCGTTGTTGACGAGGATGTCGCAGCCGCGCCCGAACCGTTCGGCGAGAGACGCGAACGCGCGCCCGACCGCCGCCGCGTCCGACACGTCGCACGCCGCGTGCATCGTCTCGACGCCGCACTCACTCTCGATTTCGGACGCGGCGCTCCCGACCTCCGACGCCGTGCGCGCGACGAGCGCGACCGCCGCCCCCTCGCGCGCGAGCGCGAAAGCGACGGCGCGACCGATGCCGCGCCCGCCGCCCGTGACGAGCGCGAGCCTGCCGTCGAGTTTCCTCACGTCCGATCCGCCGCGCGCGGCTGCCGCCTCTCAAGGAAGGCGCGCACGCGCGCGCGCGCGTCCGTCGACTCGAAGCACTGGAGCTGCGCCTCGGTCTCGTACTGGAGCATGCGGTCGAGGCCCGCGTCGTCGCTCATGTAGACGGCGTGCTTGGCGGCGGCGACGGCCTGCCGCGGCGCGTCGCGGAGCCGCTCGGCGAGCCGCCGCGTCTCGGCGGCGAGGTCGGCGTCCGGGTGGACGTGGTTGACGAGCCCGAGCTGAAGGGCGCGCCGCGCGTCGATGGCGTCGCCGAGGAAGAACATCTCGCAGGCGAGGTTCGACGGGAGCGCGCGCGGCAGAAAGTAGGAGCCGCCCCAGTCCGGGTGCAGGCCGACTTTGACGAACGACTGGCTGAAGGTCGCAGACTCGGCGGCGACCCTGAGATCGCACGCGAGCGCGAGGTTGAAGCCCGCGCCGTAGGCCGCGCCGTTGACCGAGGCGACGACCGGCTTCGTCATCTGCCGGATGGCGTGCACGACGCGCCGCCCCGCGCCGAGCAGCCGCGCGAACTCGTCCGCGTCCTCGCGCCGCATCAGCTCCGCCATGTAGTCGACGTCCGCGCCCGCGCAGAACGCGCGCCCCGCGCCCGTCACGACGACGACGCCCACCTCCGGCTCGCTCCCCGCGCGCTCAAGCGCCTGCGCCAGATCGCGCCTCATGTGGCCGACGAAGGCGTTCAGCTTCTCGGGCCGGTTCAGCGTGACGGTCGCGATGCCGTCGGCGTATTCGAGGGAGACGTGTTCGTACATAAGAGAGCACTTGGCAATTAGCTCTTAGCAGTTAGCCAGACAGGAAGCGGCTCGCCCGATTGCTAACGGCTAACAGCTAACAGCTAACAGCTATCTGCCTTTGAACTGTGGCTTGCGCTTCTGCGCGTAGGCTTCGAGCCCTTCGCGTGCGTCTTCGGACTGGAAGAGCTGTTGTTGCAGCTCGCGTTCGAGCGCGAGCCCGTACTCGAAGGGGATTTCCGCGCCGGACTGGACGCTGCGCTTGATGCGCCCCACGGCGCGCGCGGCCTTGTCGGGCGCGGTGAACTGCCGCGCGTAGGCCATGACTTGATCCATGAACGAGGCGGCGGAGTCGGCCTCGTAGAGGTGGTTGACGAGGCCCATCTCCTGCCCGCGCTCGAAGTCGAACAGCTCGCCCGTCGTCATCAGCTCGATGGCGCGCGACTTGCCGACAACGCGCAGCAGTCGCTGCGTGCCGCCCGTGCCCGGCAGCACGCCGAGGCTCACCTCGGGCAGGCCCATCTTGCCCGCGCCTTTGCGCGCGACGCGCAGGTCGGCGGCCAGCGCGACTTCGAGGCCGCCGCCGACGCAGTGGCCGTTGATCGCCGCGACGACGAGCTTCGGCGTCTGTTCGAGGCGCGAGAGCGTCTCGTTGGCGTGGAGGCAGAAATAGTACTTGAACTCGGGCGTGACGGAGTTGAGCATCTGGATGTCCGCGCCCGCGCAGAAGAACTTCTCGCCGCGCCCCGTGACGACGATGACGTGGACGCCTTCGTCCATGCGCGCGCCGAGAATCGCGCGGTCGAGCTGTAGCATCATCTCGTGGCTGTAGGTGTTGGCGGGCGGGGCGTCGAGCGTCAGCACCGCGACGCCGTCCGCGACGCGGTACTGAACGAGATCGGCCTTCGCCTCGCCCCCGCCTTGAACTTTAGCTTCGGCTTCTGCCATGGGTGCCCCCTTGCGGAAAAATATGGGACGGGAATCTTAGCTCAGATCACCCTCCTCAGCCTCATCCTCGCCCGCACGGTCTTGCCGCCCCGCCGCAGCGTCAGCGAATACTCTCGGCCTTCGAGGCGGAACATCGCGCGTATCTGGTCGAGCGTGAAGGAGGGCGCGGGGCGTCCGTCAATCGCCGCGAGTACGTCTCCGCCGCGGACGCCCGCCGCGTACGCGGCGCTGCCCTCGTCAACGTCGTCGATCAGGTAGGTGGAGAAGTGCGCGCCGTCGCCGACCAGCTCGATGCCGCTCATGTCGGCCTCGAACGGCGCGTTGAAGTCGGCGTTCGGCTCGAAGATCAAACGCCGGCGCGAGAGATCGACGATCAGCTTGAAGCGGCGGAAGACTTCGCCGCCGAGGAGCGCGTCGTACTTCGCGCTCGCGTAGTCGCCCTTCGTCGCCTGCGAGAAGCGCGCGACCGCGTCGCGCAGCGTGAAGCCGGCGATCCGCACCGCGCCGACGCGACCGAGCAGCGCCGAGCCCGTGCCGCCGACGCCCCCTATGTTAATCCCCTTCGTGCGCGTAACGGAACTCAAAAGGTCGTGCGCGCGGACGAACGGCGTGTTCAGGAGCAGCGCGCCGGTCGAGCCCGTGTCGATCTCGAACTTGCACGCGAGCGGCGCGCGCCCCGCGACCGCGACCTCGCCGCGCGCGAAGATCAGGCCGTCGTCCTCGACCGTGACGGGGACGACCGAGCCCGCGCCGCGGTAGTCGTACGACGCGGGCTCGTGGAAGTTGACGACGCGGTTCGCGTAGTCGATCTCGACCACGAACTTCCCCGTCACGTCGTTGCCGACGATGCCGCCGACGTTCCGACCGAAGGCGGCGGCGAAGGAGTCGAGCGGCAGCGCGTAGAGCGTCAGGTTATCGACCGACGCGCCGCCGAGTGTGATCGACGCCGCGCCGAGCCGAGCCGCCGTCGCCTCGCCCGCCGCGCCGTTGCCGGTGACGCTGCCGCGCGCCCGCAGGCGCAGACGCCGCGCCGCCTTCGCGTCGATGACGGTCGCGCTCGCGCCCGTGTCGAAGATGAACCAGAGCGGCGCGGAGCCGTTGACGCGCGCGCGGATCAGGACGAGGTTGTTCGAGAGTTCGAACGGGACGCCGAGCGCGCTGCGACCGGAGGCGAAGCGGGCGACGGCCTGCGGCGCGGGCCGTTTCGGCGCGGCGTTCGTCTGCGCCCGGACGGCTGTCGTGAGCGCGGCGGCGAGGCAGAGGGCTGAGACGGCGAATCTGTTCATGGCGAGCCTCCCGCCGACGGCGCGCGCGCGGGCGCTGCTACTTTTGCCGCGGGCGCGTGCCGGAGTCAACCGCGCGCCAGACGCTGGGGCCCGCGGCGTCGGCGGGGCGGGGCGCGGCGCGAAACTCCGCGTCGCCCGCGAAGCCGGAGAGGAAGAGGCGCGTCACGTTGTCGACGAGATCGGCGACGGAGAGCGGGCCGCGCGGGTCGTACCAGTTGTAAATCCAGTTCATCATGCCGAAGAGGGCGTAAGTCGCGACCGTCAGATCGAGGTTCTTCCGCGCGCCGCCGCGCCGCTGCCGGACTTCGCCGAGGATGCGGCGCACCGTGCGCGTGTACTGCTGCTTCTTCCCCGACACCTTGTCGTACATCTCTCCGCCGAGCGACTCGGCCTCGTGCGAGAGCACCTTCATCTCCGCCATGTTCGCCGCGAAGAACGAGAGGTGGTTCTCGACGACGAGCCGGAAACGCTCGACCGGATCGGCGGTCTCCTTGAGGCGCGCTTCGAGCCGCGCCAGCACGTGCCCGAAGCAGTTGTCCTGAATGAGGAACAGCAGCTCGTCCTTCGACTCGCAGTAGTAGTAGAGGCCGGCGAGGCTCACCCCGGTCGCGCGCGCGATGTCGCGCATCGAGGTCGAGTGGAAGCCCTTCTCGGCGAAGACGCGCGCCGCGGTGCGGAGGATGAACTCCAGCTTCTGATCGTAGCGCGAGAAATCTTCCGGTCGCGGGTTGCGGGTGGCGGACTCTTCGGTCGCGGGTCGCGGGTCGCGGGTCGCGGGTCGCGGAACGCGCGAAGCGCGCGCCGGCGAGTCTGTGATTGAACCTTGTCGCACGGTCTTAAATCCGCAATCGAAGAGTCGGCCACCCGCGACCCGCGACCCGCAATCGTTAAAGCCTGACGTACTCGAACTCGAACGGCAGTCCCTTGATGCCCTGCGCGGGCGGGGCGATCCAGTTGGCGATCTTACCGGGCTCGGTGACGGGGTGCATGAGGCTGCGGACGTACTCGCGATCCTCGACGGTCGGCAGCCACTCGGCGCGGCGTCGCTCGAACTCTTCCGGCGTGATCAGGTCGCCCTGCGCGTCGAACGTGTGGCCGGCGTACTCGCCGACGTGGCGGTGGAAGCGCGTCGAAGGGAGGTACAGGCGCTCTTCGACGCCCGCGTCGGCGAGGTACTTGTTCCAACGCTTCATCGCCCGCTCGCAGTCGCGCACGTACTCGCCGCGCAAGACCTCGTTCAGGGCGTTGCGCATCGGCACCTCGCGCCGGGTGAGCCTGCCGTCTTCGACGACGGTGAGCATGAACGTGTCGTCGCGGACGCGGTGCTCGGTGTACTGGTCGGCCTCCTTGTAGCGGCCCTTGAGCCCGGCGGCGAAGAAGTCGGCGGAGTTGCTGCTCAGCTCGCCGCCGAAGAGGTCGAGGGAGTAGGAGAACCAGAAGTTGATGTGCTTCTGGAGGATGTCGAGCGGGATGCCGCCTAAGCTTCGCGCGTCGCCGTCTTCCGCGGCCTTCATCAGCTCAGCCGTGCGCTTGACGACGCGGCCCACGCCCGTCTCGCCGACGAAGAGGTGGTGCGCCTCCTCGGTGAGCATGAACTGGCAGGTGCGCGCCAGCGGCTCGAAGCCCGACTCGGCGAGCGCGGCGAGCTGGTACTTGCCGTCGCGGTCGGTGAACATCGTGAAGCAGTAGAAGTTGAGCCAGTCGTCGCAGGGCTGGTTGAAGGCTTCGAGGATGCGCGGCTTGTCGGGGTTGCCGCTGCGCCGTTCGAGCAACGATTCGGCCTCCTCGCGCCCGTCGCGCCCGAAGTACTTGTGGAGCAGGTAGACCATCGCCCAGAGGTGGCGGCCCTCCTCGACGTTGACCTGAAAGAGATTCCTGAGATCGTAGAGCGACGGGCAGGTCTTGCCCAGCTCGCGCTGCTGCTCGACCGAGGCGGGCTCGGTGTCGCCCTGCGTGACGATGATGCGGCGCAAAGAGTTGCGGAACTCGCCGGGCACCTCCTGATAGACCGGCTGGCCGTAGTTGTCGCCGAAGCCCACGGTCGCGCCCGGATCGGCGGGCTTGAGGAAGATGCCCCAGCGGTAGTCGGGCATCTTCACGTAGTCGAAGTTCGCCCACCCGTCCGACTCGACGCTGATCGCGGTGCGCAGGTAAACGTCCTTCTCCTGAAAGCCGTCGGGCCCCATCTCGCGCCACCAGTCGAGGTAGTTGGGCAGCCACTGCTCCAGCGCGCGCTGGAGCCGCTTGTCTTCCGACAGGTTGACGTTGTTCGGGATGCGCTCGTTGAGATTCATGCTCATGATTGCCTCTGAAATGCCGTGACGGGTGAACGGTGACAGGTGACGGGGAAGAAGTACTGAGTACTGAGTACTGAGTACTGAGTTAAAAGCATTTGCCTTCACTCATCACTCAGTACTCAGTACTCAGTACTTTTATCTTGTCACCCGTCACCGTTCACGGTTTACGTCCTCTTGTAATCGAACTCGGCTTGCGTCGGCTTGCCGTAGTTGGTGAGCGCGCCGTGGGGGCCGACGGCGTTGGGCCGCTGGAAAATCCAGTTCTGCCAAGCCGTGAGCCGCCCGTAGATTTTCGTGTCCATCGTCTCCGGCCCGGCGAAACGAAGGCTGGCTTCCATGCCCGTGAGCGCGTCGGGCGAGAGCGACGTGCGCTCCTCGATGGCGACTCTCACCTCGTCCCCGTAGTCGAGATCGTCGGGCGCGAAGGTGACTAGGCCCGCCGCTTCCGCCGCCTCGGCGTCGAAGCGACCGGCGCGCGCCAGAATTTCTCGCGCCTTCTCGGGCTCGGCGAGGAAGCGCGACTGGAGGCGCGTCAACCCGTTCGACATCGGCAGCGCGCCCGCGTTGAACCCGTCGAGCGCGACCTCGACCGGCTCGTCCGGCGAGTTGAGCATGAAGCTGCGGTCGGCGGCGAGCGCCAGCTCGAAGAGGCTGCCCGCGAAGCAACTGCCCGGCTCGACGAGCGCGAAGAAACTCTTGGCGGTGAGATCGAGGCGGCGCATGACGCGCGCCGTGTGGAGCGCGATCTCGCGCACGAGCCAGTGGTCGCGGTTCGCCGCGAGCGTCTTGTCTACCGACAGGACGGCGTCGATGTCGCCTTCGGTGCGCAGGCACACGAGACCGATTTCGAGGTGGTTGACGCGCAGGTGGAGCAGCGCGTCGTCCAGCTCGCGGAAGGCGCGCAGGGCCCAGTAGGAGTCTCCGAGCTTCTCGATCTCTGCCGCGGAGGTCGGCTGATCGGCCCCGGGGCCGCGCACGGTCAGGTCGGCGTAGCGCCGCTCGCGGTTGAGCTTCACGCCGACGTACTTGTACTCGCGCCCCGCGTCGGTCGCTTCCACTTCGAGGGGTTCCAGCTTGATGCCGCGCGCGCCGCCCTTCGCGCCGCCGGACTCGGCCAACTCGCGCGCGCGCGCGGCGACGCCTTCGTCGAACCTGCTCGTCGGGAACCCGCCGTCGATCAGGCCCCACTCCTCGGCGCGCTTCGTCTTCAGGCCTTCGGCGAGCGTGGAGAACACGTCGGCGCGGTCGCGCCGGACTTTCCGCTTATCGACGAGACGGGTGAGCCCGCCCGTGCCCGGCAGCACGCCGAGCAAAGGGACTTCCGGGAGCGACACGGCGGAGTTGCCGTCGTCGACCAGATAGATTTCGTCGCAGGCGATGGCAAGCTCGTAGCCGCCGCCCGACGCCGTGCCGTTGAGGGCCGCGACGTAGCGCTGGCCGGAATTGGCGGAGGCGTCCTCTATCGCGCAGCGCGTCTCGTTGGTGAACTTGCAGAAGTTGACCTTGAAGGCGTGCGAGGAGGTGCCGAGCATGTAGATGTTCGCGCCCGCGCAGAAGATGCGGGGCTTTAAACTTTTGACGACGACGACGCGCACCTCCGGGTGCTCGAAGCGCAGGCGCTGCACCGCGTCGGCCAGCTCGATGTCCACGCCCAGATCGTAGGAGTTGAGCTTGAGCTTGTAGCCTTCGGCCAGCGTCTCGTCCTCCTGCACGTCCATCGAGAGCGTGGCGACCGCGCCGTCGATCCCCAGCCTCCAGTGCTTGTAACGCTCCGGCGATGTCTCGAAGTTAATCATCGGTTATTAACGACCCCACCCCCCGCGGGCGCACGTCCGCTTGCCCGGCCTTCGAATGCTCGCCGCTCCGGAGACGACGGACGACCGCATGAACTTTTTCGAACGCTCGTTCGAAAAAGATGATACCTATTCGACGCCGGGCGGTCAAGCGGCGCAGCCCGACGATGCAACGTGATCCGGCGAGGGCGCGGTGAATGTCTTTTAGTGCGTCGCGGCGGTCGCGCTTGACAGCCGCGGCGCGGGGCGCGTAGCGTCTTCCGGTCTCGCAAGAGGCGCGGAGGCGCACCCGTTCTGGTGAGCGGCGCGGTCTTCAAAACCGTCTGTGGGTTCGCGAGAGCGCACCCGGGTGGGTTCGATTCCCACACGCCTCCGCCAGAAAGCTATTAGCTGTTAGCGATTAGCGATTAGCGATTAGCTTTCTGATCTCATTTCGGTTGACGGAGCATCTTCACCGACTGCGCTCCGAGCATACTCACGGCTCAACCAGCTAACAGCTAACAGCTAACAGCTAACAGCTAACAGCTAACGGCTAACAGCTACTCATGCGCGACTGGATCGCACTGAACATGACGCCGGGCGTGGGCCCGCGCGCGGCGGCGCGCCTGCTCGAGAGGTTCGGCTCGGCGGAGGGCGTCTACGCGGCGCTGCGCGCGGAACTCGAACGCCTCCGCCTGAAGCCCGAAGCGGTCGAGAGCATCGTGCTGCGCGACCGGCACGAAGATGCGGAGAGGGAACTCGCGCGCTTGCGCGAGCTGGGCGCGGACGTGCTCGTCCTCGACGACGGGACGTACCCCGCGCTCCTGCGCGAGATCGCCGACCCGCCGATCACGCTCTACGTGAAGGGCGAGTGGGCGGCGTGCTTCGAGAGCCCCTGCGTCGCCGTCGTCGGCTCGCGGCGCGCCTCGACCTACGGGCAGAACGTCGCCGTCATGCTCGCGCGCGATCTGGCGGGCCGCGGCGTGTGCGTCGTCTCCGGCCTCGCGCGGGGCATCGACGCGGCGGCGCACCGCGGCGCGCTCGAAGCGGGCGGGCGCACGGTCGCCGTGCTCGGCACGGGCGTCGACGGGGTCTACCCGCGCGACCATAAAAGACTGGCCGAGGAGATTCTCGTGAAGGGCGGCGCGCTCGTCTCGCAGTTCCCGCTGGGGACGCCGCCCGTGCCGGAGAACTTCCCGCACCGGAACCGGATCATCAGCGGGTTGAGTCTGGGCACGGTGCTGGTCGAGGCGGCGGAGAACAGCGGCTCGCTGATCACGGCGCGGCTCGCCCTCGAACAGTCGCGCGAGGTCTTTGCCGTCCCCGGCAACATCACCTCGCGCAACTCGTTCGGCACGAACTACCTGATCAAGGGCGCGGGCGCAAAGCTCGTCCAGCAGTGGCAGGACGTCGTCGCGGAGCTGCCGCCGGAGATCGCGGCGCGGCTCTTGCCGCCGGAGCCGAGGGCGAAGGGCGGTCGCGCGAGCGCGGAGCAGACGCCGCCCGATCTCTCCGAGCAGGAGAGCGCCGTCTTCAAGCTGCTCTCGACGGACGAGCCCGCGCACATCGACGCGCTGGCCGAGGCGACCGGCGCGGGCGTGGCGGAGTTGGCGGGCACGCTCCTCGGTCTCGAAATGAGGGAGCTGATCCGGCAGCTCCCCGGCAAGTGCTTCGTCAGAAAGCTGTGAGGCGGTTTCGGCGCGCGCCGCCGCGCGGGCGATTTGACGTACGCGCCGGGGCGGAGCAAAATGCGCGAGCTTGAGGGCGCGTCCGGGACGCAGGGGCGCGAGATGGCGTGAGATATTCGTAAGAAAAGGGCGTCGGCGCGAGCCAGCCGGAAGCCGTTTTTTCGCATCTAAACGGTTGACCCGAGGGGGAATTCGGACTCAGTGCGGGTGTTCGGCGGAACACCCTGTTTGCTGTTAGAAGGGAATACGGATGGTGATGAATCTGGTCGTGGTCGAGTCGCCCGCGAAGGCGAAGACCATCGAGAAATATCTGGGACCGGGCTACCGCGTGCTCGCTTCGATAGGCCACATCAAAGACCTGCCGTCGAAGGGGCTCGGCGTGGACGTGGAGAATAATTTCGAGCCGACCTACGAGGTCATCCCGGACACGAAGAAGCGCAACAATAAGAAGATCGTGGCGGCGCTCAAGGCCGCGGCGAAGGAGGCCGACAACATCTACCTCGCCGCCGACCCCGACCGCGAGGGCGAGGCCATCTGCCAACACCTCGCCGAGGAGATCGTGCCCAAGCGCCCGAAGAAGCCGACCTTCCGCGTGATGTTCAACGAGATCACGAAGCGCGCGGTGAAGGAGGCTTTCAACGAGCCGAAGCAGGTGAACGAGAACCTCGTCGACGCGCAGCAGGCCCGCAGAGTTTTAGACAGGCTCGTCGGCTACAAGGTCTCGCCGCTTTTGTGCCGCACGGTCGGCGGTCGCCTCTCGGCGGGCCGCGTGCAGTCGGTCGCGCTCCGCATGGTGGTCGAGCGCGAGCGCGAGATCGAGGCTTTCGTTAAAACTGAATACTGGACGGTGACGGCCAACCTCGCGGCGAAACTGCCGCCCGCCTTCGACGCGCGGCTCTACCGCGTCGGCGAGCAGACGGTGAAGACCGGCGCGTTCGATCAGGACGTGAAGAAGACGGAGATTCTGATCGCGAACGAGGAGCAGGCCCAGGGGATCGTCGCCGAGGCCGAGCGCGAGAAGTTCGTCGTCTCGGAGGTGACGACGAAGGAGCGCCGCCGCAACCCCGTCCCGCCCTTCATCACGTCGAAGTTGCAGCAGGAGGCTTCGCGCAAGCTCGGCTTCCCCGTCAAGAAGACGATGATGCTGGCGCAGAAGCTCTACGAGGGCGTCGAGATCGGCGGCGAGGGCTCGGTCGGCCTGATCACCTACATGAGGACGGACTCGACGCGCGTCTCCGAGGCCGCGCTCGCAGAGGTGCGCGACTTCGTCGGCGCGCAGTTCGGCGCGCCGTACCTGCCGGAGAAGGCCGTCCACTACCGCTCGAAGAAGGACGCGCAGGACGCGCACGAGGCGATCCGCCCGACCGACGTTTCGCGCGCGCCCGACGCCGTGGCGAAGTATCTGGGCAAGGACGAGCTGCGGCTCTACCGCCTCATCTGGCAGCGCTTCGTCGCCTCGCAGATGACGGCGGCGGTCTTCGATCAGACGACCATCGACATCGCGGCGGGCCGCTTCACGTTCCGCGCCACGGGCTCGGTCTTGAAGTTCGACGGCTTCCTCAGGGTCTACGAGGAGGGGCGCGACGAGAAGTCGGACGAGGACGAAGAGGCCGCGCGCCGCCTGCCGCCCGTCGAAAAGGGCGAGTCGCTGAACCTTAATAAGATCACGCCGGAGCAGCACTTCACCGAGCCGCCGCCGCGCTACACCGAGGCGACGCTCGTCAAGGCCCTCGAAGAGAAGGGCATCGGTCGCCCCTCGACCTACGCCGCGATCATGACGACGATTCAGGATCGCGAGTACGTCGAGCGCGTCGAGGGCCGCTTCCACCCGACCGCGCTCGGCACCACCGTCAACGATCTGCTCGTCGCCTCGTTCGACGACCTCTTCAACGCGACCTACACGGCGCGGATGGAGCTGGCGTTAGACGAGATCGAGGAGGGGAAGCTGAAGTGGACCGACGCGCTCAAGGAGTTCTACGACAAGTTCGCCGTGGACTTGAAGGACGCCGAGCGGACGATGCGCGCGGCGAAGCAGCAGGCCATCCCGACCGACGAGGTGTGCGAGAACGACGGCGCGCAGATGGTCATCAAGTTCGGTCGCTTCGGGCAGTTCCTCGCCTGCTCGAACTACCCCGAGTGCCGCACGACGCGCGAGATCGCCAAGCCCGCGGGCGCGACCTCCATCGACGCCGACGGGAAATCGACGGCGGCTGTGGCGGGGGGCGCGGAGGGCGAGCAGGCCGAGGAGTGCGAGCTGTGCGGCAAGCCGATGGCCCTCAAGCGCGGTCGCTTCGGGCAGTTCCTCGGCTGCACGGGCTACCCCGACTGCCGCAACATACGCAAGATCAGCAAGTCGGGTCAGGTCGCGGCGGCCCCCGTCACGCTCGACGAGAAGTGCCCCGTGGACGGCGCGAACCTCGTGCGCCGGCAGGGCCGCTTCGGCGAGTTCGTCGCGTGCGGCAACTACCCGACCTGCAAGTACGTGAAGCGCGAGACGACGGGCGTGGCCTGCCCGAAGCCGGGGTGCCGCGGCGAGATCGTCGTCAAAAAATCGAAGCGCGGCAAAGCCTTCTACGGCTGTTCGGAGTACCCGAAGTGCGACGCCGTCTACTGGGACAAGCCCGTGATCGAGGCGTGCCCGCAGTGCAACGCGCCGTTCCTGCTGGAGAAGACGACGAAGAAGGGCACGTCGAAGTCGTGCGCCGCAGAGGGCTGCGGCTACAAGACGGAGCCGCTGCCGTCGGTCGCGCCGTCGGTCGCGCAGCCGTCGGGCACGCGCGCCGCGCGCTGAGGTTTCTCGCGCCGTTTGATCCGCGAGCGGGGGATGAGTTAATGTGCTCGTCCTCCGCTCCTTTTTTTCGCGCCCGGTCAAGCCCGCGCGCGCCGAAGGAACTACACACACTTCAACGGGGGACGGTCGTGGCGTAAGCCGGAGGCGCGCGGCTGTCTCGAACGACGCCCGGACTTCAGGAGATCACCGCCCATGCTCAAACGTCGCACGGCAGCCGCGCTGCTACTCGCCTCGCTCCTCCTCAACGGCTCCCCCGCCTTCGCGCAACAGCCGACGCCGACGCCCGCGCCCGCGCAGGGTCAGGGGCAGCCCGCGCTCGATCCGAACGACCCGGTTGCCAAGATCATCGACGAGGGCATGAACCGCTCGCAGGTGATGCAGACGCTCTCGTACCTCTCGGACGTGATCGGGCCGCGCCTCACCGGCTCGCCCAACATGAAGCGCGCCAACGAGTGGACGCGCGACCAGTTGACGAAGTGGGGGCTGCAGAACGCACAGGTCGAGCCGTGGGGCACGTTCGGTCGCGGCTGGTCGCTCAGGCGTTTCTCCGCCGAGGTCGTCGAGCCGCAGGCGATCCCCCTGATCGCGTACCCGAAGGCGTGGTCGCCCGCGACGCGGGGGACGCTCGTCGCCGACGTCGTTTACGTCGACGCGAAGGACGAGGCTGAGATGCGCGCCAAGTACGCGGGCAAGCTCAAAGGCGCGATCGTCTTGACGGGCCCGATGCGCGACGTCGTGGCGCACTTCGACGCGCAGGGCACGCGGCTCAACGAGAAGCAGTTGCTCGATCTCGCCAACGCGCCCGACCCCGCCACCGTGCGGCGGCGCGGCTTCCCGCAGCCGTCGCCCGAACAGCGCGCCGCCGCCGCCTTCAACGCCGCCAAGCAGCAGTTCTATCTGAGCGAGGGCGCGGCGCTTCTGGTCGATCCGAGCCGCGGCGACGGCGGCACGGTCTTCGTCCAGCAGGCGACAGTCCCGCAAGCCCCGCCCCCGCCCGGCACGCCCGCCTTCGGACCCGGCGCGCCGCGCCGCTTCAGCGCCTACGATAAGGACGCGCCGAAGTTCCTGCCGCAGATCGTCCTCTCCTCGGAGCAGTACAACCGCGTCATGCGGATGATTCAGGCGGGCGAGCGTGTGAGGATGGCGATCAACCTCGACGCGCAGTATCTGGACGGCGACCCGATGGGCTACAACACGGTCGCGGAGATACCGGGCAGCGATCCGCAGCTCAAGGACGAGATCGTGATGCTCGGCGGGCACATGGACTCGTGGCACACGGGCACGGGCGCGACCGACAACGGCGCGGGCGTCTCGGTCGCGATGGAGGCCGTGCGGATCATTCAGGCTCTGGGCCTGAAGCCGCGGCGCACGATCCGCGTCGGGCTGTGGAGCGGCGAGGAGGAGGGGCTGCTCGGCTCGCGCGGCTACGTGAAGAACCACTTCGGCGAGGTGGTCGCGCCGACGCCGCAGCCGGGGGCGACGCCCGCCGCGCCCGGCGCGCAGGGCGGCGCTCAGCCGCAGGGCCGCCTCGTGACCAAGCCCGATTACGAGAAGTTCGACGCCTACTTCAACCTCGACAACGGCACGGGCAAAATCCGCGGCGTCTACATGCAGGGCAACGCGGGCGTGTGGCCCATCTTCCGCCAGTGGCTCGCGCCCTTCGGCCAGATGGGCGCGCAGACGCTCTCGATGTCGAACACGGGCGGCACCGATCACCTCTCGTTCGACGCCATCGGCCTGCCCGGCTTCCAGTTCATTCAGGACGAGATCGAGTACGACACGCGCACGCACCACTCGAATCAGGACGTGTTCGACCGGATTCAGGGGGACGACATGAAGCAGGCGGCGACGATCATGGCCGCCTTCGTCTACCAGACCGCACAGCGCGACGAGAAGCTGCCGCGCAAGCCCGCGCCGCCGCGGTAGTCGCAACCACCCCGCACAACGAAAGAGGCGGGGCGACCAAT
>DASVQC010000070.1:0-108030 GCA_036389335.1 Pyrinomonadaceae bacterium | reverse complement strand
GAAGAAGCAGGTCATCATCACCGTCAAGGAGGTGAAGTTCCGCCCCGGCACGGACGACCACGACTACAACTTCAAGATGAAGCACGCCCACGACTGGCTCTCGGAGGGCGACAAGGTGAAGGCGACGATCTTCTTCCGCGGTCGCGAGATCACGCACCGCGAGCTGGGCTCGTCGCTCTTGGCGAAGCTGGAGAAGGATTTGGCGGACGTGTCGGAGGTCGAGGCGCGACCGCGCATGGAGGGGAACCAGATGTTCCTCATCTTCGCGCCGAAGAAGCACAAGGTGGCGAAGCCCGCCGCCGCGCCCCGACCGCCGCAGCCGAAGGAGGCGCCCGCGCCGCCAGCCGCCGGGGCGTCGCCGGAGTCGCGCGAGCCCGAGGCGGAGGCCGCGCCGGTGAGCGCGCAAGCGGCGGGCGAAGTCGAAGGCGTTTAATACTTGAAAAGCCGCGAGGCGTAAACCGCCGACCGCGACGGGCGGGAACGGATTCCCCTCGTCACGGTTCGCGGTTCACGGTTCACGCGAGAAGGAGTCATCATGCCGAAACTGAAAACACACAAGGGCGCGGCGAAGCGCATCCGCATGACCGCCTCGGGGAAGGCGAAGCGGGGCCACTCGCACGCGCGCCACATCCTGACCAAGAAGACGCACAAGCGTAAGCGCAACCTCGACCTCGACACGCTCGTGTCGGAGTCTGACATGGTGCGCATCACGGCGATGCTGCCCTACGGGCGGAGTTAAAGAAATGATGAACGATGAATGCGGAATGATGAATTAAAAACCTTTGTCTTACTTCATCATTCATCATTCCGCATTCATCATTTGATTTGAGGAGGGATTAGTCATGCCCAGGGCAAAACGTGGGAACAAGCGCACCGAGAAGCGCAAGAAGATTTTAAAGCTGGCGAAGGGCTACCGCGGGACGAAGTCGAAGCTCTACCGGTCGGCGAAAGAGTCGGTCGAGCGCGGGCTCAACTTCGCCTACACGGGGCGCAAGCTGAAGAAGCGCGACTTCCGCAGCCTGTGGATCGTGCGCATCGGCGCGGGCGCGCGCCTGAACGGCCTCAACTACTCGCAGTTCATGCACGGGCTCACGCTGGCCGGCATCGAGTTGGATCGCAAGGTGCTCGCCGACCTCGCCGCCAACTCGCCCGAGTCCTTCGCCGCGCTCGCCGTGCAGGCGAAGGGCGCGCTCGACAACCGGCAGCAGCAGGCGGCGGCGTGAGGGCCGTGACGGGCAGACCGTAAGCCGCGACGAGGGGGAAGCGGTCTCCCCGGATCGCGGCCTGCGGTTCACGATCTACGAATCGGTATGAGCACTGAAGTCATGAGCCAGCCGGAAGCTGTGCGCGAAGCGTTCGAGCGAGAGTTCGGGCGCTTCGCCCGCTTTCGCACGGAGCAAGGCGCGGGCGCGCTCGGCGCGCTGAAGCTGGCCGACGCGGAGGCGCACTTGCGCGAGCTGGCGGAGCTGCGCACGCGCCACACGGGGAAGAAGAGCGCGCTGAGTGTCCTGAAGAAATCGATCGGTCGCGTCGCGCCGGAGGGGCGCGCCGCTTTCGCGCAGCGCGTGCAGCAGGTCGAGGCCGAGGTGGCGCGCGCGCTGGACGAAGCCGAGTCGGCCCTGAAAGAGCACGCCGCCGCCCAGCGCGTCGAGCTTGAGCGGCTCGACGTGACGCTGCCCGGTCGCCGCCCGCGGCGCGGGCACCTCCACCCGATCACGCTCGTGCGGCAGCGGCTCGAAGACATCTTCGTCTCGATGGGCTACGCGGTCGAGGACGGCCCCGAGATCGAGACCGACTTCTACAACTTCACCGCGCTCAACATCCCGCCCGATCACCCCGCGTGCTCCGTGCAGGACACCTTCTACACTTCGGACGGCTACGCCCTGCGCTCGCAGACCTCGACCGTGCAGGTTCACGCCATGCAGCGCCGCCGCCCGCCCCTGCGCGTCGTCGCGCCCGGCAGGGTCTTCCGCCGCGACACGCCCGACGCGACGCACAACCCGATGTTCTTCCAGATCGAAGGGCTCGTCGTCGATCGCGGCATCACGATGGCGCACCTGAAGGGCACGGTCACGGAGTTTTTGCGCCGCACCTTCGGCTCGGAGACGCGCACGCGCTTCCGCCCGTCCTACTTCCCGTTCACCGAGCCCTCCGCCGAGTTCGACTTCTCGTGCTTCAAGTGCGGGGGCGCGGGCTGCGCGCTCTGCAAAAGATCGGGCTGGATCGAACTGGGCGGATCGGGGATGGTGCACCCGAACGTGCTGCGCGCCGTCGACATCGACCCGGAGGAGTTCTCCGGCTTCGCCTTCGGCTTCGGCATCGACCGCATGTGCGGGCTCATGTACGCCCTCGACGACATCCGCCTGCTCTTCGAGAACGACGTGCGCTTCCTCGAACAGTTCAATTAAAAGCCGTGACGGGTTAACCGTGACAGGTGACAAGTAAAATCAAGACTTGCGCTTTCCTGTCACCTGTCACCTGTCACCTGTCACGTTCCTATGAAGATAAGTTACAACTGGCTGCGCGAGCTGACGGGCGTCGAGTGGACTCCGGCGGAGCTGCGCGAGCGCCTGACGCTGCGCGGGCTGGAGGTCGAGGGGCTGGAAGAGGCGGGCGGCGATTTCGTCTTCGAGATCGCGGTGCTCTCGAACCGCGCCGACTGGCTCTCGCACCTCGGCGTGGCGCGCGAGGTCGGCGTGATGACGGGGCGCGGCGTCGCGCTCCCGCGGGCCGAGCCGGAGAAGGTCAGCGGTCGCGCGTCGGATTTTTCGTCGGTCGATCTGCAAGCGCCCGATCTGTGCCCGAGATTTACGGCGCGCGTCGTGCGCGGCGTGCGGATCGCGCCGAGCCCCGCGTGGCTCGCGGGGCGTTTGCAGGCCGTGGGCCTGCGACCGATCAACAACGTCGCCGACATCACGAACTTCGTCATGCTCGAACTCGGCCAGCCGCTCCACGCCTTCGACCTCGACAAGCTGAGCGAGAACCGCATCGTCGTCCGGCGAGCGCGCGAGGGCGAACAACTCAAGACGCTCGACGGGGTCGAGCGCAAACTAGACGCCGAGATGCTCGTCATCGCCGACGCCGCGCGCGCCGTCGCCGTCGGGGGCGTGATGGGCGGCGCGGAGACGGAGATTTCCGACGCGACCGAGAACGTGCTCGTCGAGTGTGCCTACTTCGCGCCCGCCTCGGTGCGCCGCACCTCGCGCGCGCTCGGCCTGCAGACGGACGCTTCGGATCGCTTCGAGCGCGGCGTCGATTACGAGGGGCAACTGCGCGCGCAGGCGCGCACCGTCGCGCTCATCACCGAACTCGCGGGCGGCGCGGCGACCGAAGACGCCATCGACGTCTACCCGCGCCGCATCGCGCCGCCCGCCGTCGCGCTGCGGTTCGAGCGCGTCCGCGCGCTGACCGATCTCGACGTGCCGCCGCGCGAGGCGCTGCGCATCCTCGACGCGCTCGGCTTCAAACCGCTCGAAGGCGGCGCGAACGGCTCCGGCGGCGCGACCCGCGCGGTCGAAATTTCCGACCCGCAGCCGCCATCGCGCGCGCAGTTCGCCGCGCCGACGTGGCGCACGGACGTGACGCTCGAAGAGGACTTGGTCGAGGAGGTCGCGCGCCACTTCGGCTACGAGAAGATCGTGGACGCGCTGCCCGCCTCCGGCAACGTCGGCGAGCACCGCGCGCACGAGGGCCAGAGGCGCGCGGCGCGGCGCGCCCTCGCCGGCGCGGGCTTCGACGAGGCGATCAGCTTCAGCTTCATCGACGCCGCGCACGACGACCGCTTCGAGCTGCCGCCCGGCCTCGTCGCCGACGTGAATGCTGAAAAAGGCGGGGAAAACGCACAGGGCGACGGCCCCGAGGCGCGTTTCGTCACGCTCACGAACCCGATCATCGAGGGCGCGTCGCGCATGCGCGCGACGCTGCTCGCGGGCCTGCTCGCAGCCGTGCGCCACAACTTCAACCACGGCACGCGCGACGTGCGGCTCTTCGAGGCGGGCCGCGTCTTCGCCGCGGCGTCGGAGGGCGGCGCGCGCCCCGTCGAGCGCGAGTCTCTAAGCCTCGTCGCGACCGGCGGCGCGACGGAAGCCGACCGCGTCGCCGCCCCGCGCGAGCTGGACTTCTACGACCTCAAGGGCGCGCTCGAAGCCGCCGTCGATGCGATGCGGCTCCCGCCGCTCGCGTTCGTCGCCGCGCGGGCGCGCCACCTGCGCGAGGGCCAGTCGGCGCGAGTCATGTTAAATGGTCGCGCCGTGGGGTTCGCCGGCAGGCTGTCCGACGAGATCAGCGCCGAGTACAAGTTCCGCCAGCCGGTCTACGCCGCCGAGGTGGACTTGAGCGCGCTGCTCGAAGCGGGCGAGACGCCCGCGCGCTACGCGCCGCTGCCGCGCTACCCCGCGGTCGCGCGCGACGCCTCGCTCGTCGTCGGTCGCCGCGCGACGTTCGCCGAGATACGGCGCGCGGCGCTCGACGTGAACGTTGAGAACGTGCGCGGCGTCGAGCTGGTTTACGTCTACGAGGGCGAGCGCGTGCCGGAAGGGAAGCGCTCGGTGACGCTGAGGGTCGAGTACCGCTCGGACGAGCGGACGCTGAGGGACGAGGAGGTCGACGCGGCGCACCGGCAGATCGTCACCGCGCTCGAAAATAAATTCGTGCGCGATTGACGTGATCGGCGGGGGCGAAACAAGATGTTGTGGTCGTCTTCGCCGCCAATCGAGGTCCGTCGCGAGTGGTCCAGCGCGCGCTCTTTTATTCTCTTGCGCTCGGCTGTGTGAAGTCGCATAATCGGCTTCGTTTTCCAGCCGCTGCGCGACGCCGGGAGAAATGAGAGATGGTCGGACTGACAGGACTCGAAAAGTTTTCGCACCTCGAAGATAAGATTTACCGCACCATCGAACTCACGAAGACGCTCCGGCAGGAGAAGGAGGCGGTGGAGCGCGAACTCGGCGCGACCCGGCGCGAGATGGGCAACCTCCTCGACGAGAAGGACAGGCTGGAGACGCAGGTCGAGCGCCTCCTCGCCGAGCGCGACACGATCCGCACGAAGGTCGAGGCGATGCTCGACGCCATCGCCGTGCTCGACCCCGAAATGGTCGAGGCCCTCCGCAAGTAGCCCACGCGAGAAAGAGACCTCGATGAGCACGATCAAAGCACCCGGCGAGACTTCGGGGACGCCCACCATCCGGGTCGAGATTTACAACCAGATTTACAACATCCGCTCCGACGGCGACAGCGACTACGTCACGCAGCTCGCCGAGTTCGTCGATCACCGGATGCGCGAAATCTCTTCGGGCACGCTCACCGTCGATTCGCTCAAGGTCGCCATCCTCGCCGCGCTCCACATCGCCGACGAGCTGCACCGCCTCAAGCGCCTGCACGAGCAGGCCGACTCGCAGCTCGCAACGCGCAGCGCCGAGTGCGCCGACATGCTCGACCGCGTCCTCAAGTCGCGCGCCCCCGAACGGCCCAACGGCAGCCACGCCTTCTCGTGAGAGGCAGAGGCCAGAGGTTAGAGGTCAGAGGCCAGTAAGAAACAGGTTTTCACCGGCCTCTGACCTCTAACCTCCGGCCTCTCTAATTGACCTCTAGCCTCCGACCTCTCCGCGTGTTAATATCTCCCCGGCTGAGGGATCATTTCTGCGGGGTTCGTCACCGATTCATCGATGATTGAGCCAACGCCGTTGATTAGGGAGACCGACGCCGCTCAAATGCCAGTGCGCTCCTTCAGAGTTAAGGAAGCGCCAGAGGCTGCGGCTCTTCAAAGGTCACCCACCTGTCTAGTGCAGGTTCAATTACGGCTTCGGAACGGCCCGCGCGGATTCCCCTCCGCCACTTAAGACCTTGACGGGTGACGGGTGACGGGTGACAAGTAAGCGGGATCGATTTACTTGTCACCCGTCACCCGTCACCCGTCACTTTTTCGGATAGCGGATGAAGATTCTGATCTTCGGCGACGTGGTGGGGCGGCCCGGCAGGGTGGCGGTGCTGGAGCGCGTGCAGGACTTGCGCGAGCAGCACGCGGTCGATCTCTGCCTGATGAACGCCGAGAATCTGGCGGGCGGCTTCGGCGTCACGCCCTCGCTCGCCGACCAGCTCTTCCGCAGCGGCGTGGACGTGATGACCTCCGGCAACCACATCTTCGACAAGCAGGAGATCATCCCCTACATCGAGCGGCAGCCGCGGCTGCTGCGACCCGCCAACTACCCGCCGGGCACGCCCGGCAAAGGCGTCTGGATCGGCGACGTGCGCGGCACGCGGGTCGCCGTGCTCAACGTCATCGGTCGCGTCTTCATGGGCGCTGCCGACGATCCGTTCCGCGCGGCTGACGAGGCGCTCCGGTCGATCCCCGAAGACGTGCGCGTCCGCGTCGTGGACGTGCACGCCGAGGCGACCTCGGAGAAGTCGGCGCTCGCGTGGCACCTCGACGGTCGCGTCTCGGCGGTCGTCGGCACGCACACCCACGTGCAGACGGCGGACGAGCGCGTGCTGCCCGGCGGGACGGCTTTCTTAACCGACGTCGGCATGACCGGCAGCCGCGCGGGCGTCATCGGCATGGACGCCCGCGACGTGATCGCGCGCTTCACCTCTGTTACGATGCGCCGCGCCGGACATTCCGACGGCGACGTGCGCATCTGCGCCGCGCTCGTCGACGTGGACGAAGAGACCGGCCGCGCGAGAGAGATCAGCCGGCTCTCGCTCGGCCACGAGTCTTGAGCCGCGCGGAGTGAAACCTTCGCGCGGGGACGGACGAATAAGCGTGAGAACTCCCCGACCATTTTTTTGCACGACACGAAGACCTGTATCACAACGGAGGTTAACCCGGATGACGACGAGAAAACTCTTACCCCTGCTCCTGATCTGCCTCGCCCTCCCGCTCATGGTCTGCGCGCAAGCCCCGGCGCGCGGCAAAGCCGAGGCGACCGTCAACAAGAAGAAAGTTTCGATCAGCTACGGCCGCCCGGAGCTGAAAGGGCGCGACCTGCTGGCGCAGGCGAAGCCGGGCATGACGTGGCGCGTCGGCATGAACGAGGCGACCGAGATCACGTCCGAGGGCGACATGGTGGTCGGCGGCACGACGCTCAAGGCCGGGAAGTACACGCTCTGGGTGCGCAAGACCGGCGACGACGCGTGGTCGCTCGCCTTCCACCCGAAGACCGGCGTCTGGGGCGCGCCCCCGCTGACCGAAGGCTACGCCGCCGAGACGCCGCTCAAGCTTGAGAAGTCGACCGACTCCGCCGACCTGCTGGTCATCGACCTCGCGGAGAAGGGCGGCGACAACGCCGAGATCAAAATCCACTGGGGCACGGCGGTGCTCGTCGGCACGTTCGGCGTGAAGTGAAAAAAAGCTGTTAGCTGTTAGCTCTTAGCTGTTAGCCGGACGGATGGCGGCGAGTAAAGGTAGAAGGCGGGAGACAGTTCAATCGTAACTGCCTCCCGCCTTATCTCTTTGCTAACGGCTAACAGCTAACAGCTTTTTCACGGCGCGCTGCCTTCGGGCACGCGACCGGCGCGGGCGGGGAGTTGCGAGGTGTGGATGTCCTCCTCCGGCGTGGCGGAGAGGAGCGCGCGGTAGGCTTCGGGCATCGTGCGGACTTTGCCGTCGCCGTCCGTGACGACGTGACCGGTCTCGCCCTCTGCGATCACCTGCCCCGTCGCCGCGCGCACGATCTCGTAGCCGAAGCGCACGGAGCGGCGGCGCAGTTCCGTGATGTGCGTGCGAACGGTCAGGTCTTCGTCGTAGTAGGCGGGGGCCTTGTAGCGGCAGTAGGATTCGGCGACGACGAGGAAGGCGTCCTCGTTCTCCTCCATGTCGCGGTAGGCGAAGCCGCGCGCGCGGCAGAACTCGGTGCGCCCGATCTCGAACCAGACGAGGTAGTTGGCGTGGTAGACGACGCCCATCCGGTCGGTCTCGGCGTAGCGCACGCGCACCCCGGTCTCGTGCCAGATGTCGAACAGTGGATCGTCCTGCGCCGCTTCCGCCATCTTGAAAGACCCCACGCGCTCCCCCCGGAGACTCCCGCTGCTGTAAACTCTTGACCGACGTGTGACCGGACTATAAAAGCGAAAGGTTCGAGATGTCAAAGAGAATCAGCCGGGCGGCCCGGTCGCCCCTCGCCGCCCTCGCCCTGTGCGCGGGCCTCCTCGTCAACCTCGCGCCCCGCGCGTCGGCGCAGGCGTCGGCGCAGCAGGCCCCGGCCAAGCCCGCGGTCAGCGCAAGGGCCGCCGCCCTCGCGGCGGAGACCGAGGAGGTCATGCGCGAGACGAGCGAGTTGAGGAAGCTGCCCGTGCTGAGCGCCGTGAAGAGCGGGGCGCAGTCGCGCGCCGAGATCGAGCAGATGCTCCTTCGCAGCCTCGACGAGGAGTCGAAGCCCGAAGAGTTGCGCGCGGGCGAGCTGACGATGAAGAAGCTCGGACTGATCCCGGCTGACTTCGGGCTGCGGGCCTTCACCGTCTCAGTCCTCACGGAGCAGATACTCGGCTACTACGATCCGAAGACCCGGCAGTTCTACCTCGCCGACTGGGTCGATCTCGACGGCCAGCAGCCCGTCCTCGCGCACGAGCTGACGCACGCCTTGCAGGATCAGCACTTCGACCTGCGCCGCTTCGAGCACTGGCGCAAGGGCGACGCCGACGCCGAGTTCGCCGCGAAGGCGCTCGTCGAGGGCGACGCCATGTTCCTGATGACGCTCTACGTGATGAAAGACCCGCGCCGCATCATCAACATGATGAAGTCGGTCAGCGCGACCTCGACGGCCAAGATCGACGCCGCGCCGCGCGCCCTGCGCGAGTCGATAATCTTCCCCTACGATCAGGGGATGGCGTGGGTCAGGCAGCTCCACCAGCGCGGCGGCTGGAAGGCGGTCGACGACGCCTACGCCCGTCTCCCGCAATCGACCGAGCAGATCATCCACCCCGAAAAATATTTCGCGCGCGAAGGCCCCGCGCGGGTCGCCCCGCGCGACCTCACGCCCGCCCTCGGCAGGGACTGGAAGCAGATCGACGCGGACGTGAATGGCGAGTGGGGCTACTACCTCATCCTCGACCAATTTTTGAAAGACGAGAAGGAGTCGAAGCGGGCAGCCGCCGGGTGGGGCGGCGACCGCTACGCGCTCTACGAGAATCAGAAGACGCGCGAGACGCTGCTGGCCCAAGACACCGTCTGGGACACCGAGCAGGACGCGCAGGAGTTCCTCGACGCTTACGCGAAACGCACCGAGCTGCGCTACAAGACCCAACCGGACACGGGGGGGCTGCGCCCGAGCCCTCTCCGCCGCGCGTGGCACACGCCGGAAGGTATCGCCGCCGTCGAGAGGCGCGGCGCGAGAGTCATCACCCTCGAAGGGCTGCCGCCGACACAGAACGCGGCGCGCCTCGCCGAGTTGCTCTGGCGCTGAGCGTCGAGAGGAGCGCCCGCAGCCCGGGCGGTCGCGTTGTCCCGCGCCGTGCGGCCATGCTATGTTGAATCATCAGTTAGCTCTAACATTCCGAACCCGGAAACGGCTCGCGAGACGCAATCGATGAGCGAGTTCAAAGTCCGCCCCCTGCGAAAAATGGCACCGCAAGACGCGCCCGCGCGCGAGACGCCCGCGCCCCGGCCCGACGCCCAAGCCTCCGGCGCTGACGAAAGCGGCGCGCCGCGCTCAGCCGCGCCCGCCGCGCCGCGCGCCGAGAAGGGGCGCACGCGGCTGCGCGGGCTGGTCGAAGAACTCCGCGCGCTCGAAGCGAAATTGAAGCTCGGCGGCGGCGCGGACAAGATCGAGCGGCAGCACCGGCAGGGCAAGCTGACGGCGCGCGAGCGCATCGAGCTTCTGCTCGACCGCGACGCTTACTCGCAGGAGATCGGCCTGCTCGTCGCCTACGACGAGTACAAGGGCGGCGCTCCGGCGGCGGGCGTCGTCACGACCGTCGGGCGGGTGGCGGGGCGCGAGGCGGTCGTCGTCGCCAACGACGCGACGGTGAAGGCCGGGTCGTGGTGGCCCGAGACGATCAAGAAAATCCTGCGCGCGCAGGAGATCGCGATGCGCTCGCGCGTGCCGATCATCTACCTCGTCGATTCGGCGGGCGTGAATCTGCCGTATCAGGGCGGCGTCTTCCCGGGCCAGTACGGCGCGGCGCGCATCTTCTACTACAACTCGATCATGCGCCGCTACCTGCGCGTCCCGCAGCTCGCCGCCGTGATGGGCCCCTGCGTCGCGGGCGGCGCGTACCTGCCCGCGCTCTCCGACATCATCCTGATGGTCGAGCAGACTTCGTTCATGGGGCTCGGCGGCGCGAACCTCGTCAAGGGCGCGACGGGCCAGACCATCGACAACGAAACGCTCGGCGGCGCGCGCACCCACACGGAGCTTTCCGGCGTCGCGCACTACCGCGCGAAGTCGGACGAGGAGTGTCTCGCGAAGCTCAGGGATTTCGTCTCGGAGCTGCCCGCGGGCAAGGCCGGCCCGCCGCCGGTCGCGGCGGGCGGCGGGGGCGCGCGACCCGCCGAAGACTTGTACGACATCCTCCCCGAAGATCACCGGCAGCCCTACGACGCGCGCGCCGTCCTCGACTGCGTCATCGACGCCGGGGGCTTCGACGAGTTTCAGGCCGATTACGCGCGCGAGATGATCACGGGCCACGCGCGGGTGGGCGGCATACAGGTCGGCGTCATCGCGAACAGCCGCGGCCTCGTCCGCCAGCCGCAGGGCGCGCCGCGCTTCGGCGGCATCGTCTACACCGAGTCCGCCGAGAAGGTCGCCTACTTCATCGACCTCTGCAACCGGCACCGCACGCCGCTCCTCTTCATTCAGGACGTTTCCGGCTTCATGGTCGGCGCGGAGGCCGAGCATTCGGGCATCATCCGCGCGGGCGCGCGCTTCGTCGAGGCGATGGCGACGGCCTCCGTGCCCAAGATCGTCCTGACGATCAACCACGCCTCTGGCGCGGGCTACTACGCGATGGCGGGGCAGGGCTTCGACCCCGATTTCATCTTCAGCCTGCCGACCGGCAGGATGGGCGTGATGGAGGGCGACTCCGCCGTGCAGGCGATCTACGGCACGCAGCTCGACAAGCTCAAGCGCGCGGGGCAGGAGCCCGACGAGGCGACGAAGGCGGAGATGGCCCGCGTGAGGGAAGACTACGAGCAGCAGCTCGACGCCAAGTACGCCGCCGCGCGCGGCTTCGTCGACGCCGTCGTCGCGCCCGAAGAGGTGAGGGGCGCGCTGGGGCTGGCCCTGCGCGTCGGCTCCAATTTCGACGGGCCACACCTCGGCTCGTTCGTCCTCCCCCGTACACTCGCCTGAGCCGCCCCTCGCGCGGGAAATTTTTGCCACGGCGCGGCTTTCTGTGCGAGAATTGCGCCACCGAACCCCGAGGCTACCCGATGATGTTCCCCGAACGCCTGCGCCCGTGACAGGCACAACTTTGTGCGCGGCACGTTAAACCCACTGGAGGATGAACGAATCATGACTCGGAGAAACCCAGCTCGTAACCTTCTCACTCCTGCCGTCGCGCTGCTGTGCGCGGTCGTCTTCGCCGGGGCGGACTTCGCCGTCCTCGCGCAGAACGCCAACAGCGGCACGACGCAGAACGACAACATGGCGAACATGAACATGGCTCCCCGCCGCGGTCGCGGTCGCCGTGGGTCGCGCCGCACGCGCAGCGGCAACACCAACACCGGCGAGATGAACGCCAACTCGACCGAGAACACCAACACGTCCGACGCCTCGATGCAGAACGCCAACGACAACTCGTCGGGCGGCTCGATGATGAACGCGAACAGCGGTCGCCGCGGTCGCCGCGGACGCCGCGGTCGCCGCGGTCGCCGCGGCGACGAGATGGCCGCGCCCGACGCGGCTGCGACCGATGCCTCGGCCACGCCGCCGGCTGACACCGGCGCGACGGGCTCGATGTCGCAGGGCGGCGGCATGGGCATGGGCACGGCGGGCTCCGACGTCGATCTCTCGGGCACCTACACCGGCACGATCAACGCCCCCGACATGAACATGTCCGGCCCCGCCACGCTCACCATCACGGGCACCTCGTTCACGCTCGACGCGGGCGGCAGCCAGCAGTCGGGCACGCTGACGGCGCGGCAGTGGCCCGGCCAGATCGCCGCCTCGATGCGCTTCGGCACGACCCTGCCCGCGACCATCGTCAGCTTGCGCGCGAAGCGCATGGGCGCGAGCGGCCTGTCGCTGATGAGCGTCAAGGGCGAGACGCACCAGTTCTCGTTCACGACGGGCGGCGGCGGCGGCGGTCGTCGCGGACGCCGCGGTCGTCGCGGCGGCGCGACGATGGAGGCTCCCGCGGCTGACGCAGCCGCCCCGGCTGACGCGTCGGCGGCCCCCGCAGACGCGTCGGCGGCCCCTGCCGACGCGTCGGCTGCGCCCGCGCGCTCTCGTCGCGGTCGTCGCGGTCGCCGCGGTCGCCGCGGCAACATGAACTCGAACATGATGAACTCGAACGCCGGCAACACGAACAACAGCAACACGCCGCCGCCGTCGAACTGAGCGGGCCGTCAAAACAGGCAAGGGCAAAAGTGCGAACCCGTGGCGGACGAATCACCCCTCGCGCGGTTCTCGCTTTTGCCTTTTGCTTTTTCTCCGACACGAACCGATGAGAGAAAAGATTCGCATCGCCAGCGGGCAGGGCTTCTGGGGAGACCTGCTCGACGCGCCCGTCCGGCAGGTCGAGGGCGGGCAGATCGACTACCTGATGCTCGACTACCTCGCCGAGGTCACGATGTCGATCATGCAGAAGCAGAGGGCGCGCGATCCGCGCTCCGGCTACGCGCGCGACTTCGTGCCGCTCATGCGCGAGATTCTGCCCGCGTGCGTCGAGCGCGACATCCGCGTCACCGCCAACGCGGGCGGCGTCAACCCGCGCGGGTGCGCCGAAGCCGTGCGCGACGTGGCGCGCGAGCTGGGGCTCGCCGGTCGGCTCAAGCTCGGCGTCGTCACCGGCGACGACATCATGGGCGATCTCGACTCGCTGCTCGCGCGCGGCGTCGAGCTGCGCAACATGGACACGGGCGAGCCGCTCTCGACCGTGCGCGAGCGCGTGCAGAGCGCCAACGTCTACCTCGGCGCGCAGCCGATGGTCGAGGCCCTGCGCGGCGGCGCGCGCGTGGTGATCACGGGCCGCGCGACCGACACGGGGCTGACGCTCGCGCCGCTCATACACGAGTTCGGCTGGCGCGAGGACGACTGGGACAAGCTCGCCGCCGGAACCATCGCCGGCCACATCATCGAATGCGGCGCGCAGGCTTCGGGCGGCAACTGCCAGTTCGAGTGGGAGTCGATCCCCGATCTCGCCGGCGTCGGCTTCCCCATCGTCGAGGCGACGCCCGACGCCACGTTCGTCGTCACGAAGCACGAGGGCACGGGCGGGCGCGTCAACGTCCCCGCGATCAAGGAGCAGCTCGTCTACGAGATGGGCGATCCGACCGAGTACATCACGCCCGACTGCGTGGCCGACTTCACTTCGATCCGGCTCGCCGACGAGGGGCGCGACCGCGTGCGCGTCTACGGCATCTCCGGCAAGCCCGCGACCGAGTTCTACAAAGTCTCGATCAGCTACTCCGCCGGGTTCAAAGCCGTCGGCACGCTCGTCTACTCGTGGCCCCAAGCCTACGAGAAGGCGCGCGCCGCCGACCGGATACTGCGCGCGCGCCTCGAACGACTGGGCCTGAGCTTCGACCTCGTCCACACGGAGTTCGTCGGGGCCAGCGCCACGCACGGCGCGCTCGCGGGCGAGCCGTCGCCCGACGCGCCCGAAATCCAGTTGCGCGTCGGCGTGCGCGGCGCGGACAGGGCGGCGGTCGAGCGGTTCACGAAAGAGATCGCCCCGCTCGTTTTGACGGGGCCGCCCGGCGTGACGGGCTTCGCGGGCGGTCGCCCGAAGGTCGAGGAGATCGTCGCCTACTGGCCCGCGCTCATGCCGAAGACCGAGATCACGCCGCGCGTGGAGGTGACGGAGGTTTGATTAACAGGGACAGATGGGAGAATGAAGGCGGCGCGGTGCGTCAAACCATGAAAGTGCAACTCGTCAAACTGGCGCACGCGCGCTCCGGCGACAAGGGCGACACGGCCAACGTCGGCCTCATCGCCCTGCGCGATGAACTCTACCCCGCGCTCGTCCGCGAGGTCACCGCCGCGCGGGTGAAAAAACATTTCGCGGGCATCTGCAAAGGCGAGGTCGAGCGGTTCGAGCTGCCGAACCTCTGCGCGCTCAACTTCCTCCTCCACGAATCCTTGGGCGGCGGCGGCACGCTCTCGCTCATGACCGACGCGCAGGGCAAGACCTTCTCCACCGCGCTCCTCCGCATGGAGATCGATCTGAACGAAGACGAAGCGCGCTCACTCAAAAAGGTGACGGGTGACGGGTGACGGGTGACAGGGAAGAAGTAAATCCGTTTTGCCCGTCACCCGTCACCCGTCACGGTTTACGGCTTTAAAGCTATGAGCAGCGATCCCTCCAACGTCGATCCGCGCATCCGGCACGGCTACGCGCAGGTGGGCGACGTGCGCCTGCACTACGCGGAGAGCGGCGGCGCGGATCGCCCGCTCGTCGTGCTGCTGCACGGCTTCCCGGAGTTCTGGTACTCGTGGCGTCACCAGCTCGGCGCGCTCGGCGAACATTTCCACACGGTCGCGCCCGATCTGCGCGGCTACAACCTGAGCGACAAGCCCGACCGGGTGGAGGACTACCGCGTCGGGAAGTTGGTGGACGACGTGACGGGCCTGATACGCCACTTCGGCGCGCGGCGCGCGGCGGTCGTCGGCCACGACTGGGGCGCGGTCGTCGCGTGGGCGCTCGCCGAATCCTTCCCCGACTACGTCTCGAAACTCGGCGCGCTACAGGTTCCGCCCGGCGCGGTCTGGGCGGCGAACATGACGTGGCGGCAGGCGCTCGCGAGCTGGTACATGCTCTTCTTCCAACTCCCGCGGCTGCCCGAATGGCGCATCAGCGCAAACGACTTCGCCGGCCTCGCCGGGATGTTCAAGTCCACCGCGCGCGCCGGCACGTTCGCGGACGCCGACATCGCGCGCTACAAAGAGATGCTCAGGCGGCGGGGCGCGTCGGGCGAGACCAGCTCGCTGACCGCGGGCGTCAACTACTATCGCGCGAACTTCTCGCTCCTGACGCGAAACTTCTCGTCGATCTTCAGGCGCGGGGCGCGCCCCGCCGCGCGCGTGCGCGTGCCGACGCTCTTCATCTACGGCGAGCGCGACGCCTTCGTCATGCCGGAGACCGTGCGCGGCGTGGGGTCTTACGTCGACGCGCCGTTTAGCGAGGTGCGGCTCGCGCGCGCGGGCCACTGGGTGCAGCAGGAGTACCCGAACGAAGTCAGCGCGGCGCTCGTCGGCTTCCTCTCGGAAGGCGGCGCGGCGCGCGCCGACGTTTAAGCCCGCGCGGGCGCGGTCAGTGATGGAAGAGAAGCCAGTCATCTACGCGGTGGAGGGGGCGGTCGCGCTCGTCACGCTGAACCGCCCGGAGAAGCGCAACGCGCTGAACGACGCGGTCGTCGCCGGCCTCAAAGACGCGCTGCGCGCGGCTGACGCCGACGCCGCGGTGCGCGTCGCCGTCATCACGGGCGCGGGCCCCGACTTCTGCTCCGGCGCCGACCTCTCCGCGCTGCAAAAAATCTCCGAAGCCTCAATCGACGAAAACCTCGAAGACGCGCGCACGCTCGCGGAGCTGTTCGCGCTCATCCGGCGCGTGGGCGTGCCCGTCGTCGCGGCGGTGCGCGGGCGCGCGCTCGCGGGCGGCTGCGGGCTCGCGACCGCGTGCGACGTGGTGCTCGCCTCGCGGGCCGCGCGCTTCGGCTACCCGGAAGTGAAGATCGGCTTCGTGCCCGCGATGGTGATGGCTATCCTGCGGCGCAACGTCTCGGAGAAGCGCGCCTTCGAGCTGGTCACGCGCGGCGGCGAGATCGGCGCGGAGGAGGCCGAGCGCGTCGGGCTCGTCAACCGCGTCTTCGACGACGAAGATTTCGAATCCGAGGTCGAGAAGTACGTCGCCGGGTTCGAGCGCGTGAGCCGCACGGCGGTCGTGCTCACGAAACGCCTGCTCTACCAGATGGACGGCCTGACCTTCGACGCCGCGCTCGCCGCGGGCGTCGACGTGAACGCCATCGCCCGCATGACCGAAGACTGCCAGCGCGGCATCGCGCGCTTCCTCAAGAAGGAGTAGGCGCGGTCAAGAAAAGGGGGGCGCGGCAAAAACGCGCCCGCCCGCGCCGCCCGCCGCGTTAAAAAATATTGCTAAAAAAATTCCGCCGCCCGACCACGGCTGATCTATAATCGCCCCGCCCCCAGACGTCTCCCACGGACGCGCAAAACCCGATTCCCCGATTTGGCAAGCCGGACTCCCTCCGGTCGTACACGCATAAACCGGGGTAGCCTCGCCGCCCTCGCAAAAGTTCAAGTCAGGGATTTTCTCGCCCGTCGCCCCGCTCCCACACGCGGGTCGCCCGTGCCGACTTTCCGAGTGAAGGAGAAACCTCATGTTAAGAAGATTTGTGAGTCTGTCGCTCATTCTGGCGCTGCTGCTCTGCACCTGGGTGACGCCCGCGGGGGCGCAGAGTGCGGCGCGCGCGACCATCGTCGGCACGGTGGTCGATCCGAACGGCGCGGTCGTGCCGGGCGCGACCGTGACGGTGAAGAACACGGAGACGGGAATCGAGCGCACGACGACGACCTCCTCCGAAGGGCTCTACACGTTCGAGAACCTGCCGCCCGGCATCTACGACGTGCGCGCCGACGGGCAGGGCTTCGCGCAGGCGGTGGCCTCCGCCGTCAAGCTGCAGGTCGGCGAGCGGCGCGACGTGAACTTCAACATGAAGGTCGCGGGCGCAGCCGTCTCCGTGCTCGTCTCGTCCGAGGTGCCGATCCTGGAGACGACGAAGACCGACGTCTCGACCGTCGTCACGGACAAGCAGGTGGCGACGCTCCCCACCACGACGAGCTTCAACGGCATCGGCGGCGTGGCGAACGACTACGCCGGGCTGGCCGTGACCGCGCCGGGCGTGAAGTACGACACGACGGGCGTCTCAAGCGATCTGATCGGGCCCGGCGCGGTGAACAACCGCGGCATACAGGTCAACGTGGACGGCGGCAACATCTCCGATCAGGTCGTCTCGACGCGCGACTCGCTCGGCGCTTCGGTCGAGGAGGTCAAAGAGTTTCAGGTCTTGACGAACAACTACAACGCCGAGCACGGGCAGGCGGGCGGCGTCATCCTGAACGTCGTCACCAAGTCGGGCACCAACGAGTTCCACGGCGACGGCCACTACTACACGCGCGGGCGTAACCTCGCCGCCTCGAACTTCTTCTACAACCTCAGCCCCGACGCGCAATTCCGCCGCGCCCCCTTCCACAAGTTCGAGGGCGGCGGCACGGCGGGCGGCCCCATCATCAAGAACCGCACCTTCTGGTTCGTCGCCTACGAGCAGGTCAGGCAGGGCGTCCCGCTCACGCTCGTCCCGCCGTCGGGGACGATCACCGTGCAGCAGCCGACGAAAGAACTGCTCTACTCCGCCAAGATCGATCACAAGCTGACCAGCAACAACTTCATCACCGCGCGCTACAACGTGCAGCGCGACCTCTCGGACAACCTGCTCGTGCAGATCGCGCCGATCCTCACGCAGGAGTCGCTCGTCTCCTCCGTCATTCACGACAACACGTTCAACATCTCTGACACGTGGACGGCGACCTCGAACATGGTCAACGAGTTCCGCTTCTTCTGGCACCGCTTCCTGTCGCAGACGCCGACGAAGTCCGAGGCCCCCGGCCTGGAGGGCCCGAACTTCTACCACGGCGCGGCGTTCTGCTGCCCGCAGGGCGCGCTGCAAAAACGCTACCAGTTCGCCGACAACCTCTCCTGGACGCACGGCGCGCACACCTTCAAGGGCGGCGCGAACATCAGCCACTTCCCCTACTTCTCGCTCTTCACGCAGATCGCGCGCGGGCTCTACGACTTCGACAACCCGGAGCCGAACCGCGGCCCCGCCACGGGCTTCACCATCGGCATCGGCCCCGCGCAAGTCAACACCACCGACAACATCTACGGCTTCTACCTCCAAGACACCTGGAAGCTGAGATCGAACGTGACGCTCAACTACGGCCTGCGCTACGACTTCGAGGACGGCGCGTTCACGGGCGGGACGCTGCCGGGCCCCGGCGGCGGCTGTTTTCAGGGCAACGGGATCATCCCCGCCTGCTCCGGCGACAAGAACAACTTCCAGCCGCGCGTCGGCGTCGCCTGGAGCCCGCACTTCGAGCACGGGTTCTTGCGCACGCTCTTCGGCGCGCCCGACCGCACGCTCGTCCGCCTCTCCTTCGCGGAGATCACGCAGCTCGCTTACCTCAACATCTCGCTCGACTCTCTCAACTTCGACGGCGTGAACCTGCTCACGGTCTTCTCGGACTCCCCGGCGGTTCTCGCCTTCGCGCCGAACCTGCCGCCGCCCGCCGTCTTAGAGACGCTGCGCCCGGCGGGCTTCTTCGGTCGCGTCCGCCCGATCTCGCCCGACCTCAAGAACCCTGAGACGCGCAACGTCAACCTCACCGTCAGCCGGCAGTTGACCGACCGGCTCGTGATGGACGTCGGCTACCTCGGCGTCTTCGGCTACGGGCTCTTCGGCGAGCGCGACACGAACTTCCCCGGCATCCAGCCCGATCCGGCGCACCCCGGCTTCTTCTTCATGACCGGGCGGCCCGACCCGCGCTTCACCGCCGTGCGCACGAACGAGAACACGCGCACCTCCGCCTACCACGGCGGCTTCGTCAACTTCACGCAGCGCCTCTCGCACCACGTGCAGGGGCAGGCGAGCTACACCTACTCGAAGCTGCTCACCACGTCCGAAGACTTCTTCGGCCTCTCCGAGCCCGCAGACCCGCGCGACATCCGCGCCGAGCGCGCGCGCGCCTCGAACGACGTGCGCCATCAGGCGAACTTCGGGCTCGTCTTCGACACGGAGAAGTGGAGGCACGACGGCTTCGAGCGTCACCTGCTCAACAACTGGAACATCGGCCTCATCGGTCGCCTCGAATCCGGTCGCCCGTACCCGGTCTCGACCGGCGACGGCCCCTTCGCCGGCTCGACCTTCTTCGGCGCGGGCAACGAGACCGTGCAGCGGCCTAACGTGCTCCCCGACGGCACGCTCTCGACGACCAACATCGCCGGGATCGGCGGCAACCTCTTGATCAGTCAGGCGGGCCACGCCGCCTGCCCCGCGTGCCCGCAGACGACCTTCCTCGCCCCGGCGGGCGCGTCCGCTTCGGGCCCGCGCGACAGCTTGACGGGCGACCCCGTCGACTTCCAATTCCTCAACGGGAACCTCCAACGCAACTCCGGCCAGACCGATCCCTTCTACCGCTTCGACGTTTCCTTCATCAAGGTGTTCCCGCTCCGCGAGCAGATGCGCGTCGAGTTGAAGGTGGACATCTTCAACATCTTCAACCGCGCCAACTTCCTGCTCTTCAACGGCAACCCGAACCTGAACGCGCTCTCGGTCTCGACCGACCCGAACTGTCGCTCGTGCCTGAACGCCACGAACGGTCGCTACATCGGCGCGGACGGGCAGGTGCTTCACATCCAAGACCTGCGTAACGGTCGCCTCGATCAGGACTTGCTCAACCCGTCCTTCAACGGCTTGGGCAACCCGACGGGGACTGACCTGCCGCGCACGATCCAACTCTCGGCGCGCTTCCGCTGGTAGCAACGCACCACCGACGGCGCACCTTCGTACCGAAAGAGGGGCGGGCTATAGCGGCCCGCCCCTTCTTCTTTGCGCCCTTTCCTTCTTCGCGCCTCCGTCGTGAGAAGTAAACATCACGCCGGACGTGCCGGAGACGCGAAGTGGGATCGGATTATTTAAGACGTGTGACTACGCGGGCGAGAAAGTCATGAGCGACCGCGCGAGCGCGACGGCGCAATCGACGACCGGCTCGCCGATGCGGTTGACGAGTCCGATCTCGAAAGCCTCGTCCGCCGTCACGCGCCGCGCCGTCGCGAAAATTTCGAGCGCGCGGGTCGCGCCGACGATGCGCGGGAGTCTCTGCGTGCCGCCCCAGCCGGTGATGATGCCGAGGCGCGCGCCGGGGTGCGCGAAGACGGCTTCGGGCGAGGCGACGCGCAGGTCGCAGGCGAGCGCGAGGTCGAGCCCGCCGCCCATGCAGTAGCCGTTGACGGCGGCGACGGTGAGCTGCGGAGCGTCCGCGATCCTTTGCGTGAGGCGTTGACCGCGGCGCGCGAACTCGCGCGCGGATTCTTGCGCGAGTTCGCGGAGTTCTCTGATGTCAGCGCCGGAGGCGAAAACGCCGCCCGCGCCGGTGAGGACGATGGCGCGCAAGTCTCTGCGCGCGGCGAGCGCGGAGACGGCGGAATCTAATTCTTCGACGGTGGAGACGGAGAGCGGGTTGCGCTGCGCGGGGCGGTCGAGGCGGACGACGGCGAGCGAGTCGCGCTCTTCGACGGCGACCGCCGCGGTTTGAGTGTCTGACGGCGGGTGTCGCTCGTCGCCGCTCATGTGCGCGGCTGGACGTTCTGCCGGAGGAAGGTGACGATGTCCTCGGTCGAAGTGCCGGGCAGGAACACTTCCGAAACGCCCTGCTCTTTCAACCGCGCGATGTCCTCTTTAGGGACGATGCCGCCGACGACGACGAGGCAGTCGTCCATCCCGCGCTCGCGCAGCAGCTCGACGATGCGCGGGCAGAGCGTGTTGTGCGCGCCGCTCAGGATCGAGACGCCGACCGCGTCCACGTCCTCCTGCAACGCGGCGGCGGCGATCATCTCCGGCGTCTGACGCAAGCCCGTGTAGATGACCTCCATCCCGGCGTCGCGCAACGCGCGCGCGATCACCTTCGCCCCGCGGTCGTGACCGTCGAGGCCGGGCTTTGCGACGAGGACGCGAATCTTTCGTTCGGGCATAAGGAGCTGTTAGCGGTGGGCCGTTAGCCGTTAGCCGTTAGCAAAGACAAAGGTCTGCGTCTTCTGGCTGAAAGCCAACGGCTAATGGCTGACGGCTTCTCAAAACGCCGGCTCTTCGTAGATGCCGTAAACGTCGCGCAGGGCGGAGCAGATTTCGCCGAGCGTGGAGTAGGCGCGCACCGCCTCGATGGTCGCGGGCATGGTGTTGTCGCCGCCGCGCGCGGCGCGGCGGAGCTTGTCGAGGGCGTTCGCGACCGCGCCCTCGTCGCGCCGCGCGCGCGTCTGTTCGAGCCGCTCGATCTGGTGGGCGCGCACGCCCTCGTCGATGACGAGGGTGTCGATCTTGCCCTGCTCGTCGTCCATCACGTACTTGTTGACGCCGACGATGGTCTGATCGCCGCGCTCGACCGCCTTCTGGTACTGGTAAGCCGAGTCCTGTATCTCGCGCTGCGGGAACCCCTTCTCGACCGCCTCGACCATGCCGCCCATCGAGTCGATCTTCTCGAAGTAGTCGAGCGCGCCGTCCTCCATCTTCTTCGTCAGAGACTCGACGAAGTAGGAGCCGCCCAAGGGATCGACCGTGTTCACGACGCCCGTCTCCTCCGCGATGATCTGCTGCGTGCGTAGCGCGATGAGCGCGGCGCGGTCGGTCGGCAGCGCGAGCGCCTCGTCGTAAGCGTCCGTGTGCAGCGACTGCGTGCCGCCGAGCACGCCGGCGAGCGCCTGAATCGCGACGCGGACGATGTTGTTCAGCGGCTGCTGCACGGTGAGCGAGACGCCCGCCGTCTGCGTGTGGAAGCGCAACTGCCACGTGCGCGGGTTCTTCGCGTCGAAGCGCTCCCGCATCTCGCGCGCCCAGATGCGGCGCGCGGCGCGGTACTTGGCGATCTCCTCGAAGAAGTCGTTGTGCGCGTTGAAGAAGAAACTGATGCGCGGGACGAACTCGTCAACGTCCAAGCCCGCATCGACGCCCCACCGGACGTACTCGATGCCGTCGCGCAAAGTGAACGCGAGTTCCTGAAGCGCCGTCGCGCCCGCCTCGCGGATGTGGTAGCCGCTGACGGAGATCGGGTTGTACTTCGGGACGTTCCGCGTGCAGAACTCGAAGGTGTCGACGACGAGCTTCATCGCCGGGCGGATCGGGTAAATCCACTCCTTCTGCGCGATGTACTCCTTGAGGATGTCGTTCTGTAGCGTCCCGGAAATCCTGCGCCAGTCCGCGCCCTGCTTCTCTGCGACGACGAGGTACATGGCGAGCAGGACAGATGCGGGCGCGTTGATCGTCTGCGAGACCGTGACCTGTTCGAGCGGGATGCCGTCGAACAGCACTTCCATGTCGGAGAGCGACGAGACGGCGACGCCGCACTTGCCGACCTCGCCTTCCGAGAGCGGAGAGTCGGCGTCGTAGCCCATCAGCGTCGGCAGATCGTACGCGACGGAGAGCCCGGTCTGCCCCTGCGCCATCAAAAATTTGAATCTCCGGTTCGTCTCCTCCGGCGTGCTGAAGCCCGCGAACTGCCGCATCGTCCAGAGCTTGCCGCGGTAGCCGGTGGGGTGTATGCCGCGCGTGTAGGGGAACTCGCCGGGGAAAGAGGTGTCGCGCTCGAAGTCGATGCCCGCCGTGTCGGCGGGCGTGTGGAGGCGCTCGACGGGTTCGAGCGAAACGGTCTCGAACCTCTGCCTGCGCTCGGGCGTCTTGCGGAGCGCCGGCTCCAGAGTCTCCCGCTCCCAGCGCTCGACCGCCGCCTCTTCCGGCGTCGTCACATCTTTAATTTCGGGCATGGCTCTCTCGTCTCCCGCGCGGAACGCGTGCGCGCGTCAGAAAAATTTATGACGTGATAAGCAGAGGTCGATATTAGTTGACGCTCGCGCGGGGTGTCAACCGATTGATTCGCGGCGGATCGGGGTGGCGTGGGAGGGAGAATGCGCGCGGCTGCCGTCGGTCCGGGGCAGCCGCGCGCGTAATCGGGCGGGCGGTCAGGGCGTAGCGGAGAAACGGGCGGCGCTCGGCGGGCGACCGGAGGAACTGAAAATGAGTCCGGCTGTTCGGGCCTGAGATGAAGGCATCGGCGCGTCCTCGAAAATTAGACCGTCGGTGACGGCTATTCGACCGGGATCACGATCTCGTTCGGGCGCACCATGTTCAGGCGAGTGCGCGCCGCGGCCTCGATGGCGCGCGGGTCTTTGCGCAGGCGCTCGACCTCGCGGCGCAGCGACTCGTTCGAGTTGCGCAGCGTCTGCACGTCCGCGTTCATCTGCGAGTACCGCTGGCCGGCTGTGTTCATCTGCGCGTGCGTGCGCAGCGTCACCGTCAGGCAGAGCGCGAACGTCGCGAACATGATCATCGTGAAGACCACCCACGACGGGATCAGCCCGCCGCGCCTGCGCACCTCGGCGCGCGTGCCGATCAGTTCGCGCGACAGTTCGGCGGCGGAGGGAAGCGAGAGTGCGCGCGACGCGGGGCGTTGCGTCGCGAGACGGGAATCAGTCCAGTAAGAATTTGCGACCTTGTTCAATGAGCACCTCCAAATCGTCTGCGGATTCCGACTCCGCGTAAATTCTGACCACCGGCTCGGTCCCCGAAGGGCGCAAGAGCAGCCACGAGCCGTCTGCAAAAATGAACTTCACGCCGTCAACGCGGTTGACGCTCGCGACGCGGCGACCGCCGATCTCCTCGGGCTCGCGCGCGAGCCTTTCCGGCAGCGAGGCGACGATGTCGGGCGTCAGCCGCACGCCGACGCGCTTCGACTCCAGCCGACCGACGCGCGCGTAAATGCCTTCGAGCTGTTCCGTCAGGCTCGCCCTTCGCGCCGCGACCGCCTCGGCGGCGAGCAGGCATGCGAGGATGCCGTCTTTCTCCGGGTAGTGGCCGCGGATCGAGAGCCCAGCCGACTCTTCGCCGCCGAGCACGAGCTTGTCTTCGTTGATCATCTCGCCGATGAACTTGAAGCCGACGGGAGTCTCGTAAACCGGCAGGCCGCGCGACTCGGCGACGCGATCAACCAGATGAGAAGTCGCGACCGAACGCGCCACGCCTTGGGTCCAACCGCGCGACTCGACCAGATAGTCAAAAAGCACCGGTATGAGTTGGTTCGGCGCGATGAAAGTCCCGTCTTGGTCGACTACTCCGAAGCGATCCCCGTCCCCATCGGTCGCGAGTCCCAGCACGCAACCTCGCCGCTTCATCGCCGCTCGCAGTTCTTCCAAGTGTTCGTCGTCCGGCTCGGGTGAGCGTCCGCCGAAGAGAACATCCCGCCAGTCGTGAACGGTTTCGACTTCTACGCCTCGATCCCTCAAAACCTTGTCGAGGTAGCCGCGACCCGTACCCCAGAGAGGATCATAAGCATAACTGCCACCGGCACTTACGATAGTGTCGAAACGCACTTTGTCTTCCAGATCGGCGAAATAAGCGGGGCGTGGATCATGAATCTCAACTTTGCTCGAATCTCTATCGCCTGTATTATCAAAAACTTGCGCCTGAGTGGCTTGAATTCGCTCCTCGATGTTTCTGGTAACCTCAGGCATGGCTGGTGCCCCGTCCGCCGTGGAAAACTTCATCCCGTTGTATTCAGGCGGGTTATGGGAAGCTGTAAAATTAATCGCTCCAGAAGCTTCGAGGGTGCGAACGGTATGGGAGAGAGTCGGCGTCGGCGTCGGCTGGTCGCAGAAAATTGCGTTAAAGCCGTTAGCCGTAATCTCATTGACGCACTCTTCTGCGAACCTTTCCCCGAGAAAGCGAGTGTCATAGCTCACAACGAGTTTGGCGCTTTGAAGCGCCCCCGAAGCCGTTAAGTGACTGCAAATTGAGTTGGTTACGCGACGAACGTTGGCAAATGTAAATTCATCAGCGATGATAGCTCTCCAACCTGATGTGCCAAACTTGATTGCCATTTTTAATTATTTTCGCGCTGGCTCTGCTTAAACCGCTATCACAACCAACCGTACCAGCAACTGTAGTTCGTTGAGTGGCTTAGATACTTTGTCACGATAGTCTAGCGGCAAAGTGGCGGGAATTTAGCATGAGGGAAATATCGAGTAAAGACTTTTCTTTCCAATGGTTTATACCGCTAAGTTCAACGTTTACATGAGGTAAGGAGTGTTTGAGTGCTTAAGATGGCGAACACAGGGCGAACGGAAATCCGCAATTTGGGCAACAAGTTAGAAGGGTAAATCAAACCATCAAGATACAAACGCGGTGGCGTGGGTACACGTGTGGAAATCGACGCCGGAAATTTTTATCGGGTAAGAGTGCTTAATAATGACTTGGTACACGGCTTGCCCAAACTCACATGACACCGCATAAAAGCGTGTGAAATCCATCCAGCATAGAGAAAGGAATTACAAAGAGATGGGACTTTTCGACAAAATGTTCGGGCACGGGGCTTCGGAAGCCGAGAAGCAACCGGACGCTCAGAAGAGGTTTGACGAACTGAAGCAAAAGTACCAGACGGTTCTGAATGTTGCGGATCAGGAGCGCATCCAGTTTCAGAACCTTCATGTGCAGGACAACAAGTTGTTCGTCAGGGCGACGGCTCCGTCGGAGGAGGCGAAAAATAAGTTCTGGGACCAGATCAAGCTCGTTAACCCGAGCGGCGACGACATTACGGCGGACATCAGCGTCTCGCAAGAACAGGCGCAGGGTGCGGCGGTCGGTGGCGGCGGCGGGAACGCGCAGACCTACACGGTCAAAGGCGGCGACACGCTCTCGAAGATCAGTAAGCAGTTCTACGGCGACGCGAACGAGTACATGCGCATCTTCTACGCCAACCGTGATCATCTGAAAGACCCTGACAAGATTCAGGTCGGGCAGGAGTTGAAGATTCCAGCCCAGAACGGCTGAGCATCACCACGACGGCTTCCGACAGTTCACGAGTGCCGCCTCCGACTTCCGGGGCGGCACTCGCGCTTTCTGCAGACACCGGCGGAAGAAGTTAGACGATTAACGCCGGAAATCCTTGGCGAGCGCGTGAAGCTGCCCACTGTGCATCCGGGTTTCCAATTAAAATGAGAGTTTTATTGACAGAGCATGGCGCGAGTGCATAGACTGTTTTCAGCTCAGGTCGAAACACCTTCGCGTGATCTTCGGCAGCGAGTCGCCCCACTCAAGAATCCCACGAGCACTTGTCCCAGACTCTCCCGTCGCCCTCTCCGACGCGGCGTCGCGCCCGCGTCGACGAAACATCTATGTCGGTGGGCCGGTTTAGGATCAGTGTCTTTATGACAGGGTTAAATTTTCCGTTCGCAGCAGAGAGTTCGGGCACGGGGGGAGGCGGGTTCAAACTGCCGCTGGCGTCGATGGTGTGCGCCCTGCGCCGGGCCGCCACGACCAGCGCGGACATGCTCTACGACGTGATGCTGAAGGTCGCGCTGATGGTGGACGCGACCGCGCAGACTTACGGGCTCGCCACCTTCGCGCAGAAACTCGGAGAGCCGCCTCGCCTGAAGTGGGTCGAGGGGCTGGAACAGGACGAGATCGCGGAGGCCGAATCCCAGATCGAGTCGATACTCGCGGCGACCGACGCGGCGCAAAAGGTGAGGGCGGGCGAACACTCGATCTGTCTCGTGCTCGCCGCGCCGAGCCCGAAGAGGGAAGGCGTCGCCATCTACGGTCGATTCGTGCGACCGCTGAGCGAGCAGCAGGCGTGCGAGCTGCGCTTGCTGACAGAAGTGGCGCAACTCGCGCACGAGCACGCGCGTTTGCGCGAAGAGACGCAGACGCAGGCCGAGCCGTCCGCGTCTGAAAGCGCCGCGCCGTTCGTCGCCTCCGCCGAGCTGCCGGGCATGGTCTTCGTCAGCCGGCGGATGTCGGAGGTGGCGCGCGCGGTCGGGCGCGTCAAAGATTCCGAATCGACCGTGCTCATCACGGGGGAGTCGGGCACGGGCAAGGAGTTGATCGCGCGCGCCATCCACCGCCGGAGCCGCCGCGCGCACGCGCCGTTCATCCCCTTTAACTGCACCGCCGCGCCGGCTGAGCTGATCGAGAGCCTCCTCTTCGGACACCGCAAGGGCTCGTTCACCGGCGCGCACGCCGATCACGAGGGTCTCGTGCGGGCCGCGGAAGGCGGGACGCTCTTCCTCGACGAGATCGGCGACCTCCCGCTCGCGCTCCAGCCGAAGCTGCTGCGCTTTTTGCAGGAGGGCGAGGTGCACACGCTCGGCGAGAAGTCGCCGCGCAAGGTGAACGTGCGCGTCGTCGCCGCGACGCACAAAGATTTGGAGCGCGAGGCGCGCGAGGGCCGCTTCCGCGAGGACTTGTACTACCGCGTCGCGGCGCTGACGCTCGCCGTGCCGCCGCTGCGCGAGCGGCCCGAAGACATCGCCGCGCTCATCTCGCACTACCTGACCTACTACTCGCGCCGCAACGACCGCGCCGTCGCCGGCGTCACCGCCGAAGCGATCCAGTTGCTGCAAAACCACACGTGGCACGGCAACGTCCGCGAGCTGGCGGCAGAGATCGAGCGGCTCGTGCTCTACGCCGACGAGGGCAAGGTGATCACCGCCGCAGACCTGAGCCCGCGCATCAACCCCGACGCTTCGCGCGAGGACGGCTCGGACGGCGAGGGCAACAGATCGCCCGTGCCGCTCGAAAATATGCTCGACGACTTCGAGCGCCGCGTCATCACCGAGACTCTGAAGCTGCACGACTACAACGTCGCGCGCGCCGCCACCGCGCTCGGCCTCGGCTCGCGCCAGACGCTCTACAAAAAGCTGAAGCGCCTCGCCATCAACGTCGGCGACTTCCTACAGGACGACAGCCGCCCCGGCCTCCAACTGCGCTCCTGAAAAAGCCCGCCCCGGAGAACGCGCCGGCGGCTACGCCTTCCGCGCTCGACGAACCCGCACGATGGAACTGCCGGCGAGAATCGTTAAGCCCGCCCTCGAAGAGGTCGGCGCGCGCGGTCGCCTGACGGGTTCGCGGCTCGCGGTCGCGCTCTCGTCGCGCCGGCTGATCGCCTTCGTCATGCTGGCGTCCGTCTTCACGATGACGGCGGGCGCAATCGACGATCCGGATTTCTGGTGGCACCTGCGTACGGGCCAGCTCATCTTCGAGACTCGCTCCGTCCCGCGCGCGGACGTTTTCTCTTTCACGGCTCACGGCTGGGGGTGGGTCACGCACGAGTGGCTGAGCGAGGTCGTGATGTTCGCGCTCTACAGGCTCGCGGGCTGGGGCGGGCTCGTCGCGGCGTTCTCGCTCGCGATGACCGCCGCGCTCTGGATCGTTTACCGGCGCGCGGTGCGGCGCGGCGCGCACGGCTACGTCGCCTGCGCGGCGACGCTTTTGGGCGCGCTAGCCACGATGCCGATCTGGGGCGTGCGCCCGCAGATGTTTTCGTTCCTCTTCACGAGCGTCTTCCTCCTCGTCCTCGACGACTACGCGCGCGCTTGTCACGCGGGGCTTGATCGCGCCGGCGCTCGCCAGAGGCGCGCGCTCTGGTCGCTGATCCCGCTGACGCTCGTCTGGGTGAACCTGCACGGCGGGTTCGCGCTGGGGCTCGGCCTGATCGTCTTGACGGGCGCGGGCGTTGCGCTCGACGGACTGATGAGCGCGGGGGCGGGGGCGGGGGAGGCCGCGCCGTCAGGGCGAACTTGGCCGCGCGTGCGCCGTTTGTGTTTCGTGTTCGCGGCTTGCGCGGGCGTGGTGGTGCTGAACCCGAGCGGCTGGCGGCTGTACTCCTACCCGTTCGAGACGCTCAACTCGCGGGCGATGCAAAAATACATCGTCGAATGGTTCTCGCCTGACTTCCATCAACCTTACGCGCACGCGCTGGCGCTGCTGCTCTTCGCCACCTTCGCCGCGCTCGCGCTCTCGCCGAAGCGCGCGCGCGCGGGCGAGGTGCTGCTCTTGTGCGTCGCGGCATACGCGGCGTTGCGCGCGTGGCGCAACATCCCCTTCTTCGCGCTCGCCGCCGCGCCCGCGCTCGCAGAGCACGGTTGGAGTCTCGTCGAGACTCACGCGCTCGCGCGCGGCGGCGCGAAGGGGCGGGCGTCTGGCAGGTTGACGACGGCGCAGCTCGCGTTGAACGTCGCGCTGTTCGTCTGTCTGCCGGTCGGATTGTGCGCGGCGAAGCTGGCGAGCGTCGCGCGCGCGCAGGCGTCAGTCGAGGCGGAGAAGTTTCCGCTGGCGGCGGTCGAGTTCCTGCGCGGGCGCGCGGACGCGGGCCCCCTTTTTAATCACTACGGGTGGGGCGGCTACCTCGTCTGGAAGCTCTACCCCGAACGACTCGTCTTCATCGACGGCCGCGCGGACGTTTACGGAGACGCGCTGCTCGAAGCTTACCTGAGCGCGGAGAACGGCGAGAAGGGTTGGCGCGCGACGCTCGACAAGTACGCCGTCACCACGGTGATGATCAAACCCGGCGCGCCGCTCGCGGGCCTGCTGGATGAAGACGCGGGGTGGGGAAAAGTTTACGATGACGGGCAGGCTGTGATCTTCTTAAGGAAGATGAAGAACAGTTAAGGAGATGAAGTCTCGATAGAGAAGATGAAGACACATGACGAATGTGTGAGCCCCTGATGAGGGGCGCGAGGTATTAGCCCGCGGCGCGGGCCGCGGGCCTCAATCGAACGAAACGCTTGGAGCCCCTGGTAAGGGGCGAAAGAATCTCCGATCTGATATTTCGATTTTCAGATCGCATTCTTTCGCCCCTATCAGGGGCTCGAAAAATTTCTCGATAGCGCGTGTCCCACGGCTTAGGCTGTCGGCGACAGTCTTTCATCCCCTTCGCGGGCTTACTCGGACTTGCGTTCGTCACGAACCGTTAAACCGCGCGCCGGAGTTGTCAACCGGGGTTGTCAGGAAGTTAAGTCGTTACGCGCGCGGAGGTTGATCCGGCGCGGGGCCGTTTGCTCGCCTCGGCGCGGCGGCGAAAGTTGTCGCCGCGGGTTAACAGGCCGGGCGGGCGAGATCGGGAAAGGGCCGGCGTCTGCTGGCCTTTTTCGTTTCCGGCGGCTGCGGCACGGGCCTTGTAATGAGACAGCACGAGTCCGAGCGAGGCGAACGAAAAGGTGTGGCAGCCGAGTTCGCCGAGAAGCGCCGGGCGGAGAGACAGGACGGAAATTCTACGACGAAGGAGCAAACGAAAATGATCAAGAGATTCCTGAAGGACGAGAGCGGTTTGGAGCTTTCCGAGTACGCCGTCGCCGCCGCGCTGGTCGCGCTCGCGGTCATCACCGCGTTCACCACCCTCGGCACGAACATCGGCGCGAAGATCAACAACCTCGCCACCAAGATCGGTTCGTAACCCTGCCGACCACCACCACCACCCCACACCACAGCAGCGAAGGAGCAAGCACATGTTCAAGAAATTCATGCAGGACGAGACGGGTTTGGAGCTTTCCGAGTACGCCGTGGCGGCTGCGCTCGTCGCGCTCGCGGTGATCACCGCGTTCACGACGCTCGGCACCAACATCGGCACCAAGATCACCAACCTCGCCTCGAAGATTTCCACCACCCCGTAACGACCCGCGCGCGGGCGACCCGACGCGAGGAGGAGAGACGAAGAGATGTTCAAGAAGTTCCTCAGAGACGAAAGCGGTCTGGAGCTGTCCGAGTACGCGGTCGCCGCGGCGCTCGTGGCGCTGGCAGTCATCACGGCGTTCACCACGCTCGGCACGAACATCGGGACGAAGATCACCGATCTCGCCTCGAAGATCAGCACGACCCCCTGACCCTTGCGGCGTTTGACGGGAGGCGCGACGGCGGACGCCGCGCGCGCCTCCCGACCTTTTCCCTTCCGCAGATTTGATCAGCAGATTCGGCGCGGGCGGCCCGCGGGGCGCGCATCCGCCGCGCAAGTTTTTTCAGCCCCTTTTTTAACTCAGAGAAATCGTCAACGGAGCGTCCGCCGGAATGTTCGACACTCTCGCCATCGTCAACTACGCGCTGCTGGTCCCGCTGGCGGCGCTCATCACCTACTACGACGCGCGCTACCGCCGCATCCCGAACGCCTTCGTGCTCGCCGCCCTCGTCGGCGGGCTCACGGTCAACGCGGTCGCGGGCGGCTGGGGCGGCGCGTGGTCGAGCGCGGGCGGCTGCCTGCTCGCCTTCGTGCTGATGTTCATGCTCCACGTCTTCGGCGCGATGGGCGCGGGCGACGTGAAGCTGTTCGCGGCCATCGGTTCGATCGTCGGCGCGTCGCTCGTCGTGCCGACGTTCATGACGGTCGTGCTGACGGGCGGCGTGCTCGCGGTCGTGACGATGGTGCGCGGCGGCGTCGTCAAGGAGACGCTGTTCCGCGTGATGCAGATTTTCGTCGGGCTCCTGCCCGGCTGGGAGATGCCGCGCTTCGCCGTCCCCGCCGAGCGCGGGCACACGATCCCCTACGGCGTGGCGATCACGTTCGGCAGCCTGATCTCGGTGGCCATCTTCCGCGCGTGACGCCGCGCGGCTGACTTTTCAAACACGGTGTTACGGCTTCGGAGGAGGTTCGGAAAATGAGGAATAAACGTTTCGTCATCGTGCTCGGCGGCGCGGTCGTCTTCGGCCTCGTGGCCGCCGTCTCGGTCAGCAAGTACCTGTCGAGCGCGCAGGCTTACTCGAAGAACCTGTCGAGCGTCGTCGTCGCGAAGGTCGCGATCAACGCCGGCGAGAAGCTGATCGCCGAGCAGCTCGAAACCATCCAGTTCCCCCGCGGCGCGGCCCCCGACGGCGTGTTCGAGTCGCCCGACAAACTCGTCGGTCGCGTCGCGGTCGTCTCCATCGCCGCGCGCGAGCCCGTCACCGACTTCAAGCTCGCGCCCGAAGGCTCGGCTGCCGGGCTCTCGTCGATCATCCCCGAAGGCTACCGCGCGATGACCGTGAAGGTCGACGACGTGGTCGGCGTCTCCGGCTTCATCATGCCGGGCGCGCTCGTCGACGTCGTGGTCGTCATCAACCCCGTGGACAACGGCGGGCAGCAGAACCCGATCTCGAAGATCGTCTTGCAGAACATCAAGGTGCTCGCCAACGGCCAGAACATCGACCGCCCGAAGTCGGAGCGCGAGCCGGAGAGCGTCAAGGCCGTGACGCTGCAAGTGCTGCCCGAGCAGGCCGAGAAGCTGGCGCTGGCCGCCTCCGAGGGCAAGCTCCAGCTCGTCATGCGCAGCTCCGTGGATCAGGGCGACGAGAAGACCGAGGGCGTTGACAAGCGACGCCTCCTCGGCGGCGAGCGCGCCGTGCCCGTCCCCGACCCCGGCGCGATGAAGAGCGAGCAGACGGCGAAGCCGGTCGCGCCGGTCGCGCCGCGCCGCGCCCCCCGCGTCGCCGCCGCGCACGAAGAGAAGCCCGCCGCGGCTGCGCCCGCGGCCCCCGCGCCGCCGCGCAACTCGGTCGAGGTGATCGAGGGCGCGAAGAAGCGCAGCGTGGATTTCCCCCAACAGTAGTCAGCGGTCGGTGGCCGGCGGCCAGCGGAAAACTGGGGCGCGCCGGCGCTGACGACTGACGAAAAAGCGAGACACGCGAAACCTTACCGACTACCGACTACTGACCACTCTGGAGGTTCGAATCATGCAGACGACCCGTCGCTTAATCCCCCTCATCGCCGCGCTGGTCGGCGTCATCCTGCTCGGCCTGCCCGCCGCCGCGCACGCGCAGGAGACTTCCGTCGCCGCCTCGTTCGACCGCGTGCAGAAGGAGTCGATCCCGATCAACGTGCTGGTCGGCCAGTCGCGCGTCATCAACTTCGACCGCAAGATCGGTCGCTTCTCGGTCTCGAACCCCGAGGTCGCCGAGGCCGTGCTGGTCGCCCCCGATCAGGTCCTGGTCAACGGCAAGGCGTTCGGTCAGGTCAACTTCATCGCGTGGGAGAAGGACACGGGCAAGTTCCTCGTCTTCGACGTGTTCGTCCGCGCCAACCTCTCCCTGATCGACTCGCAGATTCGCGCGCTCTTCCCCAAAGACGACATCCGCCTGAGCCAGGCGAACGGCTCGGTCGTCATCTCGGGGAGCGTGACGAACCCGCTCGTCGCGCAGCAGGCCGAGCTGGTCGTGAAGGCCGCGGGCTTTCAGGTCGTCAACATGCTGACCTCGCCCGCGGGCGACAAGCCGCAGGTGCAGCTCATGGTGAGAGTCGCCGAGGTGAGCCGCACGAAGGCGCGCGAGATCGCGCCGTCTTACGGCCTCGCCAACAACTCGACGGTCGGCTACCTCAACAGCGGCAACGCGCCGACGAGCGTGCGCGAATCATCCGTCAGCCCGTCCGCGTCCTCGTACCTGCTGAACCTCGCCTCGCCGCTCAACATCATCTTCGGCAACGGCACGGCGGGGCTCACCGGCTACCTGCGCGCGCTCAAGAGCGTCGGCGCGATCCGTAGCTTGGCCGAGCCGAACCTGATCGCGATGGACGGGCAGAAGGCGAGCTTCCTCGCCGGCGGCGAGTTCCCCGTGCCCATCGTCCAGACGGGCGAGCACTCGAACGTGACCATCGTGTGGAAGGAGTACGGGGTGCGCCTCAACTTCAAGCCGACGATCATCGACGAGGATCACATCCGCCTCGAACTCGAACCCGAAGTCTCGACCATCGACTTCGCCAACGGCGTGAAGTTCGACGGCTTCCTCATCCCCGCCCTGAAGACGCGCCGCGCGACCACCGGCGTCGAGCTGCGCGACGGCCAGTCGTTCGCGCTCGCCGGGCTCCTCGACAACAACGAGACGCAGACGATGTCGAAGGTGCCGGGCGTCGGCGATCTGCCGATCATCGGCAACCTCTTCAAGTCGAAGTCGTTCCAGAAGGACGAGACCGAGCTGATGTTCTTCGTCACGGCGCAGCTCGTGCACCCGATGAACCGCGACGAGCTGCCGCAGATGAAGGGCCTCGACGGCCTGCGCGGCAACTCGCCGCTCGGCGTCGAGCCGAAGGGCGAAGGCATCAAGGGCGCGAGCGGCTACTCGACCGTCGGCGACGGCGCGGCGACCGACGCCGCGAAGTCCGACGCCGCGAAGTCCGTCGAGGCGAAGTCCGTCGAGGCGAGCGCGCCCGCGATGGCCGCGCCCGCGGTCGCCCCCGCGCCCGCCAAGGACGCGGTGAAGGAAGCGCCGAAGGCTGACGCGACGAAGACCGAGGCGACGAAGACCGAAGCCGACAAGTCAGCCGCGCAGCTCCCCGTGAGGAACGCGGGGAACGATCCCCTGTCAGTGCTGCCGAGTGTCGCGCGCGTCGCGCCGCCGCCGAATCACCAGTGAGACGGGCGCGCCGAAAAAGTCGGCGGGGGCAGGGCGCGCGGCTCGCCCCCGCCGCAAAACTACGGGGCTGATCGTGCGGCGGACGAAACGCGGGAGGGAAGCGATGAAGTTCTCATTCGGCAATCGGCAGAGGCGGCGGGGCGAGCGCGGCTCGGTCCTCGTCGTCAGCGCGTTCGGGATGCTCGGCTTTCTCCTCGCCACCGGCCTGTGCGTTGACATCAGCCACTTCTACCTCGTCCGCACGGAGTTGCAGAACGCGGCGGACGCGGCGGCCCTCGCCGGGGCGAGCGCGCTCAACTCGGACGACGGCGGCATCAAGAAGGCGGTCGATCTCGCCGTCAGCGAGATGAACAAGTCCGAGTTCAACAAGAACAAGATCGCGATCACGCGCGCGAACGTCGTCTTCTCGCGCAACCTCAACGGCACCTACGTCGGCGAGACGGCGGCGAAAACGGACGCGGCGAACATCCGCTTCGTCAAGGTCGAGATCCCGCCCGTCGGCGTCAACACGACCTTCTCCGCGCCGGTGCTCGGCTCCTCGCGCAACGTCGCGGCGGAGGCGACCGCCGGGATGAGCGTCCCGCTCAACACCTTCTGCGACTACATCCCCGTCACCGCCATCGACGCCGACGCCGTCCTCTTCAAGCCGGGCAACACCTACACGATCCGCCGACCGCCGGGCGGCGCGATCTCTCCGGGCAACTACCAGATTCTCGCCATCGACGGCGCGGGCGCGGACGACGACCGGGAGGGGCTCGGCAAGGGCGTCCGCAACTGCCTCGGCGCGGGCAGCCTCGTGCAGACGAAGCCGGGCGTCTCGGCGGGCGCGGTGCGCCAAGGGCTCAACACGCGCTTCGGCGACTACACGGGCGGCCTCGACCCGGCGGAGTACCCGCCCGACGAGAACGTCAAAGAGAACATCACCTATCAGGATTACCTCAACCAGCAGCAGCGCATGGACGGCGGCTTGAGCCCCGACTCGCTCTACTTCCAAGCGCCGACGCGCGGCGGCGGAGTCCGCAACCGACGCGTCGTGCTGATCCCGATCATCAAGGAGAGCGAGTTCAACAACGGGCGCGACTCCGTCCGCATTGATCGCTTCGCAGCCTTCTTCCTCCAGACGGCGGTTGATAACGGCAACGGCGGCGACATCAAGGCGGAGTACATCGGCCTGCGCACCGTCATCGGTCGCGGCGGCTACGATCCGACGGGGGGCACGCCGAGCCCCGAGCTGACGATCCCCGTGCTTTACAAGTAACGAAGTGATGAGGGAGTAGAGGTGAGCGAGATGCGCGTGCGTGTGAAGACGAGAAGAGGCCGGCAGACTTTAGGGCTGTTGCGCGCGGCGTCGGGCCTGCGCCGCGACGAGCGCGGCACACAGCTCGTCGAGCTGGCGTTAGTCCTCCCGCTGATGCTGATGCTCGTCGGCGCGACCGCCGAGTTCGGGCGTTTCTTCTACACCTACACGACGCTCTCGAAGGCGACGCGCGCCGGGGCGCGCTTCCAGATCAGCCAGGTGCCGGGCACGAACTTCTCGCAGACCAAGAACCTCGTCGTCTACGGCAACGCCGCCGGCACGGGCGCGCCCGTCGCCCCGGGGCTCACGCCCGCGAACGTGCAGGTCGTCGAGAACAAGACCCCGGCGGGCGCGGTGCAGACGGTCTCGGTCAGCATCAGCAGCTACGCCTACACGCCCGTCTTCGATCTCGGCAAGCTGACGAAGACGCCCGCGCTCTCGCTCGCCGTCAACGTCAGCCCGAGCGCCACGATGCGGCAGATCAGCAACTGAGCGCGGGCGGCGACCGCCGGGGTTCCTTCCGAAATACTTTCGAGTGAGGGTGACGCGATGAGAAGCGGGATGATGACACGAAAGGGCGAGCGCGGCGCGGCGCTATTGGAGTTCGCCATCGGCGCGACCGTCTTCCTGACGATCACGTTCGGCGTGCTCGAACTCGGTCGCCTCCTCTGGGTGCACAACGCGCTCGCCGACGCCACCCGCCGCGGCGCGCGCTACGCCGTCAACCAGCCGCAGGCCTCCGCCGCCGCCGTCCAGAACGTCGCCGTCTACGGCAACACGGCGGGCACGGGCACGCCGCTCGTCAGCGATCTCACGCCCGCGCAGATCGTCGTCACCTACAGCAACTTCGGCCTCGCGACGGGCACGGTCAAGGTCGAGATTCAGAACTACGACTTCAAGTTCGTCCTCCCGCTCGTCGGCACGACCATCCGCATGCCCGCCTACAGCACGACGCTCACGGGCGAGAACGCCGGGTGGGTCCCCAACCCGATCTGAAGATAGCTAATAGCTGTTAGCTGTTAGCTATTAGCTATTAGCCAACAGCCGACGGCCAACAGCAAGTCTCTAACAGCCGACAGCAACAACCCAAAAGCCAAAAGCCAAAAGCTAACAGCTAACAGCTAAGAGCTAACAGCTAAGAGCCAACAGCCAACCATGAACCCCCTAACATTCGCCATCCTCAGCACCGGACTCGAATCGCTCAAGGAGCTGCGCGGCGCGCTCGCCGCGCACGAGCAGACGCGCCTGCTCGTCGCGGGCGACGACGCGGAACAGGTCTACCCCGAGATCGTGCGGCTCAAGCCGAACGTCGTCGTCGTCGCGCTCGGACAGGAGACGGAGGCGGGCCTGAAGTTCGTCGAGCGCGCCGCCGCCGAGTGCCCGCACACGGCGGTCGTCTGCGCCGCGCGCGACTCCTCGCCCGATCTCATCCTGCGCTCCTTGCGCGCCGGGGCGCGCGACTTCCTGCGCCTGCCCGTCCGTCAAGACGAGTTCCGCACCGTCCTCGAACGCGCCGCCGAGTTCTGCGCCGGGCAGACGGAAGCGCCGAAGAAGCGCGGGCGCGCGATCAGCATCTTCTCGTCGAAGGGCGGGTGCGGCACGTCCTTCATCGCGACGAACCTCGCCGCGGCGACCGGCGCGCCGACCGTGCTCGTCGATCTCAACTTGCAGGCGGGCGACCTCTCGCTCTTCCTCGGCGTCGAGCCGAAGTACTCCATCGCCGATCTCGTGGAGAACCGCGCGCGCGTGGACGACTCTTTGATGAAGAGCTACCTCGCGCCGCACAACCAGAACCTCTCGCTGCTCTCCGCGCCGCGCGAGGCCGACCTCGCCGACGACATCGAGCCGGAGCACGTCTTCGAGGTGATCGAGCTGCTGCGCGAGCGTTTCGAGTACGTCATCATCGACCCGCAGCACACCTTCGACTCGATCACGCTCGCCGCCCTCGATCAGTCCGACGAGATCGTGCTCGTCCTGACGCTCGACATCCCCGCCGTGCGCAGCACCCAGCGCGCGCTGCAAATCTTCGACCGGCTCGGCTACCCGCGCCACAAGGTGAAGATCGTCGTCAACCGCTGGTCGAAGCAGATCGAGCTGGACATCAAGCAGGTCGAGCGATTCCTCGGCGAGCGCGTCGTCGGCTACGTGCAGAGCGACTACAACACGGCGGTCAACTCGATCAACTTGGGGCAGCCGCTCGTCGAGTCGGGCCCCACGTCGCGCATCGCCGCGGAGATACGGCAGATCGCCGCGAGCGTCCTCGGCGCGGCGACGGCCTCGACCGTCACCGAGCCGCGCCGCCGCGTCTGGCAATCGATCTTCGGGCGCTCCGTGGGCAAAGTCACCAACGACGGCCTGCACGCCCGCATCGGCAAGGGCAACGCGACCGCCGCCGTCTGAAGCAGCCGGCAGTCAGCGGTCAGTAGTCAGTAGTCAGTAGTCAGCTAAGTCACGGAGGTCAGGCGTCAGCGATTCATTCGATCAGGGGAAGCAGCGAACGACGGTTTGGCTGAATGCTGATTGCTGAATGCTGATTGCTCCAAACGCCATGTCACTAAGAGAACGACTCATACGGGAAACGAGCCAGCCGCCGACGCCGATGCTCTCGCGCGCGGGCGCGGGCGCGGGCGGCGGCGACGAGCTGCCGAGCACGCAGCACTCCTTCCAGGAGATGAAGGCGCGTTTGCACCGCGCGATCATCAACCGGATGGACTTGACCAAGCTCGGCCAGATGGAGCCCGAACAGCTACACGCCGAGGTGGCGCGGCTCGCCGAAGGGCTGCTCGCCGCAGAGAACGCGCCGCTCTCCACCGTCGAGCGCGACCGCCTCGTCGAGGAAGTGCGCCACGAGCTGTTCGGCCTGGGGCCGCTCGAGCCTCTGCTCGCCGACCCGACCGTCTCCGACATCCTCGTCAACGCGCCCCACAACATCTACATCGAGCGGCGCGGCAAGCTCGAACGCACCGGCGTCGAGTTCAAGGACGACGAGCACCTGATGCGCGTCATCGAGCGCATCGTCTCTTCGGTCGGTCGCCGCATCGACGAGTCGTCGCCGATGGTGGACGCGCGCCTCAAGGACGGCTCGCGCGTCAACGCCATCATCCCGCCGCTCGCCCTGGACGGCCCCGTCCTCTCGATCCGCCGCTTCGGCGCAGACCCCCTGCGCATCGAGAAGCTGATCGAGCTGGAGGCGATCACGAAGGACATCGCCGAGATGTTCCAGATGTGCGTCCACGCGCGCCTGAACGTCCTCATCTCCGGCGGCACGGGCGCGGGCAAGACGACGCTTCTGAACGCGCTCTCGGCCTACATCCCCGAAGAGCAGCGCATCGTCACGATTGAAGACTCGGCGGAGTTGCAGTTGCAGCAGCCGCACGTCGTCCGGCTCGAAACCCGCCCGCCCAACATCGAGGGGCGCGGCGAGGTGACGCAGCGCGACCTCGTCAAGAACGCGCTGCGCATGAGGCCCGACCGCATCGTCATCGGCGAGGTGCGCGGCGGCGAAGCCATCGACATGCTTCAGGCGATGAACACGGGCCACGACGGCTCGCTCACCACCATCCACGCCAACACGCCGCGCGACGCGCTCGTCAGGCTTGAGACGATGATCCAGATGACCGGCATGCGCCTGTCGGATCGCGCCATGCGCCAGCAGATCGCCTCCGCGCTCGACCTCGTGATTCAGGCCGCGCGCCTGTCCGACGGCACGCGCCGCGTCACGTCCATCTCCGAGATCACGGGCATGGAGGGCGAGACGATCACGATGCAGGAGATTTTCCAGTTCGAGCGCAAGGGCGTGGACAAGGACGGGCGCGTCATCGGTCGCTTCCGCCCGACGGGCGTCCGCCCGCGCTTCGCCGAGCGCCTCAAGCAGTACGGCATGACGCTGCCGCGCCTGTTTTTTGAAGAGTAGCTGTTAGCTAATAGCTGTTAGCTTTCAGCCAAACAAAAAGGGCCGTTAGCGATTAGCTGTTAGCCATCAGCCAGACGAAGAGGTTTTAGCTAACGGCTAACAGCTAACAGCTAATCGCTGGTGCAACCATGATCCCTTTTATCGTCTTCGTCTTCTGCCTGTTCCTGACCTACGCGATCTATCTGGTGGCGACGCGCGGGTCGGAGAAGCGTCGGCAGCGTCTGAACCAGCGGCTCGCCGAGGCGCTGATGCACTCTTCGAGCGTCGAGGACGCCGAGGTGCAGCTCGCGCGCTCGGAGCTGATGAGCGAAATCCCGGCGATGAACCGCGCGCTGATGCGCGTGCCCGTGGCGACGCGCCTCAAGCGGATGATCGATCAGGCGGACTTGCAGATCACGGTCACGCGCCTGCTGATGTTCTCCGCGATGGCCGGGCTGCTCGCGGCGATGGCGGCGTCGATCCTGACGATCTCGCTCCTCCTCATCTTCGTGGCCGGGCTCGCCGCCGCGGGCGTGCCGTTCCTCCACGTCTGGTGGACGCGCCGCAAGCGCCTCAACAAGTTCCTCGAACACCTGCCCGACGCGCTCGAGCTGATGAGCCGCGCGCTGCAAGCCGGCCACGCCTTCGCCGAATCGCTCCACATGATCTCGGAGGAGATGCCGGAGCCCATCGCCACGGAGTTCCGCAAGACCTACGAGGAGCAGAACCTCGGGCTCTCGCTCAAGCTCGCGCTCGAAAACCTGACGCAGCGCGTGCCGCTCCTAGACCTGCGCCTGTGCGTCACGGCAATCATGATCCAGCGCGAGACGGGCGGCAACCTCGCGGAGATTCTGGAGAAGGTGGCGCACACGATCCGCGAGCGCTTCCGCATCATGGAAGACCTGAAGACGCTGACGACCAGCTCGCGCATGTCGGCGTGGATCCTCTGCGGGCTGCCGATCTTCGTCGCCTGCGCCGTCACGTTCATGAACCCCGACTACATGAGCGTCCTCTGGAAAGACCCGCGCGGCCACATGCTCATCGCCGTCGCGATGACGCTCCAAGCCATGGGCATGCTCGTCGTCAGAAAAATTTTGAGGATCAAGATTTGAAAGCCGTCCGTGGTCAGTGGTCGGTTGTCCGTCGCCCCCGGCTGACGGGCAACTAGCCGGAGGCGAACTCGGCAACTGACTACGGACAACTGGCAACGGACAACGGACTACTGACCACGGACAAAGAACATGATCTTAGTAATCACGATTTCGACCTTCGTCTGCATCACGCTGCTCGCCGTGGGCGCGTACTGGACGATGTTCCGACCGGCGAGCGCGGCGACCGAGCGCCTGCGCCGGATGGGCGAGGCGTCCGGCACGGGCGGGGCGGTCGGTTCGTCGCTCGCGCCCTCGCCGCAGGAGACGGGCGTCGCGGCGTTGGCCGAGCGCGTCGCCGCGCCGCTCGGCAAGCTCGTGCCCGCGTCAGCCGCCGAAGTCCACAAGCTGCAAAAGCAGTTGATGCAGGCGGGCTACCGCAAGCACTCCGCCCCGATGACCTTCCGCGCCGTCCACTTCGCCGCGATGATGGGCTTGCCCGGCGCGGTCGCGCTCACCTGCGCCCTGCTCGCGCGCCCGCTCGACAGCGCGGTGACGTGGATTCTGCTCGCCTTCGTCGTGGGCTTCTTCTTCCCCCGCTACGTCCTGAAGAAACTCGTCAAGCGGCGGCAGCAGCTCGTGCAGTGGGGCTTGGCCGACGCGCTCGATCTGATGGTCGTCTCCATCGAGGCCGGGCTCGGCCTGAACGCGGCCATCGTGAAAATCTCCGACGAGCTGCGCGACGTGCACAAAGACATCAGCGACGAGTTCGAGCTGACGAACCTCGAAATCCGCGTCGGCAGGGAGCGCGACGAGGCGCTGCGCAACCTCGCCGAGCGCACCGGCGTCGACGATCTCCGCAGCCTCGTCGCGATGCTCATCCAGGCGGATCGCTTCGGCACGTCCATCGCGCGCGCCGTGCGCGTCTACTCGGACTCGCTCCGCACGAAGCGTCGGCAGCGCGCCGAGCAGGCGGCGCAGAAGGCCGCGGTCAAACTGTTGTTCCCGCTCTCGTGCTTCCTGTTCCCGACGCTCTTCATCGCCATCCTCGGGCCCGCCGCGCTCAACCTCATCGACAGTTTCGCCAAGATGTGAGGGAGGTTTCCAAAGTCATGCGCTACCGCAGCATCAACGCAACACTCATCGCCTTCGCGCTCGTCCTGACCGTCACCGCCTTCTGGAGCGCGACGACGACGAACCCGGACGGCGACGACGCGGCGAACATCGTCGCCGCCGACGGCTCGAAGGTCGGCGCGGCGGAAGACCCGGCGTCGGCTGACGGCGCGAAGAAGAAGGGCAACCGCTTCGCGCGCTTCTTCAAGGCCCCATTCAAGGCCGTGGGCAAGCTCTTCGGCGGCGACGACGACAGGATGAAGCGCATGTCCGAGAAGGACGTGGCGCACTTCGAGAGCGCGCCCCTGGCGCGCGTCGACGACGCGCGCACGCCCGCGGCGAAGGAGATCGAGCGCGGCGACGCGACGGGCGCGCGCGACTACCTCGAACGCGGTCGCGCCCTGCTCGCGGAAGGCCGGCTGAACGAGGCGATCACGGAGCTGACGCGCGCCGTCTCGCTCGACCGCAAGCTCTCGCAGGCGCACGGCCTGCTCGCGCTCGCCTACGACCGCAAGGGCCTGAAGGAGCGCGCCCGCGAGTCCTTCGAGCGCGCCGCCGACGACTCGCACGACGCTCAGGCCCTCAACAACGTCGGCTACTGGCTCTACGAGAATGGCAACTACCGCGCGGCGGTCGAGAAGCTGAAGCGCGCGGCGAAGTACGCGCCAGCCGACGAGCGCATCCTGAACAACCTCGCGCTCGCGCAGGCGCGGCTCGGCAAGTTCGACGACGCGTACCGGAGCTTCGCGCGCGCCCGCGGCGAGTTCGACGGCCACATGAACGCCGCCGCCCTCGCCGAGCGCGTCGGTCGCGACCAGCAGGCCATCGAGCACTACGAGGCCGCGCGCAAGTTGCAGCCCTCCTCCGAGGCCGCCCTGCGCCGCCTCGCAGACCTCTACCAGCGCAACAGCCGCGGCGACGACGCGGCACAGGCCCGACAGTCCTTAGAGAGCGTGCAGGCGCAGCTCGCGGCGAGGGAGAACTAAGCTGTCCGTCGTCCGTCGTCCGTCGTCAGTTGTCTTATCTGTGGTTCGGCAATCGTCGTTCCCGTTCAAATGGCGACCACGCGGACAAGTGCAGCGGACAACGGACAACGGACTACTGACAACGGACGGCTTTTACCGAAGGTGAAACGATGACGCACACAAGCATACTGACGCGCCTTGAAGTCGAGTCGATGGGGCCACCCGTGCCGGAAGAGCTGTCGGAGACAGACGTTCCCGAGAGCTTCCTGTGCGACCTCGCGATCAAAGTCGTCGCGAGCCTGCCGGAGCCGACGACCGCCAACGTCACGGAACGCATCCGCCTCCCGCGCGCGCTCGTCGAGGAGCTGTTGCAGCAGCTCTACCGCGAGAAGCTCGTCGAGGTGAAGCAGCAGTCGGCGATGGGCTCGACGCGATACGCGATGCTCGACCGCGGCTGGGATCGGCTGACGCGCGCGCGCATGTTCTGCGGCTACGACGGGCCCGCGCCCGTCTCGCTCGCCGACTACGCGCACATGATGCGCCTCCAAGCCGTGCCCTCGACGCCCGCGACCATCGACACGCTGCGCGCCGCGTTCCGCGATCTCGTCCTGCCCGAATCGCTCATGCAGACGATGGGCTGCGTCATCAACTCGCGCCGCTCGCTCTTCCTCTCGGGCCCCCCGGGCACGGGCAAGACGGCGGTCGCCGAGCGCATCAACGCGGGGCTGCCCGGCGTGATCTGGATTCCCTACGCCATCGAGATCGACGGCCAAGTCATCCGCGTCTTCGACACGCACAACCACCGGGCCGCGCCCGCCGACAAGACGCCCACCGAGTACGACCGCCGCTGGGTCTGCGTCGAGCGCCCGCTCGTCATCGTCGGCGGCGAGCTTACGCTTGAGAACGCCGACCTGACGTGGAGCGAGGCGGCGCGCTTTTACGAAGCGCCGTTCCAGATGAAGTCCAACGGCGGCACGCTCGTCATCGACGACTTCGGGCGGCAGCGCGTCGCGCCGACCGAGCTGCTCAACCGCTGGATCGTGCCCCTGGAGCGCCGCGTCGATTATTTGACGCTGCACACGGGCAAGAAGATCGAGGTGCCGTTCGAGCAGTTGGTCGTCTTCTCGACGAACCTCGACGAGAAGGATTTGGTGGACGAGGCTTTCCTGCGCCGCATGGGCTACCGCGCGAAGGTCGAGCCGCCGACGCCCGCCGCCTACAGCGAAATCTTCCGCCGCGCCGCGCACACGCGCGGGATGCGCGTGGATCAGGCGGTGCTCGACTACGTCTTGAACAACTACATGATCTCGCACCGGCAGATGAAATCCTGCGAGCCGCGCGATCTGCTGGAGCGCGTGATCGACATCTGCCGCTTCGAGGGCAGCGAGCCGGCGCTGACGCCGAAGACCATCGACGCCGCGTGGCGCAACTACTTCGGCACCTCGCACGGCTTCACGCTCGAACCCGAACGCCGCGCCGCGGCGGTCGAGATGCGCGCCGCCGCCGAGCCGGGCATCGCCGCCGCGCCGCGCAACAGTGTGCCCGAACGCAGACAAACGGCGGAGTCAGTCAATGCCGATCCCCTCAACTTCTAAAGATCAAGGCCCGCCGCGCGGCGCGTTCGCGCAAATAATCCGGCGCGTCGCGGGATCGGCGACCGCATTGGTTCTGTTCTCCTGTTGTGCGGGCGCGGCGCTCGCCGACCGCGTGCACCTGAAGGACGGCACGACCATCGAGGCCGACGAAGCGTGGGACGATCCGCAGGGCGTCTGGTACAGGCAGGGCGGCGTGAGCTACCTCGTCGAGCGCGCGCGCGTGAAATCCATCGAGCGCGCGACCGGCGGCGCGGCGAAGAACGCGAAGCCCGCGCCCGGCGTGAAGATCGTCGGCGCGAGCTTCAGCCCGGGCGGCGCGGGCGACGCCGCGACGCCGCCATCCGCCGAAGACGTAGTGCCGGGCGCGGGCGTCCAGCAGCCGATCACGATCTACCTGAAGGACGGCGCGAGCTTCGAGGTCGACGAGGCGGCGGAGTCTGACGAGGGCGTGTGGTACAAGCGCGGCAGCCTCTCGATCTTCATCGCGCGCGAGCGCATCGACCGCGTGGAGCGCGAGAAGCCGGAGGCCGTCGAAGCCGGGGAAGGGAAGGCGGCGGCGCGGCGCGAGCGTCGCTGGTCGACGGGGAGCGCGCGGCTCGATCAGTTGATCCGCCAGAACGGCGCGCGGCACGGCGTCGATCCTTACCTGATCTTCCTCGTGATGGAGCAGGAGTCGCACTTCAACTCGCGCGCGGTCTCGCCCGTGGGCGCGCGCGGGCTGATGCAGTTGATGCCGGGCACGGCGGCGCGCTTCGGCGTGCGCAACTCGCACGATCCGGCGCAGAACATCGCGGGCGGCACGCGCCTGCTCAAGCAGCTGCTCGGCAAGTTCAACAACCGCGTCGATCTCGTGCTGGCGAGTTACAACGCGGGCGAGGGCAACGTTGTGAAGTTCGGCTACCGCGTGCCCCCTTTCCGCGAGACGCGCAACTACGTGCGCAAGATCGGCAGCCGCTACGGCAGCAGCACCGGCCTCGCGCACGCGCCCGTGGCCGCCGCCGACAAGCGCGGGGCCGCCCCGAAGGGAAAGACGCAGCCGGAGTGAGACTTCGATGATGAGAAACGTGCTGACGAAAATCATTCTGGCCGCGCTCGCGTGCGCCGCGTTGGCGTCAGCCGCGTCCGGCCAGCCGCGGGGGGCGCAGGCCCGCGCCGCCGTCCAGTCGCCGCCGGAGGGCGAGGCGACGCTGACGAACGCCGCCGTCATCAAGCTCGTGCGCGCCAAGTTCAGCGACAAGATGATCGTCGCCGTCATCCGCACGCGCCCGGCGCGCTTCGACCTGTCGCCGGACCGACTGATCGAGCTGAAGAAGAGCGGCGCGAGCGAGCGCGTCATCCTCGCGATGCTCGCGCGCGGCGACGAGGGCCAGCTCGCCGCGATGCGCGACGGCGACGCGGAAGACGACGCGTTCTTCGAAGGTCTCGGCGGCCCGCCGCGCAAGCCGGGGGCCGGGGCGCAGCCGAATCAAAATGATCCGAACAGCGTTGACATCTTCGGCTCGTCGGGCGGGGTGCGCGGGCAGACGCAGACGAATGGAATCAACGGCGGCGCGTCGGGCGAGACGCAGACGACGGGCTCGGCGATGGTGCGCATCATCCGACCGCAGGAGCAGGGCGGCGCGGCGGCGAAGCTCGAACGCACGCCGACGCTCAACAATCAATCCGTGATCGATCTCATCGACGCCGGCTTCTCCGAGGGCACCATCGTCCGCCGCATCGAGAACTCGCCCGCGGAGTTCGACCTCTCGCCCGCGAAGCTCGCCGAGCTGCGCAAGCGCCGCGTCACCGAGCCGGTCATCAACGCGATGCGCGCCGCGATGGGCGACGACGCGCCCGCCGCCGCCCCCGCGCGACCGGACAACGACCGCTGAACAATTTTCGATGTCGAGCCACACGCACACGGGTCAGTCGCAGCCGCGCACGAGATCGACACTCGCGCGTCTGTTCTTCGTCTGCGCGCTCGTCGTCCTCGCCGCGCTCGCCCACGCGCTCCTCGTCGCGCGCGCCGCGGCACAGGCCCAGTCGACGCAGAAGAGCGCGCCCGCGCAGCAGGCGCAGGAGATCGGCGACGACGAAGTCCTCACGGTAACGACTTCCGAAGTGTTGCTGCCCGTGACCGTGCGCGACGCGGAGGGGCGGCTCGTGACGAACCTCGCGCGCGAGAACTTCCGCGTCTGGGAGGACGGCAGGGAGCAGCCGCTGAGCGATCTGCGCCTGCGCCGCGTGCCGGTTGACGTGCTTCTGATGATCGACTCTTCGTCGTCGGTGGCGAACAACCTCGAAGACTTCCGCCGCGCCGTCGAAGAGTTCGCCGCCCGTCTCGCCGAAGACGACCGCGTCGCGCTCTTGAAGTTCGACGACCGCGTCGAGCTGTTGCAGGACTGGACGGCGAGCCGCGTGCAGTTGCGCCGCGCGCTGCGCCGCATCACGCCGGGCACGTTCACGCACTTCAACGACGCGCTCTACCTCTCCGCGCGCGAGCTGTTCAAAGACTCGCGCCGCCGCCACGCCGTCGTCGTCCTCTCCGACGGCATCGACAACGGCAGCGGCAGCGCCTCGCCGCAGGCCGCGCTGCGCGCGCTGCTCGAAGCCGCCGCGAGCGTCTACTGCATCAGCAACACCGAGATCATGCGCGCGGAGAAACGCGCCGAGCTGGACAAGCTGCGCGACGCGACGCCCTCCGTCGTCAAGTTCAACCAACTGCGCATCGACGATCTCGGCGAAGGCTTGCGCGTGCTCGACGCGAGCGAGCGCAACCTCGACGCGCTCACGGCGGCGACCGGCGGGCGGCTCTACAAGCCGACGGCCTTCGCCGGTCTCGACCGCATCTACGCCGAGGTCGCCGAAGAGCTGCGCAGCCAGTACGCCCTCTACTACACCCCGCTCGACAAGGCGCGCGACGGCAGGTTCCGCCGCGTCCAAGTGCGCCTGACAGACCCCGCGCTGCGCGTCTCCTCCCGCGTGGGCTACTTCGCCCCGCGCGGCTGAGAAAAATCCCCGCCGGTCTCTATCACGAATAAATCTTGTGCCGCCGCCGCTCATCGGTCGAAATCGGGCGGGGATGAGCGTCGTGCGTCTGCCGCGGCACTGCGTTTGTCTTAAACCTCTGCGGGGCCCGTCGCACGTACCGATATCGTGCAAAAAACTGTTGGGCGGTTACCACGGAGGACGAATCATGGACGCTATCACGCTGCTAAAGAACGATCACGAAAAAGTGTCGGGTATTTTCGACAAGCTGGAAGAGACGACCGAGCGCGCGTCCAAGACGCGCGGAGAGTTGTTCGCACAGTTGAAGCAGGAGCTCGACGTGCACGCGCACATCGAGGAGACGATCTTTTACCCCGTGCTCAAGCAGGAGGCGGAGACGCGCGAGATCACGCTCGAAGGCTTCGAGGAGCACCACGTCATTAAGACGCTCCTGAAAGAACTGGAGCCCGTGGCGGTCGAGACCGAGCAGTGGACGGCGAAGCTGAAGGTGCTCAAAGAGAACGTCGAGCACCACGTCGAAGAGGAAGAGGACGACATGTTCAAGGGCGCGCGCGAAGTCCTGAGCAAGGAGCAGCTCGAAGACCTCGGCGCGCGCATGGAGGCAGAGAAGAAGCGACAGCTTCAACAGAAATCTGCCTCCGCGTAGGGCGGAAGCTCTGAACAAACATTTCGGACGACAGCGACGGGCGGCGAGGCGCTTTTTCCGCGCCGGTCGCGACTGTAAAGAAGACCCGACGCCGATTCACATCGGACGTCGGGTCTTTTGAGTCACAAACTGGAGTTGTGGCTGGTCAGACTCGGCGATCCGTGTCATAAAGGGGCATCCTCACCCGAACACTATTAACCGACGCCTGACGACACGGATCGGACGATAGAGGATGAGCCCCAGAAATCGCTGTTATTGTATAAGCTCAATTATTTTTCGACTTAGCTTCGCAGTTAATACTTGGCATGGTCATTGCTCAATAAAGCCTGCCATCCGTCCGAAGGGTTGGTTCATCCGAAGAAGCTGCTTGAAAATGCGGTGGGGGGGCTCCGCAGAGTCGCCTCCCGCCTGCCTCTATGTTCAAGCGTGGCTTGCGTTTAGGCGGCGTCGCGTGTAGATTTACGTCCGCCGCCCCATTCGGGTGTAGCCGCTTCAAGCTCCCTGAGGCGAGTGATTAGGCGACACAGTTGAAAAGGCGGGAAATAGGGAAGGCGGCTCAAGAGGTGCCGGCTTGAAAGAGAGCCGGGCGAGAGCAGCCGCCGCCGACGAGAAATTTCTGCCCGCTTGTGTGGCGGGCGAGACCGAATCCGAGAGAAGGAAAAAGATGCGACCGATCAAACACGCCGAGAAAGGACTGACCGTCGTCGCGGGCGGTCTGTTCAATACCATTCAGTTTTTCAACAAGTACAGGCCGAGCGAGACGTTCACCCCGAAGTGGTCTGACAAGCCGCTCTTGAAGTCGTGGCAGAAGTCGAAGCCGCCGCTGGGCTTCCCGCGCACGACCGACAGCCTGTGCCCGAAGTGCGTCATCGAGGCGCGCGCCAAGATTCTGAGCGCCGACGTGATCGACCCGTCCGTCCTGATTAACGAGAAGGTCGGCGAGATCAAGGCGACGATCGTCGAGCGCGACGGCGAAATCTGGATGATCAAGGACTGCCCCGTCCACGGCCACTTCGAGGACATCATGGCGATGGACTCGAAGTTCCTCGCGCACATCGAGAAGATGTTCCCGGGGCGCGACATTCAGGCGCACAACGACGAGGGCCTGCACGATCACGGCTCTTCGTCGATCAAGTTCGGGCGCGGCTCCGTGCTGACCATCGACCTGACGAACCGCTGCAACATGATGTGCGACCCGTGCTTCATGGACGCCAACCAGGTCGGCTTCGTCCACGAGCTGTCGTTCGACGAGATCAAGGACATCCTCGACAAGGCGATCTCGATCAAGCCGCGCCGCCAGATGTCCGTGCAGTTCTCCGGCGGCGAGCCGACGATCTCTCCGTACTTCCTCGACTCGGTTCGCTACGCGCGCAAGGTCGGCTACAACTCCGTGCAGGCGGCGACCAACGGCATCGAGTTCGCGAAGTCGAAGGAGTTCTGCCGCGAGGCCGCCGAGGCCGGTCTGCGTTACGCCTACCTCCAGTTCGACGGCATCGGCAACGACGCCAACTCGCACCGACAGGTCGGCAACCTCTTCGACGTGAAGCTCCGGGCCATCGACAACCTGCACGAGGCGGGCGTCGAGATCGTGCTCGTCATCACGCTCGTCAACAACATCAACAACGATCAGGTCGGCTCGGTCATCCGCTTCGCCCTCGACAACCCGAAGAAGATCGCGTTCCTCTCGTTCCAGCCCGTCTCCTTCACGGGCCGCGACGAGGAGATCACGGACGAGCGGCGCATGGCGCAGCGCTACACGCTCTCGCACCTCGCGCACGACGTGAAGAAGCAGGTCGGCATCACCGAGCCGACGCGCGACTGGTTCCCGCTTAGCTTGATGGGCGCGTTCGCCGACTTCGCCGATCTCGCGCACGGGCCGGACGCCGAGTGGGGCCAGGTCTCGTGCGGCTGCCACCCGAACTGCGGCGTCGGGACGGCGGTGATGATCGACAAGGAGACGAAGGAGATGGCCCCCGTCCCCGAGTTCCTGAACATCCCGAACCTCGTCAAAGACATGCGCGGCATCACCGACGCGGGCCGCGGCAAGTGGATGTCGAACATGATGATGGGGCTCGCGCTCCTGAAGCACTACCAGCCTTACAAGGCCCCTTCGCAGTTCTCGCTCTACGAGCTGTTCAAGAAGTTCGACAAGTCGTTCGGCCTGACGGGCAAGACCTACGGGCGCGTGGACGGCGAGCGCAAGAAGGAAGACATCGAGGCGCGCCGCGCCGACCGCTGGAACTTCCTCTTCATCGCCGGGATGTGGTTCCAGGACCTGTTCAACTACGACTTCCGCCGCACGGAGATGTGCATCATCCCCTACGGCACGCAGGAAGGCGAAATCTCCTTCTGCGCTTACAACACGGGCATCGGCTGGCGCAACATCATCGAGCAGATGCACCAGAACGCGACCGTCGCCAAGTGGTATCAGGAGAACGGGCGACACGAGATTTTCGCGCGCGGCAAGGAGGTCAGCCTCGACTACGCCTCGCCCGTCAGCCTCAAGCTGAACGAGACGGACTTGCAGCGCCCGAACCGCCCCGAGATGGCGGGGCCGAAGACCGCCGCCGAGGAGGCCGCGATGATGCGGAAGCTCTACCAGGAGATGGTCTTGAAGAAGAAGCTCGGCGCGGACGTGGAGAAGAACACGCCCGTACAGATCAAGGGCCTCAGCCGGAAGAAGAACGAGGCGGCGTCGGTCTGAGCAGGCCGCCCTTCACCGCCAGACGGCGAAGCCCCGCCGCGTTTCGGCAAACGCGCGGGGCTTTCGCTTGCGCGGAAAGGGCGGGCGCGGAAGTTTCGGCCCGCGCGCTTGCCATCGCTCGCGGCTTTAAGGTGTAATGAAGTTCGGTCGCATTCGCATGACGAAGATTCTAGTCACCAACGACGACGGCATACATTCCGACGGGCTCGTCAAGCTCGAAGAGGCGATGAGGGAGCTGGGCGACGTCTACGTCGTCGCGCCCGCCTTCGAGATGAGCGGCGCGTCGCACAGCCTGACGCTCGCGCGGCCCCTGCGCATCCGCCAGCTCGACGCGCGCCACTGGACGGTCGACGGCACGCCGACCGACTGCGTCACGCTCGCCGTCAATAAGATTCTGACGCCGGAGCAGTTGCCTGACATCTGCGTCTCCGGCATCAATCAGGGCGGCAACCTCGGCGAGGACGCGAGCTATTCGGGCACGGTCGCGGGCGCGCTCGAAGCGACGATCCTCGGCATCCCCGGCCTCGCCTTCAGCCTCGTCGCGACCGAGAATTACGACTTCACCCACGCCGCGCGCTTCGCCGTCACCGCCGTCCGCAAGGCGCTCAAGGACGGGCTGCCCGAAGGCACGCTCTTGAACATCAACTTGCCGCCGGGCCCCGTCCGCGGCGTGCGCGTCGCGACGCAGGGGATCAAGAACGCCTCGCCCGTCATCACCGAGCACGTCGATCCGCGCGGCAAACCCTACTACTGGATCGGGCAGAAGATTTTGCAGGACAACAACGCCGACGGCACGGACTACTACGCCGTCAGGCAGGGCTTCGTCTCGGTCACGCCGATGCGCGCCGACATGACGAACCACAACGCGCTCGAACGGATCGCGGACTGGGGCGACGTGCGCGGGGGCGACGACGACGCGCCCGATCAAATGACCTTCGGCGAGAGCCCCGCGCTCGAACACGCGTGAGGGCCGACGCGCCTCGCGTCCGTCATCCCCTTCCTCGCGTCTTTGCGCCTCCGGCGTGGGCGATGGTTCTCACGCCGGAGGCGCTGGAGGCGCTGAGAGATGAGAGCCGGTTAGCCGGCCTCATATTTCACGGTCGTCACCGGAGTCTGTTAAGTTTGCTTCCACCGACAGCCCCCGCCGTGCAGATGTCGCAGTACCGCCGACAGCGCGAGCGCATGGTCGAGCACCTGCGCTCTCACCACCGCATCCGCGACGAGCGGGTCTTGCGCGCGATGGCGGAGGTGCCGCGCCACCTCTTCGTGCCCGACGCCTTGCAGTCGAACGCCTACGGCGACCACGCCCTGCCGATCTCCGCCAGCCAGACCATCTCGCAACCCTTCATCGTCGCGCGCATGACCGAGCTGTTAGAGGTGGACGCCAACAGCAAGGTCTTGGAGATCGGGGCGGGGAGCGGCTACCAGACGGCGGTGCTCGCGCGCGTCGCCGGCAGCGTCTTCGCCATCGAGCGCATCGCCGAGCTGGCGCGCGAGGCGCAGAAGAGGATTCGCGAGCAGGGCATCTACAACGCGACCGTGAAGTGCTTCGACGGCACGCTCGGCTGGGACGCGCACGCGCCCTACGACGCCGCGCTCGCCGCCGCCGGGGGCCCCGACGTGCCGGAGCCGCTGCTCGCGCAGCTCAAGATCGGCGGGCGGCTCGTGATGCCGGTCGGGCAGAGCCGCGACACGCAGCGGCTCGTGCGCGTCCTGCGCACCGACAAAGGTTTCGAGCGGGAGGATCACGGCGCGTGCGCCTTCGTCCCGCTCATCGGTCGCTACGGCTGGAATGAAAAGTAGAGGCCAGAGGCTAGAGGTCAGAGGTCAGAGTAGAATCGTGAGCGGGTGAGTAATATCGTTTTCCACCTTCGGACTTTACCGGCCTCCGCCCTCCGCCCTCTGACCTCTGACCTCTGGAGTTAATTTGATAGCGAAAATAATCGAGATACTTTCGGGCTTCATCGTCGCGGTCATTTCGGGCATGGGCTACGCGGGCGTGGCGCTGTTGATGGCCGTCGAGTCGGCGTGCATCCCGCTGCCGTCGGAGATCATCATGCCGTTCGCGGGCTACCTCGTGTACGCGGGGCGGTTCAACCTGTGGGCGGTGGGCGTGGCCGGCGCGGTCGGCTGCGTCGTCGGCTCGTGGGTCGCCTACTTCGTCGGGCTCAAGGGCGGTCGCCCGTTCGTCGAGCGTTACGGTCGCTACATCCTCGTCTCGCGCCACGATCTCGACTTGGCCGACCGCTGGTTCGCGCGCTACGGAGAGGTGATCGTCTTCGCCAGCCGCCTGCTCCCGGTCGTGCGCACCTTCATCGCGTTCCCGGCGGGCGTGGCGCGCATGAACTTGGCGCGCTTCACCGTCTACACCTTCCTCGGCTCGCTGCCGTGGTGCGTCGGGCTCGCCTACGTCGGGCAGATCCTCGGCGAGCAGTGGGACAAGAACGAGACGCTGAAGACGTGGTTCCACCGCTTCGACTTCCTGATCGGCTTGGCCATCCTCGCCGCCGCCGTCTGGTGGGTGTGGCGTCACGTCAAACACTCGCGCGCCGACGCCGAGCACGCGGCGGAGTCTTCGACCGGGCCCGCATCTTAAGTGCGGGCTCGGGCGCTTCCGGGCGCGCTGGTTTGACAGACCGTGCCCGCCGCCCTAGAATGAGTCCGGTTATTTCGGGGCGTGGCTCAGCCTGGTAGAGCGCTCGGTTCGGGACCGAGAGGTCGGAGGTTCGAATCCTCTCGCCCCGATTCGAAAGAATTCGGAATCAACGCAGCCGTCGGCAACGACGGCTGTTCGTCTTTTCGGCGGCCCCTTCGCGCGCGGGCGATCTGGTTCGCAAGTTGCTTGCGAGTGCGGACGTTGGCGCGGAGTGTACTGAGAGCGATCTCTACACACGCGGAGATCGCGTCGTCGTGTCGGCACATGCTCGGGCTGAAAAGGGGCGGGAGATGAAGCGTGCTTCAATCGTCGCGGCTGTCGTCGCGCTGCTGCAATCGTCGTGCATCATGGTCGGCGGCGGCTATTCGAGCGGGAGGGGTTGGTTCTTCTTCCCCGGCGGGCTGGGGCTGATCGTGATGATCGTGCTCGCGCTGCTGTTGTTGAGGCGGAGGCGTTAAGAAGAATCGGATTAACTGAACGGGGGAAGCGGATGAGTTCACAAGACGCGGGCGCGTGGCCGACTGAAGCGGCGCGCGAGATCGAAGAGATGCGCCGCTCCAACTCGGAGGCGTTCTCGATCTTGGGGACGGAACTCGCCGAGGTGAAGTCGATGCTGATGGTGCTGCTCGATCTCCAGAAGTCGGTCATCTACTCGACCGGCATGAGCGAGGCCGACGTCGAGAAGCACGTCGAGACTCTGCTCGCGGGCTACCGGGAAAGATTCCTCGCCGCGATGGCCGAGCGCGTCCGCAGCGCCGCGGGCAAAACCGAATCTTGAAGCGCGCGTCGCGACGCCGCGCGCGCGTCGTAACTGTTTGATTTTCGAGGGTGATCCGCCAACACAGAAACTTTACAAATTTAGTACGAGCGCGGACAGCGGTTTGCCGCCGCGATCAGTAGAATCCTACCTACAGTCTTGAAGACTACAATTGAATACAGGTAGGCGCGTTGAAGGGGTTTCGTTGACGGCAAGCGCAGCGAAAAAGTCGCGGCTGTGAATCGGCGTCAGCCGCGCGGAACGAACAAGGGCGGGTAAAGAAAGGTGAGCGCGTCGACTTAAAGCGGCTCACCTTTCTTTTATTCTTGTTGCGAGGGCGGCGACCGCGGCGGAAAATTTTTTAGCGCGCCTCGCGCTTACGGCGACCACGATTCAACGTGAACGCTCATGGTTAAACGCCCGCGCTCATCGACGTGCGCAGTGGCAAACAAAAAACATGACACGGTGAACGTTTCGTCGTCCGCGTTCAGTACAATTCATTTCAACGCACGGACTTACGCCTGCTACCCGGAACCGCTGCCGGTTAAGTTGCAGCCCTCATTTTCTCGGCGCTAGCGAGGGCCGAGACGAAGCCGGAGCAATCGCGCCCTGCCGGGCACGGCGCTTGCTTCGAGAGATTCGGAGAAGATCGAATTCTCAGGTCTCAGGCTTCAAAAACATTTCAGCCGCTTCCGCCTTCCGATAATTTTCGATGCGGGAAAGCGTGCGCAGCATTCATACGCGCGGCGCGTAGGGGTCACTACTCAGAGGGGGGACAGAAGGTGAAGGGAATGACTAACGTGATCGGACAGGGCGTTAACGGCGAAGGTCGTAACGGATCGAATCTATTAAACGGGGGCGTCGATAAGATCGTCTCGCTGCAAGGCCGCGCGGCGGCGCGCGACATGGGGCGCGCGCTCGACCTCGCCGGAGACGCCGCGTCGTTCGACGCGGACTTGATCTGCCTGTCGCACCTGCGCTGGGATTTCGTCTACCAGCGACCGCAGCATCTCTTGAGTCGCTGCGCCAAAGATCGCCGCGTCTTCTTCTTCGAGGAGCCCGTCTACGGACAGGGGCCGCTCCGCCTCGACGTGTCGAAGCGCGAGGAGAACCTCTACGTCGTCGTGCCGCACCTGCCCGAAGGTCTGCTGAGCGAGGTGGCGGTCGAGGCCATCCAGCAGGCGATGGTCGACAGGCTCATCGGCGAGCACGCGATCACCGACTACGTGCTGTGGTACTACACGCCGATGGCCGTGGGGTGGACGCGCCACCTCAACCCGGCGGCGGTCGTCTACGACTGCATGGACGAGCTCTCCGCCTTCAAGTTCGCGCCGCGCTCACTGCGCGAGCGCGAGGAAGCACTCCTGCGCCGCGCCGACGTGGTCTTCACCGGCGGGCAGAGCCTCTACGAGGCGAAGCGCGACAAGCACCCGAACATCCACGCGTGCCCTTCGTCGATCGACCACGCACACTTCGCGCAGGCGCGCGAGGCCGTCGCGGAGCCCGCCGATCAGGCTTCGATCCCGCACCCGCGCATGGGCTTCTTCGGCGTCGTGGACGAGCGCTTCGACGTCGCGCTGCTGGAAGGCGTGGCCGACGCGCGGCCCGACTGGCACTTCGTCATCATCGGGCCGATCGTCAAGATCAGCGAGGACGCGCTGCCGAAACGTGCGAACATCCACTACCTCGGCGGCAAGAGCTACAAGGAGCTGCCCGCCTACCTCTCCGGCTGGGACGTGGCGGCGCTCTTCTTCGCGCGCAACGAGCACACGCGCTTCATCAGCCCGACGAAGACGCCCGAGTACCTCGCCGCCGGCAAGCCCGTCGTCTCCACCTCGATCCGCGACGTGGTGCGCCCCTACGGCGAGATGGGCCTCGTCCACATCGCCGACGACGTGGCCGAGTTCATCAAAGCCGCCTCCGCCGCCGGGATGGACGATCACTCCGCCGACGAAGGGTGGCTCAAGCGCGTTGACGAATTCCTCGCGACCAACTCGTGGGACAAGACGTGGCAGAAGATGGCCGGTCTGATCGGCGAGGCGGTCGCCGCCTCGCGCCGCGCCGCGAGGCCGAAGGCCGCCGCCGCGCGCGCCGTCTCGGCCCCGAAGCCAGCGCCGGTCGCCGCGCGCGCCGCCTCGGCTTCGGGCTACACGACCGCCGCCGACTGACGCGGGCGGGGAACGGGAAATCATGTTCGACTATCTCATCGTCGGGGCCGGTTACGCCGGGAGTGTGCTCGCCGAAAGGCTCGCCCGCGACGCGGGCAAGAAGGTCTTGGTCTGCGACCGCCGGCCGCACATCGGCGGCAACGCCTACGACCACTACAACGACGCGGGCGTGCTCGTGCACAAGTACGGCCCGCACATCTTCCACACCAACTCGCGCGAGGTCTTCGAGTACCTCTCGCGGTTCACGGAGTGGCGCGGCTACGAGCACCGCGTGCTGGCGAGCGTGGACGGGCAGCTCCTCCCGATCCCGATCAACCTCGACACCATCAACCGCTACTACGGCGTGAACCTCACCTCGTTCGAGGTCGAAGACTTCCTCGCCAAGATGGCGGAGCGGCGCGAGCAGATCAGGACGAGCGAGGACGTGGTGGTGAGCCGCGTCGGCAGGGAACTCTACGAGAAGTTCTTCCGCAACTACACGCGCAAGCAGTGGGGGCTCGACCCGTCGGAGCTGGACGCGTCGGTGACGGCGCGCGTCCCCATCCGCACCAACCGCGACGACCGCTACTTCACGGACAGCTATCAGGCGATGCCGAAGCACGGCTACACGCGGATGTTCGAGAGGATGCTCGATCACCCGAACATCAAGTTCATGCTGAACACGGACTACCGCGACATCGAGCGCGTCGTCCCGTTCAAGGAGATGATCTACACGGGGCCGGTGGACGAGTTCTTCGACCTGCGCTTCGGCAAGCTCCCCTACAGGTCTTTGGAGTTCAAGCACGAGACGCACGACGCGCCGGTCTACCAGAGCGCGCCGGTCGTCAACTACCCGAACGACAACCTCTACACGCGCATCACCGAGTTCAAGTACCTGACGGGGCAGGAGCACTCTAAGACGAGCATCGTCTACGAGTTCCCGCGCGCCGAGGGCGATCCCTATTACCCCGTGCCGCGCCCCGAAAACGCGGAGCTTTACGCGAAGTACAAGGCGCTCGCCGACCGGACGCCGAACGTCCACTTCGTCGGTCGGCTCGCGACCTACAAGTACTACAACATGGATCAGGTCGTCGCGCAGGCGCTCACGGTCTACAAGAAGATCAGGGGCGCTGGCGACGAGGCGGTCGGGTAACTACCGACCGCGATAAAGGGGAAAGTGTTATGAGCCGAGGGGCAAGTCTTCCCGCCTCGGGGCTCGAGTTGTGGGGCGGCGTCGAGTGCACGGTCAACCGCGTCGGCGAACGCTACTTCGATCAGCTCGAACGCAGCGGCCACGCCGCGCGCCTCACCGATCTCGACCTCTTCGCCGCGCTCGGCGTGCGCGCCCTGCGCTATCCCGTCTTGTGGGAGCGCGTCGCGCCGGAAGGCGTCGCGCGCGCCGACTGGGGCTGGCCTGACGAGCGACTGGGCCGCCTGCGCGCGCTCGGCGTTCGGCCCATCGTCGGGCTCGTCCACCACGGATCGGGCCCCCGCCGCACGAGCCTCTGCGACCCCGCGTTCCCCGAACAGCTCGCCGAATATGCGCGCGCCGTCGCGCGCCGCTACCCGTGGGTCGAAGACTACACGCCCGTCAACGAGCCGCTGACCACCGCGCGCTTCAGCGGCCTCTACGGCCACTGGTACCCGCACGGGCGCGACGATCTCACGTTCCTGCGCGCGCTCCTGAGCCAGTGCCGGGCCGCCGCGCTCGCGATGCGGGCCGTGCGCGAGACGAACCCGCGCGCCCGCCTCGTGCAGACGGAAGACCTCGGCAAGGCCTTCTCGACGCGGGCGCTGAAGTATCAGGCCGATTTCGAGAACGAGCGGCGCTGGCTCTCGCTCGATCTCCTCGCGGGCCGCGTCACGCGCGGGCACGCGCTCTGGGATTACCTGCGCTGGGCCGGCGTCGGCGCGGGCGAGCTGCTCTGGTTCGCCGACAACCCTTGCCCGCCCGACGTCGTCGGCGTCAACCACTACCTGACGAGCGAACGCTTCTTGGACGAGCGCACGAGTCGCTACCCCGACCGCGCGCCCGGCGGCAACGGTCGCCACACTTACGTGGACGTGGAGGCGGTGCGCGTCTGCGCCGAGGGCACGGCTGGCCCGCGCGCCCTGCTCGCAGAGGCTTGGGAGCGTTACCGCCTGCCGCTCGCCGTGACGGAAGTCCACCTCGGCTGCACGCGCGACGAGCAACTGCGCTGGCTCAAGGAGGTCTGGGACGCGGCGAAGAATTTGCGCGACGAAGGCGCGGACGTGAGGGCCGTCACCGCGTGGTCGCTGCTCGGCGCGATCGACTGGAACAGCCTGCTCACGCGCGACGAGAATTACTACGAGCCGGGCGTCTTCGACGTGCGCTCGCCCCGACCGCGCCCGACCGCGCTCGCGCGCATGGCGCGGGACCTGGCCGACGGGCGCGAGCACGATCACCCCGCGCTCGACTCGCCCGGCTGGTGGCGTCGCCTGAACCGGCTGCTCTACCCGGCGGTGCGGCGCAGCCGCGCGCGCGCCGCCGAGGAGGTGGCGCGCGGGAGGGAGTTCGACGTGGGCGCTAAACGAGAGGCGCGCGCCCTCCTGATCACCGGCGCGACGGGCACGCTCGGTCGCGCCTTCGCGCGGCTGTGCGAGGTGCGCGGGCTCTCGTACCACCTGCTCTCCCGCGGCGAGATGGACATCGCCGACCGCGCCTCGGTCGAGGCGGCGCTCGCGCGCCTGCGCCCGTGGGCGGTCGTCAACGCGGCAGGCTACGTGAGGGTGGACGACGCCGAGCGCGAAGCGGAACGCTGCACGAGGGAGAACGCCGACGGGGCGTCTTTGCTCGCGGAGGCGTGCGCGGCGCGCGGCGCGGCGCTCGTCACCTTCTCGTCCGATCTCGTGTTCGACGGCGCGAAGTCCGCGCCCTACGTCGAGTCCGACGCGGTCGCCCCGCTGAACGTCTACGGGCGGAGCAAGGCCGACGCCGAGCGGCGCGTGCTCGCGGCGCACCCCGGCGCGCTCGTCGCGCGCACGAGCGCGTTCTTCGGCCCGTGGGACGACTACAACTTCGCGACCCTCTGCCTGCGCGCGCTCGCCGCGGGCCGCGCCTTCGTCGCGGCGAGCGACTCGGTGGTTTCGCCGACCTACGTGCCCGATCTCGTCAACGCCTGCCTCGATCTCCTGATCGACGGCGAGTCCGGGGTGTGGCACCTCGCGAACGCGGGCGCGTTGACGTGGGCGGAGTTCGCGACGCTCGTCGCGCGCAGCGCCGGTTTCGATCCGTCATTCGTCGAGCCGCGACCGACGCGGGAGCTGCGGCTCGCCGCCGCCCGCCCGCGCTACACGGCGCTCGCCTCGGAGCGCGGCGCGCTGCTCCCGCCGCTCGAATCAGCCCTCGCGCGCTACCTGCGCGAGTCGGCAGCGCCCACGCCCGCCCACTGCCACCGCGAGCGCGCGGGCTGAAGGGGGGGCGTGCCCCCGCCGCCTCGACTCGTACCCGAACGGCGGCTCTAACAGCTAACAGCTAACAGCTAATAGCTAATAGCTAGCTAACGGCGGCTCGCGTCGGCACGGATTTTGACTACTCATTACTGAACACGAACAAGGTGGGTCGTTTTCGGACAAGTCGGCGTGTGCGCGGGCACCGCCGTGTCCGAAAAGTATCTCGCAGCGGGAGAAGGAGAGAAATAACATGGCTTCAAATGAACAATCTTTAACACAGGCGGCGGGCCCGGGGGGCGAGGTCGCGGAGTTGGCGAGCCGGCAGCGGGTGAACGTCGGCGAGACGGAGCGCTGGGTGTCGGTGGTCGGGGGCGGCGCGCTGGCGCTCTACGGGCTGACGCGCGGGAACCTGCCGGGCGTCGCGCTCGCCCTGCTCGGCGCGAGCGCCGTCTACCGCGGCACGACGGGCCACTGCTACGCCTACGAAGCGGCGGGCATCAACACCGCCGGGACCGGAAGCGACAACCCGAACGTGAGCGTGAAGGGCGGGCGCGGCGTGAAGGTGGAGAAGAGTCTGACGATCAACCGCTCGCCCGCGGAGCTGTTCCGCTACTGGCGCAACTTCGAGAACCTGCCGCGCTTCATGAAGCACTTGGAGGAGGTGCGCGTCACGGGCGACGCGCGCTCGCACTGGGTGGCGAAGGGCCCCGCCGGATCGTCCGTCGAGTGGGACGCGGAGGTTTACAACGAGAAGGAGAACGAGCTGATCGCGTGGCGCTCGCTCGAAGGCTCCGAGGTGGACAACGCGGGCTCCGTACACTTCCAGGCGGCGCCGGGCGCGCGCGGCACGGAGGTGCGCGTCGTGTTGAAGTACGATCCGCCCGCGGGCCTGCTCGGCTCGCTCGTCGCGAAGCTCTTCGGCGAGAGCCCGGAGCAGCAGGTCGAGGAAGACCTGCGCCGCTTCAAGCAGTTGATGGAGGCGGGCGAGGTGGCGACCACCGAGGGCCAGACTTCGGGGCGCGCCGCTTCGGCGAAGTGAGAGCCTGAATTGATCATCAACGTCCGGACACTTCGCGCGTCGCCGCCGCACGGGCATCGAGCCCCGCGCGGCGGCGACGCGCGCGTGGCGCGGGCTGAGGAGTGAAGACGATGTTGAAAAAGATGTTGGCGTGGGCGCTGCCGTTCGCGGCGGCGTTGCTCGTGGCGGCGTGCGCGGGCGACGCGAGCGAGGGCGGTAAAAAGTCTGACGGCTTCGCGAAGGAGGCGGCGCAGGGCGGGATGGCCGAGGTGCAGATGGGCAAGCTGGCCGCCGAGCGCGGCGGGAGCGCCGCCGTCAAGCTCTTCGGCCAGCGCATGGTCGACGATCACACGAAGGCGAACATGGAGCTGAACCGGCTCGCCGCGGGCAAGAACATCGCGCTCCCGCAGGACCTCTCCTCCGAGCAGAAGTCGATGATGGACAAGCTGTCGAAGCTCGCGGGCGCGGACTTCGACAAGGAGTACGTCGGCATGATGGTCGAGGATCACGAGCACGACGTCGAGGCGTTCCAGACGCAGTCGGAGAAGGGCGACGACCCCGAAGTGAGGGCCTTCGCCACGAAGACCCTGCCCACGCTTCGCGATCACCTGCAGATGATCAAGGACATCAAGTCGAAGATGTAAGGCGACCGGGCGTCCGCCGCCGGGACATGGGATCAACCACAGAGGACGCGGAGGGGCACGGAGGAAAGAAAGCTTATCGCCTTCCTCCGTGCCCCTCCGCGTCCCCCGTGGTTAAGTTCTTAAAACTCTCTGACGATGAAGGGGAAACCGATTCGATGAAGGCCCTCTGCTGGTTCGGCAAGAACGACGTGCGGATCGAGGACGTGCCCGATCCGAAAATCCTCAACCCGCGCGACGCCATCGTTAAAATCTCGCGCACCGCGATCTGCGGCTCCGACCTGCACCTGCTCGACGGCTACGTGCCCGGCATGCAGAAGGGCGACATCCTCGGCCACGAGTTCATGGGCGAGGTGGTCGAGACGGGGAGCGAGGTCAAGATCGTGAAGACGGGCGACCGCGTCGTCGTCCCTTTCCCGATCGCCTGCGGCACCTGCTTCTTCTGCCTCAAGGGCGAGTTCTCGCTGTGCGACAACTCGAACCCGAACGCCGGGGTGCTCGAAAAGCTCTACGGCTCTTCGGGCGCGGGCCTCTACGGCTACTCGCACCTCTACGGCGGCTACGCGGGCGGGCAGGCCGAGTACGCGCGCGTGCCCTTCGCCGACGTGGGGCCGGTGCGCGTCCCCGAAGGGCTCGACGACGAGCAGGTCTTGTTCCTCTCGGACATCTTCCCCACGGGCTACATGGCGGCGGAGAATTGCGGCATCGAGGCGGGCGACACGGTGGCGGTCTGGGGCTGCGGCCCCGTCGGGCAGTTCGCCGTCCGCAGCGCGTACCTGCTCGGCGCGGAGCGCGTCGTCGCCATCGATCGCCTGCCCGGACGACTCAAGATGGCGGCGGACGGCGGGGCGACGACGATCAACTTCGAGGAGGAGGACATATTCGACCGCCTCAAGGAGTTGACCGGAGGGATCGGCCCCGACGCGTGCATCGACGCCGTCGGCCTCGAAGCGCACGGCACCGGATCGCTCGGGGCGATCTACGACCGCGCGAAGACGGCGATGTTCCTCGCGACCGACCGCGCCGAGGCGCTGCGCCAGTGCATCAACGCCTGCCGCAAGGGCGGGACGGTCTCCGTGCCCGGCGTCTACGGCGGCTACCTCGACAAGATTCCGTTCGGCGCGGCGTTCGCCAAGGGCCTGACCTTCAAGATGGGGCAGACGCACGTGCAGAAGTACCTGCGCCCGCTCCTGGAGCGCGTCGAGCGCGGCGAGATCGACCCGTCGTTCGTCATCACGCACCGGATGCGCCTCGAAGACGCGCCCGCGGGCTACGACACCTTCAAGAACAGGCAGGACGAGTGCATCAAGGTCGTGCTGAAGCCCTAGAGGAACGATGAAGTAGGAACGATGAACGATGAAGTGAAGACAATCTCTCTTAACTTCATCGTTCATCGTCCCTACTTCATCGTTCGCTTCGCCCTATGTGGTGAGTCTTTCCTTCCATACTTCAATCGAGCCCGCTCTGAGAAACACTGATCACGAGTTACCATATAGACGAAGGAGATCATACATGCTTAAGACGAACGGTTACGCCGCGATGAGCGCGACCACGCCGCCGGAGCCTTTCACGTTCGAGCGGCGCGAGCCGGGCGAGCACGACGTGCTCATCGAGATTCAATACTGCGGCGTCTGCCACTCGGACATCCATCAGGCGCGCGGCGAGTGGGACAACTCGACGTGGCCGATGGTTCCCGGCCACGAGATCGTCGGGCGCGTCGCGCGCGTCGGCTCGGCGGTCACGAAGTTCAAGGTGAACGATCTGGCGGGCGTCGGCTGCTTCGTCGATTCGTGCCGCGTCTGCGAGAACTGCCGGGAGGGCTTGGAGCAGTACTGCGAGGGGCACACGGTCGTCACCTACAACGGGACGGAGAAGGACGAGAAGACGCCGACCTACGGCGGCTACTCGACGCAGATCGTCGTGGACGAGAACTACACGCTCAAGATTCCGGAAGGGCTCGACCCGGCGGGGGCCGCGCCCCTGCTCTGCGCCGGGATCACGACCTACTCGCCGCTGCGCCACTTCGGGGTCGGAGAGGGGCAGCGGGTCGGCGTCGTCGGCCTCGGCGGCTTGGGCCACATGGGCGTAAAGCTCGCCGCCGCGATGGGCGCCGAGGTCACGGTCTTCAGCACCTCGCCCTCGAAGGAGGGGGACGCGCGGGGGCTCGGCGCGCACCACTTCGTCGTGACGAAAGAGCCCGAGAGCTTAGCGCCGCTCGCCAACAAGTTCGATCTTATCCTCGACACCGTCTCCGCGCCGCACGACGTGAACCTCTACCTCAACCTGCTGCGCCGCGACGGCGCGCTCGTGCTCGTCGGCATCCCGGAGAAGCCGATGGAGGTGCAGGCCTTCTCGATCATCGCCAACCGCCGCAGGTTCGCGGGCTCCTCAATCGGCGGCATCCGCGAGACGCAGGAGATGCTCGACTACTGCGCCGAGCACGGCATCACCTCCGACGTCGAGGTGATCCCCATCCAGCGCATCGAAGAGGCTTACGAGCGCACCGTCAAGGCCGACGTGCGCTACCGCTTCGTCATCGACATGGACTCGCTGCGCGGGCAGTAAGACCTGCGGGGGACACAGAGATTCACCACAGAGACACGGAGGACACAGAGATAGCACAGAGGAAAGATTTAACTCTGTGCCCCCTCCGTGGCTCTGTGGTGAATCCTACTTCCGCCACACTCAAGATCGAGCCGAACCACTAACGGCACGCCGATGTTGACATGAGCGCCCCGCCTGTTAGATAAACTTCCGCGAGAGTTCTACCAGCCTGACGAACCCCGAGCGCCGGACTCCCGACCGGCTGTGAGGCTTAAACAACCCATGCCCACAGAGGTCGTGCAGTTCTACACGCTCACGCGCTACCCCACGCGCTGGACGCGCCCCATCTTCACCGCGCCGGTCTCCGCCGGATCGCCCTTCCCGGTCGTCGATTACGTGGACGGCAGGATCGATCTCAACAAGCACCTCATCAGGAACTACGCCGCGACCTACTTCGTGCGCGTCTCCGGCGACTCGATGACGGGCGCGGGCATCCACGACGGCGACATCCTCGTCGTCGACCGCTCGGTCGAAGCCTCGGACGGCAAGGTCGTCATCGCGCGCGTGGACGACGAGTTCCTCGTCAAGCGACTCGTCGAGCGCGACGGCAAAGTCCTGCTCGCGCCCGAGAACGACGCCTACGAGGAGCTGGAGATCGGCGAGCGCCACGACTTCGAGGTCTGGGGCGTCGTGACGAGCGTCATCCACAGTTTGTGATCATTGTTGACGCCGCGCGTGGCGGAAGTAAGATTCACCACGGAGGCACAGAGGGCACGGAGATCGCACAGAGTTTTCTCTGTGTAACCTCCGTGCCCTCTGTGCCTCTGTGGTGAATCCTGATGTACCTGCCGAAACACTACCGGATTTTGTGCGAGGGCAGCCCGACGTGTATGTGCGGGCCGGTGGCGGAGCCGGGGATCGCCATGAAGAAGGCGAAGAAGGGGATGCCGTTCGCGCGCAGGTAGTTGACGAGCGCCTGCCCCTCGGCGCTGTTGGGGTTCAGGGCCACGTCCATCGCGTTGCGGTGATCGAAGCCGAGCTGGTTGTGCACCGCCGTCTGGCCGAACGCGCTGACGGGCAACTGCTTCTTGAAGGTCTGCGCGTAGAAGCTCATCACGCGCCCCGCGCCCGACGAGAGCGAGAACGAGCCCGTGCCGCTGTAGCGCACGTAGGCGGTCGTGCGGACGAGCTTGCCGCGCGCGGGCGGCGGCGCTTTCGCCTCCTGCTCGACCGCCTTCTCCTCGACGAGCGCCTGCGCCACCTGATCGTCCGCCGCCTTCATCTGCTGGTGCGTCTCCGCGACCTTCGCGCGGGCGTCGGCGAGCGCCTTCTCGGCGGCGTCCACGTCGCGCTGCGCGATGAGCCCTTCCCCCTTCAGCTCGCGCAGCTTGCCGAGCTTCTCCTCGGCCCGCTGAACTTCCCGCTCCTGATAGGGCAGCAGCTCGCCCAGACTCTTCTTGTAGTCGCCCGTCAGCCTGACGAACTCGTCGCGCAGCTTCGACACCTCGTCCGCCGTCTGCGCGGGCGTCTTCTCCTGCGGCTTTTTCTCCCTCGACGCCGCGCCCGACGCCTTCCCGGCCCGCGCCGCGGTCGCGCGTTTACGCGTCTGCGCGAGCGCGTTCGGCGGTGAAGGCGACGCGAGTGAAGCGGCGATCAGCACGAAGCCCGAAAGGGCGGCTGTGAGGGCGCGGGCCCGCGCCGCGCCGCGCGTCGTGATGCGGCGCGGAATAAGTTCGGATCGTCTTGCGAGCCTGCTCGTCGTCATTCGAGGGCCTGATGAAAGCCGGTTTTAGTGAACCGCCGCCGCCGCGCCCTTGCGCGCGCGGACGCGCTTGAACAGAAACGTCGCCGGGATGCAGAGCGCGCACAGGAACGCGAGCAGCCGAAAATTGTCGATGTAGGATAGCACCATCGACTGCCTCAGCATCATCCCGTAGACCGTGCCCATCGCCTGCCGCGCGCCGACCGTCGCCGACCCGGAGCGCGCCGTCATCGCGCCCGTGATCTGCCGCATCCGCTCCTGCACGACCGGGTTATACGGGTTGATGTTCGCGGCGAGCGCCGCCTGATGAACCTGCGCGCCGCGCGCGAGCAGGGTCGTCATCGCGGCGATGCCGATCGAGCCGCCGGTGTTGCGCATGAGGTTGAAGACGCCGGAGGCGTTGCCGATCTGCTCGTTCGGGAGCGTGCCCATCGCGGTCGTGGTCAGCGGCACGAAGACGAAGCCCATCGCGAGCCCGCTGATGACGCTCGGCACGACGATGCTCCCCATCGAGATTTGCAGGTTGATGTCGCTGAACATCCACGTCGAGTAGGTGAGCACGACGAAGCCGAAGAGGATCAGGTAGCGGCTGTCGATCTTGCCCACCAAGCGCCCGATGATCACCATCGAGATGATCGACCCGATGCCGCGCGGGCTCACCGCCATGCCGCTCTGCACCGCCGGGTAGCCGAGCATCGTCTGGAGGAACAGCGGCAGGAGCGCGATGGTGCCGTAGAGCACGACGCCGACGATGGTCATCAGGAGCGTGCCGACCGCGAAGTTGCGGTTGAGCATGATCCGCAGGTTGATGATCGGCTCCTCGACGCGCAGCTCCCAGACGACGAAGGCGACGAGCGTGGCCGCCGAGAAGACCGTCGCCCAGAGGATGAGCGACGACTCGAACCAGTCGGCCTCCTGCCCCTTGTCCAAGACGAGTTGGAGCGCGGCCAGCCCGACCGCCATCAGGCCGAAGCCGATGTAGTCGATGCGCCCCGGCTTCTGGTCGCGTATGTAGGGCGGGTCTTCGACGAACGCGCGCGTCATCAGCACGGCGAGGACGCCCACCGGCACGTTGATGTAGAAGATCCACCGCCAAGAGTAGTTGTCCGTGATCCAGCCGCCGAGCGTCGGCCCGATGATCGGCGCGACGACGATCCCCATGCCGAAGACCGCCATCGCCGCGCCGCGCTTGGCGGGCGGGAAGCTCTCTAACAGCACCGACTGCGCGATGGGCTGGAGCGCGCCCCCGCCCGCGCCCTGAAGGATGCGCGCGAAGACGAGGAAGCCGAGCGTCGTCGCCGCGCCGCACAGGGCGGACGAGAGCGTGAAGATGACGATGCAGGCGATGAGGAACCGCTTGCGACCGAAGAAGCGCGAGAGCCAGTTGGTCGTCGGCAGGATGATCGCGTTCGAGACGAGGTAGCTCGTCAAGACCCACGTGGATTCTTCGGGCGTCGCCGAGAGGTTGCCGGAGATGTGCGGCAGCGCGACGTTCGCCACCGAGGTGTCGAGCACCTCCATGAAGGTCGCGAGCATCACCGACGCCGCGATGAGCCAAGGGCTGTGGCTCGGCGTCCACACCTGCGCGGGCTGCGGCGCGGGCGTCCCCGCGCGCGACGGCGCGCCGCCGCCCGCCCCACCGCGCGCGGGGGCCAGGCCGCCCGCGCGCCCGGCGACCGCCTCGCTCATTTGATCGCGACCTCCGGCTCGACCGACATTCCGGGCGCGAGCATGTGCTCCGCGTCGGGCTGCTCGTCGAAGACGATCTTGACGGGCACGCGCTGCACGACCTTGACGTAGTTGCCGGTCGCGTTCTCGGCGGGCATCATGCTGAAGCGCGACCCCGTCCCCGCCTGTAGGCTCTCGACGTGACCGCGGAAAGTCTTGTCCGGGTAGGCGTCGACCACCAGCTCGACGGGCTGGCCGACGCGCATCCGTCCGATCTGGCTCTCCTTGTAGTTCGCCGTCACCCAGACCTCTCCCGTGACGACCGCCATCAAAGGCTGCCCGACCTGCACGAGCGCGCCCTCTTCAATCGACTTGTTCGTCACGCGCCCCGCCTCCGGCGCGCGAATCTTCGTGTAGGAGAGTTCCAGCTCGGCCTGCGCGACCGCCGCGCGCAACTGCTCAAGGCCCGCGCCCGCCGTCTCGGCCTGCGCCTGACTGACGGCCACCTGCTGCGGCGCGGTGTTGGCCTGCGCGAGACGGCCCAGAGCCTCGCCCACGCCCGCCTGCGCCCCGCCGACCTGCGACTGCGCGCGCCGCGCGTTCTCCGCGGCGGTCGCCTGCGCCGCGCGCGCCTCGCTCACCTGCGCCTCGGCGGCAGCGACGCGACCGCGCGCCGCCGCGACCTGCGCGTCAGCCGTGCGCGCCGCGGCGACGGCCTGATCGAGCCGCTGTCTGGAAATCTCGTCCTTCGAGAAAAGCTCTTGGTAGCGCCCGACGTCAGCGCCCGCGCGCGTCGCCTCGGCCTCCGCCGCCGCGAGCTGCGAGCGCGCCTGCGCCACGTTCGCCTGCGCCGTCGCGACGCCCGCGCCGGCCTGCGCGATGCGCGCGCGCTCGGCGGCAGCCGCGGCGCGCTGCGACTCGACGCCCGTCTGCGCCTGCCTGACGGTCGCCTGTGCCTGCTGCGCGCTCGCGCGCGTCGAGGCGCGCGCGAGCTCCACGCCCGTGCGCGCCTCGCGCAGACGGGCCTCGCCCGCGGCGAGCGCCGCGCGCGCCTGTTCGAGCTTCGCCTCGAAGTCGCGCGGGTCGATCTCGGCGATGAGGTCGCCTTCCTTCACCGCCTGATTGCTCTTGACGTAAACCTTCGCCACGTAGCCGGAGACCTTCGGGCTGATCTGCACGACGCGCCCGTCGATGAAGGCGTCGTCGGTCGTCTCGTGCGCGCGCGCGTAGAGCCAGTAGCGGACGCCGAAGACGGCGGCGACTAAGAGCACGACCGCCCCGGCGATCAAAAACGTCCGACGCTTTCGGAGGCGACTCGCCTTCGACGGCCTGTTCGCCCCGCCCCCCTCCTCGTCCGCCGCTTCGATAGTGCGCGACCCGGTCGTCGCTTCTTCGGGCCGAGACTCTTCCGCGTCCGCCGCGCCAGCCGCAACGGTCTTCGCGGCCTCGCGCGTGCCGTTGCGCGCGTCGCGCCGCGCCTCGTCCCTCACCTCTTGATCTAACACTTCCGCCATTTGCTACCCCCGCTAAATCGAACACCCGCAGGCCGTCTAACCTTGCGGATCGTTTACACCGAAATTGTTTCCCAAGATTGACCTTTGAAACTCAAAACAGTCCCGACTCGCCAAGCTTAAAAAAACGTCGCGCCGCTCACCAGCGGAACTGCTCCGCGCGACCGAGGGAGGCGGCGAGGTTCAGCCGCGCGGCGTTGTAGACGGCGAGCGCCTGAACCTGCGCCTCGCGCGAGTCGGCGAGAGAGGTCTGCGCGCTGACGACTTCGAGGTTGTCCGCCACGCCCGCGCGGAAGCGGTCGCGCGCCATCTCAAGCTCCCGCTCCGCGAGGCGCACGCTCTCGTCCGCCGCGCGCACCTGCGCCGCCGCGGTTCTGAGCGCCGACAGCGACAGCCGCACGTCCTCCTCGACCTGCCCGCGCACGTTGCCCAACTCCAACTCCGCCTGACGGGCGCGGCTCGCCGCGACGGCCATGCGCCCGCGCGTCAGCCCGCCGTTGAAGACGGGGACGTTTAACTGGATTGCCGCACGCCGCGTCGGCAGCGCCGTGTCGGTCGGCGTGATGCCGCTCACGCCGTAGTCGCCGACGAAGGCGAGCGACGGCAGTTGCTCCGCGCCGATCGACTTGCGCTCCAGCTCGCTCACCCTGATCTGCTCTTCCGCGATGCGGACTTCGGGACGGTTCTCGGCGGCCTGCGCGACCGCCGCCTCGGCGGAGGGCACCGCGTCGTCGGTGAAGCGGAGCTGATCGGTCAGCGTCAAAGGGCTTTCGAGCGGCAGGCCGACGACGCGCTGCAAGTTCAGGCGCGCGCGCTCGGAAGAGAACTGCGACTGCGCGAGGCGCAACTGCTCCTGCGAGAGCCGCGTCTCGGCGCGCGTCACGTCAACGCCCGTCGCCACGCCCGCGTCCCGCTGATCGCGCGCGAGCTTCAAAAGCGCCTCGGCCAGCTCGACGTTGGCGCGCGCCGCCGCCACCCCGCGCTCGGCGCGCAGGGCTTCGAGGTAGGTGAGCGCCGTGCCGCCCGCCACCTGCTCGCGCGCCAGCCTCTCCTCGGCCTCGGCGACGCGCACGCCCGCGCGCCCGGCGCGGTAGTTGCGGATGGCCGCGAGATCGAAGATCGACTGCGCGAGTCGCACGCGCGCGTCGAAGTTGTTGAAGGGGCCGATGAAGGTGTTGGTGATGCCGGGGAACGTGCCGGGCTGGAAGCCGAGCGCGGCGAGGTTCTGCGTCACGCTCGCCTGATAGGCCGCCGCCGAGACGTTCGGCAGCAGGGCCGCGCGTGATTCGGTCTTGAGCCCTTCGGCCTCGCGCGTGCGCTCGCGCGCGCGGAGCGTCGAGAGGTTGTTCTCGACGGCGAGCCGGACGGCGTCGGCGAGGCTCAGCGTCTGCGGCGCGTTCGCCGCCACCTTCGCCGCGCCGGGGAGGCGCGGGCCGAGGCCGAGCCCGTTCGCCCCCTCGGGCGCGCCGCCCGCGCCGCGCACGCCCGCGCCCGGCGTCGAGACCGACGGCTCGCCCGCGCCGGTTTGAGCGGGCGTCTGACCGCGCCGCGCCGCGCCCTGATTCGAGGGGTTCGTCTGCTGGCCGTTGCCGCTCTGGGTGCCGCTCTGAGGCTGGCCCGGCGCGGGCGTCTGCGTCGAGGCGGGCTGCTGCCGCGCTCCGACCGTCAGCCCCGTGCTAAGTATAAAGACGAGTAAGAAACTTGAACTGATGACTCTCACGACCGCTCCCTTGATCGCCCGACCGACCCCGCGAAGTTACTTCTGCCCGACCGCGTCCAGCACGTTGTGCCGCAGCTTCGTCAGCAGGCGGCTGAGCGCCGCCTTGTCGCTGTTGCTGACCCCCTTGAGCAGGGCGCGCACGCGCGCGTAGTGATCCGGCAGTATCCCTTCGAGGAACTCGCGCCCGGCTGCCGTCAGGCGCACGAGCCGCACGCGGCGGTCGGCGGGCGCGGCGACGCGCTCGACCATCCCGCGCTTCTCCAGACAGTCGATGAGCCCGGTGACGTTGGCGCGGCTCACGAGCAGCAGCTCGCCCAGCTCGTGCATCGGGCAGCCCTCGGCCTCGAAGCGGCTCAGGATCATCAGCGCGTTGAACGCGCCCAGCGACAGCTTGTGCGCCTCCATCCGGCGCGCGACGTGCGCCTGAATCACGTCGCAGGTGTAGATCAGGTTGAAGAGCAGCTCGACCGACGGGCGGTGGAACTCCGCGTACTTGCCGCCGTGGTGCCGCATCCGGCTCAGGTAGTGGCTCTCGCGCTTGTCCGCCGCGCCGCCCGGCCTGCTCTTTGACGTCGCCATGCTCATCCCAGCGTACATTACGGGGATTAATTGTCAAGTACTTAACTAAATTGTTCTCTTTCCGGTTCGACGCCGTTGCCGTGCCCGGCGACCGCGACAGTGCTAGAGTCGTCTCTGATCGGCGGCAAGCATAAAAAGTCAGAGGGGGGAGAGACGAATGGCGGATCAGGATAAGGAAGGGCGGGGCTCCGGCGATGAGGGCGGCACGCAGGGTGGGACGGGCGATCCGGGCCGCACGCCCGGCACGGCGGAGGGCGACGAGGAGACGGTGGACGCCGATCTGGAGCGTCAGCAGGGCGGCAGGTCTTTGTAGAAAAAAGTTCGTGACGCGCGGCGGACGATCCTGAACTCCGCCGAGTGCGCTGTGCCCTTCGGGACGCCGGGATAAACCTGCGGATAAAACTTCACCGCGGGGGCGCGGAGATCGCGCGGAGTTAACGCGGAGTAAAACTATTCCAACTCTCCGCGCCCCTCTGCGTTAACTCTGCGCCCCCGCGGTGAGTCCTGCGTGCGCCTCGCCGCTCTCGACTCATCTCGAAGCCGCTACCGCCTTACGCTCCGTCGCGCTCACGACCTCTTTCAGGATCGTCCCGCCCGGATCGATCCTCAACTCGACGGGGCGGCGCGCGAGCGGGACGATCACGTGAGTCTCCCTGCCCGTCGGTCGCACCAGCAGGCGTCGCACGCCCCCGCCCTCCGTGACGATCTCTACGGGGACGGCGGTCAGGAACGGCCCGCCGCCTTGCGTCTGCGCGAGCGTGAGCGTGGCGGCCCCGCCGCCGCGCGCGCCGCGCCCGCGCCACGCCCACGACGCCGAGTAGACGGGGTGGCCGCTCCCGTAAACCCAGCTCGAAAAGAACTCCCTCAGGCTCGCGCCGGAGGCGCGCTCCAAAGCCGCGCGCAAATCTTCCGTCGTCGCGTTCCCGTCCTTGTGCGCGCGGTAGTAGGCGCGTATGCCGCGGAAGAAGGCCGCGTCGCCGAGCCGCGCGCGCAGCGTGTGCAAGACCCACGCGCCCTTCTGGTAGTTGTTCGCGTTGAGCAGCTTGTTCAGGTCTTCGGTGTCGCGATCATGGACGGGGGCGCGGCGCGTCTTCTCGTAGCGCAGGTAGCTGTCCGCCGCGCGGCTCATGTAATCGCGGAACACCGCCGCGCCCTCTTCGCGCTCGACGAAGAGGCCGGCGAAGTAGGTGGCGAAGCCCTCACTCAGCCACAGGTCGGCCCACGTGGCGGGCGTCACGGCGTCGCCGAACCACTGGTGCGCCGTCTCGTGCGCCACGACCTCGACGAGCCCGCGGCGGATGCCGAACCTCGCGCTCACGGGCTCGTTCGGGCGCGCGTCGAAGAGCGTGCTCGTGTAAACGATGGCGCCGGAGTTCTCCATCCCGCCGAAGCGGGTCGCGCCGACGACGTGCGCGAGTTTCTCGTAAGGGTACGGGGCGACGAGGCGGCTGAACAGCGCGAGCGACGGCGGCGCGGCGGCGAAGCCCTTCTCGGCGAAGGCCCGCTCCGAAGGCGCGACGTAGTAGACGAGCGGCGCGATCCGCCGCGAGACCGGCGTGCGCGGCTCGATAATCTCGTCGTGCCCGACGGCGACGATCATGCAGTAGGGCGGGATCGGGCGCGGCTCGACGTAGAGCCAGTTGGTCTCGCGCGTGCCGTCGCCCACGCCGACGAGCCTGCCGTTGGCGACGGCGACCACGCCGGGCGGCGTCGTGATGCTGAACGTCACGCTCGCCTTCGCCGAGGGGTGATCGAGCGACGGTATCCAGTGGTGCACGCGGTCGGGCCAGTTGTCGCCCGTCGCGGAGGGGTTGCCGTCCTTGTCCTTCGTCAGGACGAGCCCGTCCTTCGGGCGACCGTGGTACTTGACCGTGACGACGAACCGCTCGCCGCGCCGCGCCGCGCGCGGGAGCCGGACGTTGAGGCGGCCCGGCGGGCGCTCGTAGCCCGCGGCGCGACCGCCCACGCTCACGCCGTCCACGGGCATCTCGCCGAAGTCGAGATCGACGACGCCCACGCCGTCGCGCAGGACGAGCACGGTGATCGCCGCCTCCGCGCGCGTCACTTCCGACAGCGCGTCGTCGAACGCCAGCGTGACTTCGTAGTGGACGGGCCGCCACCCTTCGACCAGCCGCTCGCGCCGCTCCGCGAGTGCGACCGACTGGAGCGACGCGGCGAGCGCGAGCGCGGCGACGAAAGCGCGCCGCCGCGGCACGATCAAAAACGCGGTCGAAAGTTTTGCCAGCGCGTCTCTCATCGACATCCCCCCGCGCGACAATCAGCCGGCACGTCTTTTCGCGCGGGACGAGGTTGGCCGCGCGTCGGGTTCAACCCCGCGACCGATCAGCGCAGTCCGAGCAGCAGCAGGGCCGAGCGCTGCGACGGCTCGCCGCCGCGCTCCCGCCACTCGCGCAGCGGCGCAAGCTCTTCTTCGCGGACGGGGCGGTTGCCGAGCCGCGCGGCGGGCGTCTTGGCGAGCGCGCGGTCGGTGAGCGCGAGGTGCGGGGCGCGCGTGGCGAGCCGCGACGGGTCGGCGAGCGCGGCCTCCGCCGACTCCACGTCGGGGAAGAGGTCTTCGTACGCGGTGAGGTGCCAGATCGCCTCGCCGCCGCGCTCCTCGACCGCGACGACGCGCAGCAGCCCGTAGCCGCTCTCAAGCTGGAAGATGAGATCGTCGCCCGGCGCGAACTGCAAAGCCATGCCCCCGCGAAAACCTCCGCCCCTTCGAGAAATGATTTTTGGTAAAGCGCGGCGCAAGGTTATCACAAAGGCGCGGCGTCGCGCGCGAGGTCCGGGCGCGGGCCGATGCGGCGAGGGGTCTGGAAAGATCGCGGCGCGGCGGGTAGTATTGCGCGGAAGCGGGCACTTTTTTTCACGCGAAGGTGAGGCGTTGGCGGGGGGCGAAAAGGACTACTACGATCTGCTCGGCGCGCGCGGCGACGAGACGCGCGAAGAGATCGTGCGCCGCTACAAGCGGCTCGCCGCCGAGCGCCACCCCGACCGCGGCGGCAGCGAAGAGGGGATGAAAGACCTCAACGAAGCCTACCGCGTGCTCGGCGACGACGCCGCGCGCGAGGCTTACGACGCGCGACGCCGCGCCCCGCCGCGCCCGACGCGCGATGGCGACGCGGCTGGCGCGACCGCCGCCGAAAGCTTCGAGCGCGGAGAGTTCACGCCCGCCCGAACTCCCGCGGCGCAGGCCGACGCCCTGTGGGGCCGCGTGGCGGGCGCGGCGCTCTGCGTCTTCCTCGGGCTCGTGCTGCTCATGCTCGTGTGCGCGCACTACGTCGTCTTCCTCTTCCCGCTCGCGCTGCTCGCCGCCGCGCTCGTCTTCTTCGGCGTCTGGATGGCGCACGCGGCGATGGTCTACGCGCGCGAGGGGTTTGCGGCCTCGCACTTCGCGCGCCGCAGCGCGTGGGCGCAGGAGCTGGTCTTCTGGTTCGCCGTGGCGGGCGGCGCGGGCGGCGTCTACCTGCTGCTCACTTCGGTCTGAAACTATGAGCGTCAACGGTCTCGATCTCGTCTTCCTCGAAGTCGACAGCCTGCACGACTCGGTCGAGTTCTACCGCGACGCGCTCGGCTTCGAGCTGGTCGCGCACGACCCGCAAGCCGATCCGCCGATGGCGACTCTGCGCGCGGGCGCGCTGCGCCTGACGCTCGTGCGCCAGCCGCCGGCGATGGGGCGGCGCGGGCGCGGCGTGCACTTCTTCTTCGGCGTCGCCGACGTCGACGCCTTCCACGAGCGTCTCTGCGCGCGCGACCTCCCGGTCGCCCCGCCGGCTGACGAGGGCTGGGGCGGGCGCTTCATCACCGTCGAAGACCCCGACCGCTACCGCCTCTTCTTCGTCACGTGGCACGACGCGGAGGGCGCGGGCGCGCGCCGTCTCGCCGGATCGCTCGACTCGCTCAGCATGAACTAGGGCGGAGCTTTGTGAGCTAGGGCGGAGCTTTATTAACTAGGGCGGCGCTTTATGGGATTAGGGCGGCGCTTTTAACGAATCTCTTTCAACGTATAACTCGACGCGAAGCCCTTGGCGCGCAGCCCCGCGAGATGTCGCTCGGCGTCACCGCGCGCGGCGAAGAGGCCCGTCTGCACGCAGTACCACGGTCGCTTCGAGTTCTGCTGAGCCTCGACGCGCGCGTCGAACCCCGCGGCGCGAAGCGCCGTCGCCTGCGCCTCCGCCTCCGCCGCGACTCTGAACGAGCCGAGCTGGATCGTGAGGCTCAAGGGCTGCGCTTCGACGCCGGAGCCGACGGGCAACTCGCCGCCCGCGTTCGCGAACGACACGGCGGCGGCGCGCGCCGGGGGGGTGACGAGATCGGTCGGCGCGTCCGAGACGGGCGCGCGCTTCGGCGCACTTCGATCCGCCTGTGCCTGAGCGTCCGCGGGCGCTCCCTCGTCGTAGCCGGTTCGTGCCGCGTCGTCGTCGTCCCTGTCCGCTTCGTCCGCCGCGGATTCGTCCGACTGTTGGGCTTCGGAGGCGCGCGCGCGGCGCGCGGCGTCGCGGTTCGTCGCCTGATTGTTCAAGGACGCGAGCGACGCGGGATCGCCGCCCGCGCGCGGAGCGGGGGTGAGCAGCAGGTCGAAGACGAAGACGAGGGCGAAGAACCCGGCGCACGCCGCGAGCATCCACAGCGGCGAGACGTTCATCACCCGCACCGCGCGCGCGTAATTGTCTGAGGCGGCGCGCGGTCGCGCCCGCGGCCCGCGCGCGAACAGGTCGTCCCCGATATCGAGCACGGCGCACGCGCCGTCTTCGCGCGCGCACGCTCGCGCTTCGTCGCGCGCGTCAAAGCGCGGTAGCGTGAGCACGTCCTCCTTCGCGGCGCGGGTCGCAGCGCGTGGGGAGGGGGCGACGGGAGCCCGCGGCGGCGCGACGCGAGCCGTGACGAACGCGGGGGCCGTGCCGGGCGCGCGCTCGGCGGCGGTCGCCGCGGGCGCGGACTCGAAGCCGGACGGGACGGCGCGGAAGGGCGCGCCGCAGCGCGGGCAGACGGCGCGCGGGGCGAGATCGGAGAGTGAGCCGGCGTCGATCAAACCTTTCCGGTCGCAGTTCGGGCAGATGACTCGCATGGGCGTTGGCTCCTGATGGCCGCGCGGTCGGGGCGTCGTTAAGGCGTCGCTCCGATCTTCGTAGCGTGGGTGCGCGGTGACGAGACTCGTGCGGGACTTTGCGGAGGTGAGAAGGGAAGAGCTGCGGGGGCGGACGGGGCGGCGAGTGCGGCGGGATGCCGTGCCGCACAAAAATAGTAAACGTTCGCGACGCGATAGGGCAAGCGAAAACGAGTAGTGACTTGGTTTCGGCTTTCCTCCGTGCCCCCTCCGTGCCCTCCGTGGCTCCGTGGTGAGGGCAGAGACTTAAGCACTCACCACGGAGGCACGGAGGGCACGGAGGGGGCACGGAGAAAAATCAAATGAGGCGGGCGGATCGGTGGTTCGGTCAATCAGCCTGACGTGAACAAGCCTTTTTGACCGTGGCGTGACGGGCGGCGGGGGTCGGCCCGCCGGTTTCATCGCGGAAAAAAAGGTTGTTGACCGCTCGGGTGGCTGGCACTTAGATTGTATGTCAGGGAGTGCGTTGTGCTTCCCCCGCCAATGACAGCCCCGCCCTCAACGAGACCTTCGCGAGAGTAAGCCACGTCGGAAAATGATCACGCTGAACGATCTTAGCCAGAACCGCGCCCTGCGCGGCTCCGTGGTCGCACTCGGGGCCTGTGCGGTCGCGCTGGCTGCGCTGCGCCTGCCCGCGGGGCGCGTGGACGTGCCCTTCCTGCTGCTCTCGCTCGTCGCCGTCAACGCCGGGACGCGTTTGCGCGCGCGCATCCCGCGCACCAACGCCGCGGTCACGCACGCCGACACGCTGCTGATGGTGACGCTACTCGTCTACGGCGGCGAACTGTCGGTCGTGCTCGCCGCCGTCTGCGCCGTCTGCGCTTCCATCCAGCCGGGCCGCACCCCCTTCGACGCCCTACGCAACGCCGCCGCCGCGTCCGGCGCGACCTTCCTCGTCGCCGCCGCGCTCCGCCTCTCGTTCGGCGCGGGCGATCTCTCGCGGTCGCTCTCGCCTTCTTCGCTCGCCGCCGCCGTCTGCGCCGTCTGCATCGCCGCGCTCGTCCAAACAGTTTTCCGCGCGGTGGTCGCGGGGGGCGAGGGCGAAGGCCGGGGCGGGAGCGACGGCGCGCGGGGGGCGGGCTTCGCGTGGACGCTCGGCGCGTACCTCGCCGTCAACGCCGCCGCGCTCGTCATCGCGGAGCTGATCGTGCTCGTCGGCTTCTACGGCGCGCTCGCCTTCACGCTCGCCTGCGCCTTCGTCCACTTCGCGGCGGGCGTCTACCTGCGGGGCATCAACGACTCGGTGACGCGCGCGCGCCAGATCGAGTCGCGCGTCGTGATTCTGGAGGAGAGCGAGGGCCTCTTCCACAGCGCGTTCGATCACGCCGCCATCGGGATGGCGATAGTCTCCGCGAGCGGGCAGCTCGTGCAGGTCAACCGCTCGCTCTGCGAGATGCTGGGGTACGAGGAGGCGGAGCTGCTCGCGTCACACTTCCAGCAGATCACGCACCCGGACGATCTCGGCAACGTCCTCGCCAGCATCAAGGAGCTGCTGAGAGGCCGCGCCGCCGCCTTCCACGTCGAGAAGCGTTTCCTGCACAAGCAGGGCCACCCCGTCTGGGTGCTGTGCAGCGTCTCGCGCGTCCGCGAGCGCGCCACCGACCGCGCGCACCTCATCTTCCAGACGCAGGACATCACCGACCGCAAGCGCGCCGAGGAGCGGCTGCTGCACGACGCCTTCCACGACGCGCTGACGGGCCTGCCCAACCGCTCGCTCTTCATCGATCACCTCAAGCTGGCGATCGCCCGCAGGCAGCGCGACTTCGAGCAGAACTTCGCCGTCCTCTTCCTCGACCTCGACCGCTTCAAGATCATCAACGACAGCCTCGGCCACATGATCGGCGACCAGCTCCTCGTCGGCATCGCCCGCCGGCTGGAGACGTGCCTCCGGCCCGGCGACACGGTCGCGCGCGTCGGCGGCGACGAGTTCACCATCCTGCTCGAAGGCGTGCGCGACGAGGCGGAGGCGGTCACGGTCGCCGAGCGCATCCAGGCCGAGCTATCGCTGCCGTTCTACCTGAGCGGGCGCGAGGTCTTCACCACCTCGTCCATCGGCATCGCGCCGGGCACGACCGACTACGCGCTGCCGGAGGAGGTTCTGCGCGACGCCGACACGGCGATGTACCGCGCCAAGTCGCTCGGCAAGGCGCGGCACGAGGTCTTCGACAAGGAGATGCACGCCGTCGCGATGAACCTCTTGCAGATGGAGACCGACCTGCGCGGGGCGTGCGAGCGCGGCGAGTTCTTCCTCGAATATCAGGCCATCGTCTCGCTCGAAGACTTCGGCGTGAAGGGCTTCGAGGCGCTGGTGCGGTGGGAGCACCCGGAGCGCGGCACCATCTCGCCGATGGACTTCATCCCCGTGGCGGAGGAGTCGGGGCAGGTCGTCGCCATCGGCCAGTGGGCGCTCGGCGAGGCGTGCCGGCGGATGCAGCAGTGGCAGCACCGCTTCCCCGCGGACCCGCCGCTCTTCATCAGCGTCAACCTCTCGATCCGGCAGTTCAACGAGCCGCGCCTCATCGAGCAGGTCGAGGAGATACTCGTCGAGACCGGGCTCGATCCGCGCAGCCTGAAGCTGGAGATCACGGAGAGCGCCGTGATGGAGGACATCGACGCGGCGACCGGGATGCTCGAACAGTTGCGCGCGCTCGGCGTTCAGCTCTCCATCGACGACTTCGGCACGGGCTACTCGTCGCTCAGCTACTTGCACCGCTTCCCGATCAACACCCTGAAGGTCGATCGCTCGTTCGTCATGCGCATGGCGGACAACAACGAGAACTCGGAGATCGTCCGCACGATCCTGATGCTCGCGCAGAACCTCGGCATGGACGTGGTCGCCGAGGGCGTCGAGACGCGCGAGCAGTTGGCGCTGCTGCGCAAGCTCGGCTGCGAGTACGGGCAGGGCTTTCTCTTCTCGAAGCCCGTCGATGCCGACGGGGCGGAACAGATCATCGCGGAGACGCGCGCGGTCGCCAACCACGCGCCCGCCGAGCCGGAGGCGGTCTCGACGCAGGCCGTCTGAGGCGCGGGCCGCGTAAAGGAATGAAGGAGGGGAATATGTTCGCTGGCGACAGGAGACAGAGGGAGCGCGTGAGGGTCAGCCTCGACGCCTGCTGGGAGGGCCTGACGGCGCAGTGCGGCGGCCTCGTCGTGGACTTGAGCGAGACGGGCTGTTTCATCCTCACCTCGGATCGCGTCGTGGCGCGCGAGACCGTGCGGCTGGAGCTGCGGCCAGCGTGGGGCGGGCGCGTCTACGTCTGGGGCGAGGTCGTCTATCAGGTCGCCGAGATGGGCTTCGCGCTGCGCTTCATACAGGGCGGCGAGGACTTGACGCCGCTCACGCGGCTCATCGAGCGACTGCGCGACGGGCGTTACGCCGAGGCCGTCGCGTGAGGAATAGCCCGCGATGGCGGGCGACGCAGCGTAGCCCGCCGTCGCGAGCCGCGGGACGGGACGTGAGAAAAAGTTTGAAGCCCCCGAAAGGGGCGAAAGAATTTGAACGCCGCGATCCGATCTCGTGAGGTTCGTGATCAGGAGCGCACAAATTCTTTCGCCCCTTTCGGGGGCTCTTATAATTCGTGCGCTCTTGATCCGACGGCCCGCGGCAGCGGGCTACATTCTGACGCCCCTCGCAGGGGATCGCGCCTCGCCTTACGGTTCCGGGGGCGTGAGGCGTGTTGACTGTCGCCGCGGCGTGTTGACTGTCGCCGCCGGATCGTTATGATCTCGACGAACGCGGCTTGAAGGATTGACTCCCGGCGATCCTCAATCGAGATCGAATCGTCCGGAGGAGTCTCCTGCCATGCGCTACGTCGAGAACCCGCCGAACCCGTGGCTCGACACGCACGTCGAGTGGATCGGCGAGCCGCCCGAATCCCGCCTCGAAGTCTTCGAGGAGGACGCCACCCGCACCGTCATCAACAAGAACGACAGCCCCGACGTGGGCTTCGACTACTCGGTCAACGTCTACCGCGGCTGCCAGCACGCCTGCACCTACTGCTTCTCGCGCCCCACGCACGAGTACCTCGGCTTCGGCGCGGGCACGGACTTCGAGCGCAAGATCGTCGTCAAGGTCAACGCCCCGAAACTTCTCCGCGCGGAGATGTCGAAGCCCTCGTGGAAGGGGAGCGAGCTGGTCTTCTCGTTCACCTCCGATCCGTACCTGCCGCTCGAAGCGCACTACAAGCTGACGCGCGCGTGCCTCGAAGTCTGCCTTGAGTTCCGCAACCCGGTCGGCGTCGTCACCAAGTCCGCGCTCGTGCGCCGCGACGCCGACGTGCTCGCGGCCCTCGCGCGCGAGGCGTCGGCGGCGGTCTTCTTCACCATCGGCTTCGTCGACAACAAGACGGCGCGCGCGCTTGAGCCGCACGCCCCTTCGCCCGACTCGCGCTTCAAGGCGATGGAGGAGCTGGCGCGCGCGGGCGTCCCCGTGGGTCTCGGCGTCGCGCCGCTCGTCCCCGGCTTGAACGATTCGCACATCCCGCAACTCTTAAAGCGCGCGAAGGAGTGCGGGGCGCGCTACGCCTTCATCAACCTGCTGAGACTGCCCGGCTCGGTCGCGCCCTACTTCGAGCAGCGTCTCAGGGAGAAGCTGCCCGACCGCGCCGACAGGATTCTGAACCGGCTGCGCGAGGTGCGCGGCGGGAAGCTGAACGTCTCGGAGTTCGGCAAGCGGATGACGGGCGAGGGCGAGTACTGGAAGATGATCGAGCAGTCCTTCCGCGTCCACGCGCGCCGCCTCGGCTTCAACGACCCGCAGTACGCCGCCGCCTTCGAGCCGCGCAAGACCTTCCGCCGCCCGACCGCGCAGGGGTCACTCTTCGACTGACCGCGCCAGCGCCCAGGGCGCGGGGGCGGGGCCCGGAGTGAAGGGAACTACGACAGACGCCGGGCGTTTGAGGGGCGTGCGAAAGCTCGCGCGCGGCCTATAATCCGCGCGCCCATCCCGCCTCCTCGAAGGGAGCAAGCCCCGTGAGACTCCGCCTCGTCATCGCCTTCTCGCTCTGCGCCGCCGCGCCCGCCCTCGTCGCACGCGCCACGATGAACCCGTCGCCGCGGCGGGCGCAAGAGTCGAAGCAGCCCGCGCGACCGGGCCCGACCGCCGCCGCCGCGCCCGCGCAAAAATCGCCCGCGGCGAAGCCGACGCCCGCGCCTTCGTTCACCGATTCGCAGAAGCTCGACGCCGTCGAGCTGCTCGTTAAAGAGATCGGGCGCGCGAAGTCCTACCGCCGACCGAGCCACGCCGCGCGCGTCCTCGTCGAGGCGACCGACGTCCTGTGGGATCAGCGCGACGCCGTCGCCGAGAAGGGCCTGCGCGACGCGTGGGCCTTGACCGACCGCGAGCTGGACGACGAGGGCAAGGTCAAGGGCGCGGAGCGCGAGGCCTTCGCGACGCACCAACTGCGCGCCGAGCTGCGCTCCGACATCCTCGCCGTCGCCGAGCGGCACAAGCCCGAACTCGTCAAAGTTTTCCTTGAGACCATCGAGGAGAAGGGCGAGGACGCGACCGCCTCGCACAACGACCCGCTGGTCTTCGGCACGGGCAGCCTGCGCCAGCAGCAGCTCGCGCAGTTCGCTTTGCAGCTCGCCGCCTCGAACCCCGCGCGCGCCGTCGAGTACGCCTCGGCGAGTCTCGACTACGGGATGCCGCAGGAGTTGCAGGGCATCTTCAAGACGCTCACGGCGACGAGCCCCGCCCTCGCGCACGATCTCTTCGCGCGCGCGTCCCGCGCCTTCGCCGCCGACGGGTCGCCGAACCTCTACGACGCGCTCTTCGTCGCCTCGTACCTGCGTAACCTGCCGCGCCCCGAAACCGACACGGCGCTCGTCCGCTCTTTCCTCGACGCCGCGCTCGAACGCCTCTCGCGCCAGCGCGCTCAGCAGCTCGCCGCCGCCGACGCCGAGCCGGGCGTGCGCAGCGCGATGCTCACCGTGATCAATTACCTACAGCCGTTCTTCCAGACCTACTACCCGGAGCGGGCGAACGAGCTGGTCATGCTCAGCCAGCAGCTCCGGCCCGAAATACCGTCGGCGGAGTACGAGGCGGACGCGCTCAACCTGACATCAGCCGACAACCCGAACGCGCCCGAAAACATTCTCTCCCGCGCCGCCTCCGAGAAGAACGCCGACACGCGCGACGCGCTCTACATGCAGGCGGCGCTGCGCTACGCGAACCTGAAAAACTTCGACCGCGCCTTCGACGCGCTGCTCAGGGCGCGCGCCACCACGAAGCGCGACGAGATCGCGACCGCGCTGCGCTTCCAGCACGCGAAGCACCTGGCGGAGACGGGCGAGCTGAACGACGCCGCGAAGGCGCTCGAAAAAATACCCGACCCGGAGATGCGCGGCGAGGCGACCGTCGCGGTCTCGACCGCCGCGCGCAAGAAGAAGGACATGATCCTAGCGCGCTACGTCCTCGATCAGACCGTCAAGCTCTTGGGCGACCGCCCCGGCTCCGCCCCGCACGCGCGCGCCTACCTCTGGATCGCGTCCGCCTACGCCGCCGTCGATCCGCAGACCTCCTTCGAGATGATGTGGGCGGCGGTCAAGGCGGCCAACTCCGCGCCGACGCTCGTCGAGCTTTACCCGGCGCGCAAGTTCATGGTGCTCGGCGGGACGGTGCGCGAGGGCCTGAGCATCGGCGGCACGGGCAGCGACTTCCGGCCCGGCTTCCGCGCCCTCGCGCGCGCCGACTACGCGCGCGCCGCGCAGATCGCCGAAGGCTTCAAGAACGAGCTGTTCCGCGGGCTCGCCGTCGTCTCCGTCGCCGCCGCCGTGCTCAAAGAGAAGCCGAAGGCGCAGGCGGGCGAGTCCGATTAGAATGCCGGTTACATTCTGAGCCCCTGCCGGGGCGACATATTTGTAGCCCGCGGCGCGAGCCGTCGGCTCAGGAGCGAAAGAAAAAGTTTTCGGCTCAGGAGCGAAAGAAAAAGTTTGAAGCCCCTGACAAGGGCGAAAGAATTTGAGCGCCGTAATCCGGGCCCGCGAAGTTCAGGGTTACGACTCGCAACTTCTTTCGCCCCTGTCAGGGGCTCTTACTTCTGTCTCAAGCGCACCGGGGTCTTGAAATTCCCGCCGTAAAGAATTACAAGTCTCAATGGCGGATCGGTTTTCGACACACAGAGAGGCGGAGGTGGGCGATGATCACTATCGGCGACGTGATACGCGACCGCGAGCCGTACTTCGTGCGCGACGCGGCGACGGCTCTGGACGCGGCGCACTACATGGCCGAGCGCAACATCGGGGCCGTCTGCGTGCTCGACGCCGAGGGGCGGCTGCGCGGCATCTTCTCCGAGCGCGATCTGCTGCGCCGCGTCGTCCTGAAGAAGGACGATCCGGCGCGCGTCCCCATCAAAGACGTGATGAGCGCGGTGGACGTGGTCATCGACTGCGGCGACACGCCGCACCAAGCGTTGGAGCGGATGGAGAAGTTCGGCACGCGCCACCTGCCGGTCGTGCGCGGCGCGCGCTGGGTCGGGATGCTCTCGATCCGCGACATCATGCGCGTCGAGCTGGGCGAGCAGGGCGACGAGCTGCGCCTGCTGCACGAGTACATCCAGCACTGACGGCGAAATAACCTCCCCCCGGACGCAACCCCTCCCCCGGTCGCGCGTTCTAAGCGCGTGGCTGCAGACGCGGCGACCGCCGCACGCCCGAAACCCACGACGGAGGGAACACCCGATGCTCGTCAACCCGCGCCGCGCGCCATCGTCCGCGGCCTTCGCGCTCTTCCTGCTCCTCGCCGCGCCCGGCGTCGCGCGCGCCTGCTCGTGCATGTTGTCGCCGAACCCGCGCGCCTGCTCGACCTTCTGGGGCGCGCCCGTCCTCTTCACCGGGCTCGTGACGGACGTCTCCACGGTCACGCCGCCCGCGCCCACCGGCGCGGCGCGGCGCGAACAGTATCCGCACCGCGTCGCGCGCTTCAACGTCGAGGAGACGTTCCGCGGGACGACGGGCGCGACCGCGGAGGTCACGACGGGCATGGGCGGGGGCGACTGCGGCTACAATTTCAAAGTCGGCGCGCGCTACCTCGTCTACGCCTCCGTGGGCGAGGGGGGCAAACTCTCGACGGGCATCTGCTCGGCGACCAAGCCCGTCGAGCAAGCCGGGGCCGAGCTTGAGTACGCCCGCTCTCTGTCGCACGCCCCGCCCGAGGCGACCGTCTACGGCAGCGTCGTCTTCAGCGCGCGCGACCTCGCGAGCGGCAGGTATACGAACGAGCCGCTCGCGGGGAAGAAGGTGGTGGTCGAGTCGGCGGAAGGGGGCGCGCGGCGCGAGGCGACGACCGACGCGGAGGGGAAGTATGAGGTGACGGGCCTGCCCGCGGGCAGCTACACCGTCCGCGTCGCCGCGCCCGAACACGCGAGCGGCAACGTCGAGAACAAGCCCTTCAGGGTCGAAGCGAGGCAGTGCCGCGAAGCGGACTTCTGGCTGACGTGGTCGGGCGAGATCGCGGGCAGCGTGACGGACGAGGAAGGCGAGCCGCTCCCCGCGCTCGTCCTGCGCCTCGCGCCCGCGTCGCTCGACGCGAAGGAGTTGGCCGCGACCGACAAAACCGTCTTGGCCTCGACCGACGGGGCGGGGCGCTACAAGTTCACTAACGTCCCGCCGGGGCGTTACGTGATCGTCGTCAACCCGAGCGGGGTGCCCGGCCTCTTAGACCATCCGTACCCGCGCACGTTCTACCCCGGCGTAGAGGATCGCGCGCAGGCGGGCGTGGTGACGCTCGGCGAGGGCGAGAAGCTGGAGGGCTACGACCTGCGGCTCACGCGCCGCCTCGTCGAGCGCGAGATCACGGGCGTCGTCGTCGGGCAAGACGGTCGCCCGGCGAAGAACGCGAGCGCGCTCCTCGTCAGCGCGGAGCAGGGCTGGCGGCAGGTCGGCTTCCCCGCGGAGGTGGACGAGCAGGGGCGCTTCACGCTCAAGGGCTTCGAGGGCGGGACGTTCCTCGTCACCGCGACCGTGAGCCTTGAGAACGGTCGCCAGATGTGCGGCGGCCCCGCGGAAGTCACCGTCAGGAGCGGCACGCCGGTCGAGCCCGTCAGGATCGTCGTCAAGACCCCTTACGGCAACTGCCTCGCGAACTACAAGCGGCCCGCGCCTAAGAATTGATCTGCGACCCGCGCCTAAGAATTGATCTGCCGCCGACTAGTGTCCTAGTTCAAGCTTTCCTCTGTGCTTCCTCCGCGTCCTCTGTGACTCTGTGGTGAGTGCTTTCGATCCATACCTCACCACGGAGGCACAGAGAACACAGAGGAGACACAGAGTTCTAATCGATTTAGGACGCCACCCGCCGCCGCGCCGCCGCTTCAGAGCGTGCGCGTGACCTTCGAGAGCGAGCGCGGCGCGTCCGGGTCGAGCCCCTTGCAGGCGGCGAGCATGGCGGCGAAGAGCTGCGCGGGGATGATGTAGGGGATGGGCGCGAGCAGCTCGTCGAGCCCGGCGGGCATACGCAGGGCGCGCGTGCAGGCGGAGGCGATCTGCGCGTCCTCCGTGATGGCGAGCGTGTCGGCGCGAAGCTCTTTGAGGCGCGCGACGAGCGCGCGCGTCGCCTCGCGCGTCACGCCGGGCTGCGCGAAGAGGACGACGGGGAAGTGGCGCTCGACCATCGCGAGCGGCCCGTGTAGGAAGTCGGCGGAGGAGAACCTCTCGGCGACGACGTAGCAGGTCTCCATCAGCTTGAGCGCCATCTCGTAGGCGTTCGCGTAGAGCAGCCCGCGCCCCACCACGACGCAGTTCTCCATGAAGACGTAGCGCTCGACCATCTCGGCGACCGCGCCTTTCAGTTCGAGCGCGCGCTCCGTCCATTCGGGGATGGGCGCGTAGTCGATCCTCTGCGCGTCGCCCTCGGCGAGCGCGGAGGCGAGCATGTAGAAGTGGAGCATCTGCCCGGTGAAGGTCTTGGTGGCCGCGACCGACCGCTCCCTGCCGCCGTGCATCAGCAACGTCTCGTCGACGAGGCCCGTCATCGCCGAGTCGGCCTCGTTCGTGATGCCGACGGTGTAGGCCCCGCCCGCGCGCGCGTTCTCCAAGACGAGGTTGATGTCCTCGCCCGCGCCCGACTGCGAGACGCCGACGACGAGCGCGCGCGAGAGATCGAGGCGCGCGCGGTAGAGCGTGTGGACGGACGGCGCGGAGAGCGAGACGGGGATGCCGGTCTTGATCTCCAACAGGTAGCGACCGAAGAGCGCGGCGTTGTCGCTTGAGCCGCGCGCCACGAGCACGATCAGATCGATGCCGCGCGCGCGCAAGAATTTGCCGAGCCGCGCCACCTTCGCGCCCTCTTCCGCGATGGTCTTGCCGAGGGCCGCGGGCTGCTCGGCGATCTCCTGCAACATCAAAGACAACTCTCGGCCACCCCCGCGCCGCGCGCGCCGTTGATCTTCACGTGCGATTCCGGTAAAAGCTCAAGCTGTCCCGCGAACTCCGTCGAACCCCCGCGCGAGGCCCCGCGATCCGGCGGGCGAGCCGGGGGAGCTACGCGCGAAAGTCGCGTTCCGCATCATGCCCTTAACTTTATCACGAAGCCTCGCGCGGCGTCTGTCCGCCCTCCCCGCCGTCGCCCTCCTGGCCTGCGCCTCGCTCGCCGAACCCGCCGCCGCGCGGGCGCAGGCCGCGCAGGCGACTCCCGCGCCGGACGCCGTCCGCGTCGTCCCCGCGCCGAAGCAGTTGACCCAGACCGGCGCGCGCTTCGCCCTCACGCGCGACGTGCGGGTCGCGCTCGCCGACCCGCGCTCGGAAGACGACCGCTTCGCCGCGCAGGATTTCATCGACGACGCGAAGGACGCGGCGCACCTCTCCTTGCGGATCGCGGGCCGCAGGGCGCGCGCGACGATCCTCGTCGGCCCGCTCGACAACGGCGCGATCCGGTCGGCGCTCGAACGCGCCGGGGTCGAGCCGCCCGCGGGCCTCAACGAAGAGGGCTACGTGCTGAGCGTCACGCCGCGCGAGATCGTCGTCGCCGGTCGCACCCCGGCGGGGACGTTCTACGGCTTGCAGACCTTGAAGCAGCTCGTCGCGGGCGAGGGCGCGGCGGCGTTCGTCCCCGGCGTCAGCGTCGTCGACTACCCGCAGATGCGCTGGCGCGCGGTGTTCGACGACATCAACCGCGGCCCCGTGCCCACGGTCGAGTACGTCAAGCGGCAGCTCAGGACCGAGGCGGCGTTCAAGCTCAACATGCACTCCTTCAACATGGAGAACATCGTGCGCTACGAGTCGCACCCGCTGCTCGGGCCGGAAGGCGGCGCGCTCACGCCCGCCGAGATTCGCGACCTCGCGGCCTACGCGCGCCGCTACCACATCGAACTCGTGCCGCAGCAGCAGACCTTCGGGCACCTGCACAAAGTCCTGAGCCTCGAAACATACGCGCCGCTCGCAGAGGCCCCCTACGGCGACGTGCTCTCGCCGCAGCAGGAGGAGACCTACGAGCTGATCGCCGACTGGTACGAGGAATTAAACGAGCTGTTCCCCGGACGCTTCTTCCACGTCGGCGCGGACGAGACTTTCGAGCTGGGCGAGGGGCAGAGCCGCGAGCGGGTGCGCGCCGAAGGCGTGGGCGCGGTCTACTTCGGGCACCTGCGTCGCGTGCGGGAGATTCTCAAGCCTTACAACCGCCGCCTGATGTTCTGGGGCGACATCGCCTTGAACCACCCCGATCTCATCGGCAGCGTCCCGAAAGAGATGATCGTGATGAACTGGTCTTACGGGGCGCGAGAGGACTTCAAGGAGCGCATCAGGCCGTTCAAGGACGCGGGGCTCGACCAGTTCGTCTGCCCCGGCGTGCAGACGTGGAGCCAAATCTTCCCGAACGAAGACGCGGCGGTCAAGAACATCGTCAACTTCGTCCGCGACGGTCAGGAGGCCGGCGCGCTGGGGATGATGAACACGCAGTGGGACGACGACGGCGAGTCGCTGTTCGAGACGGCTTGGTACGGCGTCGTTCTGGGCGCGGCGGCGTCGTGGCAGCAGGGCCAACTGGACGTGGCGCGCTTCGAGCGCGACTTCGACTGGGCGTTCTTCCGCGCCGAGGGCGACACCTTCGTCCGCTCGATCCGCTCTCTGGGGGGCGTCAACGCCCTGCTCGGCATCAACTCAAGCGACCGACTCTTCTGGCAGGAGCCCTTCACCGCCGCCTTCCAGACGCAGGCGCGCAAGTCGTCCGACAAGACGAAGCAGATGCGCCGCGTCGTCGAGGGCGTCGAGGAGACCTTGCGGCGCGACGGCGGGCGCGCGCGCCGCAACCGGACGATGATCCCCGCCATGATCTTCGCCGCGCGCCGCTTCGATCACCTGGGGCGGCGCGCAGAGGTCGTCGAGCAGTTCAGCCGCGACTACTGGGCGGCGTACCTGAACCTCGGCGACCGCGCGCGCGCGGGCCGCCTGCGCCGCTACCACGGCGCGGTCTACAACTCCCTGCGCGAGATGGCGGAAGAGCTCTCGCTGCTGCGCGAAGCCTACCGCGCGCAGTGGCTCGCCGAGAACCGGCCCTACTGGCTGGCGAGCGTCCTCGCGCGCTACGATCACGCCATCGGCGTGTGGCTCGCCAAGAGCGCCGCGGTCGAAGAAGCCCTGCGCGCCTACAACGCCAACTCGACGCTCCCCAGCCCCGAAGAGTTCGGCCTCGGCCCGCGCCCGCAGCCGTGACATACTTTGTCTTAGCGCCTTTGCGCCTCCAGCGTGAGAATAAGTTTCACGCAAGGGCGCAAAGGCGCTAAGAGGGGAACGCCGATTCGATAGACACCCCGCGCGGTTTTAATTATCCTCGCTCCCCGACGACCGTTGCGGTTCTAAACTTTCATTATCCCCGGAGGCACACATGACGCTCAGTGAAATGCTACTCCCCGAGTTCGATCAGGAGATGGCCGCGACGCGCAAGACCATCGAGCGCGTGCCCGACGACAAGCTCGACTGGCAGCCGCACGCCAAATCCACGACGATGCGCGGGCTCGTCACGCACCTCTCGAACATGCCGACGTGGGTGGGGCACGCGCTGGGCAAGGACGCGCTCGACCTCGCGCCGGGGGGCGTGCCCGCGCGCGCCGCGCCCGTCGGCTCGACGCGGGAGGCCGTCGAGACCTTCGACCGCAACGTCGCCGAGGCGCGCGCCGCGATCTCGGGCGCGGACGACGCGGCTTTCGGCGGCTCTTGGTCGCTGCTGCAAAACGGGCACACGATCTTCACGCTGCCTAAGTCGGCTGTGCTGCGCTCGTTCGTCATGAACCACATGATCCACCACCGCGCGCAGCTCGGCGTCTACCTGCGTCTGAACGACGTGCCCGTCCCGTCCGTCTACGGCCCCTCAGCCGACGAGGCGATGTGACGCGCGCGGCGCGCGATCTCGGGAGAGGAGTCTGACGGGTGGAGGCTGCCGACACGGGCGGGCGTGGCGCGGAGGGGGCGGGGCGGCTCGTCTCGCTCGACGTGCTGCGCGGCATCACCATCGCCGGGATGATCCTCGTCAACAACCCCGGCACGTGGTCGCACATCTACTGGCCGCTGGAGCACGCCGCGTGGCACGGGTGGACGCCGACCGATCTCATCTTCCCCTTCTTCCTCTTCGTCGTCGGCGTCTCGATCACGCTCGCGCTCGGTCGCCGCGCCGCGGAGGGCGGCCCGAAGCGCGACCTCTACCTGAAGATCGCGCGCCGCACCCTGCTCATCTACGGGCTCGGCCTCTTCCTCGCGGGCTTCCCCTACTTCCACCTCTCGACCATCCGCCTGACGGGGGTGCTCGCGCGCATCGCCGTCTGCTACTTCGTGACCGCGCTCGTCTTCGTCAACACGCGCTGGCGCACGCAGGCCCTCGTCGCCGCCGTGCTGCTCGTCGCCTACTGCGTCGTGCTGACGAAAGTCCCCGCGCCGGGCTACAGCGCGGGCGATCTCTCGAAGGAGGGCAGCATCGCGTCGTTCGTGGATCGGAAACTCCTCGGCGACCACATCTGGAAGGGCGGCGACAGGGTTTACGACCCGGAGGGCATCCTCAGCACCTTCCCGGCGATCGCGACGACGCTGCTTGGCGTGCTCGCGGGCCACTGGCTGCGCCGCCGCGCGGGCGATTACGAGAAGGTCTCGGGGCTGTTCGTCGCGGGCGCGGCGTGCGTCGTCGCGGGCTGGTGCTGGAACCCCTTCTTCCCCGTCAACAAGGCGCTGTGGACTAGCTCGTACGTGCTCTTCACGGCGGGCCTCGCGCTGCAACTGCTCGCCGCCTGCTACTGGCTCGTCGACATCAAGGGCTACAAACGCTGGGCGCTGCCGTTCCGCGTCTTCGGCGTGAACGCCCTCGCCGTCTTCGTCCTCACCGGCTGGACGGCGCGCGTGATGACGATCAAGGACTGGTGGAACTTTACCCGCACGGACGGCACGACCGGCGCGAACCTGCAAACGTTCGTCTACCAGCGCGCCTTCGCCTCTTGGCTCTCGCCCGTCAACGCCTCGCTCGCCTTCGCCGTCTGCTTCGTCCTGCTGTGGCTCGGCCTGATGTGGATACTTTACAAGAAGAAGATTTACATTAAGGTGTGACGGGTGAAGACTCGCCGCAGGGACGCGGGGGTCACGCAGAGGGGGCGCGGAGAAAACATCTTAACTCTCTGCGTGACCCCCGCGTCGCCCTGCGCCCCTGCGATGAAAAGACGCTTGCGTACACTTAAGAAACGGTCTAACTAATGGCAGATGATGAACACCCGCGCCCGGCGATCACCTTAGCCGACGTTGCGCGCGCCACGGACGCCGAGTTGAGCGGCGACGGCGCGGCGGAAGTCTCCGACGTGACGCACGACTCGCGGCAGGCGCGCGCCGGGAGTCTCTTCGTCGCGATCCGCGGCGAGAAGTTCGACGCGCACCGGTTCGTCGCTCAAGTCATGGCACAGGGCGCGGTCGGCGTCGTCTCGGAGCGCGGGCGGCCCGAAGGTTTCGAGGGAGCGTGGCTGAGGGTCGCGGAGGCGCGGCGCGCGTTGGCCTTCGCCGCCGCCGAAGTCCAGCGCCACCCCTCGCGCGATCTCAAACTCGTCGCCATCACGGGCACGAACGGCAAGACGACGACGGCGCACATCGTCGCGTCAATCGTCGAGGCGGCTGGCGAGCAGATCGCCCTGCTCGGCACGGTCGGCTACCGCATCGGCGGCGAGCACTTCGACGCCCCGCACACCACGCCCGAAGCCTCGGACGTGCAGCGCTTCCTGCGCCGCGCGGTCGATGCCGGAACCCCCGTCGCCGTGATGGAAAGCTCCTCGCAGGCGCTCGACCTCCACCGCTGCGACGCGCTGCGCGTGGCCGCCGCCGTCTTCACGAACCTCACGCAGGATCACCTCGACTACCACGGCACGATGGAGAGCTACTTCGACGCCAAGCTGCGCCTCTTCGACGGGCGCACCGGCGAGCGGCCCGGCGTCTCGGTCGTCAACCTCGACGACGAGTACGGCGCGCGGCTCGCGCGCGAGCTGGCGGGCGCGGGCTCGCGCGTCGTCACCTACGCGATCCGCGCGCGGGCCGACGTTTCGGCGCGCGGCGTGGAGTTTTCGCTCGGCGGCAACCGCTTCGAGCTGTTGACCCCGGAGGGCTCGCGGCGGTTGCGCTCGCCGCTCGTCGGGCAGCCGCACGTCTACAACGTGCTCGCCGCCGCGGGCTCGGCGCTCGCGCTCGGCTACGGGTTGGACGTCGTCGCGCGCGCGGTCGAAGTTTGCGCGGGCGCTCCCGGACGCTTCGAGCGCGTCGCGCACGCGGGCGACTTCGCCGTCGTCGTCGATTACGCGCACACCGACGACGCGCTCAGGAATGTTCTACGCACCGCGCGCGACGTGGCGGCTGAGGGCGCGCGCGTCATCACGGTCTTCGGCTGCGGCGGCGACCGAGACCGCACGAAGCGCGCGCCGATGGGCGAAGCCGCCGCGTCCTTGAGCGACGTGGTCGTGCTCACCTCCGACAACCCGCGCACCGAAGACCCCGAAGCCATCCTGCGCGACGCCGAAGTGGGTTTGAAAAGAGTCGGGAAGCCTTACCTGAAGATCGCCGACCGGCGCGAGGCGATCACGCGCGCGGTCGGGGAGGCGCGCGGCGGCGACGTGGTCGTCATCGCGGGCAAGGGGCACGAGACCTACCAGATCATCGGCGCGGAGACCGCCCACTTCGACGACCGGGAGGTCGCGCGCGAAGCCTTAACATCGCGCGGGCTCGCGTAGCATCTACATTTCCCCTCACCGGGTAATCACCGAGCAGTGAATCAGGTTTTATCAATCGCCGGCGAGTCGATCTCGTGTCGCTCGTTGTGCCTCGCCCAGTACCAGTAGACGGGCAGGCCGAGCGCGATGAGGCCGAGGCCCGTGAACGCCTGCTTGGGGGCGGTCTGGAGCGTGTTGACGAGGAGCCACGCGGTGACGATGAGAAAGATGATGGGGATGACGGGGTAGCCGGGCGTGCGGTAGGGCCGTTCGGCGTCGGGCATCCGGCGGCGGAAGATGAAGACCGAGGCGGTCGTCAGCCCGTAGAAAATCCAGAGCGCGAAGATGGCGTAGTCGGTCAGCGTGTCGTAGGAGCCCGAAAGGGCCAGCACGCACGACCACAGCCCTTGCGCGACGAGGGCGCGCACGGGAACGTGAGTCTGAGGGCTGAGGCGCGCGAGGCTCTGGAAGAAGAGGCGGTCGCGCGACATGGCGTAGGGGTAGCGCGCCGAGGCGAGCACGGAGGTGTGGAGCGCGCCGAACGAGGAGGTCATCAGCGCGGCGGCGATCAAAGTGATCGCGGTCGCGCCCATGAAGCGGCTCGCCACCTCGGTCGCCACCGAAGAGGCGGCGGAGACGTTCGCGATCTCGGTGGGCGTGAGCACGTAGTAGTAGGCGAGGTTGACGAAGATGTAGAGCGCGCCGACGACGAGCATCCCGAGCACGAAGGCGCGCGGCAGATTCCTCTGCGGGTCGCGCACCTCGCCCGCGAGCGGCGCGACGTTGTTCCAGCCGTCGTAGGCCCAGAGCGCGCCGAGCATCGCCGCCCCGAAGCCCGCCACCCCGCCGCGCGCCGACGCGCCCACGCCCTCGCACGCGCCCCCCGCGTTCGACTGCGCGAAGTGGCCCCAGTCGCCCGTCGCGAACATAAACGCGCCGACGCCGACGGCGAGCACGAGCGCGATCTTGACGAAGGTCAGCACCGAAGAGATGTTGCCGCTCAAGGAGACCGCGCCGCAGTTGATCAAAGTCGTGACGGCGATTGTTCCGAGCGCGACGAGTTGCAGTCGCCCGAAGGGGATGTCGAAGCCGAAGGGTTGCAGCGTGAAGTAAGTGCGGGAGAGCGCGCCGCCCGTGAGGATGTTGAGGAAGATGGCGAAGCCGACGGCGAGCGCGGCCTGCGAGCCGGTGCGCGCGATGAAGAACTGCGTCCACCCGAACAAAAAGCCCCAGCGGCGACCGTAAGCGTCGCGTATGAAGACGTACTCGCCCCCGGCGCGCGGCATCATCGTCGTCAGCTCCGCGTAAGTGAGCGCGCCCGCGAGCGCGAGCAGGCCGGCGACGATCCACACGGCGATGACCAGCCCCGGCGTCCCCACGTTGCACGTCATCACGCGCGCCTTCAGGAAGACGCCCGTGCCGATCATGTTCGCGATGTTCACCGAGGTCGCGGCGGTCAGGCCGAGTCCGCGAACGAGGCCGACGTTGACCGGCGCTGGCTGATGGTTTTGGCTCATGGCTTTTCAGGCGGGGGCGTCGCTACCACACGTCACTCGCTAACAGGTCTTCGTAAGTGTCGCGCCTGCGCGCCAGCTCTGCGTGACCGCCTTCGCGGATGATCACCGCCGCGGGCAGGGGGCGACCGTTGTAGGGGAACGACTGCGCGAGCGAGTAGGCCCCGGAGTTTAAGAGCGCGAGGACTTCGCCGGGCCGGACGTCCGCGGGGAGGTTGCGGTAGTCGGGGAGCCGACCGCCGCCTTCGATGTCGAAGTAGACGTCGCCGGAGTCGCAGAGCGGCCCCGCGACCTTGTAGGGCGCGTCGGCGGGCGCGTCGGCGCGCGAGGCGGAGACGAGCTGGTAGTACCAGTTGTAAGTGGTCATCGAGAGCAGGAGGTTGAAGCCCGCGTCGGTCAAAAGCCACACGTCGCCGGTCTCGGGCCGCCGCTTGATGTTGCGCACGGTCGTCAGCACGAGCCCGGCGTCGGCGACGACGCTGCGACCGGGCTCAAGGAGGATCGTGACGCGGTCGAGCAGGTGCTCGGCCTCCGCCGCGCGCGCCGACTCGCGCGCCACCTTCATCACGGCGGCGAAGACCTCCGACGGTTCGAGCGACGCGCCGAGCATCTCGCGCTCCGCCGCCGGGAGTTGATCCGCCTGCGAGCGGTCGCGCAGGTAGTTGACGGGGATGCCGCCGCCGAGGTTGATGTGCGAGAGCGTGTGGCCGGTCTCGCGGTGCAGCTCGACGAGGTGCGACCACATCGCGCGGAAGGCTTCGGCGAAGGGCTCCACGTCCGGCGTCTGCGAGCCGACGTGGATGTGTATGCCCGAGACGTTCAGCAGGTCGGGGTTTTGCAGCGCGCGGCGGAAGGCGTCTTGCACCTCCGAGTGCGTGATGCCGAACTTCGACGTGAGGAGCGCCGTCTGCAAGCCGATGTGCGAGCGCGTGCCGATCTCCGGGACGAGGCGGAGCGTGACGTTGGCGCGGCGGCCCGTGCGCCGCGCCGCCGCTTCGACGAGACCGATCTCGTAAACCGAATCGACGTTGATCGAGAGGATCCCGGCGCGCGCGGCGTCGTCCAACTCGTCGTCGGTCTTGCTCGTGCCGTTGAAGATGATCTGCTCGGGCCGGAAGCCCGCGCGCAGCGCCTTGAACAGCTCGCCGCCGCTGTTGACCTCGACGTCGATGCCCGCGTCGAGCACGGCCTTCAAGACCGCCATGTTCGAGTTGGCCTTCGAGGCGTAGCAGAACCTGACGGGGCGATCCGCCGACGCCGCGGCGCCGACGAGGCGCGCGACGTTGGCGCGGATGCGCGGCTCGGAGAAGACGTAGAGCGGCGAGCCGAATCCCCTGACGAGCCCCAAGGCGTCCGCGCCGCTGACGTGGAGGCGACCGTCGCGCGCTTCGAGGTAGCCGGGGATCGACCACGCGGGGGCGGCCCGGTCGTGCGCGACAAGCTCGGTCGTCATGTTGTAAAACTCCTTCGCGTCCGGCGGCGAGTAAACTCGTGCGAAGATAGACGCGCGCCGGGGTGTCGTCAAGGCAGTCCGGCTCTCGCGCGTGCGATGAGCGTCTGGGGGTGAGGCGATGTCCGAAGAGTTCGACTGGCAGAAAGCGCGGCGCGATTTCCCGGTGACGGCGGAGGTGGCGTACCTCAACAGCGCGGCGACGGGGGCCATCCCGCGGCAGGTCGCTGAGGCCGCGTCCGGCTTTTACGCCGACGTGCTCGCCGCGGGCGACGCGCCGTGGAACGACTGGATGCGCCGGCGCGAGCGCACGCGCGAACTCGTCGCGCGGCTCGTCAACGCCGAGCCGGAGGAGATCGGCTTCACGACGAACACTTCGGCGGGGATGAACTTGATCGTGGACGCGCTTGAGGGGCGGGGCGAGGTCGTCTCGTGCGAGCTGGAGTTCCCGGTCACGACGCTGCCGTGGATGCACCGCGGGATCGGCGTCAACCTGATCAAGGCGCGCGGAGGGGAGATCGACGCTGAAGACGTCGACGCCGCCTCGAATGATCGCACGGGCGTCGTCTGCCTCAGCCACGTGCAGTTCTCGAACGGCTTCCGCGCGCCGCTCGCCGAGATCGGCGCGGCGAAGGGGCGGCGCAAGCTCGTCGTCAACGCGGCGCAGTCGGCGGGCGTCTTCCCCATCGACGTGAAGCGCATGAAGATCGACGCGCTCTGCTCGACGGGCCACAAGTGGCTGCTCGCGGGCTACGGCGCGGGCTTCGTCTATCTCAGCCGCGAGTTGCTGGAGGAGACGCGCGCGCGCGCGGTGAGCTGGATGAGCGTCCGCCACCCCTTCGCGATGAGGAACGACGCGCTCGACCTGCGCGGCGACGCGGCGGCGCGCGCGGAGACGGGCTGCCCGCACTTCGCGGGAATCTTCGCGCTCGGGGCGGCGGTCGAGTATCACACGAGGATCGGCGGCGAGCGCATCGAGCGGCGCGCCCTTGAGTTGAACCGGCGTTTGACGGAGAGGTTGACGGAATCGGGCTGGAAAGTTTTGTCGCCCCTGCGCAACGAGTCGGCGCGCTCGGCTGAGACGCTGGTCGCGTGCGACGATCCGGCGCGCGCCGTGCGCCGCCTGCACGCGCGCCGCGTCGCCGTCACGCAGAAGCCCGAAGGCATCCGCGTCGCCACCCACTTCTTCAACGACGAGTCGGACATCGAACGCCTCGTCTCCGCGCTCGGCGAGTCGAGAGAAGTTTAAGGTTAACCAAGGGAAAAACACTCACCACAGAGGCACAGAGATCACGGAGGACGCACGGAGAAGAAGTCTTAACTCCGTGCCCCCTTCGTGCCCTCTGTGCCTCTGTGGTGAGTGCTCTTGTCGCGGCGAATGATCGTCAGGCGAAGATCAGCTTGCCGCCCGCGATGACGAGGACGAGCGCGAGCAGCCGCCGGATGGCGGGCGAAGGCAGTCGTCTGCTGCCGAGTTCCGATCCGACGAGCCCGCCGAAGAGGGCGGCGGCGGCGAGGTAGGGAAGCGCCGGGGGGAGAGACTTCACACTCGCGACGTTGCCGAGCAGGCCCGCCGCCGAGTTGACGAGGATGAAGGCCGCCGAGACGCCCGCCGTGCGCCGCACGTCGGCCCAACGCATCAGCAGCAGCAGCGGGCTCAGGAAAATACCCCCGCCCACGCCCGTCAGCCCCGACAAGAAGCCGAGCCCCGCGCCGAGCAGCGCCGCCAGCCAGAGCGGGGGCGTGCGCAAGCCCTCGCCCGCGTCCGCCCGCGCGCGCGCGTCGATGAAGAGTCGGACGGCGGCGTAGACGAGGACGACGCCGACGACCGGCTTATAAACGCCAGCCGGGAGTGCGAGCGCGCCGCCGAGGAAGGCGAAGGGGACGGAAGCCGCGGCGAAGGGGAGGAACGTCCGCGCGGAGAAGTGGCCCGCGCGGTAGAAGCGGAAGGTGGTGAGCGAGGCGACGAGCAGGTTGAGGCAGAGCGCGGTCGGCTTCATCACCGAGGGCGCGAGGCCGAAGAGGGCCATCGCCGCGAGGTAGGCGGACGCGCCCCCGTGCCCGACCGAGGAATAGAGCGCGGCGGCGAGCATGACGAGCAGCGAGAGCAGGAGGACGTCGATAGGGCTCACTAGCTCGACGTTTTACTAGAGCCGCGAGCAAAGATCAAACCGCCGGTTGTCGTGACGAGGGCAGCGCAGACACGGCACGGCTCCGGGTGGCGTCCTGCTTTGAACTGCAAAAAAGCAGACCAACCGCGACTGCCGCGATAACGGATCAGACCGGCGTCTCGTACCACCGCTAAGCTCTATTCACATTCCCCGCGCGCAACCGTCCGTAGATGTCTGTGACGATGCGCGAGACGACATAAGCTCCCACGGCCGTCGCGGCGGCGTAGACGGCGGGAGCCCACGGCTCGGGGCGAGGACCGGCCGCAAGCCCGCCGAGTTCGGGTGAAGCTCCAAACACTTGCCTGAAGGCTAAGCCGCCGATGACGCCGGCTACGACGCCTATCAACCTGGACACGAGCCAGTTCGGCTCGGGGCCGGGCTCAGGCGGCGTGGGCCCGTGCGGGAACAGAATTATCCGAGGTTCATTGCCGCACCAGCCGACGAGCACCCAGAGGGCGATTAAGTGAATAGTCATTGTTGGTGTACCTCCGGTGAGTGTGTGAGAGGCCCGCGAGGAATGTGACGAGGAATTGAGAGGACGAGAGGCTTATATACCCTGCGGGCCAGAATTACAATGGCGGGCGGGTAAATCAGGAGACCGCTCGGCGTCGCGACGGCCCGGCGATCAGCCGACGCCCGCGGGCGCGGAGACGGGCGCGGGCTCGCCGGAGACGGTCAGGTGCGCGACGCGGTTCTTGCCCGTGTTCTTCACCTCGTACATCGTGTCGTCGGCCTGCCTGATCATCGTGTCGACGGTGCGCGGCGGGGTCGTCCACGTGACGACGCCGATGCTGAAAGTGATCCGCCAGCCGCGACGCGCGGCGAGATCGTCGAGCGTCGCGCGCACGCGGGTGACGACGGCGCGCGCCGCCCCCTCGCCCGTCTCCGGGAGCAGCACGACGAACTCGTCGCCGCCGAGGCGCGCGACCAGATCGATCTCGCGCACGTTCGCCTTGATCGCCCGCGTCGCTTCGCGCAGCACGGCGTCGCCCGCGGCGTGGCCTTCGCGGTCGTTCAGCCCCTTGAAGTCGTCCACGTCGATGTAGGCGACGGTGAACGGGTGGCGGTGCCGCCGGGCGCGGTTGATCTCGGATTGCGCCGCCTCGAAGAAGGAGCGGCGGTTGGTCGCGCCGGTCAGATCGTCCGTGCGCGCAAGCTCCCTCTCGTGATCGAGCGAGCCGCGCAGGGCCGAGACGAAGTAGACGACGAAGAGGAACGCGCCGAGGCGCGCGAGCGCGTTGAAGACGGCGAGGTGCTCGCGACCGTCGAAGTGCGTGGAGAGGAACTCGGTCAGGAAGTAGGCGACGGCGCAGGCGCAGGCGACGGCGAACCCGGCGCGGCGACCGACGAGCCACGCGACGAAGGAGATGGGCAGCAGGTAGAAGAGGACGAAAGAGAAGTCGGGGCCCGCGAGGTAGTTGATGATGCTCTGGGCGGCGACGAGCAGGAGCGCGAGCGCGACCAGAAAAGTTTTTGAAAAGTCGCCGAGCCGATCCAACAGTCTCATCTGCTACTCCAACGCTTGGGGGCGACGCCGGGAGAGAGCGCCATGAGCGCGCCAGTTTAACCCGTCCGTTCGATGCCCGCGATAGATATTTGGTTCGACGCGGGATGCGAGCCGTAATTGGGTGGTGGTGGGAGAGAGATTCACCGCGGAGGCGCAGAGTTCGCGCAGAGTTATCGCAGAGGGAGGCCGCTCAACCCTCCGCGCCACCTCTGCGCCGCCTCTGCGCCTCCGCGGCGAATCCTGTTCATCCTCGCGCCCGACTCCATTCACACGCTCGGAACGCACGTGATAGACTTCGCGGCGGAGAGTTTAACGCAGACTCTCCCTGCGTGCGGTCGAAAAGTACCGGCACGCTCCTTCTCGCAGACCGGCATGAGAACCTGCCCACAGTGCGGAGCCAGCTACGAGCCCGCGGTGAAGTTCTGCCCGCGCGACGGGCGCGCGCTCAGGGACGCGCCGACCGACCTCGTCGGGCGGACGCTCGACGGGCAGTACGAGATCGAGGCGTTCGTCGCGCGCGGCGGGATGGGGGCGGTCTACCGCGCGCGCCACGCGCTCTTAGGCGACCGCGTGGCGATCAAGGTCTTGCGCCCGGAGTTTCGCTCGCACCCCGAATGGCTGCGCCGCTTCCTGCGCGAGGGTCAGGCGTCGCGCCGCTTCCGCCACCAGAACGCCGTCACCGTCTACGACCTGCGCACGAGCGACGAGGGGCTCGTCTACATGGTCTTGGAGCTGGTCGACGGGCGCTCGCTCGACGACGAGCTGAAGCGGCGCGGGCGGTTCACGCCCGCCGAGGCTTACGAAGTTTTAGAGCCCGTCGCGCGCGTGCTGGAAGAGGCGCACGAGCAGGGCGTCGTCCACCGCGACTTGAAGCCGGAGAACGTGATGATGCGGCGCGAGGATGACGGCGAGCTGTGCGTGAAGCTGCTCGACCTCGGCATCGCCAAGCTGCGCGAGATCGCGGACGAGCGCGGCGCGGGCGTCGCCGCCGCCGCCGCGGGCGCCGACGGCGGCAGGGCGTTGACCGTCGCCGGCCAGATACTCGGCACGCCGCAGTACATGTCGCCCGAACAGTGGGGCGAGCTGCCGCGCGACGGCGGCACAGACGTCGACGGGCGCGCCGACATCTACAGCCTCGCCGTGATGTTCTACGAACTCGTCGCGGGCGCGCGACCGTTCGCGGGCAAGACGCTCGTCGAGCTGCGCCACGCGCACGTCGCGCTCGATCCGACGCCGCTCGAAGAGGTCGCGCCGGACGTCCCCGCGGAGTTCGCACGCGCGTTGGAGCGCGGGATGCGGAAGGACAGGGGCGACCGCCCGCGCACCGCCGCCGCCTTCATCGAAGGGCTCCGCGACGCGCTCGGACTCGACGAAGATCGCGCCGCGGGTTCGCGCGCCGCCGCTTACGAAGACGAGCCGACCGAGACTCCCGAAGCCGGGGCCGCCGCGCGCGGCGCGGGGGGCGAGACCGCGCGCGAGGCGGCGAGGCTCGCCGCGCCCACCGTGCTCCTGCACCCTGACGGATCGCCCGCGCCGACCTCAGCGCCCGCGCCGGCGGGGCCGACTTCCGCCGCCCACGAAGTTTACGAGCCGCGCGCCTCCGCCGCGCCGGGCGCTGAACGCGCGGCGCACTCCGCCCCACACGCGACGCCGCAAGCCGTCGCGTCGCCGGGCTTCGCGCCGGTCGGCGCACGGCCCGACGCCCCGCCGGTCGTCGGCGCGGGCGCGCCGGACGCGGGCGCGCGCGCGGCGAAGAGATCGCGCGCGCCCGCGGTCGTGCTGGCGCTCGCGGCGCTGCTCGTCGTGTGCGTGGGGATCGCGGGCGCGGGGTGGTTCCTGTGGCGGGGCTGGCAGACGAGCCGCGTGGCGATGCTCGGCTCGCCGCCCGCGGTCGCGCCGGAGGCGAAGGCCGAGGGCGAGCGGGTCGAGGCGTTGAGCTACTGGATCGAGGCGTTCGAGGACGCCGACTCGGAGCAGGGCGAGCGGGTGGCGCGCGCGGGCGCGATCTCCCTCGCCTCGGGGCAGCAGTTCAAGTTCCACTTCTCGCCCTCGGAGCGTGGCTACTTCTACGTCGTCGGCCCCGGCGACGGCAACGCGCCGACGACCTTCCTCACGGCGCAGCCCGCGGGGGTCTTGAAGACCAATCAGGCCGCCGCGCGCGCCGACTTTAGTTTCCCTTACGGCGAGGGCGCGGTGCTCCAGCTCGACAAGAATCCGGGCACGGAGGAGTACACTGTCATCTACTCTTCGACGCCGCTCCTCGCGCCGAAGTTCCTCGCCGGGCGACCGGGGCGCGGGCTGAGCCCCGCCGAGTTGAAGGAGCTTGAAGATTTGCGCGCGAGGGCGAAAGTCGCCGCGCCCGCCTTCGAGGTGAAGGACGGGGGCGAGGGGTTGCGCGCCGTCTCGGTCAGCGCGGCGAACGCCGGGGCGGCGGGCCTCGTCGTCTTCGACATACGCATCGAGCACCAGTGAGCGCCGGTTAAAATTCTTCGGGCGTGCTCAAACTCCCCCGCGCGTGATCCGGCGCGCGGCCATTCCTCGCGTTACCCCAAGGAGAGCTTCCGCAATGCGACCCAGATTCTTCCACGCCACGCTCGCGCTCGGCCTCGCGGCCTGCGCGTGCGCCGCCCTCGCGCAGGAGCCGCCGCAGGACGAGGTCGTGCGCGGCGCGTTCGTCACCACGCGGGTGGGCGCGAAGAAGGACGCGGCGAAGCAGGCGGAGGCCGCGAGCGCCGGCGCGAGCGCGTCGGTCGACGCGAGCCAGCCGGGCGTCAAGACAGCCGCGCCCAAGACCGCGGGCAACGCCGCGAACCGGCGGAAGGTGAAGGGCACGAAGGGGGCGAAGGGCGGCGCGCAGACGGCGGGCGGCGCGGGCGGGCGGAAGTCGGACGCGAACGGATCGGACGCCGCGCAGGGGGCGGGCGCGGCTGCCGCGGAGAGCGACGCGCACGACGCGGCGTCGGCGGCGAAGCCCGCGGGCATCGCCGTCGGCTACACGCTCTTCATGCGCGACGAGTCGGGCGCGGCGGTGCGCGTGAGCCCGGCGCGCGAGTTCAAGTCGGGCGAGTCGATCCGCCTCCTCGTCGAGAGCAACACGGACGGCTACCTCTACGTCTTCAACGCGGAGGGCGACTCGACGCCGCAGCTCATCTACCCGGACGCGCGGCTCAGACGCGGCGACAACCGCATCGGCGCGCACGTCCCCTACGAAATCCCTTCGGGCCGGGAGGCGGACGAGCGCCTGCGCTGGTTCGTCTTCAACGACGTGCCCTCGCGCGAGCGCGTCTACGTCGTCGTCGCGCGCCAGCCGCTCGAAGGCGTGCCCACGGGCGAAGAGTTGGTCAGGCTCTGCGCCGAGTCGGGCGAGACCTGCGCGTGGAAGCCGGACGCCGGGCAGTGGGCCGCGCTCAAGGCGGCCAACGCGCGCGATCAGATCGCCTTCAGCCGCGTCAAAGACGAGGGGCGCGCGCAGACCGACGCCGAGCGCGAAGCCGCCACGCGGGGCCTCGGCCTGCGCGCCGACGCGCCGCTCCCCTCGGTCATCTACATGATCGCCTCGTCGAACACGGGCGTCCTCGTCGCGACCGTCGATCTGATTCACAAGTGAGCCGGGGCGACGGCAGCCGCGGGAAACCCGACCGCTGAGTGGTCGGGATCAGGGAGTGAAGCCATGACGAAAACGAAGACCGTAACGACGCTCATCTCGCTCGCCTGCGCCGTCGCGCTCGCGACCGCCTCCCTCGCGCCGCGGGCCGCGCTCGCCGCGCCCGATCCGCAGCAGGCCGCGCAGGCGACCGACGCGCTCAGGCAGGGGCGCGCCCTCCTCAAGCGCGGGCGCGCCGATCAGGCCCTGCCGCTGTTGGAGACCGCGCTGAAGCTTTACACCGAGGCGGGCGCGCCGCGCGGTCAGGCCGCCGCGCACGACGCGCTCGGCGATCTGTACGCGCGGCAGGGGCAGTACGCCCGCGCGCTCGATCACTTCAAGAAGGCGCGCGAGAGCTTCATCGAGGCGGAGACGAAGGGCAACCTCGTGAAGAAGGCTGCCGGGTTCAGCGACAACTCCTTCAACTCCGATCTGATGCTCGCCAAGGTCGGCGAGACCTACTTCCGCCTCGGCGACGTGCAGCAGTCGGGCGCGGCGTACGCGCAGATGCAGGTGAAGAAGCCGAACACGGGCGCGGTCAGCACGACGAAGAAGGTGGGCGGCCTGCTCGGCGGCCTCGGGGCCATCGGCCACAGCGCGGCGAGCGGCAACGTCGGCGTCGAGACCGGCGCGGGGATAGCCGCGGCGGCCTACTCGGTCGGGCAAATTTTCGAACTCTACCGGCAGAGCATCCTCTACTCGACGCACCAGCTCGGGCTCGGGCGCGTCGAGTTCTTCAACGACAACCTCGCCAGCGCGCGCAAGGATTTCGAGGAGGCGCTCGCCGCCTCGGGCGGCAACGTCCCCGTCGTCGGCAACCTCGGCCAGACGCGCCGCTTCCGCGTCGCCGCGCGCACGAGCCTCGGCGACATCGCGCTCAGAGAGAACCGCTACAAGGACGCGCTCAAGCTCTACGCCGACGCCGCGAATGGTGCGAAGGACGACAAGCGGCTCGATCTGATGTGGCCCGCGCAGCGCGGCCTGGGGAAGACGAAGCTGCTCATGGCGGCGCAGGAGAAGGACGCCGCCAAGTCGGCGAAGGTGTGGGACGAAGGGATCGCCTCTTACCGCGACGCGCTCAAGATCATCGAGACGCTGCGGCAAGGGTCTGTGCGCGCCGACGAGGCGCGCACGTCGTTCCTCTCGACGACGAAGGACGTTTACGACGAGGCCGCCTCCGCGCTCGCCGAGCGGGCCGTCGCGGAGTCGGCGAAGGCGGGCGGCAAGCTCGAAGGCCAGTCGCTCGCGTGGGCCGCGGAGGCGTTCCGCGTCGTCGAGCAGGGGAGGGCGCGCTCGCTCCTCGATCTCCTCGGCGAGTCGAACGCGCAGATCACCGAAGGCATCCCGGCAGACCTCTCGCAGAAGAAGCAGGCGAACCTCGAACGCCAGCAGGAGATCGCGCAGCAGCTCTCCGGCGTGACGCTGACGGGCGAGCCGCCCAAGGAGTCGGTCAAAGACCTTGAGGAAGAGCTGGAGAAGCTGGCCGCCGAGTACGACAGCTTGGAGAACCAGATTCGCGCGTCGAACCCGCGCTACAACTCTCTGACGGCGCAGCCGCTCTCGCTCGCCGAGGTGCAGCAGCAGGTCTTGGACGACAAGACCGCCCTGCTCGAATACTTCCTCGGCACGAACGCCTCCTACCTCTTCGCGGCGACGAACGGCTCGGTCGCGCTCTACAAAATCCCTTCGCGCGGCGCGCTCAACATCCAGGTGACGGAGATGCGCGATCAGATCGTGCCGCAGTCCCTGCGCCGCTCCATCGTCGATCTCGGCGGCTCGCGCGGGCTCTCGGACGAGCGCGGCCTGGGCCTGAGCGCGGCGGGCGCGCTCGGCAACGCGGCGGCCTTCGCCTCCGCCGCCAACACGGTCTACAAGTCGGCGGTCGAGCCCGCCGCCGCGCTCGTGGGAGACAGACGCCTGCTCGTCGTCGCCGACGGCGCGCTCAGCTTCGTGCCCTTCGAGGCGCTGGTGGCCGCGACGGGCTCCGACTACGCGGCCCTGCCGTACCTCGTCAAGACGAACGAGATCGTCTACGCGCCCTCGGCGTCGGTCGTCGCGGCGGTTCGCCAGCAGTCGAACTCTGCGGCGCAGGGCGCGGGGCGCGGCGTGCTGGTCGTCGCCGATCCGGTCTTCGACGCGGCTGACGCGCGCGCGCAGAAGGCGGGCGCGCCCGCCCCGGCCTCAGCCGACGCCGCGCCCGCGATGGCGAGCGCGGTGGCCGACGTGACGCTCGCGAATCAGTCGGGCGCGCCCGCCGCCGGGATCAAACTCGCGCGGCTCGCGGGCACGCGCGCCGAGGCTCAGGAGATCGAGAAGCTCGCGCGCGCCGCGGGCTTCGCGCCCGAACTCTGGCTCGATCTCGACGCGAGCGAGCAGAGCGTGAAGACGCGCGACATCACGAAGTACCGCCTGCTCCACGTCGCCACGCACGGGCTCTTGGATTCCGAGCGACCGCAGTTCACGGGCGTCGTCCTCTCGCTCGTCGGCAACCGCGACGGCGGCGACGGCTTCCTCCGCACGGACGAGATTTTCAACCTCCGGCTCGGCGCGCAGCTCGTCATGCTCTCGGCCTGCGAGACCGGCCTCGGGAAAGAGAAGCGCGGCGAGGGCGTCATCGGCCTGACGCGCGCCTTCCTCTACGCGGGCGCGCCGTCGGTGGGCGTCTCGCTCTGGTCGGTCGCGGATCGCTCGACGGCGGATTTAATGTCCGACTTCTACAAGCGTCTGCTGACGAAGCAATCGCCCACGCCCCCCGCCGCCATGCGCGCCGCGCAGCAGCAGATGATCGCCGGGAAGAAGTACAGCGCGCCCTTCTACTGGGCCCCGTTCGTCCTCGTCGGCGACTGGAAGTGAAGATCGTCAGTGGTCAGTGGTCAGTGGTCAGTGGTCAGTTGTTTTACTCCGCGGTGGGGCTTGGGTGATCGTCTCCGGGCGTCGGCCTCATTAAGCTACTGACTACTGACAACTGACTACTGACCACTGACACTTCTCCCCCCTTGCTTTTAGCCCCGCGCGTCGCGATACTTGTGGGGAAAGCTCTCGACAGAATCAACTGAGGTGAGAAAGGTTCGCGCGCCCGCGGCGTGCGAAGGGTGTTTTGTCATGGCAGAAGCCTCGCAATCAGCCGCCGGGTTCGTCGCGGTCGCAGACGCGGCGGCCCTCGAAGAGTGGTTCGCGCGCTCGAAGGACGCGCCCGTCGTTCTGTTCAAGCACAGCACGACGTGCCCGATCAGCGCGCGCGCGCACCGGCAGATGTCGCAGCTCAGCCGCGAGCGTGTGGGCGACGTGGCGCTCGTCGTCGTCCAGACGGCGCGCCCCGTCTCCGAAGAGATCGCGCGCCGCACCGGCGTCGAGCACCACTCGCCGCAGGCGATCATCCTGCGCGACGGCAAGCCCGTCTGGAACGCCTCGCACTTCGACATCACCGCCGAGGCGGTCGAGCGCGCGGTTCGGGAAAGTCAGTAGTCAGTAGTCAGTAGTCAGTTGTCATCCGTCCATCGCTGATCGCGGCGACGCGCGCCGACTAATTACAACTGACCACTGACCACGGACAACGGACTACTGACCACTGACAGCATTTTATGAGCGAGATGATGTACAGGCGCGGGGCCGCCGTCGAGCCGCGGGAGATCGCGCGGGAGGGCGGGGCGGGCCTGCGGATCGATTGGGCCGACGGGCGCACGTGCCGGTACGGGGCGGCGGCGCTCCGGCGCGTCTGCCCGTGCGCGCAGTGCGTCAACGAGTACACGGGCGAGCGGATGCTCGACCCGGCGAGCGTGTCGGACGGGTTGACCGTCGAGACGCTCGACCTCGTCGGTCGCTACGCGCTCACCTTCCGCTGGAGCGACGGGCACCAGACCGGCATCTACAGCTTCCGCCTCCTGCGCGAGTTGTGCGAACACGAAGACCGTCAACCGTGAACCGTGAACCGTGACAGGATAAATCCGATCTCTTCCCTGTCACGGTTAACGGTTTACCCGTCACGGCTTTTATGGGCGAAGCGAAGAGAATCTTGGTCGTGGAGGACGACGACGTGGCGCGCGAGCTGGTGCGGCGCACGCTCGTGCGGCGCGGCTACGAGGTGACGACCGCGGCGGACGGCATCGAGGCTTACGAGCTGGCCGTCAAGGTCGTGCCCGATCTCATCATCACGGACATCCAGATGCCCGCGGCGGACGGCGCGCATCTCGTGCGCCGCGTCCGCGACACGCCGGAGCTTCTGCTCACGCCCATCATCGTCACCACCGGCTACGGCTCGGGCAGCGCCACGCTCACGCTCGCGCAGGGCGCCGACGCCTTCGAGCCGAAGCCGGTCGATCCCGAAAGTCTGCTGCGCAGCGTCGAGCGGCTTTTGTCGAAAGGGCCGCTTTGATGTGATAATGCGCCTTCGGCGCGGCGGCGGGGGACTCATCGGCAGACAAGGGGGGGCGCGTGTTACAAGAAGCCGTCGGCTGGATCAGCTCTCTGATCCTCGTCGTGACCATCGGCAAGCAGGTCTACAAGCAGTGGAGCGAGGGATCGAGCGAGAACGTCTCGAAGTGGCTCTTCGTCGGGCAGTTCGCCGCCTCCCTCGGCTTCCTCGTCTACAGTTGGATGGTGCGCAACTGGGTCTTCGTCTTCACGAACGGCTTCATGTTGCTCAACGCGACCGCCGGGCTCCTGATCACGCTCTACCACCGGCGGCGCGGGAACCGCGGCGGGGCCGAAAGCGAACTCGGAACCGGACAGCAGAGGTCGGAGGCCAGAGGCTAGAGGTCAGTGAAGAACTGATCCTGACTGGCCTCTGACCTCTGACCTCTGACCTCTACACCTATGAACGAGAGAGACTTTTTCGACGAGCGGCAGGAGGCGAAGCGGGCGAGCTTCGTCTGCCCGTTCTGCCGCGAGCGGGGCGACTACGAGGTGCGCTGGCTGCGGCGCACGAAAAAGAGGGAGCTGCCGCGCGGCGCGGGCCAGCAGGATCGCGCCAACTACCAGCGCGCGCGCGATCACATGGTGCGCGTCGACGACGTGCTCATGTGCAACCACTGCCGCAAGCGGTTCGACATCCCGAACTCGCAGTCGGTCGTCTTCATCTGAGGCGCGGCGCGGAGGGGGTTGTTGAGATGGAAGAGATCATCAAACAGGTCGCGGGGCGCGCGGGCATCTCGGAGGATCAGGCGCGCACGGCGGTCGAGACCGTGATGGGCTACTTGAAGAAGGCCCTGCCCGGCTCGATCTCGGGCCAGCTCGACGCGGTGGTGGGCGGCGGCGCGGGCGCGGTCGGCGACCTCGCCTCGCGCGCGGGCGACATCGTCGGCGGCCTCGGCGGGATGCTCGGCGGCGACAAGAAGGACTGACGCGCGCGTCGCGCCGCCGGCCAAGGCGTCCGGCGGAAACCGCGAGCGTGCTCGTCTGGCGAAACGTGCCCGCGCGGGCTCCCGAGGAGCCCGCGCGGGCACGTTCTGTTCGCGGGCGCGGCGCGCCGTCGCGCCCCGAAAAAGTTTTCACCGGGCGTCGGATCGGAGTATAGTCCGCCGCGGTTCGTCGAACTCCACAATCGCCTCACCTCGCCAGCACCACCGCCCGGCGATACGGTGAGAGCGTCCCCCGGCGTCGCCGCAAAGTCTCTTCCGGCGGCGCGCGCCGCACGCGCTCAGGTTCGGATCGAAGGCCCGCGCGGGCTCAAAAAAACCCCACTCAAACTTTAAGGAGAAGGCGACTG
>DASVQC010000069.1:0-22118 GCA_036389335.1 Pyrinomonadaceae bacterium | reverse complement strand
CACCACAGAGCCACAGAGGAGACGGTGGGGGCACAGAGTTTATGAATCTTCTTCTGTGCCCCCTCCGTCTCCTCTGTGGCTCTGTGGTGAGTTGCCTTGGCCGCTTTCGTTCAAGTTCAAGCTAACCTGAACCGCGTTAGTGCGACTGTTTATAGAGCCGCACGAGGCGTTCGAGCGTGTCGGCCTCGCGGGTGGATTTGTCTGTGCGCTCGCGCTTGAAGCGCGGGATGCGCAGGGCGTACCCGGCGCGGTAGCGGCCCGTCTGCTGGATGTCCTGAAAGTCCACCTCGATGACGACGCGCGGCTCGATCTCGACGTCGTGCCCGCGCGACGAGACGACGAGCGGTTCGAGCCGCGCCGTCAAATCCCGCAGCGCCTCCTCCGAGAAGCCCGTGCCCACCTTGCCGACCGTCAGGTATTCTTCGCCGTCCCGCACCGCGACGATCAGGCTCGACAGCAGGCCGCGCCGGCGGCCCGACCCGTAGATGCCGCCGACGATGACGACGTCGAGCGTCTCGAACGCGGGCTTGATCTTCAGCCAGTGCTCGGTGCGCCGCCCCGGAAGGTAAGGCGCGTCCGGGTCTTTCGCCATCAGCCCTTCCTGCCCCGCGCGGATCGCCTTCTTGAAAAACCTGTCTTCCGCCGCGCGCCTGTCCGTCACGATGGATTCGGTCATCTTCACGCGCGCGGTCGGGCGGAACAGTTTTTCGAGCCGCGCGCGGCGCGCGCCTTGCGGCGTTCGCATCAGGTCTTCGCCGTCGTCGTAGAGCACGTCGAAGAGGTAGAGCACGAGCGGAATCTCGCGCGCCTTCTCCTCGACGCCGTGGACGCGACCGAGCCGCATCAGCACCGACTGGAACGGCAGCTTCCGCTTCAGCTTCGGGTCGAAGGCGACCGCCTCGCCCTCTATGATCGCGTCGCCGCCGCGCCACGCCTCGCGGAGCGCGGCGACCACGTCGGGCATCGCCGCCGTGTCGTCGTTCAGGCGGCGCGAGTAGAGTCTCACTTCCGCGCCGCCGCGCTTCGCCTTCTTCAGGTGAATCTGCAACCGCGCGCCGTCGTACTTGACCTCGAAGATGATCTGCTTGCCCGCGAACGCGCGGAAGACTTCGTCGGGGTCGTCCATCTTGTGCGCGTTCATGAACTGGTAAGGCCGGAACGGCGTGAGCCCGGCGTGCTCCAGCGCGCGCGCGCCCCGCCTCGCCTTCACCGCCGCGAGGCCGATGTCGTTCGTCATCGCGTAGAGGCGCTCGACCGCCGAGGCGTCAACGTCGAACGCGGCGGCCAGCGCGCGCGCGATCGCGCCGAGGCCCGCCCCGATCCGCATCTGGTTGAGCGCCATGCGCGTGAAGTATTTCGCGCCCGCCGCCGAGGTGCTCGCGAAAACCTCTTCGATCAGCTTCGCGCGATCTTCGCCGCGCGCGACGGCGCGGTTCGTGCGCCGCCACAGCTCCGCGACCGTCAGCGTGTCGCGCCCGCGCTTGACGAGCGCGGCGACCACGTCGCTCAGGTCGCCCGTGCGCTTCACCTCGCGGTCGATCTCTTCGTCGCCCTGGCCGGAGAGCGCCGAGAGGGCGGCGCGCAGAGCGCCCGGCCCGATGCCGAGCTTGTCCGTGAGCTGCGGCGAGACCAGCTCGCCCAACGTGAGATGCGCGGCGGCTTCGAGCGTCTTCGCGTCGGCGCGGCGGAAGGCGTCGGCGAGCAGCTTCGTCCGCTTGGGATCGCCGCCCGCGTCGATCATCTTGTCGTAGACGCGCGCGAGTTCGGAGAGCTTCATCGTGTTCACCCGTCCGGCCAGAGTCCCGTCTCGGCAGAGCTTTTTTTTATCACGCACTGAGTATGCAAATTGCAAGCCGGATGGGGCGGGGGTGAGCGGGAGATGGCGAAGACGAAGAAGGCCGGGAGGCTCGACGAGCTGGCCGCGATGATCCGGCGCTGCACGCTCTGCCCGCTCTGGGAGTCGCGCACGCACGCGGTCCCGGGCGACGGCAGGTACGCGGCGAAGGTGATGATCGTCGGCGAGGCCCCGGGGCGCGAGGAGGACGAGAGCGGAAAGCCCTTCGTCGGCGCGACGGGGCGTTTCCTCGACCACGTGCTCGAAGGCACGGGGCTCGACCGCAAAGACTTTTTCATCACCAACACGGTGAAGTGCCGCCCGCCGAAGAACCGCACGCCGCGAAAATTGGAAGTCGACACCTGCACGTCGAACTACCTCTCCGAGCAGATCGAGCTGGTGAACCCGCGGCTCGTGATGCTGCTCGGCACGGTCGCGGCGAAGAAGGTTCTGGGCGTCAAGAGCATCAACGAGGCGCGCGGTCGCGTCATCACTCAGGGCGGGCGCAGGTTCTTGGTCGGCTACCACCCGGCTGTCAGGTTCTACCGCGAAGACCTCGGCGAGAAGGTGCGCGAGGACTTCGCGCTGCTCAGGCGCGAGATCAAAAAGCTCTGAGCATTCACCCGAATGTACGGCGGCGGACAGTTCACCGCAGAGGCGCGGAGGCCGCTGAGTTAACGCAGAGTAAAACTAAGTTCTTCTCTGCGCCAACTCTGCGTCCTCTGCGTCTCTGCGGTGAGTCCCGATTAACGTCCAAGACAAACCTGCTAGAGGCTGGCACTAACGTTGCAACCTCTTAATTGAAAACCCGCACTCGCAAGCATGAGCGAATCAGTTGCGGACGCACGATGTACGGGAAGCGCGCAAGCGTGACCGCCGCGCGACTGAGCGGAAACGTACCGGAAGGCTCGAACGATGGGGCTCGAAACTTACTGGAAGAAGCGCGACTTCAAGAAGACGCCGGAGCCGCGCGGCAAGGTCGCGAAGCGTAACCTCCACCGCTTCGTCGTGCAGGAGCACCACGCCTCGCACCTGCACTTCGACTTCCGCCTTGAGATGGGCGGCGTCCTGAAGTCGTGGTCGGTGCGCAAAGGCCCCACGCTCGACCCCGACGAGCGCCGTCTCGCCGTCGAGACGGAGGATCACCCGGTCGAGTACGCGAAGTTCGAGGGGCGCATCCCGGAGGGCGAGTACGGCGGCGGCGAGCACATGATCTGGGACGAGGGCAAGTACGAGACGGCGGGGGGCGCGGACGCGCTCGCGCAGTACGAGGCGGGCCGCATGAAGTTCGAGCTGAAGGGCGGGAAGCTGCGCGGCACGTTCAACCTCATCCGCCTCGGCAGCCGCGAGGGCCAGTGGCTGCTCATCAAGAGCAAGGACGAACACGCGCAGGCGGGCTGGGCGCTGGAGCTGCGCGTGGCGGACGACGACGCGGCGAGGCGCTGGCGGGGCGAGATCAAGGGGCGCAAGCCCGCGCCGAAGAAGGGCGTCAAGAAGTTCAGCACGAAACCGGGGGCGGGCGCGGAGACGGTCGCGGCGGGTAAGCTCTTCAAGTCGAAAGGGCCGGGCGGCGACGTGAACGTGAAAGTCGGCGGCGCGGTCGTGCCGCTGACGAGCCTCGACCGCGTCTACTTCCCCGCGGCGAAGCTGACGAAGGGCGATCTCGTACGCTACTACTACGAGGTCTCCGAACACATCCTGCCCTACCTCAAGGATCGCCCGCTCATCATGAAGCGATACCCGGCGGGCATCCGCGGCCAGTCGTTCCACCAGCACGACGTGAACGAGGCCCCGGACTTCGTGCGCACCGTCCCGCTCGAAGTCGAGGACGGCGGCGGGCACACGGTCGATTACGTCGTCGGCGACTCGCTCGCGACGCTGCTCTACATGGCGAACCTCGGGGCCATCGAGCGCCACCCGTGGCACTCGCGCACGCGCAACCTCGACCGCCCCGACTGGTTCGTCTTCGATCTCGATCCGGGCGAGGGCGTGAGGTTCGAGACGATCTGCGAGGTCGCCGTGACGACGCGCAAAATTTTGGACAAGCTCGGCCTCGAATCCTACCCGAAGACTTCCGGCTCGCGCGGCATACACATCTACGTCCCCGTCAAAGCCGCCTACGGCTACGAAGAGATCGCCGAGTTCGCCGCGCGCGTCGCGGCGCTGATCGCCGACGAGCACCCCGAAGCGGCGACCGTCGAGCGGTCGAAGAGCAAGCGCGGCAAGCGCATGATCTACGTCGATCACATGCAGAACGCGCGGGGCAAGTCGGTCGTCGCGCCCTACTCGGTGCGCCCGCGCGAGGGCGCGCCCGTCAGCGCGCCGCTCACGTGGCGCGAGGTCGAGGGGAAGCGGATCACGCCGCAGGACTTCACCATCGAGAACGTGCTGGCGCGCGTCGGCAAAAAAGGCGATCTCTTCGCCGAGGTCTTGACGAACAAGCAGACGCTCGGCGACGCGTCGAAGAAGTTGGAGAGTTTGGCGGGCGGGAAGAAGGCGCGCCGCGCGGGCGCATGAGATTTAATTCGAGGACAAAGAGGGAGGGGACCGGCATGGCGACGAAGAAAAGCTCGGGCTCGAAGGGCGGGGCGGCGAAGAGTGCGAGCAAGAAGACGGGCAGCAAGCGCGAGTTGATCGACACGGGCACCGACAAGCGTTACGTCCGGCGCGACGCGAAAGGGCAATTCGACGAGAGCGACGACGTGGGCCGCTCGCTCGCGCAGGACGTGAAGAAGTCGGCGAAGACGAAGGTTCCGTCGGGTCAGGGCGACCGCGGCGATCAGAAGCGCGGCAAGTGACGCGGCGCGCGCGCGCAGCCGGATCGGTATCCGGGCACACAATTTCAGATTCGGGCAAGGGGGACGGATGGCGACTACGAAAAAGGGCGGCGAGAAGGCCGGCAAAGGTCCGAAGAAAGCCGCGGGGGGCGGCACGGCGAAGGGCGGGGGGAAGAAGTCGGCGGCGAAGAAGGGCGGCGCGAAACGGGGCGGCGCGGGGGGGCGGCAGCGCCAGCCCGCCTCGCCGATGCCGGCGCAGCATCAGGAGAAGCCGGGGCTTGAGTCGCGACTCACGCCGCGACCGGAGTACGAGGCCCCGCTCTACAAGGGGGCGGACAAGCTCAGGGGCAAGGTCGCCATCGTGACGGGCGGCGACTCCGGCATCGGGCGTGCGGTCGCGGTGCTCTTCGCGCGCGAGGGCGCGGACGTGGCAATCGTCTACCTGGAAGAGGAGCAGGCCGACGCCGAGGAGACGCGCCGCGCCGTCGAGGCCGAGGGCCGGCGCGCGCTCCTGATTCCCGGCGACGTGAAAGTCTCCGCCTTCTGCCGCGACGCGGTCGAGCGCACGGTCTGGGAGTTGGGCAAGCTCGACATCCTGGTGAACAACGCGGCGTTCCAGCAGCATCAGGAGTCGCTCGAAGAGGTGACCGAGGAGCAGTGGGATCGCACGTTCCGCACGAACATCTACGGCTACTTCTACATGGCGAAGGCGGCGCTGGCGCACCTCAAGCCCGGCTCCGCGATCATCAACACGGGCTCGATCACGGGCATTCAGGGGAGCAAGGAGTTGCTCGACTACTCGGCGACGAAGGGCGCGATCCACGCCTTCACGAAGTCGCTCGCGCAGAATCTGGTCGAGCGCGGCGTGAGGGTTAACTGCGTCGCGCCGGGGCCGGTCTGGACGCCCCTGAACCCTTCAGACAAGGCGGCCAAGGACGTGCCGCAGTTCGGCGCGGACACGCCGATGAAGCGGCCCGCGCAGCCGGAAGAGATCGCGCCCGCGTTCGTCTTCTTCGCGTCCGAGGCGGATTCGAGCTACATCACGGGCGAGGTCATCACGCTCCTCGGCGGCGAGACGACGGGCGCGGCGTAGCGCGCGCCGACGCACGGGGCCGACGAGGCTTCGACCGGCACGTCCTGTTCTTAACCGAGACGGAAGGGGGATGAACGATGAAGGGCAGAGGCGACAGGAAGAACCAGCCGCCGACCGGCGAGGGCAAGAAGCAGAGCCCCGCGTCGGGCGCGGCGAACAAACTGCACAAGCGATCCGAGGTCGTCCAGTCGCGCGGTCGCGCCGAGCTGAACGTCGGCACCGACGAGGACGAGGCGGCGGCGACCCCGCGGCCCGCGAACGAGAACACGAACCCGAAGCGGCAGAAGGCGGGACGTTAGTAAGGATGAGGGATGAAGGATGAGGGATGAAGGCAATCGCTTTCACTTCATCCCTCATCCCTCATCCTTCATCCTTCCGGGTTGTCCTTCGATCATCTCGCGCGCCCGCAGGACGACGGCGCGCTCGCCCTTGAAGGCGAGCATCGCGGCGGCCTCGCCGATCTCGACCCAGCGCGCCTCGTTGACCTCGCGGTCGTGCCCCGAAACGTCGCCCGCGAGGAAGCGCAGCAGGAAGAAGTGTACGAACTTGTGGAAGCGCACGCGAGCGCCGCGCTCGCTCGCGTAGTACCAGTATTCGATCACGTCTATCGGCGCGAGCGGTTCGGCGTCGAGGCCCGTCTCCTCGCGCGCCTCGCGACGCGCCGCCTCCTCCGCCGTCTCGCCTTTATCGACCAGCCCCTTCGGCAACTGCCAGCGGTTCCCCGCGCCGACCGAGATCAGCGCGACCTCGACGCGCGCCCCGCGGCGGCGGAAGACGACGCCGCCCGCCGAGGTCTGGGTCTTCGTGACGATGTCGCCCACGCGCCCCCCCGACGCCGCACGACCAAAGCCGCCCACGCCGCTAGCGCCTGCCGCGCTTCCAGCGCTCGCTGACGTTGACGCGCTTCTCCCGCCTTTGCAGGCACGACCAGCAGACGTGATGCACCGACCCGTTCGGGTCGAGCCACCGCGTCAGGTGTCTGCTCTCGCGCTCGCAGACCTCGCACACGCCCGCCGCCTCGCCGGCGGCGGCAGCCGTCTCGCTCTCAGACATCATCCCTCCACCTCGCACCGCCCCTTCTATCGCTCGCGCAGCATTCTAACGGCAGCGGCCAGTTTTTACACGGCGCGCGGCGACGCGCGCCCGACGCGCCCGCGCGGGCCTGTGATAAACTCCGCGCGGAAAACTCAAAACTGAAAACCGCCAAAGGACTCCCGTGGACTCGAACGCCTTTCTCGTCGTCGCCGTCATCGCGATAGTCGTGCAGAGCTTCATGCTCTTCCTCGCGCTCTTCGAGCCGGGCCTCGCCTACAAGGTCTCGACGCCGCAGCCCGCCCCGCTCGACTCGGAAGACTTCGTGCGCGTGCTCGCCGCCGCGACCGACGCGCGCCTGACGACGCGCAACCGCGTCGAGGTCTTCGCCGACGGCGAGAACTACTACCCCGCCTCGCTCGAAGCCATCCGCAACGCGAAGGAGAGCGTCCACCTCGAAGCCTACATCTTCCAGAAGGGCAGGGTGGCGCGCGAGTACGTCGAGGCGCTGACGGAGAGGGCGCGCGCCGGGGTCGAAGTGCGCCTCGTGCTCGACGCGCTCGGCAGCTTCACGACGTGGGACAGCTACCTCAAGCCGCTGACCGACGCGGGCGGGCGCGTCGCGTGGTACAACGGGCTGCGCTGGTACACGCTCGCGCGCATCAACAACCGCACGCACCGCGAGATCGTCGTCGTCGACGGGCGCGTCGCCTTCACGGGCGGCGCGGGCGTGGCCGATCACTGGCGCTACCCGCCGCAGAAGGATCGACCGCGCTGGCGCGACACCCTGTTCCGCGTCGAGGGCGAGGCGGTCGCGCACCTTCAGGCGACGTTCGCGGAGAACTGGCTCGAAGCGTCGGGCGAAATCCTCTCCGACCCGAAATACTTCCCGCCGTGCGAGATGGCGGAGGGCGCGTTGCCCTCGCTCGTCGTCAACAGCTCGCCCTCGGCGGGCCGCTCCACGCGCGCGCGCATCCTCTTCCAGATGCTGCTCGCCGCCTCGCGCGAGAGCATCCTCATCACGACGCCCTACTTCCTGCCCGACCGCAGCGCGCGCGCCGAGATGGTGCGCGCCGTCCGCGAGCGCGGCGTGAAGGTGCGCATCGTCACGCCGGGCAAGGGCACCGATCACGCCCTGACGCGCAACGCCAGCCGCCGCCTCTACGGCGACCTGCTCGAAGCGGGCGCGCAGATCTACGAGTACCAGCCGACGATGATCCACTGCAAGACGCTCGTCATCGACGGCAAGTGGAGCGTCGTCGGCACGACCAACTTCGACAACCGTTCCTTCGGCCTGAACGACGAAGTCAACCTCGCCGCCTTCGGCGAGGGCTTGGCCGCGCGCATCGCCGAAGACTTCCAGCGCGACCTCGCCGAGAGCCGCGAGATGACCTACGAGCAGTGGAAGCGCCGCCCCGTCTTCGAGCGCGCGCACGAGTTCTTCGGCTGGCTGCTGGAGAGGCAGCAATGAAACAGAGGTCAGAGGCTAGAGGTCGGAGGTTAATGAAATCAGTTCTGACCGACCTTCTAACCTCTAGCCTCTGACCTCCGACCCCTGTTACATGCTCCGCGTCGTCACCTACAACGTCCACAAGTGTCGGGGGCTCGACCGGCGCGTGCGACCGGCGCGGATCGCTTCCGTCTTGCGCGAGCTGGACGCCGACGTGATCGCGTTGCAGGAGGTGGTGTCGCACGCGGGCGCGGACAGGGCGGAGATGGATCAGGCGAAGTTCATCGCCGGGGAGTTGGGCTACGACTACTGCGTCGGCGAGAACCGCAAGCACCGCGGCGCGGCTTACGGCAACGTCGTCCTGAGCCGTCTGCCGTGGGGCCGCGTGGAGAACCACGACATCACGTGGCGCGGCAGGGAGCGCCGCGGCGCGCTGCGCGTGGACGTGCGGATCGACGACGGCGCGGGCGGTCGGCTCACGCTCCACCTCTTCAACGTCCACCTCGGAACCGCCTTCATCGAGCGCAGGCATCAGGCGCGGCAGTTGGTCGGCGAAAGAGTCCTGCGCCGGCCCGACCTCGAAGGCGCGCGCGTCGTGCTCGGCGACTTCAACGAGTTCCCGCGGGGCCTAGCGACGCGCCTCCTGTCCGAGGAGCTGTGCGCCGCGGACGTCCGCACGCACCTCAAGAGCGCGCGCACCTACCCGGGGCTGCTGCCCGTCGCGCACCTCGATCACATCTACTACGATCCGCAGTTGGAACTCACGCGCCTCGCGCTCCACAAGACCTCGACCGCGCTCGTCGCCTCCGATCACCTGCCGCTCGTCGCGGACTTCCGCCTCCGCCCGACGTGAGAAAAAAAAGGCTCGGAAGAAAGAAGACTCGACGCAGAGGCGCGGACGGACGCGGAGGGGGCGCGGAGAAAACATCTCAACTCTCTGCGCCCCCTCCGTGCTCTCTGCGCCTCTGCGTTGAACCCGTCTTACCCCACGCTCAACTGAGTTTGATCTAGTTGGACGCGCGCGCCGTCGCGGGCGCGTTCAGGGCTTCGGGCGCTTCGGCGACGGCGTAGGCCATGACGGCGAGCGTGGCGACGCAGAAGGCGAGATCGTTCGGATCGATCTTGTCTATCGTGTCGGCCTGCGTGTGGTGGATGTCGAAGTAGTGTTCGTTGTCTGAGTCGAGGCTCGCGCCGATCACGCCGTCGCGCGTCATCGGCCCGATGTCCGTGCCGCCGCCGTCCGCGCCGACGCGACCGGCGCGGATGCCCGTGAGGAGCTTCGCCAGCTCTTCCAAGTCGGCGCGCGCCTGAAGCGGCGCGTCGGCGGCGAGGCCCAGGCCGCGCGGGCGGTAGATGCCCTCGTCCGACTCGACGACGAGGACGTGCTTGGGCAGCTCCGCGAGGTGCGCGTCGTGGTAGCCGTTGCCGCCGCGCGTGCCGTTCTCCTCGTTCGTCCAGAGCACGACGCGGACGGTGCGCCGCGGTCGCAGGTTCAACTCCTTGAGCAGCCGCACCGCCTCCCACACGGCGACGCAGCTCCCGCCGTCGTCGTGCGCGCCCTGCCCGACGTCCCACGAGTCGAAGTGGCCGCTGAGCAGAACGATCTCGTCCGGCCTCTCCCGGCCCTTCAGCTCCGCGACGACGTTGGCGGACTCCGCGTCCGGCAGAAACTTCGCCTGCATCCTGAGCGTGAGGGTCGGTCGCTCGCCGCGCTCCTGCATCCGCTGCAACATCTCCGCCGCCTCGATGGTGATCGCGGCTGCCGGAATCTTCGGCTGATCCGCCGCGTAGTTCATCGCGCCCGTGTGCGGCGACTGTAGGCTGACGGGCGTCACCGAGCGCACGAGGGCCGCGACCGCGCCGTACTTCGCCGCGCGCGACGCGCCCGCGCCGCGGTACTGCACGGTCGCGCCGTAATTGGTGAACGGCGCGTTGTAGACGACGATCTTCCCGCGCACCTCCGCCGAGCGCGCCTCCAGCTCGTCGAAGGTGCGCACCACCAGAGCCTCCGCCGTGACGCCTTCGGGCGGGGTGCCGACGCTGTTGCCCAGTCCGAGCATCGCGAGTTTTCGCGCGACCGGGCTCTTCAGCTCAAGGCTCTCCTCGCCGCGCACCCAATGCGGGACCATCACCTTCTCGCCGCGCACGTTCTCCAGCCCGTCGCGCCTCATCTCCGAGAGGGCCCACTCGATGGCGCGCTCCAAGTTCTCCGAGCCGCTCAGACGGTTGCCGATGCGATCCGTCAGGTAGGCGAGACGCCGGTAGGCGCGGTCGGTGGAGAGCGCCGCGCCGATGATGCGCGCGGCGGCGGCGCGGTAGTCGTCGGCGCGGACGCGCGGCGGCGGCAGCGTCACCCCCGGCTGCTCCGCCGGTCTCTGCCGCGCGTTCGTACGGGGCGCGGGCCGCGTCTGTTGCGCCTGCCGCGCGAGGGCCGGGCTGAAGACGAGCGCGAAGGCGGCGGCGACTGACGTGAAGAGGCGCAAGGCGTTGTTCTCCTAAGGAAGGCCGTGTTGTCTGACGTTTGAAGAATGATCGAGGCCGCGCGCTCCCCCCGCGGCGCGCGCCCGCCGACATCGGCGGCGACCCGCGGGGGAGGGCCACCGGTTAAGCGGGCTTCACGGCGCGCTGTCGCGCCCGGCCCTTCGCGCCCGCCGCCGGCCCGCCCCCGTCGGCGGGAGGGGTTTCCGGCGCGGAGAGCCGCGCGGCGGCTTCGTCCGTGATGACGCAGAGCCCGTGGACGCGCTCGCCCGTCAGCGTGCGCACGAGCGCGGCGGCGTCCGCGTAAGAGAGCCGGGCCGCCTCCCTGCCGCGCTCGCTCAAGACAGACCAACGTTGTTCCCTCAACTCACTCATGCGATCCACGGGGGCGGTTTCCAGTTTCCGGTTTCCAGCTTAGCCGAGAACCGCTCGGTCTGGAAACCGAAAACCGGAAACCGAAAACTGTTGACTTCGCCCGCGCCGTCGAGTAGAAACACGTCCGATTCGCACGCCGACACGGGACGCCCGCCGACAGCTTTCGAGAGCTTCTCAGGAGACACGATGCTAAAAGAATTTCGCGAGTTCATCAACCGCGGCAACGTCATCGACCTCGCCGTCGCCGTCATCATCGCGGCGGCGTTCGGCAAGATCATCACCTCACTGGTCGAGGGCGTGATCATGCCGCCCGTCGGGCTCATCCTCGGCAGGGCCGATTTCGCGAGCCTCTTCTACGTGCTCGACTCGTCGAAGGGCGTGCCCGCCTCGCTCGCCGACGCGAAGGCGAAGGGCATCCCCGTCATCGCCTACGGGCAGCTCGTCAACGACGTGATCAACTTCCTCGTCGTCGCCTTCGTCGTCTTCCTCGTCGTCAAAGCCTACAACCGCGCGAAGAGCAAGCAGGCTTCGGACTCCGCGCCGACGACCAAGGACTGCCCGCGCTGCCTCACCTCGATCCCGCTCAAGGCGACGCGCTGCCTCGCCTGCTGCGCCGATCTGCAAGCGGCCTGAGAGAAAGCGCGCCGCGCCCGCGTTTCACGCTCCGGCGCGCGCCCGCGGGCGGCCCGGAGGCCGGACTCCGGACGGGCCGCGCGCGAACGCGCACCAACATCGATCAGGGGATGACACGAATGAACCGTAGAAACTTTCTGAGCGCGTCCGCCGCGGGCGCGCTCGCTCTGCCGCTCGCGAAAAACGCGGCCCCCGCGCTGTCGCAGGCCGCCGCGGGCGACCTCGTCAAGCCGCGTGCCCTGCGCGCGGGCGACGTGGTCGGCGTCATCGCGCCGGGCACCGCCGTCCCCGACCCGGAACGCCTCGCGCTCGTCGAGCCGACGCTGAAGTTCTTCGGGCTGCGCGCGCGCCTCGGCAAGTACGTCGCACGCGGCTCGGGCCACGTCACGCGCCCGGTCTCCGAGCGGCTCGACGATCTGCACGCGATGTTCCGCGACCCGGAAGTGAAAGCCGTCTTCTGCGTCCGCGGCGGCTACGGCTCGATGCAACTGCTCGACCGGATCGACTACGATCTCGTCCGGCGCAACCCCAAGGTCTTCGTCGGCTACAGCGACATCACCGCCCTGCACCTCGCCATCAACCGCCACGCCGGCCTGACGACCTTCCACGGCCCCATCGTGCTCTCTTCCTTCACCGACTACACGCAGCGCAGTTTCCGCCAGGCCCTCTTCGACGCGAGGCCCGCGGGCAGGCTCACCAACCCCGCCGAGTCGAACCAGCTCCGGCCCGAACACCCTCTGCGCGCGATCCGCGGGGGGGCGGCCACGGGCCGCCTCGTCGGCGGCAACCTCTCGCTCGTCACCGCGCTGATGGGCACGCCCTACGAGATCGAGACGCGCGGGCGCATCCTCTTCATCGAGGACGTGGGCGAGGAGCCCTACCGCATCGACCGGATGCTCACGCAGCTCCGGCTCGCGGGCAAACTCGATCAGGCGGCGGGCATCGTCTTCGGCGAGTGCAGCGAGTGCGCGCCGAACGACTACAAGCCCTCCTTCGCGTGGGACTCCACGCTCGGCGAAGTCCTCGATCAGATTCTCGGCTCCGCGCGCGTCCCCGTCCTCTCCGGCCTCACCATCGGCCACACCGCCGATCAACTCACGCTCCCCCTCGGCGTCAACGCCACGCTCAACGCCGACGAGAAGACGCTCGAACTCAGAGAGGCGGGCGTGGTCTAGGAACCCGTTCGGTAAAGTCTCGGTCCCGCGCGGGCGGGATGTTTATCGCCCCGACGACCCCGATCCAACTCGATCCAATGAAGCCCCGCCAAGGGCGATGCGTTACACACCGCCCCGGCGGGGCTTGAAGGATCACAAGTTTCTCCGCGCCGTAAACACTCGCCCCTCACGGAACTTTCAGACGGCCTCTCACAGTTAAAACTATTCCCCGTAACTTTTCGGTCGCCCGCGGATACCTGTTAAGAGCGGGCGCGCTCGGGGGGAGGGCCTTAACGAAGCCCGGCCCCGCCCGAAGCGCCGCGCACGCTCTCGGAGGAGGTATTCATGTCGGCGAGCGCGTCAGTCGTAGGCCAACCCTCAAGCAACAAGCCCGTCGCGTCGTGGCGGCACACCGCCGTCCTCACCGGCGTCTTTCTGGCCCTGACGCTCGGCGGCTTCCTGTCGCAGCGCAGGGCCGGCTCGCACGGCGGCGAGCTTTTGCCGCGCCAGAACGTCTTGCCCATCTACCTCTCGCTCGTCGCGGCGCAGTGGGGGCTCTTCTATTACGTCTGGAGGGTGGGGCTGCGGCGCGCCGGGGTGAAGTTGCGCGACATCGTCGGCGGCAGGTGGGCGAAGGCGGAAGACTTCGTGCTCGACGCGGCGCTCGCCCTCGGGCTGTGGGCGATCTGGGTGATCGTTCAGGCCGCGTGGGCCAGTCTGTCCGCGCCGAGCCGCGCCGCCTCGATCAATTCCATGCTGCCGCGACAGCCCTCCGAGATCGCGCTCTGGATCGCGCTATCGCTCAGCGCGGGGTTTTGCGAAGAGCTGACGTTCCGCGGCTACTTCCAGAGGCAGTTCGCGGCGCTGGCGCGCGGCAGGTGGGCGGGCCTGTGTTTGCAGGCGCTGCTCTTCGGCATCAGCCACGGCTATCAGGGGACGCAGGCGTGCCTGAAGATCACTCTCTACGGCGTCCTCTTCGGACTCATCGCGCTGTGGCGCGAGAGCCTGCGGCCCGGTATGTTGGCACACGCCCTGACGGACATCGTCGCCGGAATCTCTTAGCCCGCGGCCCGCCACCGCCGCAGTTGGCAGGTGTCCTGATCCGATTTTTACTCCGTGCCCCCTCTGTGAACTCTGTGTCTCCGTGGTGAGGTAAGGATCAGAAGCACTCACCACGGAGTCACAGGGGACACGGAGGGGGCACGGAGGAAAGCCGAAACCAAGTCACCATTCGCAGTTGAAACACCTTGACGACGGATTTCAGCGCGCTCTACCGGAACCACGCGCCGGAAGTTTTCCGCTTCGCGCTCTACCTGTCGGGCGAGCGCGCCGAAGCCGAGGACATCACCGCGGAGACGTTCGCGCGCGCGTGGGCGTCGCCCGAGGCGATCCGCGCGGCCACCGTCAAGGGCTACCTCTTCACCATCGCGCGCAACCTCTTCCTGCAGTCGCTGCGGAAGAAGTCGCGCCGCGCCGAGCTGAGCGCCGAGACGCCCGACCCGCAGCCGGGCCAGCTCGCGCGGGCCGAGCAGAGGGAGGAGCTGCGCGCCGTCCTCGCGCGCCTGCAACAGCTCCCCGAAACCGACAGGGCCGCTTTGCTCATGAGGTCTCTCGACGGGATGCCTTACGAAGAGATCGCGCGCGCCCTCGGCATCTCGCTCCCGGCGGCGAAGGTGAAAGTACACCGCGCGCGGCGCGCGCTCGCAGACCTGCGCCGCGGTTAGAATTCACGATGGGGGGCGGACGATCCGGGGAGCACGAGTTTGGCCGACGCGGAGGGGACACGCATGAACGTCACGCGGGAAGTGATCATCGACCTGCTGCCCGCCTACCTCGCGGGCGAGGCGAGCAGCGACACGCGCGCGCTCGTCGAAGAATATCTCGAACGAGACCCGGAGTTCGCGCGGAGCGTCCGCCGGCAGTCGGCGCAAGAGTTCGACGCGGCGGCGCTGCCCGATCTCCCGCCGGGGCTTGAGCTGAAGTCTCTGCGGCGCACGCGCCGACTCCTCGGCTGGCAGAGGTGGCTGTTCGGCTTCGCCGTCGGCTTCACGGCAATCTCGCTCACCAGCCAGTTCTCCCTCGAAGGCGGGCGGCTGAAAGATTTCCACCTCCTCATCCGCGACTTCCCGCTGCAATTCGGCGTCTGCGCCGCGCTCGCCCTCGCCTTCTGGATCGCCTACTTCATCACCCGCCGACGCCTCCGCACCGACGCGCCATGACGCATTCATGAGTTGCAAATCACCGCGCGCTTCAGTGGTGTCCTAATTTGATTTTCCTCTGTGCCCCCTCCGTGCCCTCCGTGACTCTGTGGTGAGGTAAGAGACTTAAGCACTCACCACGGAGTCACAGAGGGCACGGAGGACGCACGGAGAAATCCCGAAACTAGGACACTACCCGCGCTTCCCTTTGCGACTTTGCGCCTCCGGCGTGAGAATGAATTTCATGCCGGAGGCGCAAAGTCGCCAAGGCGGGTCACGTTCGATTAACGTCGGGCGCGGACGCGGCGCTCAGGCGTCCGCGGCGCAGCGCAGGCCCGCGAAGGCGATGCGGAAGTGGCGGCGGAAGAAGTTGCGGAAGGAGGTTCGGAGGATCGTCGAGTGCGTGGCCCACGAGCCGCCGCGCAGGACGCGGTGGTCGTCGTCGAACCACAGCTCGGAGTATTCCGGGTAGGGGTAGGCGCGGAATCCGGGGTAGCCCGCGAACTTCGAGGAAGTCCACTCCCAGACGTTGCCCGTCACGTCGAGACAGCCCCGCGCGCTCGCGCCGCCGGGGAAACTTCCGACGGGCGTCGTGCCCCAGAAGCGGAAATCGGAGTTGCACAGATCGGCGGTAGGCGCGTCGTCGCCCCACGCGAAGAGCCGCTTGCGTTTGCGCCCGTCGTCCCACGCGGCGGCCTTCTCCCACTCGGCCTCGGTCGGCAGACGCTTGCCCGCGAAGCGCGCGTAAGCCTCCGCCTCGTACCACGACACGCCCGTCACCGGGTGCCGCGGCGGCAGGCTCACTTCGTCGAACATCCTCCGCAAGCGCCACGACGATGCCGCGCCGCCGACGCCGCGCGACCAGTAGAGCGGGTGACGCCAGTCCTCCTTCTCGCGCCACGCCCAACCTTCTCCGTCCCAGAATTCGCGGCGCGCGTACCCGCCCTCGGCGACGAAGCGGGCGAACTCTTCGTTCGTCACGAGGCGGCGGTCGATCCTGAAGGCGGGCACGAAGGCCGCGTGCGCGGGTGATTCGTTGTCGTAGACGAAGCCGCCGCCAGCTCTCATCTCAGACTCGCCCGCGACGCCCATCTCGAACTCGCCCGCCGGGACTTCGATCATCGCGCTCGTCGTGCGCGCGGCGGGCGCGGCGTCGGCGTGCGTCGCGGCGGGGGTTGAAGAGAGGCGCGCTGCCGCTTCGTCAAACTCGTTCGCCGCCGCGGGCCGGACTTTCTTCGTGGGGTCGAGCAGTTGGAGCAGGTAGGCGAGCGTCTCCTGATGCTGCCGCTCGTGTTCGAGGACGAGGCGGAAGACGTAGCCGCCGCGCAGCATCGGGTCGGCTGAGTCGAAGGGCGCGGCGTCTAAGAAGTCGAGCACGCGCGAGCGCACGCGCGCGAGGAAGTCTTCCATCTCGCGGCGCGCGGGCAACTCCTTCGACTCCTCGCGGGGCGTGGCGATGGGGTCGAAGACGCGCTCGTAACGCTCGTCGGGCGCGGGCTCGCCTTTAACTTTTTGCAGCACCCAGTAAGCCTCGAAGACGCCCGTGTGGGCGAGGTGCCAGATGAGCGGGCGGAAGCCGAAGCCGGGGCTTACGTGCAAGTCCGCTTCGAGCGGCACGAGATCGAAGAGCGCGAGCGTCTGCGCGCGAGCGTTCTCCAACTGCCGCGCGATCTCCTCGCGCCCGCCTCTTGGCCCGTCGTCCTTCATGTCCGGTCGCGTCGCCCCGCCGTAAGAAATTCGCCCCCGCGCGTGAGCGTGGATAATGAGCCGGGTTGGGCTATCATGGCAAGCATCCGACAACGCTTGTGAGGCGGCGCGCCGTCCGTTCGCGGCTCGCGCGCCGTCGGGTTGGACGGAGCGAGACGGCGGCACGCGGACGATGCAAGCGACCACACCCCAACCCGCGCACACGCGCCTGCGCCTGCACCGGCTCGCGGGCGGCGGCGAGTCGGCGACGCTCGCCGAAGACGTGCGCCGCGGACTCACCTCCGCCCCGAAGCGGCTCTTCCCGAAATACTTTTACGACGAGCTGGGCTCCGTCCTCTTCGAGGCGATCTGCAAGCTGCCGGAGTATTACCTGACGCGCGCCGAGGACGAAATCCTCTCCCGCCGCGCCGAAGAGATCGTCGGGCTCGCGTGCGCCGGCGACGACGACTTCGCCCCGCCCGGCGAAGGGCGCGCCGCCGCGCCCGCGCCCCGGCCCGTCACGCTCGTCGAGTTCGGCAGCGGCAGCTCGACGAAGACGCGCCGCGTCATCGAGGCCCTGCTCGGTCGGCAGAAGAGTCTGACTTACGTCCCCGTGGACATCTCCCGGACCGCCCTCGAAGCGAGCGCGCACGCCCTGCTCGACGAATACCCGCGACTGAGCGTCGAGGCTTACGCGGGCGACTACGACGCCGCGCTCGCGCGCCTCGGCCAGACGCGCGCCGCGCGGGGCCGCACGCTCGCGCTCTTCCTCGGCTCGAACGTCGGCAACTTCGAGGCGGCGGAGGCGGAAGGGTTTTTGCGGCGCGTGCGCGGCGTGCTCTCGGCGGGCGACGCCCTCTTGGTCGGCGCGGACTTGAAGAAGGACGCGAAAATTCTGGAGGCGGCTTACGACGATCCGCTCGGCGTCACCGCCGCCTTCAACCTGAACCTGCTCGCGCGCATCAACCGCGAGCTGGGCGCGGACTTCGACCTCAGAAGTTTCCGCCACGTCGCGCGCTACGAAGAGTCGGCGGGCCGCGTCGAGATGTACGTCGAGAGCGCGCGCGCTCAGACCGTCCGCGTCGCCGCGCTCGCGCTCGAAGTCCGCTTCGCGGCGGGCGAGCGCGTCCACACTGAGAACTCGCACAAGTACGACGCGGCGCAGTTGACCGCCCTCGCGCGCGGCGCGGGCTTCGCCGTCGCGCGCGCGTGGCGCGACGCGGCGGGCCTCTTCAGCAGCAACCTCCTCACCGCCGTCGGGGAGGGCGAGACGCGATGAGGGCGCGCGACGAGACGGCGGGGCCGGGCGCGCGAGACGGCGGCGCGGGCCGGGGCGCGGAGAGCGCGCGGCGCGCGGCGTCGCCGGGCCACGAGTCTTTCCCGCTCCTGACCGAAGCGGTCTCCATCGACTCCGCGCCCCTCTTCGCAGAGAACCTGCGGCGCGGCGCGAAGCCCCCCGAAGGCTGGACGTGCGGCGTCGAGTTCGAGCTGTTCGGCTACGACGCGAGCCGCCGCATGGCGCGGCTCGATCCGGCGCAGGTGCAGCGCGTGCTCGCGGGCTTCGCCCCCTCGTCGAACGATCTCCACTACGAGGGCGGCACTCTCATCGAGGTCAACGCCGGGCAGATGAACCGCCTGACGGTCGAGCCCGGCGGGCAGGTGGAGTTCTCGGGCGCGCCGCAGCGCCGCCTCGCCGACGTGGAGCGCGAAATCCGGCGCTACCTCGCGCGCCTCTCCGAGATCGCCGCCGGGCACAACTTCGTCTTCGTCGCCTGCGGCTTCGACCCCCTGCGCACGCTCGCCGAGCAGAGCTGGTTCCCCAAGTCGCGCTACGAAGTGATGCGCCCCTACCTCGCGCGCCGCGGCGCGCGCGCGTGGGACATGATGACGCGCACCTGCGCCGTGCAGACCAACCTCGACTACGGCGGCGAGGACGACCTGCGGAAAAAATTCCTCGTCGGCAACCGCCTCGCGCCCGCCGTCACGGCGATCTTCGCGAACTCGCCCTTCGAGGACGGGCGCGAGTCCGGCTACAAGTCCACGCGCGCCGCGGCGTGGCTCGCGACCGACGCGGATCGCGCGCTCCTCTCGCCGCCCGCCGCGTCGGACGACTTCACGCCGGAGAGCTTCGTCGCCTACGCGCTCGGGGTGCCGATGCTCTTCGCGCAGCGCGACGGCGTCTACCTCGACGCGCCGACGGGCACCAAGTTCGGCGACTTCCTCGCGCGCGGCTGCCCCGGCGTCGAGCCGCGGTTCGGCGACTGGGCGGATCACCTGACGACCATCTTTACGGACGCGCGCCTCAAGCAGCACATCGAGCTGCGCGGCGCGGACTGCGGCTCGCTCGAAGACGCGCTCGCCCTCCAAGCCCTCTGGAAGGGGCTGCTCTACGACGCCGGCGCGCTCGACGAGGCGCTGCGGCTCGCGCCTCGCCTCGACCTCGCCGCCTCCGTCGAGCTGCGCGACGCGGTCGCGCGCGACGCGCTCGAAGCGCGCGTCGGCGGCGTCAGAATCAAAGAGCTGGCGAAAGAGACCGTCCTGCTCGCCGCCGAGGGCCTGCGCCGCGCCGCGCCGGACGAGGTTCACTACCTCGACCCGCTGCGCGCGCGCGTCGTCGAAGAGGGCGTCGCGCCCGCCGACGTCCTGCTGCATAATTTCCGCGGCGGCTGGCACGCTTCGATGGAGCGCGTCGTCGAGTATCTTCGCATCGCCTGATTATTAACCGCAGCTTGAATCAACACGGCAGATAGTTCACCACAGAGACACAGAGGGCACGGAGGGTGCACAGAGAAGATCGAGATCAGCATCCGATTTTAACTGCGCTCAAGCCTCTGTGCCTGCTCCGTGCCCTCTGTGTCTCTGTGGTGAATCTTTACTCCTCTCGCGCGAGCACGATTTGAGCGCCCTGAAAGATAACGAGCCCGTCGTCGAGTTCCGCCGCGTGAGCTACACGCCGCGCGGGGCGCGCGCCGCCGTCATCTCCGATCTCGACCTGCGAATCTTCCGCGGCGAGACGCTGGTGCTGCTCGGCGAGTCGGGCTGCGGGAAGACGACGACGCTCAAGCTGATCAACCGCCTGATCGATCCGACCGCGGGCGACGTTCTCGTCGAGGGCCGCCCGACGACCGCGTGGGACGAGATCGCGCTGCGCCGCCGCACCGGCTACGTCATACAGGAGGCGGGGCTCTTCCCGCACTTCACGGTGGCGCGAAACGTCGGGCTCGTCCCCGCGCTCGAAGGCTGGCCGGCGGAGCGCACGGCGGAGCGCGTCGCGGAGCTGCTCCGCCTCGTCGGCCTCGACGCCGCGGACTTCTCCGCGCGCTTCCCCGCGGAGTTGTCGGGCGGCCAGCGCCAGAGGGTCGGCGTGGCGCGCGCGCTCGCGGCAGACCCGCCGCTCCTGCTCCTCGACGAGCCCTTCGGCGCGCTCGACCCGCTCACGCGCGCGGGGCTCCAGCGCGAGTTCGCCGCGCTCAGCCGCAGGCTCGCCAAGACCGCGGTCTTCGTCACGCACGACGTGCGCGAGGCGCTCATGCTCGCCTCGCGCGTCGCGCTCATGCGCGCCGGGCGGATCGTCCTGCTCGCCACGCCGCGGGAATTTTTAGCGACGAGCGAGCCGCACGCGCGCGCCTACCTCGACACGCTGCGCCTCGGCAGTTCACTCCTCGACGCCGACCCCGCGGGCTGATCCCTCTCTTCGCGCCGCCGGCGTGAAACTTAATTCTCACGCCGGAGGCGACGAGGGCGCGAAGAGAAGAAGGAAAGTTTTTGCATCATGCGTTGAAGCGCGCCGGAGGGGGCGCGCGGCGTTGACGACTTTGACGAACTTCCTGCAAACGCACTGGCGCGAGATGCTGGCCCTGACGGGTCAGCACCTCTGGCTCGTCGCGGTCTCGGTCACGTGCGCCGTCGCCGTGGGGCTCCCGGCGGGCGTCGCGCTCACGCGCTACGAGAGGCTGAAGCGGCCCGTCCTCGCCGTCGCGGGCGTCCTCCAGACCGTGCCGAGCCTCGCGCTCTTCGGCTTCCTGATCCCGCTGCCCTTCATCGGCGGCATCGGCGCGCGCACGGCCATCGTCGCGCTCGTCCTCTACGCGCTGCTCCCCGTCATCCGCAACACCGTCACCGGCATCGAGGGCGTCGACAAAAACGTGCGCGAGGCGGCGGTCGCGATGGGCATGACGCGCGGGCAGATACTGTGGCAGGTCGAGCTGCCGCTGGCGTCGAGCGTCATCCTCGCGGGCGTGCGCGTCGCGGCGGTGATCTCGGTGGGCGTGGCGACCATCGCGGCGGCCATCGGCGCGGGCGGCCTCGGCGTCTACATCTTCCGCGGACTCCGCATGGACAACCGGCTCGTCCTCGCGGGCGCGATCCCGGCAGCCGCGATGGCGCTCGCCATCGACGGCTTGATCGGCTTTCTTGAGCCGCGCCTGAGCGAGTACGTGCGCGGGCTCTCGGCGCGGATACGCGACGCGGGGAGACTGCGCCGCCCGCTCGCCGCGGCGGCGCTCGCGCTGCTCGCCGTCGGCGGCTACGCGCTCTGGCGCGGACGCCGCCCCGACGTGATCGTGGGCTCGAAAGATTTCACGGAGAGCGTCATCCTCGCGGAGCTGCTCGCCCAGCGTCTCGAAGCGCAGGGGCTGAAGGTCGGTCGCCACTTCGAGCTGGGCGGCAACCTCTCCCACAACTCCCTCGTCGCGGGCGAGATCGACGTCTACCCCGAATACACCGGCACGTCCTTCACCGCCATCCTCAAGCACCAACCCCTCACAGACCCGCGCGCCGTCTACGAACAGGTGAAGCGCGAGTACGCCGAGCGCTTCGGCGTAGAGGTCTCGCCACCGCTCGGCTTCGCCAACGACTTCGCCATCCTCGTCCGCGGTCGCGACGCGCGCTCTCTGGGACTGCGCACGATCTCGGACGCCGCGCCGCACTCCGCGGGCTGGCGCGCGGGCTTCGGGCAGGACTTCGTCTCGCGCCCCGACGGCTACGAGGGCTTCGCGCGCGCCTACGGCTTGAAGTTCCGCGAACGCCCGCGCGAGATGGATCTGTCGCTCACCTACCGCGCGCTCGCCGCGGGCGAGGTGGACATCATCGCCGGCAACTCGACCGACGGCCTCATCAGCGCGCTCGACCTCACGCAGCTCTCGGACGACCGCCACTACTTCCCGCCCTACGAAGCCGTCTTCCTCGCGCGCCGCGACGCGCTCGCGCGCGCCGACGCGCTCGGGGAGGCGCTGCAAACTTTAGGCGGCGCGATCCCGACCGACGAGATGCGCCGCCTGAATTTTGAAGTTGACGGCAACAAGCGCGCGCCCGCCGAGGTCGTCCGCGAGTGGCGGCGGCGCAGAGGGCTCTGACGCGCCGCCGGGACGCGAAAGGGCGCGCGGGCTGGAACTTCTTCCGATGTTCCA